>CAYXDO010000149.1:0-29271 GCA_964463485.1 uncultured Myxococcales bacterium | reverse complement strand
CGATCTTCTATGGTACCGGCTAGGCCGGGTTATGAAGCTCGACCGGAGCCTTGGAGCTCGCAAGACTCAGGCGAGTGGGCCAAGTTCAGCCTGGGAGGAGGAATTTCAGCATCGAGTCTTTGTACAGATTCGCGGGGATCTTGTGGGCGATCGACGCGTGGAGTTCGGGGAGCTCGGACCAGTGGATGCCTTGTCGGAGGTGGTGAGCGGTATGGTAGCCGAGGTTGCCGGTGAGGATGTTGTACCAGCGGCTGACGTTGTTGAACGACGCGGAATAGGGGTCTGTGCTTTCGAGTCCGGCGTGGTGGTCGTAGGTGACCCAGGAAGTGAAGAGTGTACTCAGGAACATCGGGAGAACGAACAGGAGGAGCGCCTGGCCGGGTCGGTGGGCGACGAGCCCGGCGACCAGGGTGCTCGTGAGTAGCCCGAAAATCAGGAAGTCTCGTCGTTCGCGCGGGAACCGGGCGCCTACCCTGAACGCGCGGGGGTAGGCGGTCAAGGTCACGGCCAGCGCGTACTCGAGCTCGCCCAATCGGGAGCCGTCCTTCCGTTTCCAGCGGCTCTCGTCTTTGGTCTGGTCGAGGTAATTGAGGTGGTGGCCAAAGACGTGGTGAAGCACCCAGAGGTTGGTCGTTTGCCCGGTGTGCAGGGCATGCGAGAACTCGAGCATGCGATTGAGCGCCGTGGAAGTGAAGGTGGGGCAGTGCTGATGGTGATGGCTCCACGCGCCTGAGGATCCCTTCGGCACGATCATCAAGAGCCAGTAGGCCGCCAGCCACCAGAGGTTGTCGACGGTGAAGTACAGCACGAAATCGACGAAGGTCCAGGAGAGGAAGACGAGCACGGGGATGCGGTCTACGGGGCGACGCAGGGCGAGCAAGCTCGCGATGTTTACGACAGGTGCGCGCTCCGCTCAAGCCATCGAGGAAGGCGATCGAGCCCGCCAACGTGTAGACTCCGCGTCGTGTTCGGGACTTTGGAACAACATGGGATCCAACGCGTGCTCCTGTTTGCCGAGCCTCAGCTTGGGCTGCGCGCGGTCGTGGTGTTGGACGACCTCACGTTGGGGCCTGCGGCCGGAGGGATTCGCACCAAGTCCTACGCGGACGAGCCGTCGGCGGTCGTCGAGGCCTCGCGCCTCGCGAGGAGTATGACGAGGAAGTGTGCGCTAGCGGGCCTCGATGCGGGCGGTGGCAAGGGTGTGATGATGATGCGACCCGAGCTGGATCGGACCGCCGCGTTCGCGAGGCTCGGGGAGTTCATCGAGGAGCTCGGAGGTATCTTTCGGACCGCGGGTGACTTGGGGACGACTGCGGCGGACCTCGAAGCCATGGCCACTCGCACGCGCTACGTGGAGACCGACGGGCGAGGGCTCGCGGAGGCCGTGGCCCGAGGCGTCGAGGTTTGTATGAGTGCGGCGCTCGCGGTCGGCAACCTTCCCCAGCTGTCGCGGTCGTCGGTGCTCATTCAGGGCGTCGGGTCGATGGGCGCTGCGGTCGCGCGGAGATTGGCTCCCTTGGGCGCCGAGTTGATCTTGTCCGATCTCGACCTCGAGCGCGCCCAGGCCCTCGCGCGCGAGCTTGGTGCGCGGGTCGTCTCGGTGGATCGCGCCTTGGTCGAGTCCGTCGACGTGTTTTGCCCATGTGCGGACGGAGGCGTTCTGACCGAGTCGGTTGCGAGCGCGACGAAGGCCAAGTTGATTTGCGGCGCCGCCAACGATACCTTGGCGTCGCCGGACATTCCGGAGCTGCTTCGTCAGCGCGGGGTGATTCACGTTCCCGACGCGATCTCTTCGGCTGGGGCGGTGATTGCCGGGATCGGTAAGTCGGTCATGGGATTGGTCGATACCGGGCCTCTGATCGATGGGTTGGGTCGAGTGACTTCGGAAGTCTTGGAGGAGTCCTTCGGGGTGGAAGCGCCGCCGGAGTGGGTTGCTAGGACTCGCGCGGCTGAGCGGATCTCGGTGGTCCGCGCGGCCAGGAGCGCGGCGGCGTCGCGCGACGCGATCGAGGCACGAGATTGAGTGCTTCGACGGGCACGAAGTCCTGGGAGCCGCACCCGCGGAGATGTGGGTCCGCGGAGCCTGCGCGCAGGCAGGATGGCCGGAGAAGCTCTCTGAGGGCCGGGGAGGTGGGTCCGCCAAACTCAGGCGCAGGGAAGACGCCGGAGGAGTTGTACTCAGCGCACCGTCGCTCGGGCTACTTTGACCAACACGTAGGTGTGTCCGGCGCAGGCGGTCCACTTGACCACTTCGGACCCTTCGAGAGTCGCGCCGCGTTGATCCAAGCCGAGCGCTTTGGCGAGCTCACTTCGTGCTCTTGCTTCGGCCGTCGTCCGGGCCAAGGACGGGTCGCGGATCCCTTTGACTTCGCCGACGGCCAGGATGAACCCATCCTCTTCGAAGAGTCGTTGCGCGGTCCAAGTGGGGCAGGCTCGTCGGCGCTTCGCCGTCGAGGGTTCGACGACCAAGGTCGGCGAGGCCTCCTCGTTCGCTTCGATCGCGCCGGTCGTCGTTTCTGGGAGCGTCGTTTCTGGGGGACTGGGCGAGTCGCCTTCGAGGTTGGCTGGAACGGCCGTCGAGACCAAGGAGGCTTTTGAACCGGCGGGAGCTGCCGTTTTTGGCTCGTCGGTCCAGCAGGCCGTGAGCGCAAGGCAGAGCCCAGCCGAAGACGCGGCAAGCTTCCGAAGTTTCACCTTCGAAGAGTAAGCCAGCGTGAGCCCCCGAGCAACTCATGTTTGCGCTCACGCTGGCTCTTCGGCGAATTTGCGCGACTCACCTGCGATGTCCGCGCCCGCCGACCGCAGAACAGGGCCCAAATGTGCGGAACTTACGCGCGGGCAAGATTTGCTCTCGGGATGCCGCGGGGCTGGAGGAGGGCGTTTCCAGGGCCAGAGATGTGGGTCCGCGAAGCTTAGGCGCAGGCAAGATGCCTGCGCTCCCAGGGCTGGAGGAGGCGCTCCCAGGGCTGGAGGAGGCGCTCCCAGGGCTGGAGGAGGCGCTCCCAGGGCTGGAGGAGGCCTGCGTTTCCAGGGCCGGAGAGGAGGCCTGCCGTCAGTCTGCGCGCGGCTTGAAGGTCTTCGCGAGCTGATACTGAGGCGGCCAGGGGAGCTCGAACCCTTGGGCCTGAGCCGCGTGGCGCGTCCAATAGGGGTCGTAGAGGTGCCCGCGAGCGAGAGCGCACAAGTCCGCCCGGCCCGCCGCGATGACTCCGTTGATGTCGGCCCATGACGAGATGTTGCCGACCGTGATCGTCGGGATCCCAAGCTCGAGCCGAATGAGCTCGGCGAACGGGGTCTGATAGAGCCGCCCGTACGGGGGGCGTTGCTCGGGCACCACGCCGCCGCCCGAGACGTCGATGATATCCGCGCCTTTTTGGTGGAGGGTCTTGGCGATGGTCAGGAGGTCGCCGGCGCTCGTTCCAGTCGGAACCCATTCGGTCGCCGAGATCCGCACGGAGATCGGCTTGTGTGAAGGCCACTCGGTCCGAACGGCCTCGAGCACGGCGACCGGGAATCGAAGCCGATTCTCCACGGACCCACCGAGCTCGTCTCTTCGGTCGTTCGTGAGCGGCGAAAGGAAGGTCGAGAGCAGGTAGCCGTGGGCCATGTGAACCTCGAGGAGGTCGAACCCAGCGCCCTGGGCGAGGCGCGTCGCGCGCCGGTAGTCATCGATGAGTTGGCTCAGAGCAGGTCCATCGAGCTCGGTGGGAAGCGGATAATTCGCCGCGTAGGGTCGGCTCGTTGGGCTCGCCGTCGGCCAGGCGCCAGCTCCCTCGATGGGTCCACCGCCTTCCCACGGGCGCTTAGTCGAGGCCTTGCGCCCGGCGTGGCCCAGTTGAATTCCGATTTTTGCCGCCGAGTGTTCGTGTACGAAATCGACGACTCGCCTCCAAGCCACCCCGTGACTCTCTCGGTAGAGCCCGGCGCAGCCGTGGGTGATTCGACCTTCGCGACTCACGTCGGTCATCTCCGCGATCACGAGGCCGGCGCCTCCGATCGCGCGGCTTCCGAGGTGGACGAGGTGGAAGTCGTCGATCTCGCCGTCGTCGGCTGAGTACATACACATCGGCGAGACGGTCACGCGGTTCTCGATCACGAGGTCCCGGAGGCGAAGCGGCGTGAACATCGGCGGAGCGCTGGGGGCGAGCTCGCGTCCGGTCGCGATTTTGGCGTCTCGAATGACTTCCGCGTCGACGGCGCTTACGAGCTCCGGGTCGCGAGCTCGGAGATTTTCGTGAGTCACTCGAAGGCTGCGGGTGAGCAGGCTGAAGGCGAAGCGGTTCGGGCTCAGGCCCAGGTATCGTTCGGTGTTTTCGAACCACTCCAGGCTGACTCGAGCGGCGCGCTGCAAGGACTCGACGACGGGCTTGCGCGTCGCTTCGTACGACTCCAGGGCGGCCGGGATGCTCGTCGAACCGATCACCGCGTCCTTGAGTGCGATCGCGTCCTCCATGGCGAGCTTGGTACCCGAGCCGATCGAGAAGTGAGCGGTGTGGACGGCGTCTCCCATCAGGACGACGTTTTGGTGGTGCCACGAGGCGTTCCTAATGGTGGGAAATTGGCGCCACAGCGATCGGTTGGCGACGAGTCGATGACCGTTCAGCCGGTGGGCGAAGAGCTCTTCGAAATAGGCGAGCGTGCGTGTCTCGTCGAATTCTCGAAAGCCGGCCTTCTGGTAGGCTTCGGCGGTTCCCTCGACGATGAAGGTCGAGTGAGTTTCGTCGTAGCGATAGGCGTGAACTCGCCACAGGCCGTGCTCGTTGGCTTCGAACCAGAAGGTGAAGGCGTCGAATGGGTACGTAGTGCCGAGCCAGACGAAGCGGTTGGGACGCCAGTCGATCTCTGGCTTGAAGGTCTCGGCGAAGAGGGTCCGCATGCGGCTATTCACGCCGTCTGCGGCGAGGACGAGGTCGGCGGCGAGGTACGGCGTGGGGTCTTCGACGTCGACCTCGTGGCGGACTTCGACCCCGAGCTCGATCGCGCGGGCTTCGAGGATGTCGAGCAAGCGCTGCCGCGAGAGTCCGGCAAAGCCGTGGCCTTTGGATACGACTCGCTCGCCGCGATGGAAGACGTGGATGTCGTCCCAGTGCCAGAAGCTTTTCCGGATTTCTGCGAGGGAATCGGGGTCTTCGGCGCCCAGATTTCCGAGCGTGGAGTCGGAGAAGACGACGCCGAAACCGAACGTGTCTCCGGGCCGATTTCGCTCGAGCACGGTGATCTCGTGGCGCGGGCTGGCACGCTTCATGAGAATGGAGAAGTAGAGGCCCGCGGGGCCTCCGCCGATCGAGACGACTTTCATGATCGGTGCGTTGATAGCGCAAAGAGCGGCGAGGTTGTACCAAAACCAAGATGGCACGCCGCGCCGAGGCTAGCTGGGAGTCCATCTACGAAGCGGTGTCGCGGATCCCTCGCGGTCGGGTCTCGACGTACGGGCGCGTGGCGAAGGCCGCCGGAAGGCCGGGTCATGCGCGCCAGGTCGGCTATGCGCTCGCGGGGCTCGGTGCCGAGAGCGACGTGCCGTGGCACCGCGTCGTGTCCGCCAGCGGCCGGCTGAGTTTGCCCGGAGAGGCCGGGGAGCTTCAGGCCGTTCGGCTCGCGCTCGAAGGTGTTCTGGTCGTCGATGGGAAGGTCAATTTGTCGCGGATCCTGTTCGACTTCTGACCTGGCGCGCCCACGCGGCCATTCCTACACTCTCGGGGTGCTGGCCGTCGCTCTTCTGCTGTCGGCGCAGGCCTTCGACGCGCTTCCGAGCGTGCTGGCGTTTCCCGTTTCGATGGGGCGGCTACGAGAAGCTCGCATGAGTGACGAGCTCTTTTTCGACTTCGAGTCGAAGCACTTCTATTGGGACCTCGGGATCGGAGGTCGGACGGGCGTGCTGAGATGGGATCTTCACGAGGGGGCGTTTCAATTGGATGCGGAGGCCGCAGTTTTTGCGAGGCTCGACCTCGAGCGAAACCGGGAGGTGCTTTCGGCGGACTTTCTCGGAGGGTTCATCGTCGCGTATGACTCAGGCGACGACTACCAGCTCAAGCTCGAGTATCGCCACGTCAGCTCCCATCTGGTCGACGAGTACTTCGAAACGTTTGCGGGAGCGCGTTCGAACGAATACAGCCGGGACGCGTTCATTTTAGGGATGAGCGCGGCACCCGTCGATTTCCTGAGGATCTTCTCAGAGCTGGGATTTGGGTTCGTCCATCGCGGTCCGGCGGGGCCGTGGCATTTCAACCTGGGACTGGAGTCAGCCTCGTCCGAGCTCTCGGCACACCCATTCGTGGGTTTGTGGACGGAGATTTCGGAAGATTCCGGGATGAGACCGCAAGTGGATTTCCAAGTGGGTGTGGAATGGCGGTCGGAGGGGATGCGGTCGCGGCTCCGGGTGGGTGTGCTCGGTTTTTTCGGACCGAGCCCTCAGCTGCAATTCATCGACCGGATCGAGGCGTCCGCGGGGCTCGGGGCATGGATCGATTTGTGAGTTGATCTGTCGCGACTCAGTATTTTTTGGGGCCTGGGTATTGTCGTTTGACGGACGGGGGAACGATGGCCGGCTGATTCGGGACGAGCGCGGGAGTCGTGGTGGCCTGGGTTGCCATCGGGGGCTGAGGGTTGAGGTGGGCGAGGGGCCGAGGGTCGGGCCTTCGAGGCGCGATGCTAGGGGTGGAGGCGACTCCGGGGCGAGGGGTCCTCGACCCGGTCCGCCCGAGGGCGTTGACGGAGGGTCGCAGAGAGGTGCTGGTATGCGGGTTGGTCGCGGCTTGCGCGGTCGCTCGAGGTCGCGAGTCGGACTTGCGAGGACGGGGATCGCGGGCGGGGTCCCAGTGGCCAGGGACGTACCAGCACGAGCCGCGATGCGGCGTACATCGCGGAGGAATCCAGTTGCTCGCGTAGGCGAGCGGGTAGAGACGACCTGGAACCCAGATCCACATCCCGGCGGAGAGCTCCCAGTACCCAGGAACCCACGCGTAGCCTGACATGGGCGGCGGAATACTCTCGACGTAGGGTTCGGGAGGAAGCTCGCCAACCCAATACCCATCGGCGCCGGAGCTGCGAGGTGTACTCGCACAGCCGAGGGCTGCGACGGCGAGGACGGAGGCGAGGCGTCGGGCCCAGCGGCCCGCGCGGCTCGGAGCTCCCTTCGGGTCGCGAGATGGCACGATAGAAATGGTGTCAGAATGAGTGTGTCTCTGTCGATCCCCGTGCTTCCCACGAAGCGGGGCGTCGAAGCGCCTCAACGGGCCGTCGGACCGTTTTCGGAGTAACCTGCGTCCGGCTGATGGCGCAGCGATCCGAGGACCTGGAGCTCGTCGCGCGAGTCGTCGCCGGGGACCAGACGGCGCTTTCGTCCTTGCTTCAGCAGGTTCGCGCGATCGTCCGGTCGTGTTTGCAGCGCGCGAAGGCGCGAAATCGGTCGCTCGAGGGCCAAGAGGACGACCTGCTCCAAGGGTTCGAGGTGCTGCTCGTGCAGGACGATTTCAAAGTCTTGCGCAGCTATCGGGGGGACGCGGCGCTGACGACCTTCGTCTACTCCGTCGCGGGTCGATTTTTTCATCGGCAGGGTCGCAAGAGCAGTCGACCCGCCTCCGATCTATCAGCCGCGGCGGGGGTCGCCGATCCGGGGCAGCCTCAGGATGAGGCGCTCCTCGACGCCGCCGAGAGGGCACGAGTTCGAGCCGCGCTAGACAGGCTCTCCGCAGAGGATCGGACGTTGTTGCTGTTGCTGGTCGAAGACGAGATGCCAGCTCCGAGGGTGGCGAGCCTTTTGGGGATCACTCCTGGCGGCGTTCGGATGAGAAAGATGCGGGCGCTCGCGAGGCTCGAGGAGCTCTTGAAGGGGCCGTGATGTTACGGAACGGGGCGTTCAGCCAAAAGCTGAAAGCTTGGGGTTGAACGCTTGGACGCCAGAGGTTCGCTTCTAGCGGTTTTTCTCGTCTTCCGGGGCGAGGATGTCGACCGACTCTATCGGCAGTCCCTGCGTGCTGATGACGGGCGGAGGCGCGGATTTGGGGGTTGGCGGGACGATCACGCTTGGGAGCTCGGCGTCGGACCGGGCGCTGCTGACTTTGCCCAAGATGAAGCCGAGCGTTTTGGAGAACTCCATCGCGGTTGGGTAGCGGACGGCCGGATCGGGGTGGAGGGCGCGGAGGACGAGGGCGTCGAGCCAGTCGGGTCGAGCCTTGGTGGCGCCTGCGAGGCTCGAGGGCATCTGTTGGCGTTCGAGGCCGGCGTACGGCCAGCGTCCGGAGATGGTCCGGTAGAGGAGGACGCCCACGGCGAAGATGTCGTCGGCGGGGACGGGTGTTTGGCCTTCGAGCTGGGCCGAGGATCGGAAGGCGAGCTCTCTTTCGGTGCTGGCCTCGGACGGAGGTTCGGGGACCGGGAGCCAGAAGTCGGTGAGCTTCACGGTGCCGAGCGGGTCGAAGAGCACGTTCTCGAGCTTGATGTTTCCGTGCGCGAGCTTCGCTGAGTGGATGTCGATGAGCGCGGCGCTGATGCGCATGGCGAGGCGCAAGCTCTCCACGATCGAGATGCGGTTTCTTACGGAGAGTAAGCCGGAGAGGGTTCCGGGAACGTACTCGGAGGCGACGTAGGCGCGTTTGTCGACTTCGCCGACGTCGAGGACAGCGGCGAGGTTTGGGTGGTCGAGCTTGGCGATCTTCTGGAGCCGATCGAAGACCGGGCGGCGATTTCGCCAGCCGGCGACGTACTCGGGTCGATACACCTTCAGGAGGACATCTCGCGCATCGATGCTGTCCTTGGCGCAGTAGACGACCGCGTGTTTGCCGCGACCGAGCTCGCCGCGCAGGGCGTAGCGAGCCTCGGAGACGTCTTCCAAGCGGCCGGCGAGCGACAGGTGCGAGGTTCGCGAGGCGATCGCTTCTTGCCAGCGTCGGATCGCGTCGGCGCGCTCGCCCGCGCGATCGAAGCCAGAGTGGATCGCTTCGATGCGATCGAGGGCGTCGACGGCGGCGTCGAAGTGGCCGACGCCGATGTCTGCGAGCGCCACGAGGTCGTGATCTTCGATGGTCTCAGGAGTGACGCGGCGACCCCCGACCCGGAGCCTCGTCGCGGTCGTGTTCGGGTCGAAGGCAGATCGCTTGATCGCGGAGTCCCGCAGCAACGGGTCGAGGGGTCCGTCGTCGAACGCCCCAAGCGCTTGGGGCAGAGCAGGTTCAGACGGTCGTTCGGCGGTGCCGCGAATGACGGGTGGCTCCGCAGCGGCGACTTCGAAGGTTCGGCCGGTGGCCGAGACGGTGCGCGGAGCGTCGAAACGTCCGGTGACGACGCCGGCGGCCTCGCGCGCGACGGCGTCGATGTCCTTCCCCGTGACGAGCTCCGCGGGGGCTCGAAAGGATCCGGTGACCTCGTCCCAGGTCGGGTGCTCGGACCAGCCTGGTAGGGGCGCCGGCGGGATCGGCGCGACCATGCCGAACGGCGGCGCCATCGACGGTCGCGGCTCCACGGCGGCGGGGCCTTCGAGCCTGGACACCACGTCTTTGTAGCCGGCGAAGCGATCTCGAATCTGTTCGAGGATCGCGCGGGATCTCTCGACCTCCCCGACGCGTTCGAGGGACAGCGCGAACAGGTACCAGAGCTCTACGGTGTCCTCCGAGAGTGGTCTTCGCCGTGTGATCTCTTCGAGGAAGCCGAGGGTGATCTCGATGGAGAGGCGATTGAGGCGCGGGATGAAGAGCTCGGGGCGCGGAGAGGTGCGCGCGACCTTCACGAGCTCTTGAGCGGCGTGATCGAGCGCGCCCGCGAGCGCGAAGAGATCAGCGGCGCGCTGGTGATCTCCTAGGCGCGCATAGAGCGGAGCCGCTTCGCCAGGGAGGTCGAGCAAGTTGAGATAGATCTGAATGGCCTGCTTCAAGAAGTTGCGGCTCTTGTAGAGATCGGCTGCGCCGCGGATGTCGCCTCGACGGAGCATCGCTTCGGCGCGATCTTTGATGTCGTCTCCAGGTGCGAGGCTAACGGGCGCAGGAGGCGGCTGCGAAGGTGTTCCGAGCACCACGCCGCGGACCTCGACACGTTTGTGGGGCTTCTTTTCGACGCCGTAGAGGCCCCGAAGCAGACCCGAGCGAACCTCGGTGACCTCGAGGAGCTGCTCGTTCGGAGCTCCTGCGGCGACTTTGGCGAGCGTCTCGCAGAGCTCGAAGGTCTCTCGAAATTCCGATCGACTCAGGTTGCGGTCGCCCGCGCGAGATCGCGCTGCGTGCACCTTCAGGCGCCCTTCCAGCGCCTTTCTCGCCCAAGGGGGAGCGGGCTCTCCGAGCGCCTCCTTCTTCTCGCTGTCGGTCAGCTCCTTGGCGAGATCGACGAGCCAAGGCGGGCCGCCTTCGACCGAAGCGCCTGCGAGGATGCTTCTCACCATGTCGACGGCCGGAACCGGCGGACGCTTCGGGAGCTCCGCGGTCATGCTCGGCGTGTCGAACTCGCCCGTCGGCGGCCCGAACTCCTCGCCGATCGCGTCGCCGAACTCCGGCGGTCGCTCGGCTCGCGCGCGTACGTTCGCGTCTTTGACCGCGTGCTCGAGCATCGCTCGCTCTTCGTCGGTCACCTCGAGGAAAGACAGGCCCGCGGCCGGTCGATCGTGAGCGGCGAAGTAGCGGACGACCAACGCGGACAGGGCGTTCGGGAGGAAATCGAAGCGCACTCGAACCGCGCTGCCGAGCTTGCCGGGGGGGAGGTCGATGACGCTCACGCCGGAGATCGAGAGGTCGTGCGTCTCGAGTGTGGCATCGAACGATCCGGACGTGACCCTCACGACCTTGGCGATCGGCGCCCGCAGGTGGCGAGAGAAGGCGAGGCCGGTGAGCTCGGAGATTACGGCTTCGAGCTCGCGCCTCATTCGAGCGCTGACGACTGCGGTGGCGCCCATCGAGATCCAGTGGTCGCGCCGAGACCAGCCGTCTTCCTCGAGCAACACGGCGAACCGCGTGCGATCGTCTTGGGTGCTCACGGGCTGGCTGTCGAGGATCGGCTTGGCGTGAGACTCGCGGAGCAGCGCGAGGTCCACTCGTGTTCGCGACAGCACGGCCGCTGCTTCGTTGGACGTGAGGGCCCAGCAGAGCTCGAGGTCGCGGCGGCGGACCAGCGTGCTGCCGATGACGCCGGCGTTCGGGCAGACGAGGATCATCGGTCGGCGGCTCGCCATCGCCCGGAGGCTAGAGGAACGCGGGCCAAAAGCGAAGACTGCCCGAGCGAACAAATGGGCGAAAAAACACCTCAGCGTTCGCCGAGCTCGAGACCGGCATCTTGCCAAGTCGCATCGGGTGCGGTCTGGGCGCTTTGTGACTGGGCTCGTCGATTCGCACGCACATCTGGAGGGCTTTGGGGCGGAGCTGCCGTCGGTGTTGGAACGAGCCAAGGCAGCTGGGGTCAGCCGGATCGTGGCGATCGGCGCAAGTGATGCGGAGAAGGCCAACGAGCCGACCTTGGAGATCGCCCAAGCCCACGCCGAGGTTTTCGCGAGCGTTGGTGTTCATCCACACGACGCTCGTTTGGTGGACGAGGCGGTGCTTGCGCGGATCAGGGCGCAAGCGGGTCGGCCCAAGGTGGTTGGGATAGGGGAGACGGGGCTCGACTATCACTACGATCATTCGGCGCGCGAGGCTCAGGTCGAGGTGTTCCGACGCTTCGTTCGGCTCGCCAAGGAGTTGGGCCTGCCCGTGGTGGTGCACAGTCGCGAAGCGGAAGACGACACGCTGCGGGTATTGGAGGAGGAGCACGCGGAGGAGGTGGGCGGCGTCATGCACTGCTTTGGCGGAAGCAAGAAGCTCGCAGAGGGCGCGCTGGCGCTCGGGTTTTACGTTTCGTTTTCGGGGGTGCTGACGTTCAAGAACGCCGAGGCGCTCCGCGAGATCGCGCGAACGGTGCCGCGGGACAGGGTGATGGTGGAGACCGACTGCCCGTTCCTTGCGCCGATCCCGATGCGAGGTCGAAGGAACGAGCCGGCGTTCGTGGCCCATACCGCCAAGAAGCTGGCCGAGGTTTGGGGTGTAGAAGAGCTCGAGGCGCGGCGAGTGACGTCCGAAAATGCCGCGCGGCTCTTTCGCTTGCCTCCGTAGTGTCCGGGCCCGTCCGGGAAGCCTCCGCGGAGCGCACGACCAAGCTCATCGCTCGGCGCCGGGCAAACCACAGAGGACACAGAGCAGGAACGCAGAGAACACAGAGGATTTTTGGAGAAAAGTCCTTCGTGCCCTCGGTGTTCCTTCTCTGTGCTCTCCGTGGTTCATGCGGAGGTTGAACTGAATCGCCGCAGGGTCGTGCACCCGGCTCCGCCCGGGGGCGCCTAGCCTTCTCCGCGGCCCTTCGGTATACGCGACGATAGATGGATCGCGTGAAAACGCTCGCGGAACAGGCTCAGCGTGCCCTGGCTTCGGGCCAGGCTCAGCAAGCGCTCAACATCTACTTCGACCTCGCGCGCCAGGAGCCTCGATCGGCCAACTGGCCTCGGGAAGCCGCAGCTTGTTTCAAAGCGCTGGGCGACATCCCGGGATATGTCGACGCGCTCAACCGCGCGGCGACCCTCTACGCCGCCGATGGCTTGGGGCTCAAGGCGATCGTGACCTTGAAGGCCGCGCTCGCGGCCGTTCCTCACCACCAGCCGAGCCGCGACTTCTTGATGCGCCTCGAGCGAGCTTCGAGCGATCCGAAGGCTCGCCCCGTGCGGGGGACACCGTCGGTACCTCCGGCGCAAGGCCCAGTCCTCACAGGGACCGTCGTGTCGATGTTTCGGGCGTCCGCGCCGCCTCCGCGCGCGCCCGCGCGATCGGGCGTGAGGGAGCTCGACCTCGGCTTCGGGATGGACGTCGATCCGTCGACGACCGGCGAAGGCTCGAGCCTGCGAATGGTCGAGTTCGACGACAGCGGTCAGGCTCGCAGCGGACTGCACGCCTTTCCGGACCGAGTGGAACCTCCCAGAGGGTCGGACCGCTCTTCCTCCGTCGCGGACTGGCCCCCGCGAGATCCTCCTCAAGCCGTTGGCGCTCAAGCCTCCGCGCCGCTGATGGGTTCGATCGTCCCTCCGCCAACTCCAGCCGCAGTGACGCCGCCGCCCGTGTGGCCGCCGGAGCCTGCGCCGCCCGGAAACACGACGACCGTACGAGGCGCTCCGCTCGACAAGTTCTGGGAGCTCGTCGAAGCCAACCCCACCGATTCGGACGCGCACCGCCGCTTCGTGTCCTTCGCCCAACAGTCCAACCACGTCGACGACGCGTTGGCTCGATACGTCGGACTTCGCAACAAGCGGCCCGACCTCGGCGAGCTCATCACCGGATTCGATCACGAGCTTCGCGGTCTCGGGCCCGCCGGCGCCGCTTCTGCGCGAAGGCGGCCCGAGCAACAGGACTGGCCGCCGCTCCCGCCTGGTATTCAGGAAGTCTACGGCGCCAAGACTCCGGGGCAGCTCCCTCCGATCCCGCTCTTCTCTGCGCTCGGTCCCTCCGCGTTCCAGATGGTCCTCGATCGATCTCGCCTGCTCGAGCTCCACCAAGGTGATGTGCTCTTCCGACAAGGATCGCGAGGCACGTCCCTCTTCGTCGTCATCGAAGGCGGCGTCGAGATCGTCCGCGAGGA
The DNA here is from genome assembly GCA_964463485.1 of uncultured Myxococcales bacterium. Taxonomy (GTDB): domain Bacteria; phylum Myxococcota; class Kuafuiibacteriia; order Kuafuiibacteriales; family Kuafuiibacteriaceae; genus CAYXDO01. The sequence continues at coordinate 15,699 of CAYXDO010000149.1, read as the reverse complement.
TCCGCCTCGAGCTGTCGTTTCACGAATTGGCGAGGGGGAGTTCTTCGGCGAGATCAGCCTCTTCACCGACAAGCCGCGCGGCGCGACCATTCAGGCGGCCACTGAACGTACGCAGTTGCTCGAGATCTCGCGCGAGGTCGTCGAGGACATCGCGAGAACCCATCCCGAGGTGCTGTCCGTTCTGATGAGCTTCTGCCGCGAGCGCATGGTGAACGTGCTGGTTCGCAATCATCAGCTCTTTCAGCGCTTTTCACCGGACGATCGCATGTCGCTCGCCCGCCGTTTTCGATTCGTCGATGTGGCGGACAACGCGCGGATCATCGAAGAAGGCACGACCGGGCCGGGCTTGTTCGTGTTGATCGATGGCTCTCTGAACGTGATTCGCGGGACGAACAACCTCGTGGCGATCCTCGATCCCGGATCTCTGTGCGGCGAGATCTCGATGGTGAAGAAGAGGCCGGCGACCGCCACCGTCGTCGCGTCGGGGCGCAGCATGGCGCTGTTCCTTCCCTCGGAGGAGTTCCAGACCGCGGTGATGGGTCACCCGGAGCTCCTTCGGTATGCGACCGAAGTGGCAGATCAACGGCTCAAGGAGATCGACGACGACCTCGGGTTGTCGCTCGACATGATCTGAGTGTTGGTTCGATCTCTCTCGCTCGTGCTCCTCTTGAGCTCGACCACGGCTTACGCCCAGAATGCTCCGCGCGTCACCGAGGAGGGCACCATCGTCGTACAGGAGCGCCGCCCGATCGCGTTCTTGCTCGGGACACCGACTGGTGAGTTGGCCAAGACGAGGAGCTCCGAGATCATTCGAATGCTCTCCGAGCAGCTCTCGGCGCACACGAACTTCTATCCCGAGATCGCCGATCCGAACCTGCTGTCGAAGTGCCGTGGGCAGCTCGGCTGTATGGCCGAGTCGGTGCGCAGCGACTACGCGTTCGACGAGTCCGCAGGCCTTTCTTACGACCAGATTCAGCGCAAGCTCGCTCGCGATGGCGTCGCGTATCCGCGGTACCTGCTCGTGATGTCGAACGTCGCGATCGAAGGCCAGGCCGATCGGCTCGCCGCTGTGCTCGTCGACACCGATATCGCGCTCGCCGCGATTCACGACGCGGCTCGATCTTCCCCTGGCTGGCGCGACGAAGTGGAGACGCAGATCTCCGGCTCGGCGGTGTTGTTCGGGCCCGAGCGTGTGGAAGTGCGGACCCCGCAGGAGACCGAGGAGTTCCTCGATCGACTGTTCTCGCGGCACCTTTGGCAGATCTTCGACAAAAGCGGCAACTGGGAGCCTTACGGCGAGATAGAGATCCGCGGCGTCGAGCCTGGCTACGCGATCAGCCTCGACGGCAACACGATCGGCACGGCCTCCTCCGACCCAACGCGCCTCACCGAGGTCGCCAGCGGACTTCGCAAGATCCGCGTCGAGCACCCCACGATTCACCCGTTCGAGACCGACATCGACGTGGCCCGCAGCAAGAAGTCGCTCGTCGAGGTCAACGCCATCCCCACCTCCGACCCCGCGGCGCGCACCGCCCGCACGCTCGTCACGTGGAGCGGAGTGGGCCTGGCCGCAGTCGGCGTAGGGCTCACCGCGGTGGCCATCCTCCGTCAGGACTCTGCCGTGAAGACTTACTGCTTCAAGGTAGAGGGCTCCGCTTGTGTCTCGAGCAGCCGCTTCGCCACCCTGGGCTACGACCCATCCAAGGCCGACGTCCTCGACCCTGCCGTGAACCCGAGCGGGATCATGCTCGCGCCCTTGGGCTACAGCCTGGTCGGGGTCGGAGCCACGTGGGCGCTCGGCACCGAGCTCTTCGGCTCACCCAACGACGTCCCTTGGATCCCGCTCGCCGCCGGGGCCGCCGTCGGTGTGCTTTCTTACGCGCTCAGCGGAGTCATGCAGCCTGCAGATCCGCTCACGCGCTGACGACTCTACTTCTTGAGGGCCTTCTGAAGCCGCGCTCCCAGGATGACGTTCCCTCCTCTGGGCCCCTTGATGACGCCGAGCTTCTTGCCAATCGTGCGCAGCGAAATCAGGACGAGCGCGAGCACGACGATCTCTTGAATCGGATAACTCATCACGAGAACCCCAGCAGCTTTCCGCCTTGAAAGACCGCGAGCGCGCCCGCGTACGCGACGAGCGTCATCGAAGCCACCATGAACGCGGGCCATCGCCACGAGCCGGTTTCGCGGCGAACCACGGCGACCGTCGACAGACACTGGCAGGCGAGCAGGAAGAAGATCATCAACGAGAGCCCCACGAGCGGGGTGTAGGCGCGCTCGCCGGTGTGCGGATTTCTTTCTGCGCGTAGCGCTTCCCGCAGCGGCACGCTCTCTTCGTCGGCGTCCTTTCCGATACCGTAGACGAGGCCCAGCGTCGAGACGAGGACCTCTCGCGCGGCGAAGCTCCCGATGAGGCCGATGCCGATCTTCCAATCGAAGCCGATGGGCTCGATCACCGGCTCGATGAACCGACCGATGCGGCCGGCGAGGCTCGACTCCAGCTGAGCGGCCCGGAGCCGACCTTCTTCGGTCGCGCGGGCCTCCGTGGCGAGCTCGGCGTCCGGACGCGCCATCAGCGCCTCGAGAGCGTCCGATCGCGGATAGCTGAGGAGCGCCCACAACACGACCGAGCAGGCCAAGATGATCGAGCCGGCGTCCTTCACGAACACCAAACAGCGATCGTAGGCGCGTCTGAGCGCGTCCTTGAGGCTCGGACGGCGGTACGGCGGGAGCTCGAGGATCAGCGGCGGCGTCGGGCTCCTCAAGATCGTCTTCTTGAGCACGAGCGCCGCCAGCAAGGTGACGATCACGCTCGCGACATACATCGCCAAAAGGAGCGCCGCGCCTACGGACAGTAGGCCGAAGATCTTCTCGTCCCTCGCGAAGAGCGCGCTGATTACGAGCCCGTAAACAGGAAGGCGCGCCGAGCACGTCACGAACGGAATCACGAGGATCGTGATGAGGCGGTCCTTCACGTTCTCGATCGTGCGCGTCGAGAGGATGGCAGGGACCGCGCAAGCGAACCCGGACATCAGCGGCACGAACGCGCGCCCGTGCAAGCCGACGCGCGCCATGACGCGGTCCATCAGATACGCGGCTCGCGCGAGGTAGCCGAAGTCTTCGAGCAGAGCCATGAAGAAGAACAAGACGGCGATCTGCGGGATGAACACCAGCACCGCGCCGACGCCCGCGACCACGCCCTCCACCGCCAGATCGGCCAGCGGCCCCTGCGGCAGCGTCGCGCGGAGCGAGGCGCCGATCGCCGCGAACCCCTCTTCGATCAGCCCGATCAGCGGATCGCTCCAAGCGAAGATCGACTGAAACACGATCGCCATGACGAGCAGGAACGCGAGCGGTCCAAAGATCGGGTGAAGCAGGACCGCGTCTACGCGATCCGTAGAGCTCGTCGAAGGTGTTTTGGGGCGCGACTCCACGCGCTTCACGAGCTCGTCTACGACGCGATAGCGGCCTTCGATGACCGCGCTCAGGAGTCCCGGTCCCGCAGCGACCAGAGCCTGCTCGGCCTTCTCGCGCAAGCGTTCGAGCACCGTGTCGCCGCGGATGGGATCATCACTTGCGTCGAGCTCCTTGGCGGCGGCGAGGCTCGAGAGCAACCACACGGCTTCGGCTTCGGGATCGACGCGTGAACCCGTTTGTTTTGCGAGCTCCGCCGCGATGCCCGCGATCGCCTGCTCGGCGCGGGCGTCCAGTTTCCATCGCCGGATGAAGCGGGCGCTCGGTGGCTCGCTCAATACGAGCGCGATCGCCTCGCGAAGCTCTTCGACTCCTTGTCCTGTCGCCGCGACGATCGGCACGACGGGCGCTCCCAGGGAGGCGCTCAGTTGGGCTGAGTCGATTCGAATGCCCGCGGCGTCCGATCGGTCGATCATGTTGAGCGCGATGACGACCGGCCGTCCGAGCTCCAAGACCTGAAGCGCGAAGTAGAGGTTGCGAGAGAGGTTGGACGCGTCGACGACCAGCACGATCACCGCGGGCGCCTGCTCCTGCTTGCCCGTGACGACTTCGAACGCGATCGCTTCTTCGCGGCTGCGAGAGACGAGCGAGTACGTGCCGGGCACGTCCACGACGCGCACCGCCTTGCCGTGCAGGTTCGCCGAACCCCACTTCTTCTCGACGGTGACGCCCGGGTAGTTCGCGACTTTCTGATTCAGGCCCGTCAGCCGATTGAAGAGGGTCGTCTTGCCGGAGTTGGGATTGCCGGCCAGCGCGACGATCTTTCGAAGAGCATCGCTTCGCTCGAGCCCCGCCGGAATCGGGTCGGACATCTCAGAGGCTCTGCGCCGGGAGGGCGGCGAAGGCTGGCGCCTCTTCGATCAGGAAGCGACGAGCCTCGTCCCGGCGGATCGACAATCGATAGCCTCGAACTTCGAGCTCCAACGGATCGCCGAGCGGAGCCACTCGGATCAGCTTCACGTCCGCGCCCCGCACCATGCCCATCTCCATCAGCCGATGCCCGACCGCGTCGTGTCCTACGACCTCCTGAATCCGTCCGTGCTGGCCTCGAGACAGATCGGCGACGGTGCGCAAAGACCGACGAGTGGGCTCTTCGATCGCGGTGAAGGGCGAGGTGAAGAGATCCGGAGCGGCCGACACCGTTCCATGAGGCTCCGTGAGACGTCGGCTGTCAACGCTTATTGATATTGGTTTTCAAATTCAAAAGCGCGCGTCATCGGTATGGTCCGGCGCCGCTCTGCTGGGCAGGATTACGGCGTGCCAGAGAACGGCCCAACCGCCGCTGAGATCGAAGGCGTCGTACGTGTGCTCGAGTCGCTTTCGGCCGACCGAGGGCCGCTGTCGCGGGTCCCGGAGGCCCTTCGCAATCGGCTCATGGCTGCGGCCGGTCGTGTGGCGAGCCCCGCGCAGAAGGAGCTGCGGCGACTTCGCAAGGCCGAGAGAAAGGCCGAAGAGCGTGAGCGAGAGCGGCGGGACGAGGTCGTTTTGGGCAGCACGCGAATTCGGGGGCTTCGTACCGAGCTCGTCTTTCCCACGCCGCCGGTGGCGCTGCCGTCGAGCGCGCGAGGGTCGTCGGCGACGCTGGAGCAAGAGCGCGCCTGCTACGTGTGCAAGTCGTCCTACTCGGTCGTGCACTTCTTCTACGACGCGATGTGCGAGGCCTGTGGCGACCTCAACTACGAGAAGCGCAATCAGACGGCGGATCTCGGCGGACGCGTCGCGTTGATCACCGGTGCGCGGGTCAAGATTGGGTATCAAGCCTCGATCAAGCTGCTTCGCGCGGGCGCGCGCGTCATCGTGACCACACGATTTCCGCGCGACGCGGCGGCTCGGTATGCGGCCGAGCTCGATCACGAAGCCTTCGCCGATCGGCTCGAGATCCATGGTCTCGACCTGCGGCACACGCCGAGCGTGGAGCTCTTTGCGCGATCGCTGCTCGGTCGCCTCGACCGGCTCGACTTCATCATCAACAACGCCTGCCAGACGGTGCGGCGGCCGGCCGGCTTTTATCGGCACTTGCTCGAGCGAGAAACCGCTCCGCGCAACTCACTGCCTGCGGTGGAGCAACGATTTCTGTCGGCCTTCGAGGGCAGCCCTCAGGGAGGTTGGTCCCTGAGATCGACGAGCCCGTCCGAGCAGGGCGAGAGTGAGCCCTTCCCGGTCGGGAGGCTCGATGCGGATCTCCAACAGGTCGACTTGCGTGATCTGAACAGCTGGCGTCTGAAGCTCGCGGAGGTCTCCACGCTGGAGCTGTTGGAGGTCCACCTCGCGAACGCGGTCGCTCCCTTCGTGTTGAACGCGAGGCTCAAACCCTTGATGGCCAAGGTCGCCACGCGCGACAAACACATCGTCAACGTGTCCGCGATGGAAGGGCAGTTCTACAAGACGCTCAAGACCGACCGGCATCCGCACACCAACATGGCCAAGGCTTCGCTGAACATGATGACCCGAACGAGTGCGATCGACCTGGTGAAGGACGGCATCCACATGAACAGCGTCGACACCGGCTGGGTTACCGACGAAGACCCCGTCGCCTACTCGGAGAAGAAAGCGCTCGAGCAAGGAGTCGTCTTTCAGCCTCCGCTCGACGTGGTCGACGGAGCCGCCCGTATCGTCGATCCCATCTTCTCGGGGATTCGAACAGGTCGTCACGTGTTCGGGCAGTTCCTGAAGGATTACCGACCGGTGCCCTGGTGACGAGCGTGCGTCGAGCGCGAGTCGAACAGCTGCGCCGAGAGTCTCAATCGCCGGAGGGACGGCTGCCGAACTTCACGAGGTCCATGCGGATCCGCGCCGCCAGGGCTGGACCCGCGAGCGCGGGCGTGTCCTTCGACAGCTCGGCCGCCGCGGTCCTCGCTGCTTTGACCTGCTCAGGAGCGCTACGCTCGAGCTCCTCGAGGATGCGGGCTTGGCCGCGCGCGAGCTTGAGGAGCCGGAACGCCGCCGTGCGAAGGTCTTTGTATTCGCTGGCCTCGCGCAACGCCAACGCCAGCTCGAAGCCGCCGCAGGGCTTGAGCAACAGGCGATAGATCTCCGCGTCGTTGATCGCGCGGATCGAGGCGTCGAGCGACGCGTGGCCGGTCAACATCATCCGAACCGTGTCCGGATAGTCTCGGCAGACGATCGTGAGGAACTCCGAACCGGCCATGCCAGGCATGCGCTCGTCCGACACCACGATGTCGATCTTCTGACTGGCGAGGATCTGCAGCGCAGTCTCTGCGTTGTTGGCCGTCAGGATCTCGAAGGGCTCGTCGATCAAAGAACGACGAAGCGCGTCGAGGATTCGAGTCTCGTCGTCGACGAGCAGAACCACGGGAGTCTCAACTGATTCAGGAGCAGCAGCGGCGGTCGATAGGAGCGGGTCTTGAGTCATGGTTATGGGTGAGGCTTAGCACGAACGGCTTCGTCGAGGCATCTGATGAGGTCGTCGAGCATGTTTCGTGCGTCTTCGACTCCTTCGGCGGCAGCCAACGCCCTTCGCACCACCTGCGGTCGGCTCTCGGGTGTGGCGCGTTCGATTTGGCTCACGTTGGACTCGAACGAATACATCGAGAGCTTCAGAGTCCCCGAGACGTTGTTGAGATCGTGAATGACTCTCCGCACGGCTTTGACCCACTGCTCGTGGGGGTGTTGATTCATCGCCGCTTCTAGCTCCGTCTTCACGTCCATCTCCAACCCCCGAAGGCTTCGCGTGGCTTCAAGTTAGCCTCGAAGATCGGCGGGGGCAACGATTCACCTCCGAAAACTGAGTGTCCGGGAATTCAGACACGGGCTACCCGATGTCGGATACTCAGTGTCCTGGAAAGTGGACGCCGAGCATCCTGCCGTCTTGCTCCACTCACCCATCCCGGGCCAAACTATCGCCGTGGGTGACCCCGAACAGACCCCAGAGGTGACTCGGCCCACCGAGCTTTACGTGGACGAGCCGGTCGACGTCGCGACGGACGACATCCACACCGAGCCGCTTGGGCGTGTGCTGGTGGTGGACGATTCCGCAGGGATTCGAAAGCAGCTCACGCTGGTGCTTGGGGAGCTCCCCGCCGTGATCGACACGGCGGCTTCGGGTCCGGAGTGCCTCTCGATCGCGGAGCAGACCGAGCTCGCGCTCGTCGTGCTCGATCTTGGGATGCCGGGCATGGACGGCTTCGCGACCGCGGAGCGGCTGCGCGCGATGCCTCTCCACACGCGCACGCCGATCGTTTTCATGACGGGTTCGATGAACGATGGGCGCGCAGCCTTTCGCGGCTATGAGCTCGGCGCGGTAGATTTCCTGTTCAAGCCGATCGATCCGGTCGTGCTCCAGAGCAAGGCGCGCGTATTCATCGAGCTCTTCGATCACCGACGCAAGTTGGAGGCGGTCGTTTCGGAGATCGGCGACGCGGACGATTTGTCGCACTTGGTCCAGGACCTCGAGTCGGAGCGCCGTCGACGGAGGATGCTCGCGGAGCGGCTCTGGCGCTCGGAGCGCCGCCTTCGCGCGGTCGTGCAAAGCAACGCAGATGGGTTGCTCGTCGTGGACCCTCAGGGATCGGTCCTTTTCTTGAATGGTTCGGCCGCGCGGATGCTCGGGCGTCATCCCGTCGAAGCGGTGGGTCAGCTCTTCTTCTTGCCGGAGAAGGACGGTGATTTGTTGGAGCTTCAGATCGGCGGAGAGATTCGCAAGATCGAGGTGAGAGTGTCGGACATCGAGTGGTCTCTCGGAGAGCGCGCGGTCCTCGCGGCGCTTCGCGATGTGACGGACCGAGAGAAGCTCGCGGCCGAGCGCCGAATCATCGAAGCGCAGCTCCTCCAGTCGCACAAGCTGGAGGCGATCGGGCAGCTGGCTGCAGGGATCGCGCACGAGATCAACACGCCCACTCAGTACATCGGATCCAACCTCGAGTTTCTCGATCGGGCGGTCCAGAAGCTCGTGCAAATCACCGAGTCGGTGCAGCGCGCAACTCAGTCCGGCGTGAGTCATGAGTCGCTCGGGGCGCTCCAGGCCGAGCTCAAGTCGGCGAAGCTCGGATTTTTGGTGCAGGAGATTCCTCGAGCGGTGAAAGAGGCGAGAGACGGGATCGAGCAGGTCTCGACGATCGTGCGCTCGATGAAGGAGTTTTCTCATCCCGGGTCGGGTTCGAAGGAGTCGACCGATCTGGTCAAGATCGTGGAGAGTGCGCTGGTCGTTTCGCGAAACGAATGGAAATACGTCGCGGACGTGAACACGGAGATCGAGCCCGACCTCCCGCAGGTGGAGTGTCTGGGCATCGAAATCAAGCAGGTGGTCCTCAATCTCATCGTGAACGCGTCGCACGCGATCGCCTCGCGCACCAGCGGGGACAAGGAGCTGCGGGGGCACATCGAGGTCGGGATGAGGGTCGTGGGTGACTTCGTGGAGATCTCGGTTCGGGATGACGGAACGGGGATTCCGGTCGACATTCTCTCTCGGATCTTCGAGCCCTTTTTCACGACCAAAGAGGTGGGTCGGGGGACCGGGCAGGGGCTCGCCATCGTCTATGCCGTCGTGGCGCGTCGCCACAACGGTTACTTACGGGTGGGAAGCGACGTCGGCGTCGGAACGCGGTTCGTGGTTGGGCTTCCGATCAAAGCGGATGGCCCGGCCTATTCCGGCTTGGCGCTTTCGTTCACGAATCTCGCGGGCGAGGCGCACCCGCCTTCGACACTCTCACCCAACGGTCGGGAAACGATCCCGTAGGGCAGTCCGGTCTCGGTCCGGTCCCGGTCTCGGTCCTGGTCCCGGACCCGCAACGGCGCGGGGAAGCTCGGTCTAATCGGCACGGATTGGCAAGATTCCATCGCTCACTGGTGAATCGGGCAGGGCACGGGCAGGGCACGGGCGCGGGCACGGGCACGCCAGGAGTTTCGGAGCCTTTTTCAGCGAGCTGGTGGGGCGGAATGGGAACTAGGTGACAAAACGCGCGCTCCGACAGGGAACTCGAGCGACGAGGCCGCCGAGAATGATTGCATCTTCTCGGAGGCAACAAAATGAACGCGATGGGTTTGTGGTCAGGTCAGTCCATTTACGAGTACCAGATGCCGAAGTTCGTTCCGAACGACCTTCCCAAGGCTCAGGCCGAGGTCGCCAAACCCCTTCGCACCTGGGAGTGGGACGTGCCCGCGTCGCTGACGATTCACGAGGCGACGACCTGCAACTATCGAGCGACTTGGAATGTGAAGGGCTCAAACGCCCACGGACAATGGCCCCGCACCTATAACTTTCACGCGGACGGAGCCGGCTGGATCAGCGACCACTTCATTCAGGGCAATCGTCATGCTCGAGTGTTCTGGAATCTCCGCACGAACGCCACGCGTGTTCAGGGCCTCGATGGGTCGGCGGTCGACGACGCGACCGCGCGGCAGATGGCTTCGTTCGCGAAGCGCACGATCTTCCCTGGGATCGACCTCAAGGCGCTGTCTCGCTGAGACTTCGCGTAGTCAATCACGAAGCACCGAACAGCGAGGTTGGCGCGCAAGCGGTGCAGTCGCCGCACCGAGCGCAGGCTCGTGCTGGCAGGGCACATCAAATGCAGACGTTCTGGGCATGCGGCCGTTCCTCGCGGCTGGGTTGACCTTGTGGATGAGTCTGCCGGCTCCTGCGGCGGATCGTGTCCTGCTCGAAGGTCTAGTCGTCGATGGAGACGACCGGCCGATTGCACGGGCCTCGGTGACGGCAGCGGGCTTCGAGGTTCGCACCGGAACGACGGGAAAATTCACCCTTGCCGCGCCCAAAGCCGCGATCGTTCGGGTGAAGATGCCAGGGTTCGCGGTCGTCGAGTTCGAGGCGAGCGGAGCGCCCGAGGTGATCGAGCTCGAGCCCCGCGCGGTGCGGGCGGCCTACCTCACCTACTGGGGACTCATCGATCGCCGAGTTCGGGAGCCAGTGGAGGGGTTGCTCGCGTCGAGTGAGCTCGACGCGCTCGTCGTCGACGTCAAAGGGGACCGGGGGTTCGTTCCCTACGCTACGACCGTGCCGCTGGCGGTCGCGTTGAAGGCTCGCGGCCCGGCCACCTTCCGGGACTTCGATCGCTGGATTGCGGCCAAGAAACGAGAAGGCATCTATCTGATCGCGCGCATCGTCGTCTTCAAAGACAACGTCCTTTCGCACGGCGTCCCTGAGTTGGCCGTCAAGGATTCGCGGACGGGGTTGGTGTGGCGGGATCGGGAGCGGCTCGGCTGGGTCGATCCGCTCCGCCCCGAGGTTTGGGAGTACAACGTGGAGCTCGCCGCGGAGGCGGCGCGCCTGGGTTTCGACGAGATTCAGTTCGACTACGTGAGATTTCCGACCGACGGTGACTTGAGCGCCATCGAATACTCGGGCGCGCACGCGGCCGCCGACAGGGTCGCGGCGATTAAGAATTTCCTCGGAATGGCCCGCCAGACTCTGTCGCCCATGGGTGTGTTCGTCGCCGCGGATATTTTCGGATATACCGCGTTCAACGAAGATGACTTGGAGATAGGGCAGAGAGTGGAGGACGTCGCAGACGTGGTCGACTACCTTTGCCCGATGATTTATCCATCGGGGTACCATCTCGGCGTCCCCGGTCACCCGAACCCAGTCGCCCATCCGGAGGAGGTGGCCTTCCAGACGATTCAGAAGATGGTAGCGCGGAGCAAGGGGCGGCCCGTGCGGGTTCGGCCGTGGATCCAGGATTTTCGGGACTACGCGTTCGATCGCCGGGCCTTTGGCGTCAAAGAGATTCGGGCCCAGATTCGGGGCGCGGCGCGCGGCGGGGCGATCGGGTACATGGTCTGGAATCCGAGGAACGTGTACACCGGCGCGGCGTACGAGGAATGAGTAGGAACGAGTCAGATTCGGGTCAGCGGTAGAGCAGGGCGCCGCTCGCTCTCCGTCGGAATGTGACGGCTTCGGATTCGAGCGCCTTGACGATGTCGACCAGCGGCTGCTGCGCGAGGAGTCTGGCGACGGTTTCCCGGTGACCAAGCAGCCTCTGGATCTTTTCGCCTCGGAATTTTTCGGGGTGTCGACTCAACAGTCCCTGATGAATCGCCAAGCCTAGGGTTACGGGCCTTGCCCGTCCGGGATCGGTCACCGTGATCCGTACTCCCCGACAGAGCTCCCCTTGGTAGACGCTGGCTCTTGGAACGAATTCGGTGGCCGTGAATTCGAAACCCGGGAGGTCGTGCTTGGCGAGGTAGGCCGCGAGCGCTTCGGCGTCGACCCACGGAGCCCCGAGCTGCTCGAACGGAAGGTCGGTTCCTCGACCGACCGAGAGATTCGTGGCCTCGAGCAAACCGATGCCGGGATACAGGAGGGCCTGAGTGAGCGTTCGAATGTTCGGGGAGGGCGGAACGAAGCTCAGGCCGGTGTCTTCGAATCGGGTCGATCGAGACCAGCCTTTCAGTTGCACGACCACGAGCTCCACCGGGATCGCGCGTTCACGAACGACTAACCGGGCAAACTCACCAATCGTCAGACTCGTCCGAACTGGAAGGGTATGCGGTGCGGTGAATGAAAGGAGGTCCTCGTCGAGTATCGGACCTTCGATGATCTCGCCGCCCAAGACGTTCGGTCGATCGAGCACGAAGACCGGTATGCGCTGGGCGCCGGCCGCCTCCAGCACATAGGTGAGTGTGCTCAGGTACGTGTAGAACCGAGCTCCTACGTCCTGAACGTCGAACACGATGGCGCTCAGTCCCTGCAGGATTTCGGCGGTGGGTCGGGCTCGCGGACCATATAGGCTGTAAATGGGAACTCCAGTCACTCGGTCTTTGGAGTCGGGGATCGGCGAGTCCGTCGAGGAGCTGAGTCCGTGCTCCGGTGTGAAAATGGTGGCGAGTTGGACGCTCTTGGCTTTTGCGATGAGATCGATCGTGCGGCGGCCATGCCGGTCGAGGCTCGTGGCGTTGGCGACGAGGCCGACGCGGTGGCCGGAGAGCGGCGCCATGTCCGCTTGGACGAGGACGTCCAGTCCAGTGAGCACAGGCGTCGTAGAGGTTCGCGCCGGAGGAGCCGGGAGCTCTGCGAGAGTAGCTGTTCGCGCGAAGCTGAAGGTCGCGCTCGCGACGCCGGCGGCGACGCGCTCTCGAAGGTCGCGAATTTCAGGGGCGCCTCGACCGTTTGGGTACACCCGGCTCGTGAGTAGCACGAAGAACACACCGGTGCCTGGATCGAGCCACACACTCGTGCCGGTGAAGCCGGTGTGGCCGACCGAACCCTTGGGAAAGTAGAGGCTGAAGGCTCTGGAATAGGCCGAGCTCACATCGAAGGCCAGGGTCCGTTCTCCGAGCGGAGGGATCGGCGCGAGCGCCTGGGAGATCACGCGAGCGTCGAGCTCGGACTTGCCAAGGCTCGGCGGGACCGCGCCTCGTCCAGGCTCAGGGTCTCCGCGCCGGAGAAACATCCGAACAAACCGCGCCAGATCAGTCGCCGTGGAGAAGAGTCCCGCATGGCCTGCCACGCCGCCCAACTTCCGAGCGAACGGGTCATGTACGATCCCGCGGAGGAGAGTTCCTTTGACGAATTCGGTGGGCGCAACTCGGGTGAGGTCGGCCGGGTGGAAGCTCGTGTCTTCGAGATGGAGCGGTGCAAGGAGCGCAAAGAGATAGTCGTCGAGGGGCTGGCCGCTCACGCGGCGGACGCACTCTCCGAGGAGCGCGTAGCCCACGTCGCTGTAGGCGAAGGTCCCCGGAGGTTTCGGTCGCGCGCGGCCCAGGAACCTCGCTGCCCGCGGAAATCCGACCCCGAGGCCGTGCAGATCTGGAGGTTCGGCCGGCAACCCGGACGTGTGATCGAGGAGTCGTCCGATCGTTACCTGCGAGAACTTCGGGCGAGCGAGCTCTGGGATGTACTTACCGATGGGATCGGAGAGCTCGAGCTTCTCTTCGTGAACGAGGCTGAGTACGGCCAGCGCGGTGAAGGGTTTGGTTAGGGATGCGAGATCAAAGACCGTATCCACGCTCATGGGCTCGCCGTCCGCGCGGTCCCCGAAGGCCCAGACGCCTAGGGTCTGGTCGCCGCGGCCGACGAGCAAGACGGCCCCCCGGATCGGGCCCTCGGCGATCGCGGCCTCGATCGCTCGCCGGGCGTAACGAAAATCCGGATGGGCGATGGCCAGTCCGACGAATGCGACCCAGGCGAACGTTCGTCGATGGTAGCTGGCGCGATCGGAAAGAAGAAGCAGCTCCGATCACCCTGATCACCCTGGGTTGCTGCTGCTGATTGCGGCGCCGGGCAGGAGGTGCCTGATACCGCGACTCGAGATCGGAAATAGACGTCATGGCGGATGTTTCCTCGCGGCGTGATCCAAGCGCCTCGATGAGAGCGACTCGCCACGAGCTCACCGAAGAGCCACGGATGCGAATCAAGAGCCTGTCCCCCAGTTAGACCGTATGGCGTGCTTCCTCATGGCCGGCCCTCCGACGGACCACGTCCGTTCACCGAGCCGGATCGCTAGTCGCTAATCCTGCCTAATCCTCAGGATCGGGCACGGGCACGGGCACGGGCACGGGCACGGCATTTTCGGGACCTCGGCGGCTGTCGAGTCCGCGCCACGCGCGAACCATCTCAAGCCGTCTCTCGATGGCTAAATCGCTGGCTCGCTAGCCAGCCAGTAGCGTCGAAATTCGGTGCGGCTCTGCGAGGACTTCGTGCCCGATCCTAATCCTGCCTCACGATCCTAATCCTGCCTCTAAAGTGATCACCCATGAATAGGCTCTAGCTGGACCTCATCCGAAAAGGCTTTGTTTTGGTGGGACTCGAATGCGTGAATACAGGGTTATTGAGCGATCGGAGGATTCGTGGATCCAGAAGGTCAGTGCTCGGCCCGCAGGGGGCTCCGGCTCAGAGCCTCCCGCGAGGATTTGCTGAGTCTCTGCGCGGAGCTTCGCCATTCCGGCGCTCGCCGGGCCATTTACTGTAACGGGTCTCCGTTGTGTCAGGCCGCGATCTGGTCCGACCGGTGGACTTGTTGTCGACGGCTCGCCATGCGACAGAAGTTGTAGGCCAGGACTTTCTCCAGCATCTCCGCTCGTACGTTCTCCTGCCCTCGGCGAGCGACTCGGCCGAAATCGAACCCGTGCTTCAAGGTGAACATCAACGATTCGATCGCGGATCGACCGGCGCGCGCAGCCACGTAGTCCGGGTCCTCCCAGTCCTCAGAAGGCGTGAGTCTCTTCCCCTTCGCGCCACTGATGCTGACGATCTTTGTGCCGCGCTTCTTGATTGCCTCCCGGCCCTCTCGGCTTGAGTAGCCGTCGTCCACACTGACCTCGGTCGGCGTGACGCGCGTTCGGTCGACCACCTGATTGAACATGGGGACCAGTTGCCCAGAGTCCGCCGCATTCCCCTGCGGCACAATCAGTCCGACGATGAAGCCGGCTCCACTTCGACCCAATTGCGGCTTGTAACCAACCGTCGGTTCGCGGCCGCCTTTGACTATGAAGCCAGCGTCGTCATCGGAAATGCTCAGCACCTTCTGCTCCACGGGCACCTTCTCTCCCAGCATGACGCGCGCCTGGCAGCACTCGATGACTTGCAGGAGACTCTTCATGTCCGCCCGCAGCCAACCGACCAGTCGCTGCGCCAGATGGTGACGGCTTGGCCGCACGTTGAGCGCTCCCAGTTCCTTTTCGACACGTTGCACGTGCGGCTCGAACAACGCCAGAGCCTTATTCGCCATGAGCAGCATCTTCGCGTACGACTTCTTGCGCTGGCGAGCGGCCCCAGGCTTGTGCGCGCTCATGTTGATCCACCTGTCGAGACGCGCAAGCTTCTTGAGTAGACTCTTCGCCCTGGGTTCGTCGATGACAGTCAGGCCTACTTCTTCAAGTTTCCCGCTACGGTGCAGCAAGCGAGACAATAGGCGGACCATCAGGTGAGAGTCTTTTGGCCACTCCGTGTTGGCCTCCACGTCAGTAGAGTCCACCAGCAGCTTCGAGAAGTCATCCCACTTCTCGTGGAGCACGGTGCGCAACTGTGCCTCATAGATGCGCTCGCGTGTCTCGTTTGACACCGCATTGACGAGCTCATGGATCGTGCTGAACCCAGGCATCTTTGCACCCCGGTTGGTCAAGAGCACGGTCAACGTGGTCGACTCGAGTAACAGCGTCATCGCCTCCGACGACTTGAACCCACCATGGTAGCCGCGCCCGACCAGGAACATGTAGGCCACGTAGGCCGACGTTCGGGGACGACCGCCAACGAGTTGTAGCGAGTTGTAGCTTTTCGGTATCCAGGGGTCGGAGCTCGGTCGGTATCGGGAGCCG
>CAYXDO010000148.1:0-29397 GCA_964463485.1 uncultured Myxococcales bacterium | reverse complement strand
ACGATCTGACGCAGACGCAGACGATCTGACGCAGACGCAGACGATCTGACGCAGGCGCACACGATCGACGCTGACGCAGACGCCGACGATCTGACGCAATTGCGCGGATTTCCGAAGGACGCTTGGGAGCGCAATTTGGCCCTCGAGCTCTTCGCTCCGCAATGGTTGACGATCGCAATGACGGGCAGCGACTCGATTCGTCGGCGAGAGCTTGCTCGATCTTCGAAGCTCCGGTGTTGTTGTCTGAGTGAGCACCCGCGAGGCGAGCGACCATCGGGCGAACGCGCGGCAGTGTTCTGCGAGTCCGTTCTCCTACACACGGACGGTCTCCCTGTGGGCGTCCTGCCGATTCCGAAGGTCCCTGGCTCCATTGACGACGCTCGCCGTCCTAGTCGCCGCTTGCTCTGGCTCGACTTCGCCCGGGGTCGATACCGGCCCCTCGGACGCGGGGCTCGCGGACGCCGGGCCCGCCGACGCGGGACTCGGCGATCCCGGCTCGCTCGTCGGCGCCTTCAACCTCGAGCTTGTCGCACCCTCCGGAGAGATCCCCGGCTCCACCACGCTCGTCGGTCGCGTCTCTGACGGGCCTACGCCTTCTCAGATCGTCTGGGAGCCTCTGCGCTCCGAAGCTGACTGCGTGCTCGAGATTCCGAGGGTACCGTTTTGCGACCCCGGCTGCGGTGGCGGCGCCGCTTGTGTCGAGAACGACCAATGTTCGTCCTACCCAAGCGCGCGCAGCGTGGGCGCGGTGGTCGTCGACGGTCTGCTGACCGAGAGCGGGAACGGCGAAGTCGCTCTGGTGGTCGTCGCCAACAATTATCAACTCCCGGCGGCTCCAAAGCTCACCTATCCAGCGTTCGGGCAGAACGACCCCATTATTCTCAGGGCGAGCGGAGGCGTGGTGGACCCTTTCGAAATTCGGGCTACAGGAATCAGCCCGTTGACCGTCACGAGCACTTCGCTCCAGCTGGTTTCGGAAAGATCGCTCACTTTGACTTGGAATTCGTCTGGACCGAGCGCCGACGTTCGAATCCACATCAAGCTCGACATCAGCCATCACGGCGGGTCGAAGGGCAGAATCCAGTGCGAGCTCGAGGACACGGGTGCCTTCGAGCTCCCTCGGACCCTCCTGGGTGAGCTCCAGGGGTTCGGGGTCGCCGGATTTCCCACTGTCGTCCTGACTCGCCAGTCCCGCGGCGCGACGGCCATCGCGCTTGGGCGCGTCGAGCTTCGCGTACTCTCGGTCGTCGAACGGCCCGTCGAAATCCCTGGGTTGACCTCCTGCACGACCAACGAAGAGTGCCCGAACGGGCAAAGCTGCCAAACCAACCTGGCCTGTGGTTGAGCAAGAAGTATGAAACCATCGATGAAACGGCACACGATCTCCACCTTGGTCCCTACTCTCCGCCTCCGCGGACTCTCTCTCGCCGCGACGACGCTGGCCGTCGCGTGTGCCGAGCCCCCTACGACAGAGCTCGATCCGAGGTCGCAGGACGCGCGCCCGTGGACCGACGGACCGTCACTCCACGAAGATGGGGGCAGAGATCCCGATGACTCGGGGCAGGTGGGTCCGACCGACGCGGGATTCGTCGACGCCGGCGCTCCGCCCGCGCTCTTCAGCTTCTTCGCTACGAGTCTCCGCGCGATGCAGGAGGTCTCTGGGACCTCCGAGGGCTTCGGCGGTGACTTGCGCTTCGGAGAGTCCGGACCCGGTGCAGGGCTCCGCGGCGCGGACAGCATTTGCACCGCGATCGCTGAACGAAGTATGGCGGGCGCCGGCGCCAAGGGTTGGCGAGCCTTTCTCTCCGCCACCGCCGACGAAGACGGCCATCAGGTCGACGCCATCGATCGCATCGGGGAGGGGCCTTGGTATGATCGCCTGGGTAGGCTCCTCGCCGCGAACAAAACGGACCTCCTCCACGATCGCCCGCAGGGCGGCGACACCGCCATCGTCAACGACCTCCCGAACGAAGACGGAGTCCCAAATCATCGGCCGGATCCGACCGAAGGGCAGGTCGACAATCATGACTTTCTCACCGGGACGAATGAACGAGGTCGACTCTACTCATCGACCGCGACATGCAAAGACTGGACGAGCGCGGAGGGTGACCGCGCCACCGAAGGCAAGCCTCGCGTGGGTCACTCGTGGCCTCGCAGCGGTCCAGGTGGCCCAGGTGGACCCGGCGGACCCGGCGGCAACGTGAACCCGGCCAACTGGATGTCCGCCCTCGACGAGTCCGGCTGCGCGGCGGGCGTGGCCATCGTCGAACGCGGTCCGCCCCAACCCACCGAAGTCACCGTCGGCTCCGGCGGTGGGTATGGCGGAATTTATTGCTTCGCACTCACACCGTAGGCACCAACATGAGTCATTCGCAGCGCGCAACTCGATGCGCAGGGCACACGACCGGTCCGACCTCTCCACCGCTCGCATGCACGATCGCTGCAGTCGCGAGCCTCCTCGGAGTCGCTGCGTGCGCGACTGAAGCTGAGCCTTCTGGCGTCGTCGAACAGGTCTGCCAGATCGCGACGACTGCGACGGCCCCGGAGTCGCTCGAGATCGTGGGCTGCTACTCGGACTTTCAGGCGCTGGCCTCCGCGAAGCTCGACACGAGTATCCCAGGAGCGCGGTCGGTCAAAGTCGTCTACGACCGCACCGACGGCCAGCTCTACTTCCAAAACAGCCTGAAGTACCAAATTCACTACGACTTCGCCAAAGCGCACCTCTCCGGCAGAGATTTGCCGCTCGTCTCGGCGTTGAGCGAGTTCAATCAGTCCGAGTATTTCAGTCCTGAGCGGCGATTCATCCTCGGTGCGGTCACCCACTACGAAGGACCTCACATCTGGGCGGTCGAGCTCGCGCCCTACGACACGGCTTCGAGCGAAATGATTCTCACGTTGTTCCGCGAGGTCAAGGCGAGCGTCTACTTCGGCCCCGAGCTCTCCTTCCACCCGACCTCCGTGGCCGTCGCCTCGGAGGCCCGATCGCTGCCAGACGAAGTCCCAATTCGGACGACCGACGACATCTATCTGGGTATCGACTACCAACCCCTCAATCTCGCGACCGCCACGGGAAGGCTGCGAATCATGACCGCGGCGGAGCTGGAGACGACGTACGTCGGTTACCGCGACATCGTGGTCCTCGACGTGGTCCCGAACGACATATCGGTCGTGAGTGGAATCGTCACCGAAGAATTTCAGACGCCGCTCTCGCACATCAACGTGCTGTCGAGAAATCGACGAACGCCCAACATGGGGTTGAAGGGCGCCACCCACAATCCCACGATCCGAGCCCTCGAGGGAGCATGGGTCGAGCTGAACGTGGGATCTTTCGAATGGACCCTTCGCGAAGTGACCACGGCCGAAGCCGAAGCCGAGTGGGCGATCCGGCGCCCTTCGCCCGTCGTGCTCCCCGCGGTCGATACTCACGTAACCGAGCTCCGCAACATCGAAGACGTCGTCGTCGAGACGGCCACCGTCCCTCTGCGAGACGCCATCAAGAGTGCGACCCTAGCCTTCGGGGGCAAAGCCGCTCACTACTCGGTTCTGGCCAAAACGGAGGGCGTACCCACTCCAAAGGCCTTCGCCGTGCCGGCCTTCCATTACCTCCAATTCATGAATGGGAACGGGTTCTTTTCCAGAGTCGACGAGCTCCTGTCGAACGACCAGTTCGTCTCAAGGGCGGAGGTCCGTGATGCCGAGCTCGCGAAGCTGCGGGCCGCCATTCACGACGCGCCCGTCGACGAGGCCTTCCAGGCCGCTCTCCGGTCCAAGCTGAGCTCCGACTACTCGGGCGCTCGCATGCGATTCAGGAGCAGCACGAACAGCGAGGACCTCGAAGGCTTCCCTTGCGCAGGCTGCTATGAGTCGCATACTGGCGACCCTCTGGACTGGGACGACGTCCTATACGCCATCAAGGACACCTGGGCCTCCATCTGGCTCTTTCGCACGTTCGAGGAGCGCGCTTACAACGGTATCGATCACAAGTCGGTGGCGATGGCTCTCCTCGTTCACCACAGCTTTCCGGACGAGGAAGCCAACGGCGTGGCGGTGACGAGCAACCCGTTCGACCCCTCCGGCCTTCAGCCCGCGTTCTTCGTGAACGTGCAATTCGGCGGAGACGTCGAGGTCGTACATCCGCCGCCGGGCACCACGAGCGATCAAATCTTGTATTTCCACTCGGAACCCAACCAACCGGTGAGTTACCTCTCGCACAGCAACCTGATCCCAGAAGGCCAGGCCGTCTTGACTCGCAGCCAGATTCACGAGCTCGGCGAGGCGCTGAGCGCCATTCACGAACGTTTCTCCTCGGCCTACGGTCCCAAGGCTGGAAATGAGGGATGGTACGCAATGGACGTGGAGTTCAAATTCGATGGCGAGGCAGGGCAGACCGCAAGGTTGGCGATCAAACAGGCTCGCCCGTACCCTCCGCCGAGCTGACCTGTTTCGCAGAATCAGGAAAATCCGCGGAGTTTTCTCCAGAGTGTGTTCCGAGCGATTCCGAGCACCCGCGCGGCGTCGGACTGAGACCCGTGACACGCCTCGAGCACGCGCAAGATGTGCTCCTGCTCGACTTCAGCCAAGGTCCGGAGGTCCTTCTCGAGTTTGGCTTCGCTCCTTGCCTCGACGGGCCTGCGTCGAATTCCGGACGACACTGGTCTCATGACCTCGTCGGGCAGATCGGAGTCCTGGACTTCGGGTCCTCGCGCCAAGGCCGCGCCGTGCTTCACCGCGTTCTGAAGCTCCCGGACGTTGCCTGGCCAGGGGTGAATCAAGAGCCTCCGCTGGGCCTGTTCGGAAAATCGCTTGGCCAGCGTCCGCTCTTCCGCGAGAAACTCGCTCGCGAGCGGAAGAATATCGTCGGCGCGCTCACGCAAGGGCGGGACGCTCAGCGTGAGCACTTTCAGGCGAAAATAGAGATCTTCGCGAAACAGACCGGCCTCGACTCGAACCTCCAGTGGGCAGTGGGTAGCGCAGATGATTCGAAGATCGACCGCGAATGGTTGACTTTCACCGACTCTCCGCACCTCACCGTCCTGGAGGGCACGAAGGAGCTTGGCCTGCAGTGGGAGCGGCATCTCACCAATTTCGTCGAGGAAAAGAGTACCCCCGTCGGCCTCCTCGAACAGACCACGGCGCGCGTTACCGGCGCCGGTGAATGCACCCTTCGAATGACCAAATAGCTCGCTCTCGAGTAAGTCGGCCGGGAGCGCGGCCACGTTGACCGCGACGAAGGGCTTGGTCGAGCGCGTGCTGTTGCCGTGAAGGACGCGCGCCACCACCTCCTTGCCCGTTCCCGTCTCTCCGAAGACCGCGACGGGCGCGTCGCTGTGCGCGAACTGGGCAGCCCGCTTCAGCAGGTCCTGCATCGCGAGACTCTCGGCGATCACTCGATGTGAACGCCGGAACTTTGGCGCAAGGGGGACGAGGCCGCAGACGCCGCACGCACAGTCTTCCTTCGAGCGAGAGTCCTCCGTACGTTGTTGTTCCATGCGCTCCAAACTGGAACATGGCTCTGCGCAAAACTCAACTCGATGAGACAATTCGCCGCGCCCTGGCGGAGAGTCATTCTCCCGCTCTGTCGGGACCGCGCTCGACCTGGCGCTCGTCGCCGCCGAGCGACGTTTTCCCGGGTGCGCTCGGCGCTCCCGATCGATTCTGGTCCTTCGTTTCACGTGCGGCGCGTTCCATCGCGAAGGTTTTGCGAATCGGGCCGAGCGAGTACGGAGACGACGCGATTCATGCGTTCCAGTCGTTCCGTTCTGTAACTCTGTTTTGTAAGTTCGGAGGGCGCTCAGAAGACGAAGGGAAGGTCGACCTGCAACAGCTTGTACTCCGCCCCGGTGTCGCCAAGGCCCATCGGGTCGTCGAGGCCCACAGCGAACGATAGGCCCGGGCGCAGCCACATCCCGTCCCCCAAATCGACGTGGACTCTGGGCCCAAAAGCAACTGTGAGGTTGTCCACCGCGGGGTTGTCGTCGACCTTGGTCACCGTGTCGTTGACGAGCCACCGTTGATATCGGAGCTCCGCGCCGACCGATAGCGCCGACGCCACGAAATAGCCCACGTGAAGGCCGGACGTGAGGTTGAACCGAAACGAGTCTTTGTCGACGGCATCTCCCCGCGCGCGAATGAGGAACAGCGTCGTCAGCTCGGCTTGAACGGTGAGACCCGAGCTCACCCACGCCAAGCCCACGCCGGGGAAGATCGTCAAGTAGTTCATCCCGAACATGGCGTTATCCATCGCCGACCGAGCCGGGATCCCTGCGAGCACCGCAGCTCGGGTCGCAGCCGTGGGTGAGTCTCCGCCGCCCGACCCCACCGGGATCGTAACGCCGGTGAACAAGTTGAGACGGTAGTCCCCGAGCTTGAGCGAGTAAGATCCGGCGACCGCCGCGTTGGTCAATCCCATGGCGCCGTCGGCACCCTCTGGGGAGTTCTGCACGACGCCCAAGCGGATCAAGGCCGCGAGTTGATCGCTGAGCTTGTAGCTGAAGAGCGCGAGCACGGGGATCGTAGTGGTGGGCTTGGCGATCGCGACCACCGTGTCCAGTCGAACCACGTTGACCGCGACAACCGGCCGCAGGCCGAACGGGAGCGAGTATGGCGGGGGCTTCGGCGGCGCAGAGTTTGCGATTGGCGGCGCAGAGTTATCAGTTTGGGTAAGGACTGTCAGTGCGAGAACGATGTTCGTAAGCATGGGGTGTTTGCTTTCAGATGTCGTGCCGAAGCGGGGGCGTCCAATTCCGCGCAGTCGCAGGTAGCGATCAGCCGTTGGCCGGGCGCTTGCTAGGCAAGCCGGCGTGGAACCGGACGCGGTCGCTGACTTGGCTCGTCGCTGGCTCAGAGCAAGGTGCAGAGCCGTAGAGATCGAGCTCGGCGCGCCGGTCCCAGTGACTGAGGACGAAGAAATCACTCGCGTGCGTGCTGCGACCGAGGTGAGTTTGCCCGCTCTCTTCCGACGTGTATTCGACCACGGCGTTCTGCTCGGCCGCGGGTTTCGGCAGACGCACGACCGTCCAAAAACTCATTCCGGGTCCGGGACACAGGAGCTGCTCGGCGTCCACGAGCTCCTTCCTCGCCTTCGGGTCGAGTGCCTCGCGAATGAGTTCAGGCCGACCGAGTCAGACTGGGTGCTGGAGCGACGCCCCTGTCAGAACCGAGACTCCGCGGTCTGCTCGTACTTTCGCGAGGCCAGCATGGGGCTCGTTTCCGGGCTGTCGGCCACTCAGGCTCTCTCGCGCGTCTCCAGCGCAGGGATCGGAGGCTCCGCGTGCATCGACGTTCTCCACGACGCCGCCGATCTGAAGGCGCGATATCTGCCGATCCCTCGCGAAATGAACGACGGACTCACCGCGGTCGCGACGCTCGTGGGGAAGGCTGGAGGCCGGTCGCCCGAGTACCTCGGCGTCGCCGAGGGCAAGCTTCATTACACACTCCCTGAAAATCCAGGCGGCCCGAGCGTGCGCTCCATGTTCGAGCGCGCCGTGGGCCGACGATTTCCAGGACTCCCTCTCGTGGAAGTCGTGCCCCGCGCGGTGCTCGACGCATGAATTCAGTGAATCGACTCGAAAAAAGGAGCTCCACATGAACGATGACGGTAACTCGAAAAAGCAACCCCCACCCCAACTCTCCCGGCGCGGGCTGCTCAAGGGACTCATCGGCGGAGGTGTCCTCGTGTCCGCGCAGGCGGCGTCGGCTGCGCCGCTCCGGTTCCTGAAACCGCTACACGTCGACAACCCGCTCGCGAGCTACCCGAGCCGGGACTGGGAGAAGGCGTACCGCGACATCTTCCGGGCGGACTCCTCCTTCGTGTTTCTGTGCGCGCCCAACGACACTCACAACTGCCTGCTCCGAGCTCACGTGAAGAACGGAGTCGTGGCTCGCATCGGACCGACTTACGGATACGGTCAAGCCGAAGACCTGTACGGAAATCGAGCCTCCCACCGCTGGGACCCGCGCCTGTGTCAGAAGGGTCTGGCGCTCGTCCGCCGCATCTACGGAGACCGGCGAGTCAAGTCTCCGATGGTCCGCAGGGGTTGGAAGGAGTGGGTCGATGCCGGCTTCCCGCGGGGCGCCGACGGACGCCCCGATCCGAAGTACTTCCAGCGCGGCAAGGACAAGTGGCTCCGTGCGTCCTGGCCCGAGGCCTACGACATGGCGGCCAAGGCGCTCGAAAACATCGCCAGGACGTACTCGGGCCCGAAGGGCACCGAGATGCTCCGCGCCCAAGGATACGACCCGGCGATGGTGGAAGCCATCGAAGAGTCGGGAGCGCAGACCATCAAGTGCCGCGGCGGCATGGCGTTCCTCGGCGCCACACGCATCTTCGGCCTCTACCGCTTCGCCAACTCCCTCGCCCTCATGGACGCCAAGGTCCGAAACGTCCCGCCGGAGAAGGCGCACTCGGCTCGCGGCTGGGACAGCTACTCATGGCACACCGACCTGCCGCCCGGACACCCCATGGTCACCGGCGCTCAGACCAACGACTTCGATCTGTTCGCGGTCGAGCAGTCCAAGCTCTGCCTCGCCTGGGGCATGAATTGGATCACCACCAAAATGCCCGACTCCCACTGGCTCACCGAAGCCCGGCTCAAGGGCACCAAGGTCGTGTCCATCACGGTCGAATACAGCGCGACCGCCTCCAAGTCGGACGACGTCATCGTCATTCGACCGGGGACCGACCCTGCGTTCGCCCTCGGCCTCGCGCAGGTCATTCTCTCGAAGAAGCTCTACGATGAGTCGTGGGTCGCTCGAAACACGGACCTGCCGTTCCTGATCCGGCTCGACACGCTGCAGCCGCTCCGGCCCGAGGAAGTCATTCCGGGCTACAAGACCCAACCACCCGCCAATTTGGCTCAGGTCAAAAAGGGCGAGAAGCCGACGCCCGCAAACGCTCAGCGAGGCCAGCTCGTCAACGAGGCGATGGCGGGTGAGTTCCTCCCGTTCGTCGTCTTCGACAAGGCCAAAAAGCCGGTGGCGGTCACCCGCGACGAGTGGGGCGAGAAGGCCAAGAGCATCTCCCCGCAGCTCTTCGCCAAGGCGAAGCTCAAAACGATCGATGGCAAGGAGGTCGAGGTTCGCACGGTCGCCGATCTCATGAAGGAGTACCTAGACGCCAACCTCCAGCCGGAGCAGGTCGAGGCACTCACCGGAGCGCCGAAGAAGGCGGTGGTCGGTCTCGCCACGGAGATCGCCAAGAACCCCGAGAAGACTCTGTTTGCCAACGGCATGGGGCCGAATCAATTCTACAACGCGGACCTCAAGGATAGAGCGATCTTCCTCGTCGCCGCGCTGACGCGAAACGTCGGCTTCCTGGGAGGCAACGTCGGGAGCTACGCCGGCAACTACCGCGGGGCGCTCTTCGCGGGTCTGCCGACCTTCGTGCTCGAGGACCCCTTCAACGTTCAGCTCGACCCCACCGCCAAAGTGCAGATCAAGAAGATCCTGCACTACGACTCCCTGCACTACTACAACTATGGTGACCGCCCGCTCCGGGTCGGCAACAAGTTGTTCACCGGCAAAAGTCACATCCCGTCGCCGACCAAGGCGATGTGGAGCAACAACTCGAACTCGGTGATCGGAAACGTCAAGTGGCACTTCGACGTCGTCCACAACACCCTTCCAAAGATCGAATTCATCTCCTACGCGGATTGGTGGTGGACCGGCTCCTGCGAATATTCCGATCTGATCTTCGGCTGCGACTCGTGGGCCGAGTTCAAGCACACGGACATGACCGGGTCGCCGACGAACCCGTTCCTGCAGCTGTATCCGAAGACGCCGCTGCCGCGGATCTTCGACACGAAGTCCGACATCGAAATCATCGCCGGCGTGGCGAAGTCGCTGGCGAAGCTGGTCAAGGAGCCGCGGCTCGCGGACATGTGGAAGTTCGTCGATGAGGACAAGGTCGAAGCGTACCTCCAGCGGATCGCCGACGCCTCCCCCACGCTGGTCGGATACAAAATCGAGGAGCTCCACAAGAAGGCCGCGAACGGCGTCCCTGCGCTCCTGAACACGAGAACCTACCCCCGAGCATCCTCCTTCGAGCAGGCCAAGGGAGAGATCCCTTGGTACACGAAGTCAGGTCGGCTCGAATTTTACCGACCGGAGCCCGAGTTCATCGAGAACGGCGAGAACCTCGTCGTCCACCGGGAACCCATCGACTCGACGCACTACGAGCCCAATGTGATCCTCGCGAAGCCTCACGTCGCGATTCGCCCTGCCGGGCCGGAGACTTATGGGTTGGCCCGCGACAATCTCTCCACCGAGGTTCGGCAGGTTCGTCACGTCCTCATGACTCCGGCCGAATTGCTGGCGTCGGTGCACCCGCTCAAGGCGAAGGGCTTCGGAACCCACGTCTACCACACCCCCAAATACCGCCACGGCGCCCACACGACGCCGGTGGACACCGACTTCACCGGTGTGTTGTTCGGCCCCTTCGGTGACGTGTACCGGCACGACCGACGGCTCCCGAGCGTCACCGAAGGCTACGTCGACATCAACCCCGACGACGCCCAAGCGATGGGGATCGACGACGGTGAGTACGTCTGGATCGACGCGGACCCCGAAGATCGCCCGTATCGCGGGTGGAAGGAGGGCAGCCCGGAAATGAAGGTGTCCCGCCTCCTGCTCCGGGCCCGATACTACCCGGGCACGCCGAAGGGGATCGCGCGGACTTGGCACAACATGTATGGCGCCACGTTCGGCAGCGTCCTCGGACACGAGACCCGCACCGACGGGCTCGCCAAGAATCCGGAGACCAACTACCAAGCCATGTACCGCTACGGCAGTCACCAAAGCGCCACCCGCGCCTGGCTGAAACCCACACTCATGACGGACTCGCTCGTTCACAAAGGCATGTTCGGTCAGCTCGTCTCGAAAGGCTTCGAGCCCGACATTCACTGCCCGGTGGGCGCTCCCCGCGAGAGCTTCGTCAAAATCTCCAAGGCCGAGCCCGCCTCGATGAAGGGTACGGGCCGGTGGAGGCCGGTCGCCCTGGGCCTGAGACCCAAGAACGAGCGCGAGACGATGAAGATCTACCTCGCTGGCGGCTTCGTGAAGACCTGAGGTGACTCATGAGTGTCAAAAATTGGCAAATCAAGCGCGACATGGCCTATCCCTACGAGGAACATCGACCGAAACGGCAGTGGGCGATCGTCTTCGACCTCAATAAATGCATCGCGTGCCAGACCTGTACGCTCGCGTGCAAGACGACCTGGACCTCGGGCAAGGGTCAGGAGTACATGTTCTGGAACAACGTCGAGACCAAGCCCTACGGCGCCTACCCGATGGCGTGGGATCTCAACGTACTCGAAAAACTGGGTCGACAAGACTGGGCCAAGAACGGAACTTACTCCGGAAAGACCATCTTCGAAGCGGCTCCGGCTTCGGAGCGTGTGGTTCACTTCGCGCCTACCGACGAAGACTGGATGTATCCGAACGTCGGCGAGGACGACTGCGCGGGTCAACTCAACGCCCAGGGTGAGTACATCGACCAGCTCCCGCACGACCAGTGGTTCTTCTATCTCCCCCGAACGTGCGCGCATTGCACGTATCCGGCCTGTCTCGCGGCCTGCCCCCGCAAGGCGATCTACAAGCGGGAAGAGGACGGCATCGTGCTCATCGATCAGTCCCGCTGCAAGGGATACGGAGAGTGCGTCCGCGCGTGCCCGTACAAGAAGTCGATGTACAACCCGATCACACGCACCAGCGAGAAGTGCGTGGGTTGTTATCCGGCCGTCGAGCAAAGCATCCAGCCCCAGTGTGTCGTGAATTGCATCGGCAAGATCCGCGTGATGGGATTCATCAACCCTCCGTGGAAAGCGAGAAAGGACAACCCGATCGACTATCTCGTCCACGAGAAGCAGATCGCGCTCCCGTACTATCCACAGCTCGGCCTCGAGCCGAACATCTACTACATCCCGCCGATCCACGCCGATCGCGCCTACTTGCGACAAATGTTCGGTCCGCAGGTCGACGGAGCGATGGATCGCTATCGGAAGCTGACGAGCGACCCGGTGGCTCAGGGACTGCTCGTACTCATGGGCAGCACCGATCGAATCATGCACGGCTTCAAGGTGGACGGCGGCAAGGCCCAAGGATTCGACGAGTTCGGCAAGGAGCTCGTGAGTGTCCCGGTGACCGAGAATGTCATCGTACGAGACGCCTTCGACGAGACGCGAAAAGTCGCGCGGAACAACACGCCATGAGGAGCCGAGTCGTGAAGAAGCTGCTGATCATCCCCGCAATCCTCGTCGGAACGGTCCTCGTCGGAACGGTCCTCGTTGGAACGGTGACCTCCGCGTCAGCGGGGGAGATTCTCGTCAAGGCGACGAAGGACAAGCTCGGCGAGCCCGACCCCAACGCCAAGTACTGGGAGGGTGTGCCGATCGAACCAGTGACGTTGATGGCGCAACCCATGGCCATACCTCGGCCCGCGTCGACGACGACGCCAATGGTCCAGGTACAAGCGGTGCACGACGGGCGTGTCATGGCCGTGCGACTCCGGTGGGCGGACGCGGACGTAAACGAGGCTGGGCGCCTCGGTGAATATTCGGACGCAGCGGCGATGCAGTTCCCCGTCAAAGCGGGGCCTCCGCCGCCCGTCTTCATGGGAGCCAAGGACCTGCCGGTTCACATCTTCCACTGGCGCGCCCAGTACCAGCGCGACAAGGAGCGCGGCAAACCTACGATGCGCGATCTGTACCCCAACATGTCGATCGACATCTATCCGATGGAGTTTCGAGATCCGGGGTCAGTGGGTCAGAAATCGGACGCCGAACGCGAGAAGTTCTCGCCTGGGCGCGCCGAGGGCAACCCACAGGCCTACGAAAAAACCGGAGTGGACGAGATCCTGGCCGAAGGGTTCAGCACGAGCTCGGTCCAGGAGGGTCACGGAAGTCTAGGACGGGCGGTGTGGGTCAACGGTGAGTGGCTGCTCGTCATTACGCGACAGTTGATGGTCGAGGGTGGATCGACCCTGACGCCCGGTGGCCGGAGCTTTGCCGGCTTCGCGGTATGGCAGGGCGGGAACGCAGAGGTGGGCTCCCGAAAGTGCGTGACGATGAGTTGGACACCGGTGCTGGTCGAAGGAGGGGTGAAATGAACGAGCTTGCCGCGAGCACGAACCCCTCTGCGGATCCGAAGAGCTCCGGCCTTGCGGAGGCCTCGAAGCCGCTTTTGGAGCCGAGTCCGAACGCTCTAGACTTGGATAGCGCTCCGCGTCTTTGGGCGCTCGGTCGACGGTTCTCACTGGGTTCTCTGTTGCTGGGCTATCCGACGGAGTCTTTTGGCCAGGAGCTCGTTGGCATGAGAGACGTCGTGAACGAGCTCCTCGAAGGTGTGCCGGCCCTCGATATCGAGCTCGACCTCGATGATTTGAGGTCCGAGTATGTTGCGCTGTTCGATCGGGGCGCGGCCTCCGTGTACGAGTCTGAGTATGGCTCCCACAAGGGGCTCTCGAAGGGTAACGATCTCGCCGACGTCATGGGCTTCTATCAAGCCTTCGGGTTCGCGCTGGCGGAGTGTCACGAGATGCCCGACCACATCGCCGTGGAGCTCGAGTTCTATGCTGCGCTGCTCATGAAGGAGTCCTTCCTCACTCAGGCCGGGGACGCTGAGGGTGTCGAGATCGTGCGGGACGCGGAGGCGAAGTTCCTCACGCGCCACCTCGGCGGCTTCGTCACCGCGCTGGCGAGCTCACCTGCGGTCACTCAGAGCGCTTGGTTCGGCCCGCTCTTGCTCGAGGTCGCCCGTTGGGTCGACGGAGAGACGCGACGACTGGGTGTTAGCGCGCAAGAACGGACACGTAGCGAGCCGGAGGGCGAGAGCATGGAGTGCGCGACGCCCGGGCTGCGCGTGCTCGAGTCGTAGGCTAGATCGCCAAGCAGTCCAGACTCTCAGCGGGCCCTGCGTTTCGATCGTAGCCGCGTCGCGTGCTCTCCGATCTCGAGGGAGATACCACGACGGCCCACTTCCCTAGCGCGGCGGGATTGCGTTTCGGCGTGGCTAGACCTAGCCCGCTTCGATGGCTCACGAGCCAATCCGACGAACGATGCCGTTCGTCTTCGCCGCCGTGGGCCTCCTGTCGCTCCTCTCCGTAGGTTGGCTCGGGATGCTGCCTGACGGCATCCTCAGCGGGCGCGGGGCGCTCCTTGGAGCCTCAGGCCTCGGCCTCTTGATCGCAGCTACGCTCTCGCGGGCGAATTCCACGCTCGCAGGGTTGCTGGCCCTCCTCGTCTCGATTCAGGCCGCCGGTTTCGCACTCACCGACGCCGGGCCGACTGTTCGGTACCCCCACCTATTTCCACCGGCGCGCTGGCTCGAGCCCAACGCCCTGTTCGCGCTCGCAGTCGTCATCGTCTCGGGGGTGGCCATCGGAACGAGATTTCGCGAGATCGCGGGGATCTGGAACGCCGCGAGAGATGCCCTCGGACTTCGGTCCTGGGTGCTCCTCGCGCTGACCGCCCTCTTCTTCGTAACCGGCGCCGTACTCTCCAAGAGCCCGGTTGAGTCATTCGCAGAGCTCGCCCTTGGTTTCTTGCTCCGAGCCTTGGGGCTGCTAGTGGCAAGCTTGCTCGCTGCTTCGATCCCGAAGTCTTGGGCGAGTCGAACGAGTGCCGCTCTCGACCGTCGACTCCTGCTGTTCGCCACGACGTGGGTACTGCTGATCACCAGCGCCCTCGCCTACTTCGTCTATCAACGCCATCCGCACGTTCCCGACGAGGTCGCCTACCTCCTTCAAGCGCGGTATCTCGCCGAAGGGAAGCTGTGGCTCCCGAGCCCGCCCGTTCCCGAGGCCTTCGATACCGATCTGATGAGCCTCGTGGGAGATCGGTGGTTCAGCCCGACTCCGCCCGGATGGCCCATGCTGCTGGCGATCGGCGTCCTCTTCAAAGTCTCGTGGCTCGTGAACCCGATCGTCAGCGCCGCGACCGTACCCTTGGCCTACTCGGTCACGCGAAGTGTCGCGGGAATCCGGGAGGCGAAGTGGGTCGTACTCCTATTCGCGACATCTCCCTGGTTTCTCTTCATTGGCATGAGTTATATGGGTCATGCTTCCGCGCTGTGCCTGACTCTCGCCGCGACGTGGCTGGTCGATCGAGTTCGGCAGGGGCGAAGTTGGGGACTCATGATCCCAGCGGGACTGGCGATCGGCATCGTGAGTTGGACCCGGCCCCTCGAAGGCGTGACTCTCGCTGTCGCTCTCGGTCTTTGGACCCTGAGCTTCGAAGGGAAACGCAGGCGCGCTCTCCTGCCGCTAGCCGTCGCCACGGCCCTGGTCGGATCCGCACAGCTCCTCTACAACCAGCTTCTGACCGGGAACGCCTTGTTGTTTCCGATCACCGAGTACTGCAATCGACTCTACGGTCCGGGCTCCAACGATCTCGGATTCGGGCCCAATCGAGGCCTGAATTTTGGCGGGCTCGATCCGTTTGCTGGCCACGGACTGAGAGACGTCGTCCTGAACGGCCACATCAATGTCGCACTCATAAACCTGGAGCTCCTCGGTTGGGTGACCGGCTCGCTGCTAGGTATCTTGGTCCTCTTCGGATCGGGGAGGGCGCGCCGCTCGGACTATGGAGTCTTGGCTGCGGGCCTCTCCATCGTGTTCGTTCACAGTTTTTATTGGTTTTCGGGCGGTCCCGATTTCGGCGCTCGCTACTGGTATCTGGTGATTTTCCCGGGCTTGCTCCTGACCGCCCGCGGGATCGAGGTCGTCGCCGAAGCGGCCGCCGGCTCGGCCGAGCGCATTCGAGCGGCTGCGGTTGTGCTGTGCCTGCTGGCGGTCGGGTTGGGTGTACCTTTTCGTGCGGCCGACAAATATTTCCACTACCGACGCATGCGGCCCGACGTTCGGGAGCTCATCGCGGGCGGCACGCTGGGCCGATCTTTGGTGTTGATCGAGGGCAGGAGACATCCGGACTACGCGTCAGCGGTCATTTATAACCCAACCGATTTGAGCGCCAACGAGCCGATCCTCGCGTGGGATCGAGGCGAGGAACTGACTCGGAGGCTACGCGCCGCCTTTCCCGACCGGACGATTCTGAGGTTGCGAGGCCCGACGATCACGAACGGGCGCTATGAGATCGTGCGCGAGGAGCAGACGGGATCGCGCTACCCGTGAGATCAGCGGTCAGGCGCCTGGAATACTGCAAGCCCCGGATTCCGATCGGCGTACGGAGTCAGCGAATCAAGCCCGCCCGCAGCTTGAAGAGCCCGCGGAAAAATCGCGCCACGTCCATCGGGCGCACGTGGGAGCTCCCGTGCTCTCGCATCCGAGAGAACGCGTTCACCTCGATGACTTTCAAGCCCATCTGATACGCTTTGACCAAGATCTCCGGGTCGAGCAGCCAGTCCTTGGAAACGAGCCGCATGGCTTCGATCGTGGAGCGATGGAGGAGCTTCGGGCTGCCGTTGACGTCGAAGCTGCCAATACCGGGCCATAACGCGGCCATGGCCACGTTGTATCCGAACGAGGTGACCGAGCGATGCGCACCGTCCAGCCGAAATCTCCGGCGGACCTTGATCAGCGCGGGCTCTTTGAGGGTTCGAGCGATCTCGTACAGTCGGACGGCGTCCTCGGCGTCGATCTGACCGTCCGCCGGAATGATACCAACCCAGTCCGCGGTGCATGAGGGCAACGAAAAGAGCACACCAAACCCGTAGCCCTGGTTGACCTCGACGCGAACCGGAGTGATCGGCAGACCCTCTCTCGTGAGTTGCTCGATCAGCTCTCCGGTCCGATCGGTAGAGCCATTGTCGCACGCGACCAACTGGAGCTTGAAGCCTTCGCGCTGAAAGGCCCGGACGAACCTCGGGATGGTGTACGGGATGACGTCGGCCTCGTTGTAACAAGGCATGACGAAAGAGACGTCGGGTCGCTGCGGCGCAGCCGATTCGGCGTTCATGAGGCGCTAGAGTCGACCGGAGAGTGCGAAGACGAGCTCGGTCTGGTCGCGGTGAAGGAAGATCGGATTACGGATGCCGTCTCGGAGCACGGAGCCGCCGTGCTCCAAAGAGACGTCGAACGTAAGGTGAGGACCGTAGGAAGTACTCAGATACAGGTCCCAGCCAAAGTCCTGCGTCCATGCGGCATGGCCGCCGACCGCGTAGCCCAGGTACCAAATGGTGTACGCATCCAAACCTCCGGACACGGACAGGTCGCCCACCTCGAACATCGTATACTCGGCGAAGCCTAGCGCTTGTAGCGCCAGCCGGTTATTGGGAAACTGCTCGGTGCCCTTCTTGGTGGCGTACTCGAAAAACCGATAAATCGCCAATCCATCGAAGCCGACGCTGAAGTTCTCGAATGCCTCGATGATCGCTTTGCTCTCGAGGGCTGTGCCGACGATCAGATCGTTCGCCTGGCTCGGTCTCGACGTGGGGAGCCACAGCCGCGCATAGTGAGTCAATGAGAGCTCCCGCGAAAAACTAGGGAGCTCCACGGAGTGGGTGTACGAGAATGTGGCTCTGACGTCGTCGAAACGAAACGCCGAGTCGCCGACTTCGGCGACGAACCGCTCCCGAAGGCCCAACCGAAGGGCAGCGACGCCGCCCGAGATGACTGGGTAGCCTGCGGTCAAGCCGTAGCCGAGAGACCGATCACCCCGGGCAGTTTCGTCGGTGATGGCGAGCATGCGAAACTCCGCTGAGGCGCTCAGAAACGGCTTACTCGCCCGTGCGGCATCCTGAACCTCCCGGGCCAGGCGCTTTCGCTCTTCTTCACTCGCCTTGGCACCCGACTTCGAACTGTCAGGAGTCTCTTCGCTCGGCCGAGGCGCCTGAACGACGGGCGCCGGACCCTCCGTCTGCTCGGTCTTCTCCGCGACCTGTTGCTTCGCTGAAGTCGTCGCCGTGGCGACCCTCACCTTCGAAGGGGATGGCAGATTCAACACATCCGGCACGGCGGGCTCCGCGAGGTTCTCTCCGAGCCGCCGCGCGGGCGGAGGGACGTCCGGCATCGGCTCCGCGACGTTTTCGCCCGGGAGGACGAAGTTGTTCCTCACCTCCTCGGGCTCGTCTTGCGCGGTGGACGACGTCGCGACCTTGGGCTCCTCGGCGAACGCGCCGCTCCCGTAGGGGAGCAGAGTCAGGAGCGCCAACAGCGATACGCGGGCCATGTTCAGAACCCTACGAAGTTGTTGAAATACTCATAATACGCCAGGAGGATCTTGAGACCGAACGTGTCTTGATCTCGGCTCGCCGAGGCCATGCTCTCGTTGTACTCTTTGACGTACTGATAACTCACCGGGCTCCGCGACTTCGAAGCGACCAGGTGCCACAACTGATCCGGCAGATAGGTGTAGACGTACTCCTCGCCGTTGCTGGTGAAGATCCTCTGGGGGTTGTGGGGATCGGTGACGGTCTCGAGAATTCCAGCTCCGTACACCAGCTCGAGCTCCTCACGAGTCTCGAAGCGTTGGAGCGCAATGCGCTCCTTGAGCTCGATCGTGTCGACGAGGTTCGAGTTGGTCGCGTTCGCGAAGAGGAAGAGCGCGTAATACTTGAACCAGGGGAAGGTGTCGTAGTTGGCCCCGAGCATGTTGTCGAGCACGCGCTGGGACAGCGCGTAGTTACGGGTGCCGAACGGTGCGTCGTACATCGTCACGTAGGTGTAGACGTTGGGGTCGTAGTTGTAGACCTCCGACAAGTCCATGAACGCGAACATCGTGAAGAGCTTGTCGGTGATGATCCCCAAGCGAAGCAAGTCACCGTAGAAAGGGTCGTACTCATCTTGATAGTTCCGGAAGCTCGCGGGCTGGTTGATCACAGCGTCGTAGAAAGCCATGGTCATTCCGATCGCGCTGGACACGTCGTTGTACATGTCCTGGGCGATCTCGTCGTACTCCTGGTCGGTCAGCACGGTTCGCGTCGAATCCACCTGGTCGAGCCGCTTGAGCGTGTTCTGAATTTCGCCGCCGCCCCAGGTGAAAATTCCGAGGTACCAGAAGCGTTGAATCGAGAAGACCC
The DNA here is from genome assembly GCA_964463485.1 of uncultured Myxococcales bacterium. Lineage (GTDB taxonomy): Bacteria > Myxococcota > Kuafuiibacteriia > Kuafuiibacteriales > Kuafuiibacteriaceae > CAYXDO01. The sequence goes on along the minus strand of CAYXDO010000148.1, from coordinate 10,428 downwards.
AGTCATAGACGTCCCAGGCGTAGCCGGACGTATCCCAGAAAGTGCGGTAGGCCCTACGGTTCCTGATCTTGTAGAACCAGTCGTAGCGCTCGATGTGGTTGAGCACGATCTCCGACGGGGTCACGCCCAGGTCGAACATCTGGCACAGGGGCGAGCGACCGGCGTGTTCGTCGGTGCAGTAGAGCAGGTCGTCCTTCATGACTTCGGTCTTCTTTTCTTCAGACCCGTAAATCCAGGTGAGCGCGGCTTCGTCGTAAGCCCCCCAAGCTCGCGGTGAACCCGCCTCTTCGATCGGAGACACGTAGTCCATGACCGAGGCGCTGACTTCGCCGTCATGCATGTGCTTCGCGTCAGCGCTGCCGTAGAAGTTGTGCCGAAGCCCCAGGGTGTGGCCGAGCTCGTGAATCGCGGTCCGATACACGACCGCATCGAGAATTCGCTCCCGATATTGATCGTCGGACTCGAAGTGACCGTCCTTGCAGACTCGAGCTCCGCCGGCGATCGCATCGAGCGCATCTCCGATGTTGACCTCCTGAATGTTCTTGGAAGCCATGACTCGCTTCATCTCCGTGTCGAGCTCGTAGTGATTTCGCTTCCAATCCCGGAGTTGTTTGGCGAACTCGTCCTGCGCGAGCACCCCGACTTGGCTATCGAGCGGCCTCGTGCCGAACGGACTCTGTCCCGACGAGATCTTCGCGAGGCTTTGGGTAAACTCACGGTCGGCCTTCAGCCGGTCTCCGAGATCCGGGGGCGGCGTTCGGTAAACGTAGATGTTCCAGAATGGCTCGGCGTAACGGATCTCGGGGAGCAATCGATGGTAGTTGGCGAGAAACTCTTCCTTGGGTCGAGCCGGCGTCGGGATCATGTCGGCTTTGACGATCGAGTCTTCCGTCACCTCGGGAAGGTCCATCACGCGCCGCATCTCCTGGATGAGTGTGGACTTGAGCCGGGACTTCTGGTCGACGGGCGCGACGGTCTCCCCGGCCGTGCAAGTGATTTCTTCCCACTTCTTGCCGGCCTCGGGCGTCTTGGCGCCGAATTCCTCGAGGAAGTCCTGAATGAGGAAGCGGTACCTGTCGAGGCCGATTTCGTACAGGTTGACGTTTGCCGAGAAGACCTCTCCGGTTCGCGGGTCGGCCGTAGAAGGTCCGTAGCCGAGCAGGCCCTTGGTCGTGTCGATATCGCGGTGGAACGTGAAGAAGCTATACCGCAGATCGCCGACGTGCCGCGGCTTGCCGTCGAAGTCATGGTCCTTCACGTCGAGGCGAAGCTTGGCTCCCGCTGCCGTGAGCACTCGGTTGGTCTCCGCGACCATCTGCCGGAAGGACACTTTCCATTTCTCCGGGAAGCCCTCCGCGAAGTAATACACTGCGGGCTCGGTGCGGTTCGGATCCCAACGACGCGCGAGCGACTGAGCCGACAACAGGCCGGTCTTGTCGTCTCGGAAGAGGTTCAGCGCCTGGAACACGCCATACTTCTTGTTGACCTCGTCCTTCTCCGCGATCACGAGCGGTTGGTAGGTCGAGGGTCCCGGCCGATAAAAAGAAAATCGGAACTGAATCGACGCGGTCCCGGCTCCGCTGATCAGGGTCATGACGTCGTAGCAGGCCCCGTAGGCCCCTTCGATGCGGAGGAGGTAGTTGATTTCGACGACGAAGGTGAGGTGCTGATCGGCCTCGTCGAACTCATAGGTCCCTGGGACCAAGCTCGCGCCGGTGACGGAGGCGCACTGGCCGAGGTAGTCGGCATAGTACCAAGCGACCTGGCCGATGGGGCTGGTCGAGAGCCCCTCGAAATCGACTCGGAATTTTTGCCGCTGCATCCACGGCGCCTCGGTATTCTCTTCCAGATAGTTGGTCCGCTCGCCATCGAGGCTCTCACGGAGCTTCACGTCGACGTGTGATCCCGGGAACTCCATCAGGACTCGGTCGGCAGTGGTCGGAAGATCGTCGTTGGCGTCGTCGGGTCGGTCTCGCATGAGCCGGGTGGCGTCGAGGATCTGCAGCGAGTCCTCGCTGTACCTGAAGCGCACGAGCTCGGGGTCGCCGCCGGCAAATTTCCCTTCGACGCCCGGAAAGGCGTAGTCAGCCACGGCGTTTGGGGAGCTAGCCTTCACCACGGTAGCTTTGTACAGCCAGCTCGAGTCGGTGCTGCCTTGCCCGAGCTTCGGGTTCGGAGCGGTGAGCTTGGCCTTATCGAGGTAGATCGACTCGTCCCGGAGGCCGTTGCGCACGGGCCGGTAGTCGACGCACGCGGAGAGGAGGAGGATACCGAAGGAGAGTTTCTTCATCGAAGTCATGACGGAAAGCTCCGATTCATCGCCAGATCGCCGCGGCGACCGCGCGTCCGTCGTAGGCCGTGAGCTGGACTCGGTTCGTCAGAGAGACCACCGAGTCGAGCACGTTGCCGTTGGGAGAGTAATTGTAGACGATCTCGCAGTCCCGCGCGGCGTCCGGGCCGGCGAGCTCTTGCCAAGCCTGAATGCTGCGCCGGAGGTCGACGCCGTAGCGAATCGGTAGCCCGTCGCACAGCTCGATGTCGCCCTTGAAGTCGCCCTGAGACGCGCGACCGATCTTGCCATCGGCCTCGATCCAGAACGCCATGACCGTCTCTTTGCCATAAAGGCGGACGACGTGAGAGGGTACGAACTCCCAGCGCTCTCCGCGGATTTGGCGGAGATAGCCGTTCTCGTCTTCCATCGGGTCGCCGGAGACAGGGATGCGCAGCGTCTGACCGCCCGGCACCGCGAGCACGGCGTCGAGCATCGTGAGCCGTCGGTCGAAGTCCTGAATCGTGATGGGTGCGCCCCCGAGCGAGTACGGATTTCCGGCCGTGCCCGCCCGTGCCATGGCCAACGTGAAGAAGGGCTCGGAGGTGCCTTCGGCCGCATTCACTCGTGCCAAGGCAGCCTCGTAGAGCGCGTCGAGCTCGCTGCCGCCCCGGCTCACAGTCACGAACGTCACCGCGCCGAAATCCAAGCTGTACTGGACCTCGAGACGATACGAGACACCCCCGCGCACGAAGTGGGCCGCGCCGATGGACCAACGACGGTCGTCCGTAGTCTGGAAGAACTTGAACGTGCCGGGAGCCTCGGACTCACCGTGGGTGAACGCCTCCAACACCGCGTCGACAAACGGCTCGATCAGGAAAGTCGGCTCGGTGATCCGTGGGTCGACCATCGCGCGATCGGCCTCCGAGAGCGCGTCGTAGCGCGCAAGCACGTCGTCGACCACTGCGGGAATCCAACTCCCGCCGGACCCGGGCACCTTCAGCTCACCAATGGCCTGCGGATCGTTGCGAATGAAAGGATTGAACAACTGATAGTCGCTGAGTGGATGAGTGGGCCCTGAGGTCGACGTGCCGATCACCGTCCCGTGTACGCGCTCTTCGAGCTTCCGTTCGTACAGCGTTCCGAGCGAGCGCGGCCGAAACTCCTCGACGGGTGCCGCCAGCACGCGGGAGAACGAAACCGTGTACAACGTGTCCGGGTCGGCCGGCGGCTCACCATCCTTCAGCGCCGCGGAGGTACTCAGCTTGCGAACGAAGCCGATGTCGAGCCCGTTGAAGTTGACGTCAACCGAGTCCCGCGCGGTCCACACGTCGTAGTTCACTCGCTTCAGCGTTCGGTCGTCGGCGGCGTCGATACACACCGCCTTGAATTCGCCGAAGCTCGCCTCGTCGTCCAACGAGACCTCGCAATTGGGCCGGGAGTTGCTCCTGAACTTGAAGTCCATCGTCGTTCCGTTCGCCTCTCCAAACGAAATCTGGCCGGAAGTCTCGAACGGAGCTACTCGGACGGGCTCGAGGATGATCCAACTGATCTGCCCCTCGGGAGAGAATCGAAGCTGAACACCGGAATCCTGGAACACCACGAAGGTCGCCTGAGGCGCCGACTCGTTCGTCGCATCGTACGTGATGTCGCAGATCTTCTCGGCGACGCAGTCATAATTAGCAGGCAGCGGATCCCCGTCGAAGAAAGTCTCCCGCAACATGGCGTACATCTTCGTTACGTTGGCGTTGTTCAGCCACGAGTTGGTCCGGCGCGCCTGGTCCGCACGCGACGAGTATTGGTCGAGCTCGGTGTCGCCGATCTTCACGCGCTCTCGAGTCCTGATCAAGACGGGGACTTGGTTCCCGCTCGCGTCGGTGTATGACCCGGACAGAGTTCCGAGGTACTGAGTATAAGCCACCAGGAACTCGATCAGCCTCGTCTCCTCGTTGAAAAAGACGATCACCTCTTCGGTCGGTCCCCAGGAGAACGCGTTCGAATAGGTGAAGGACGGGTCGCAGAATTTTCCGTCTTCCGGTCGTCCCACCAGATCGTCGGCGCGCAGGGGCCGGCCGTCCGGGTTCCAAAGCGGCACGCCGCCCAAAGACACGTCCGGAATCACCGGCTTCAGCACCATGTCTTGGATCAGGGTGTCTTGCTCGCTGACGTCGCAGAAGCGAGCTCGGCCCACACGATCACCACCTTCGGTGTCGAAGCCTTTTTCACCGGGCTGGACGAACGGGGAGATTGGCGCCGTGCCATTGTCTTGGCTCGGGTCGCCTTCATAGGGTGTGAAAACCTGTTCGGGGCCGTCTTCGCAGGCGAAGGCGAGAGCCAAACACGGAAGCAACTTCGTGACGCGCATCCGGAGTCCTCCTGGAGGACGCGTCAAAGCACGGCGGATGGTTTCGAGCAAGGGTTCGTTCAGATAAACTCGCAACCGGGCTGAACCGGGGGAAGCGATCCTTGCTCGGATTTTGGAAACTGAATATTTGATCAGTATGACCAGAGAACGCTACGTGGAGCTTCGCTGCGCGACCGCGTTCTCCTTCCTGCGAGGGGCCTCGACACCCGAAGAGCTCGTCACCCGGGCCAAGGAGCTCGGTCATTCACGGCTGGCGATCACGGACCGAAACGGGTTCTACGGCGTGGTACGAGCTCACCGAGCGGCCAAGGAGCTCGAACGCAGCGGGGAGAGCTTGCGAATTCTGGTTGGGTCCGAGGTGAGCACGTCTGCCAACGATGGGTTGGAGGCGGAGGTCACGGACACCACATCCGCGGCGAGAGTACCTCCGTCTTTGATTCTCTTTCCGACCGATCGAGACGCCTACGCGCGGCTCTCTCGGATGCTGTCGGAAGCTCGGCTGCGCGTCGGAAAAGGCGGATTCGAGCTTCACTTCGCGGACGTCGAGCGCGCTTCGAAGGACCTCTTTGCCATTCATGTAGGAGACCCTTCAGACTCGAGCCTCACGGATGAGTATGAGGTCTTTGGAGATCGGCTTTCGATCGCGGTGAGTAGGACGTTTTCGCCGTTCGATCGACCCCGCATCGAAGCCGCGCAACGCGCGTCGGTGAGATTTCGTCTGCCGCTGGTGGTCACCGGCGGAGTGTGTATGCACTCGGCGGCCCGAAAACCGATCCTCGACATCCTGACGTGTATTCGCCTCGGAATTCGACTGTCCGAAGCAGGTCGTCGTTTGCTGCCCAACGCGGCCGGGCACCTTCGCTCGGCCGCCGAGATGGTCGAGCTCTTCGCCGAGCTCCCGGAGGCGCTCGAGCGGAGCGTGGAGATCGCCGATGCGTGTCGGTTTTCTCTGACCGAGTTGCGGCATCGCTTCGCCATCGAGAGCTTGCCGGGGAACGAGTGTCCGATGGAGTACCTGCGAAAGCTCGTCGAAAAAGGAGCGTGCGAGCGATATCCGCAAGGAGTCCCCGAGGACGTTGGCCACCAGATTCGACACGAGCTCGATCTCATCGAGCGTTTGGACTTCGCTGGCTATTTTTTGACAGTCTGGGATATCGTCAGGTGGGCGCGAGCTCGCGGCATACTTTGCCAAGGTCGAGGGTCCGCGGCGAACTCGGTCGTGTGTTACGTCCTCGGAATTACCGCGATCGACCCCGTCCGCATGAGTTTGCTCTTCGAACGATTCATTTCGATCGAGCGCGGGGAGCCTCCTGACATCGACGTCGACTTCGAACACGAACGCCGCGAGGAGGTCATGCAGTACGTCTATGAAAAGTACGGCCGTGACCACGCCGCGCTGGTCGCCACGGTCATCACGTACCGTGCCCGCTCGGCGTTTCGAGAGGTCGGCAAAGTGTTCGGGCTCTCCGAAGATCAGCTCGAACGACTCTCCGCGCTGTCCTCGGAGCTTTCCTTCCCGCACGAGACGCCAAAAATCAAGGAGCAGGAGGAAGACGCAAGAAATTGGGTCTACATCTCGGACTCACCGGTGACCTCGGCCGAGCTCGTCCGATCGGGGCTCGATCCGCGCGACGAGACCGTGCAGAAAGTCGTTTATTTCGCGCAGTCGCTCAGAGGGTTGCCGCGGCACTTGGGACAGCACACCGGTGGGTTCATCATCTCTCGTGACCCGGTCATCGAGATGGTCCCGGTGGAGAACGCCACGATGCCTTTCCGGACGGTGGCTTCGTGGGACAAGGACGACATCGAGGCGCTCGGCTTTTTCAAAATCGACCTCCTCTCCCTGGGTATGCTCTCGGCGCTCCGCAAGACCCTCGATCTCGTGCGCTCGTTCGAAGGTGTGGACCGCACCCTCGCGACGATCCCAGCCGAAGACCCCCTCGTCTACGACATGATCTCCGACGCCGACACGATCGGCACTTTCCAAGTCGAGTCACGCGCGCAGATGCAGGTGCTACCGAAGCTCCGGCCGAGAACTTTCTACGACATCGTGGTGTCGGTCGCGATCATCCGGCCCGGTCCCATTCAAGGGGACATGGTGCACCCGTACCTACGTCGCCGACGCGGAGAGGAGCCCGTCGAGTACCCGCACCCGGCACTTCGAGACATCCTCGGAAAGACACACGGTGTGCCGCTCTTTCAGGAGCAAGTCATGAAGATGGCGATCGCGGTGGCTGGATTCACCGGAGGGGAGGCCGACGAGCTTCGACGCGCCATTGGTTGGAGGTCGAAGATTCACATCGATCGATTGAGGGACCGATTGATCAAGGGCATGCTCGAGCGAGGGATCGACGCGGCCTACGCCGAGCGCGTCTTCAAGATGATTCAAGGCTTCGGTGGATATGGATTTCCGGAATCTCATGCAGCCTCGTTCGCGTTGCTCGCGTACAGTTCGTGTTTTCTCAAGCGATATCACCCAGCTGCGTTTTTAGCGGCGCTGCTCGACAGTCAACCGATGGGCTTCTATTCACCGAACGTCTTGGTGCAGGATGCAGAGCGTCATGGGGTGGAGGTCCGTCCCGTCTCGGTGGTCTTCAGCTTTTTCTCCGCGACCCTCGAGCCCGCTGACGAAGCTCTCCAGAACGCCGCCTGGATCAGCGGACAAATCAGAGAAAAAGGTCTGCACACCCCTTTCAAAGACCACGAGCTCGGCCGGCCGAGCCATGGATCGGCGATTCAGCCCGCGGTGCGCCTCGGGCTCTCCCAAGTCCGCGGACTCTCTGAGGCGGATGGATTGGCCATCGTTCGTGCCCGGAGTGAGTCTCCTTTCGTTTCGGTGGCCGACTTCGCCGCGCGAACCAAAGTAGCCAAGGACGCGATCGCCGCGCTCGCCTCGGCCGGGGCGTTCGCGGATCTGGTGCCAGCGCGACGAGAGGCGATGTGGAGAGTGCTCAACCTCGACCCCAGGAGTCCGCTCTTTGCCAGCGTCGAGCCGAAAAGTGAGATCGCTCCGAAGCTCCCGGTCCCGAGCCCCGCAGAGACGCTGGCGCTCGACTACGAGACCACTGGCCTCTCCGTAGAAACTCACCCCATGAAATTGCTGCGCGATCGAATGCGCGAGGATGGGGTGCTTGGGTACCTGGACTTGGAGCTGGTCCCCACCGGCATGAGAGTAAAAGTCGGTGGGCTGGTGATCACTCGGCAGCGGCCAGGAACGGCGTCGGGCGTCGTCTTCATCACCCTCGAAGACGAAAACGGTCACATGAATTTGGTCGTGTTCCCGAACGTCATGACGCGATTTCGGCGAGAGGCCACGGAGCATTCCCTCCTGATCGTGGAAGGCAAGGTTCAGCGGGAAGACAAAGTCACCAACGTCATCGTCGAAAAAATCTCACCGATGCCGAAGGTCGCTCCCCAGCCCGTAGGGCGTTACAACCGCTTCTATCGTTGCGGGTGAATGGTTCCCGCGACACGTGCATTTCGAAGCCACCTCGCGCAGAACGCCGCCGTGACTTACTCCATCGGCTCGGTTCCGGCGATCGCGATGCCGACCTTGGCTCCTCGGAGGACCCTGGCTCCTCCATCTATTTCGATGGGTCGTTCGTCAGAACTGATGAGTCCGTTCATGTCGGTGGCTACGCGCAACGTGTGCAACTCATTCACGCGCGAAATACCGTCGACGGACTCAGCGGTAGACGACCAAGGCAATTTGGGCCAACGCTCGGCCATCCGTATCGACCCCAACCAGGCGCATGGCGATCCAGTCGCTATCAAGTCGGCGGCCGGAAGAGATGGAAAGTCGACCTTCCGGGTCCAGCTCGACAACAGGCTTGACTGCCTCCAAGAATCTCCAGCGAATATTAGGCAGTGGGACTCCGCCTGAGAACAGGCGAAGGGTCGCGGGCATGCCAGCAGCGAACGCGCCGGGAAGCGCCATGCCGCCTGTCTGAGGAATTAGGCCTCTCCAAGAGCCGACTTCGGCGACGGGAGTAGGGACAATCTGCCCGGCACGCCGCGACCATAACGGGGCGCCGTCTGACATACTCAGCGCGTCGACCCCATCGAAAGAGGCCAGGAGTAGCACACCCTCGGTCGACGCCATCGCGAGCGGACCTCCAACGGTTACGACTTTCCAAAGTGACGAGCCCGAGCCTGGGCCCCAAACGCCCACGGTCCAGTCCCGGCCAGACTCGTCTGAAGAAAGGTACGGCAGTCGGCCGCCATCGCAGTGCCCGACTCTGGCAATTGCCTGAGGAGCCAGAGTCTGCCACCTCGCGCTTGGACCGAGGTCCAGTCTGACCACGTGCGGGGGGGGAGGCGTCCGGCGCGACCACGATGGATACGCCAGGAAGAATATCGAATTTGCGCATTGCCAGAAGTGCCTTGATAGAGGATTTCGACTTCGAACCGTTCTGACTCCCGTCCGGCTCGTGAGGCTAATGGATTTTCGATCGTTCGAGACACCCACTAGGGTTCCGTCTGCGAGCATGCCGACCGCACCTAATTCGCTCGGCTTCGCGCCGCGCGTCTTAGTCACCTGCCCGGAACGCGAATCTACGAATTCAACAGATTCGCCGTTCTGAATGAGAAAGCCGTTTTGCCCGCATGCGACAAGTTTTCCTTTCCGCCTGGACAACGTCCCTGCGGCCTCGAGTTCGATGAGGTGAACAGACTCGGCATCTTGAATCAGCAACGTCTTCGTGTTTTCGCACGGCGCCACTGAAGCCTGACCTAACCGCAGTGTCCAAATTCGCCTTGCGCTCGGAATCGAGTAGGCCTCAAGGGCCGGACCGATCCGCAGGACGAGCGTCTGAGTCGAAGTAGCGACCAGAATCTCGGCGCACGAGACATCGGAGCGGTCGTGCACGAGTCCTGGAAGCCTCGCGAGTTCTCGACCATCAGACGCCCGAAGTACTACGATGGACCCGTCCGTTTGACATACGGCAACGGCACCAGAGTCGGCGACTGGACGAAGCGAAGGATCTGGAGCGCCCCAGCCTTGCGCCGCAAGCAGGGTGATGATGGCTTGGAGTATAGTGACAACAAACCGCGATGAATCTCGCCTGTCTGTGCGATTCCCGCGCTCGTCGATGCCCACCGATACGTTGCCGGCCAAGTTGTAGAGCGTAGTCGTCAGATCGGCGTTCACCGTGCGGACGCGACGGCCGAGCTCGTCGTACTCAGACCTCGTCACGCGGCCGCCACGCCGAGCCCACTTCCGCTCGCGATGCCACTCGCCGAAATCGTGATGACGTTGCCGTTACAGTCCTGAATTCTGGTGATTCCCTTGCCGCTGGGCGGGGGTCGATAGAAGGAAAGTCGTCGATCCAACGGGGCCGGACTCCGATAACGAACCAACTCACCTGTTACGGACGCCGGGCGACCGCGGGCGGGCGGGGGCGCCTCTGCTCTTCGCGGAAACACGACTTCGAGCACTGAGCCGACATAGCGCAGAGCCCATCCGCTGAGGAGCTCGAGCTTCGCGCGGAGCCGGCTTCGCACGAAGCTCGACGCTCACGCGGAGCCCTCACCGCGTGGAGGACGATTGCGCTCAGGCCTCTCTGAAAACGTCGAGCGCCGCGCAACCGTGCGAAGCACGAGAGGCCGATCGCGATCGGGGCTTCGTGCTTCGTCGAACGGAACGAATTTCGGAGCTCGATGCCCGCACATGCCTGGGACCCAAGGAATCGGAACGATTTTCGGAGCACAAACGATTGCGCTCCTGCGATCGTTCGTGCATGCACACCTCATGCGACCGATCCGACAGAACACCCCCGAAAATTTCTGGTTCGTG
>CAYXDO010000147.1:0-29441 GCA_964463485.1 uncultured Myxococcales bacterium | reverse complement strand
ACGCAGACGATCTGACGCAGACGCAGACGATCTGACGCAGACGCAGACGCAGACGCAGACGCAGACGATCTGACGCAGAGCAAGCGCAGACGCTCCGACGTACCGGCAGTCGACAAATGCATGGAGCCGATCAGATCAGGCGGAGCCCGGACGCGAGCCTAGGCCAAGCGCTCGCCTGGTCGCTTCGATGAGCGCGTCGATCGGGACCACGAGGCCTGGTGCGGATTCGTTGGCGGGGTCGAGCCATTCGTCGAGCGGCACGGCGGCTTCTTCGGGGCGCGGCGGCGGCCAGGCTGGGGGTGGCATTCGATATGATCCGTCGGCGCGCTTCATGTGCGATCGATCGCTCCACAGTCGCGCGGCGAATAGGTCCCCTTCGACGATCCTGAAGCGAGGCACGAGCTCCGGATCGAGCTTTTGCGACGGGACGAGGGCCCGCTCGACGTACTCATCGAGCGCGACGCCGAGGGGCAGCCTGGAGTCGAGGTCGAGCACGCGCGGGGCTCCGTCGAGTTGGGCGACCATGATCACGTGGTAGTCCCAGACGATCGGGCGCCGCTTGGGAGCGGCGCGCTGCTCCCACACGGCTACCGTGCGACGAGAGTTCGTGATGATGACGACGCACTTGGTAACTCCTTTGAGCTCCGGGCGCTCTACGAGTCGGAGTACGTTCTCTTCGCAGTAGCAGGACGTGTAATCGAAGGCCGCTCGTTCGAGCCGGATCATCGGTATTCGAAGCGGATGTTTTCTTCCGAGATCGTGAACGTGTCGCCGTCAGCGATCTCTACTCGCGCGACCTTCTCTCCGTTTCGAAAGATGCCGTTCGCCGATCCGAGGTCTTCGATGAAGAACTTGCCGGCGGTGCGGGTGATGTTGGCGTGTTGTCGGGACACCTTCGCGGAGTTGATGACGACGTCGCAGGTTCGGGAGCGACCGATCACGGCGCTGTCTTTGTCGATCTTCACGGCCTGGCCGCTCGATAGAACGGCGAAGAGTGTCTTTGGCGCTTGTTGAGGTGAAGCGACTCGCGGCGTGGAGGCTCCACCGCCGAGCGCGGTGCTGGTCGCGGCCGCGGCGATTCCGCTTGGGCCCACCGGGTTCGAGGATTGCGCGAGCCTTCCGTAGGAGGCCGGGCCGCCCGTGCACGGAATCACGGCAAACGCGGCGATCGATCCGCCTTTGGTTTGGCCGTCGAAGTCGTCTTCGGTCTTGGTGATCTCGACGCGCCGGCCGCAGTTCGCGCACTCCAGGCCTTTAGGGAGCTCCTCGTAGGAGTACTCCAGCCAGGTCTGAGGGCACTTCTTGTCGTCGGGGCAGTTCGTCAGCCAGCCCAGAGACTCTCGCATCGCGTGGGCAGGATGAATAGGAACGGCTGCGGACGCAACTTCCGAGTCCATCGAGGCGCGAGCGACCGTCGGTCCCTCGATCCCGGCCGGCTAGACACGGTCGATGGGAGGGTGTAGGGAGGGCGGACGTTCGCCGGCCCGGGTGGGCGTATTTCCGGCGCGTGATGCGCCTTTCCGTGACGCGAGGATGGCGGAATTGGCAGACGCACTGGATTTAGGTTCCAGCGGTTCATCCGTGGGGGTTCGAGTCCCCCTCCTCGCAGAGCTCCTTCGAGCACAGAAAGAACAGACATGAAAATCGAGGTCGAAACGATCGATCGGATTACGAAGCGCGTAGCCATCGAGGTTCCTTGGGACCTCGTCAAGGAGGAGCTGGACCTCGCCTACAAGGGGCTGGGCAAACGCGTCAAAGTGAAAGGCTTCCGCGCCGGCAAGGTCCCTCGCAACGTCCTGGAGCGCATGTACCGGTCGACCGTCGAGAGCGAGGTCGTGCAACGCGTCGTCGACGACAGCTTCCGAAAGGCCGTCGAAGAGAAGGATCTCTTCCCGATCAACCGACCGGTCGTCGAGTCGTCGTTGTCGCTCAAGACCGGCGAGCCCTTGAAGTTCGCCGCGCGCGTCGAGGTCAAGCCGGAGGTCGAAGCCAAAGGGTACGACGGCCTCGAGGTCGTTCGAAAGATCCGCGACATCACCGACGAAGAGGTCCACAAGGAGCTCGAAGCCTTGCGCCAGAAGGCCGTCACGATCGAACCGGTCGTCGGTCGCGACACCGTCCTGAACGGTGACCTCGCCACCATCGACTTCTTCGGCTTCGTCAACGGAGAGACGTTCAAGGGCGGAAAAGGCATCAACTACACCGTCGAGGTCGGCGGCAAATCGATGATTCCTGGCTTCGAAGATCAGCTCGTCGGCATGAAAATCGGCGAGCAGAAGATCTTCACGCTCACCTTCCCCACCGGAGGGACCGGCCCCGAGGAGGTCCAGGGCAAGGACGTCGAGTGGAAGGTCGATCTCAAGGAGATCAAGAAGAAGATCCTCCCCGAGCTCGACGACGAATTCGCCAAAGACCTCGGATCGTTCGACACGCTCGATGAGCTCAAACAGAGTCTCCGCGCGAACCTCCGCACCCGCGCCACCGCGCGCAGCAGACGCCAGGTGCAGTCGAAGGTCCTCGAGAAGCTCGTCGAGTCTCAGCCCATCGAAGTGCCTGCGGTGATGGTCGAACGACAGCTCGACTTCCTGCTCCAGGAAATCAATCGCATCGCCAGCGAGAACAAAGACCCGAACATGATCGAGGCGATCTCGCGCCTGCGGGACGAGAATCGCGCGATCGCCTCCAAGCAGGTCGCAGGGATGCTCCTGCTCGAAGCGATCGCTCGCCAGGAGAAGATCGAGGTCGGCGAAGAAGAGCTCGCCAGTCGACTCAACGAGATCGCCAAGGAGAACAAGATGAGCGCCAAACAGGTGCGCTCGACCCTCGCCAAGGACGGACGCCTCGATTCGCTGACCTATGACATGCGGCAGGCCAAGGCGCTCGAGTTCATCGTGTCCAAGGCGAAGGTCACCGACGAGCTGGTGACGGCGACCGAAGATTTGGATGACGACGACGACCAAGAGGCCCATGATCACGAGCACCATGATCATGATCATGAGGATGCTCATGATCACGAACATGAGCATGACCATGAGCATCAGCACCATGGCTGAGTAGAAGGCAGGAGGCAGCGTGAGTTACTTGGTTCCGACCGTCATCGAGCAGACCCACCGCGGGGAGCGTGCGTACGACATCTGGTCCCGACTGATGAAGGACCGCATCGTGTTCCTCGGAACCGAGATCAACGACGACATCGCCAACGTCGTCGTCGCGCAGCTTCTCTTCTTAGAGTCGGAAGACCCCGAGAAGGACATCAACCTGTACATCAACAGCCCAGGCGGGTCGGTGTCGGCGGGGCTGGCGATCTACGACACGATGCAATACGTGCGCTGTCCGATCGCGACCATTTGCATCGGCCAGGCGGCGTCGATGGGCGCGGTGATTCTGGCTGCGGGCACCAAAGGTAAGCGTCGGGCGCTCCCGAATTCCCGCATCATGATTCACCAGCCCCTCGGAGGCGCTCGAGGCCAGGCTTCCGACATTCAGATTCAAGCCCGCGAAATCTTGAAGATGAAGCAGCGGCTCAACGAGATTTTGGCGAAGCACGCCAATCAGCCGGTGTCGAAGATCGAAATCGACGGCGATCGCGACTTCTACATGTCGTCCATGGATGCCAAGGAATACGGCCTGGTCGACGAGGTGGTCGTTGCGCACAAGCCCGACCAGCCGTCCGACAAGGACAAGGCCGAAAAGAAGTAGGCATTCCGGGCCCGCCAGACGGGCTGCGCTTTTGCTTCTCCGCCAAGCCCCAGCGAACATCGCCGCGACCTGGGACAACATCTGTCACCGGTGCCTTTTCCGCCGTCGAGAATCGCGCGATCCGTGTGCCCGACTCTCGAACCCGCGCTTTACATCTCCGCGGTTTGGCGTTCAGATGGGCATCTACACATGCCAGGCAAGAGTGACGGGTACGGAGGGGGCTTGACCTGTTCCTTCTGCGGAAAGTCGCAGAAAGAGGTCAAAAAGCTCATTGCCGGACCGACCGTCTACATCTGCGACGAGTGCATCGGGCTCTGCAACGACATCATTCGCGACGAGCAGGAGAAGGAGGGCGACGAAAACGGCTTCCGCATTCCGCGCCCCGCCGAGATCAAGGCAGTGCTCGATGAGTACGTGATCGGGCAGGAGCGTGCGAAGAAGGCGCTCTCGGTCGCCGTCCACAATCACTACAAGCGAATCATGACCGCGCGCGGCGAGGCCACGGCGTCGGGCGACTTCGACGACGTCGAGCTCCAGAAGTCGAACATCTTGCTGCTCGGCCCTTCGGGATCCGGAAAGACGCTGCTCGCCCAGACGCTCGCGCGGATCTTGAACGTCCCGTTCACGATCGCCGACGCCACGACGCTCACCGAGGCCGGCTACGTCGGTGAGGACGTCGAGAACATCTTGGTCAACCTCTACGACGCCGCCGACCGCGACATGGATCGCGCCAAGATCGGCATCGTGTACATCGACGAGATCGACAAGATCGCACGCAAAGCCGAGTCCGCTTCCATCACGCGCGATGTCTCCGGAGAGGGCGTTCAGCAGGCGCTCCTCAAGATCGTGGAGGGCACCGTCGCGAACCTCCCGCCCAAAGGCGGTCGCAAACACCCGCAGCAAGAGTTCATTCAGATGGACACCACGAACATCTTGTTCATCTGCGGCGGCGCCTTCGGCGGGCTCGAACAAATCATCGAGAAGCGCATCGGCAAAAAGACGATGGGCTTCGGCGCCGAGATCAAGCGCAAGAGCGAGAAGAAGATCGGCGACGTCCTGCGCGAGGTCCAGCCGACGGACTTGAACAAGTTCGGCATGATTCCGGAGTTCACGGGTCGGCTGCCGGTCGTCGCTACCCTCGACGAGCTCGACGAAGACGCCCTTCGCCGCGTGCTCACCGAGCCTCGTAACGCGCTTACCAAGCAGTACGCCAAGCTCCTCGAGCTCGACGGCGTACAGCTCTCCTTCGCCGAGGGCTGCGTGAACGAGATCGCCAAGCGGGCCATGCAGAAGGGCACCGGCGCTCGAGGGCTGAGAGCCATTCTCGAGCGCGTCATGTTGGACGTGATGTACGACGTGCCCGCTCGCAAGGACATCGCCGAGGTCGTCGTCACGCCGGAGAGCATCTGCGACGGCGTGTCTCCGAGAATGGTGCAGAAGCTCGTCGAGCGCACCGGCACCTGAGCTCTCTTCTCGGTTTCTCACGGAGGACGCGATGCGTATCGCGACTTGGAACGTCAACTCGCTCCGGGCCCGACAAGATCAGGTGCTCGATTGGATCGAGGCCAAGCGCCCGGACGTCGTGTGTATGCAAGAGACCAAGCTCGTGGACCGAGACTTCCCGGCCGACGAGCTCGGTGACCTCGGCTACGACGTCGTCTATACGGGCGAGCCGGCCTACAACGGCGTGGCGATCGCCACGCGCGAAGAGGCGACCAACGTCGTAAGATCGCTGCCAGGCGACGACAGCGGACAGCGGCGCTATATCGCCGTCAGCGTGGGCGGCGTCCGCGTGCACAACGTCTACTGTCCCAATGGTGCGGAGCTCGGTTCAGACAAATACGAGTACAAACTCGAGTGGTTCGCTCGCCTGCACGAGTTTCTTGCAGCGCAGCATCGAGCGAGGGACGCCTTCGTGATTTGCGGAGACTTCAACGTGGCTCCGACCGATCTCGACGCGTTCGACCCGCGCGCCTTCGCCCTGTTCGTGAGCCCGCCGGAGCGTCGCGCCATCGAGAAGCTCCTCGAGCTGGGAACGGTCGACGTCTTCCGGCAGCTCCATCCAGGCGTTCGAGCGTTCACGTGGTGGGACTACCGCGCCAATGGGTTCGCAAAGAACGCCGGCCTCAGGATCGATTTGTTCCTGGCGTCCGAGCCCGTCGTCGAGCGCGCGAAGGACGTGTGGATCGACGTGGACGAGCGACGAAAAGAGAAGACGTCCGACCATGCGCCCGTAGTGCTCGATCTGCGCTGAACAGCCAGAAGGCCGAATCGTCCTTTCACCGACGAAATCTTGCGAGGACCACCGGTTCGCGCGCTACACGAGCGCTCGGCTCATCACCGCCGAGAACTCGGCGGGGTTCATTCGCAACACTTCGGCTCCGCCCTCGACGGCCAAGACCAGATCTTGCGTCGCGAGATCGACGGACAACCTGAGCTTTCGAAAGTCCGGCCGCTTCAGCTTCGCGAGCTCCTTCTGGTTGGCGAAGATCTTCTGCAGTTGCGCGACGTCGGCCGGCGTGAGGCTCGTACTGTCGGGCTCGCCTTTTTCGAGCATGCTGGCGATCGCGTCCTGAAGCTCGGGGGAGAGGCGCCCGAGGTTGTTCTTCGCTCGAAGCGGGACCCGTGGTGTGGCGCTCTGGCCCGAGTCGAGACCGCGGACGAAGGACTCTTCCTGCCCGATCCCGACGAAGCCTGGGATGCAGGCCTCCATGAACGAGTAGTCCATGGGGTTCCTCATCGCCCCGCCGACCCAGTCTTCGAACCAGGCGCGCTCCTCGATTCTGAGGGTGCGCGCGATGAACTTGTTCAGGTGGATCCAGCGCTGAACGTTGGCCTTGCTCTCCTCCGAAAGGGACTCGTACGCCTCGAGCCACGTGCCCATCGCCTGCACTATCGCCGATCGTGAAAGAAACCGGAAACGTTTGGCGACGAGCAGCGATAATGTAGGCGACTGTGGTGCTTGGTCGGGTTGATCAACCCCGCCGAATCGCATAAGTTCGAGGAGTAGTCATGGGTTGGCAGAACGCACTCTCAGGTCTTGGTAAAGGCGCACTCTGGGGCGGGATCGGCGGCGCGGTGCTCGGCACGCTCACGTTCGGCCCGTTCGGAACGATCGCGGGCGCCATCGCGGGCGCGAAGATCGGTGGCGTCACCGGCGGCGTGATCGGCGCGTTCAAGCCCGACTACCAGCAGATCCAAACCGTCTACAACCCCAACGTCTACCAAGGTGTGCCTCAGCAAAATTACGGCGGCATGCAGATGCCCAACACGCTCTTTGGCAATTCCCCGGTGATGACGACGACGGTGCCGACCTCAGGCGGCGACGGCTGGAAGATGGCCGGCGCGGCGGTGGCCGGCGCGGCCCTCAGCTCGATGGTGATGCCGGGCATGGGCTACGGCATGGGCTACGGCTACGGCTTCGGCATGCCGATGTACGGCATGGGCTACGGTTCATCCCTCGGGCTCGGACCGTTCAACTGGAACGTCTGGTAGCGTCCCCGCGCGCATCCTCGCTCGGCCGCTTCACTTCTGTTAACGTTCGGCCGCCATGGCCGAGCCCCCCCGCAAGAAGGTCGTTCCTCGCGTCGCAGAGCACGTGGAGCGCTTGCGCGTGGCGGGCCTCGACACTCAGAAGTTCTTCGATGCGCTCTGCCAAATCCGCGACGATAGCGCGTTGTCCAAGGTGCAGCGCGAGGCGCTCATCAAGCTGATCGCGATGGAGTCCTTCGTCTGGTACCTCGAGGCCGTTCGCAGCGAGCGAATCGACCGCAACCAACTGCGAGAAGAGGTCGAGCAGGTCAACGCGGCGATCAAGAACCGGCCGGCTCAACAGGAGCCCAGGCTCGAGACCCCGCCCCCGAGCGCCAAGGCCGATCCGGCCAAGCCAGCAGCTCCTGGCAAGGCGTCCCTCAAGAAGAAGTAAGTCCGCGTGGCCGCGTCCGCGCGCGCGCTTCCTTCTTTCCGCCGACGCCTCCTTCCGCCAACCCGCCCCGGAGCGCGCTATATCATGCCGCGATGCGCGTCGTTGCCTGCTGCCTCGCGTTCGTCGCCTGCGGTGAAGACGTGCCCGACCTAGAGGTACGCGATGTCGAGGTCTGTCTCGAATCGCGCGAAGGCACGCCGTACTGCATCGATACGTTCGAGGCCTCGCGAAAGGACGCGAGCGCGGACTCGCCGGGCGTCGACGACTCGTCCGGAACCCGTTCGTTGGAAGGCCGACTTCCGTGGACGAACCTCTCTTGGACCTCCGCCCGAGCCGCCTGCGAGTCTCGAGGGAAGCGACTATGTGAGCGCGACGAGTGGCTCGACGCCTGCGACGGTCAAGTCGGCGAAGCTTTGGGCACAAAATATCTCTATGGAGACGTGTTGGATACGACGCGCTGCAACACCGGAACCGATGGCGTGTCCATCACCGGGGCCTTCCTCGCCTGCAAAGCGTCGACCGGCACCCACGATCAGGCCGGCAACGTTTGGGAGTGGACCGGAGGCTCCACCGCCAACGCGGCCGCCCGCGGCGGATCCTTTCGGTCTTCGGCGACCCACGAGTGCAGGAGCGGAGACTCTGCGGGCGCGGGCATCTTCTCGCCGAACGACACGTCGCCCGAGCTCGGCTTTCGCTGCTGCCGCGATCGATGACGCCCACTCGACCTCCAACCCGACTCGTGCCATCATCACCCATGGGGTTGACGAAGAGGGAGTTTCTTGGTTTTGGCGGCGCGGCGATCCTGGCCGCCTGCAAACGAGGCGGCTCGACGGGCATCACTTGGCCGCGATATCCGGGCGCCGAGTACACGCCGATGGAGCGCCGAGAGTTCGGATCCTACGAGCTCTTCGGCGCGATGCTCAGAACGCCGGCCGACGTCCCAGAGATCGCGAAGTGGTACTCGGGCCAGCTTCAGGGTTGGGAAAAGAGCGGCGATGTCATGGAAGTCAGCTACCGACTCAACATGGAATATGACGAGTCGGGAAAGACGGCGCGGCCCGTCGATCCGTCGAAGAAGGGCGGGCTGATCGAAATCTCCATCGGCGGCGTCATCACGATGTGGGAGAGCGTTCCGAAGGCCAAAAAATAGTCACTGATCGGGGCGCTCGTCCGCGTTGGGAAAAAGCTCCGGACGCTCGGCGCGAAGACATCCCATGCGCCAGCCGCTAAAGCCGGCCGTGATCACCATGCCGAGGCTCAGCGCCACCGCGATGATGAGGCCGTCCCGCGCGCTCGCCTCGCCCAACCGAAACGCCGCTTGGCTCGGGCCCACCATCAGCACTGCGAACAGCGCGTAGACGCGCAGCTTCAAGGCGATCGCAACCAGCGCCGGCACACCTAGGACGAAAGCCGCAGCGATCGAAACGGTGGTCCAATACGGGGCCCGCGCGCAGACCGACAGGCGCCAAGCTTCACCGAGAGCCAACACGTCGAGCGGAGAGCCGAGCGCGGCCATCGAGAGCGCGGCAGGTACGATCCAGAGTCCCAGCAAGAGAGCCACGATGGCCAGCGCAAGCTTGAGCGAGAAGCCCCTCGAATGACTCAGGAGCTGCATCGGGCTCAACTCCTCGAGCGCCTCGAAGGTCGGTACGACCGGAGGGCTCGAACTCGCCGCTGGCTCGCTCGACGGAGATCGGACCGGGTCGCCGGGTTTGAAACCTTTCGGGAGGGCCGTGATCGAATGGCGCTGGGGATCGACTAGGACCCAGCCGCCGCCGATGCGTCGGACCGCGACGGGCTCTTCACCTTTGACGACGCCGACGTGTCCATCCGCGAACACGAAGCTCTCATCGGACCTCCACCACTCCCGCGGAAATTCCGCCTCGTCGCGACCTTTGGTCTTGGACTTTTCCTGCTCTTGAAGCGCGTCTTCCAGCTTGCCTCGCAGCTCCTCTCGAACGTCTTCGGCATGCGACGACACGAGCCAGGCTGCGGGGCCGATCGCCAGCGCGGCCAACAGCGCGTAGACGAACCCAGAGAGGAACAAAACGCTCGCATCGAAGCGGGGGCCCGGGATCGTGTCCGGATCGCCGGACGCGCCGCCCACGAACGCGGACGTGAAGAAGCCCCCGAGCGCCGCGATCCACACGATCTTGGCCGGGATGCCGATGTAGTCGCCGATCACGAAGGCCGGCACGATCAGCGCGACCGAAAGGATCGCCCACACTTTACCCCCGCCCCCGAGCGGCCCCAGCAATGAACCCACGCCGAGAGCTTAGTGGGTGTCTTCAATCAAGACGAGACGAAAACCGGAACCGACCCGCAACCTAGCCGGTCGCAAAAAAAGAAAGGGCTGCGAAACTCATGGCGTGCCCGTGCCCGTCCGTGCCCTTGCCCTTGCCCGATTCACGCTGATCGACTTGCCAAGTCCAAGCCATCCTTCTTTCGACCCGCGTCACGTGGCACCATGCCCGCAATATGGAGTGGGAGTTCTCTCCAGACTCGGACGGCGACGGCAAGTTCATGATGTCGGGCCGGGCGCTCGGCAACCTTCGCAATCGTTTGGGCAAGGGCGACATCGACGGAGCGCTCGCGATCTACCGCGAAGGCTCCAACGAGCTCGGACGAGATCTCGTCGCCGAGTTCGGGACGTCTTCGCGACAGCTCCAGAAGCATATCGCCAACCTCTTCTACCGCTCCGGCGAGTACATGCGCGCGGCGGCCTGCGCCGAGATCCTCGCAGAGTGGGGCGCGGCCGCGCGTGCCTTCGAGAGCGCTGGGCGCCTAGAAGACGCGGCGCGGTGTTACGGTCGCGCGGGCGATTCCGATCGAGCAGAGGCGCTCGCCATGAAGGCGGCTTCCGCACCCAAGAACAAGAAGCCCGACAAGACGGACCTGTTCCATGACGCCGAAGACAAGGAGCTGTCGGGGAAGCTGATCGAGGCCGCGGAGCTTTACCGTCGGGCCGGCCACAAGGATCGGGCGACCTCCGTGCTGTCGCGTATCCCGAAGTCGAGCAAGGACGGCTCGGCTGCCGCGGTGATCGGAAGCGACCTCTTGGTCGAGCGCGGCCAAATCGATCAAGCGATCGAGATGTTGAAGGAAGCGCTCCCCGAAGATCGCGTCGTCAAGAACGCGCAGATCGCCGAAGTCGCCTATCGCCTCGCGGTCCTATATCAGCAGAAGGGCCATCGCGGGCCCGCGGAGTCGACGTTCGAGATGATCGTCGGGTTCGATCCCAACTACAAAGACGTCACGCAGCGGATGATGGACACGTCGCTTGCGAAGCCGCGCCAGGCCGCGCCGGTCGCGGCGGAGTCCAAAGCGAGCGTGAAGCGGCGAGAGATTCAAGAAGGGAAGCGTCCCGAGCGCCCGCCGATTCGAGCGCGGCCCGGCGCGCTTGCGCCCTCCGTGGTTGGAGTGGTGCGAGGTTCTCCGGCGACGCCGGAGCCGCGCGTGGAGGTGGTGCGCGGGCCCGATCCAGGGCAGCCGTTCGATCCGGTGGCGCTCGCCGTGGAGGAGGAGCGTCGCGCGCTCGAAGCAAAATCGACGCAGGTCCGCCGTGAGGAGCCCGACGACGACGACGCGCCGCCGCGCGCTGCCATGGGCTGGTACGTGCAGCCGCTCGCCCCTGCGTCCGAGCCGCCACCGACGCCGATGGAACCGAGGGTCGCGATCCCGAAGCCGCTCGCCGCTCCAGCGGCCGAAGCGCTGAACGAGCCCGAGGAATCCACACACACACAGTTCGAAGAAGATCGGCCGGCCCCGCCCGACGAGTCCCACAAACGCCTGCCCGCCGAGATCGAGGCGAGCATCGCGTCGATTCGCAGCCAGTCCACCGGAGGTCGAGAGGAGCTTCAGAGCAATCGGTCCCTTGGGACCTCCGACGAGCGCACCGAGGCTCGTTCGATGCTGCCAGAGGAAGAAGAGACGGGAGGCACCGAGGAGTTCGAGGACGAAGCCACTGTCCGCGGCGTCGATTCCGATGCGCCGTTTCGGGGTCGTGACATCGACGCTTCGGAGCTCGCGCAAAACCGTCCGGCGCTCATGGTCTCCGACGCGCCCGAGCCGTCGGCCGACGAAGCGGTCAGCGAACCCGCGCCGCCTCCGCGTGCCCAAGCGCCAAGGCCTTCTCGCGAAGAAGAAGAGGCCGAGGCACCGCCTGAGTCTCCGCATTTTCGAACCCTCGCGCTCCGTCAGGTCGACGAGTCCGAGCCGGACTTCGAAGCGCCCCTCGAATCCGAGCGCGAGGAGCCCCGACGTCTGGAACCTCCCCGCATTCCCGAGCCGCAACGGTTGGAGCCCCAACGAATCGAGCCGCGCGCCGAGGCTCGTCAGGAGCCGCTGCGGCCAGAGCCTGCGCGCGTCGAGCCCTTACGCCCAGAGCCTCCGCGCGCTGAGCCGAAAGCCGAGGCCCCGAGAGCCGAGCTCCACGAGCAGACCTCAGAGCCCAGGCGCTCGTTGAGGAGGGACCCCGACCCGCCGTCCACGCCGACCCTCGTCCAGGTCCGACGCCGCAGGCGAATGCTCGACCCCTTCGCTTCTCTCAATCGAGAGCTCGGGCTCGCCATCGATCCCGCGAGCGCCTTCGGCGTCGATCCGATCGCCCTCGAAGCCGCCGCGCGCATGCCGGCCTTCGAGGAGCTCTCGAAGTCCCAGGTGGCCGAGCTCCTCGAGCTCGGGGACGAAGTCGAATATCGTGCCGGCCATGTCCTCGCGTCACGTGGTCACAACCTGCCAGGGCTGATCATCGTCATCGAAGGACGTACCGGGCCCGCTGAAACGGGTCCCGTCATCGGGGCTCTGGCGCTCTTCGACGAAGTGCCGAGCGAGGAGCGCGTGGTCGCGATCGACACCGTCCGAGCGCTGTTCCTTCCGCGTTCGCGCTTTCTCGAGATGATGACCGCGCACCCACGCCGAGCGGTGCCCATCTTCGCCGCCTTCACTCGTTTGCTGCTGCGCGAAAGACTCGAGGCCAGGGGCGGAGTCACCGTCTGAAGAGACCTGCTAGCCGTAGCTAGCCAGCTAGCCTGAAGCTCCCAGGATCTTGCCGAGCACTTCCTCCGCGGTCGTCACGCCCGACGTCAGCAAAAATTGCCCGTAGCTCGAGATCGGCACGTACGTTCCCTTGCGCGCTGCAGCCTGAATCTCGAACTGGGTCGCGTTCAACATGATCCGTTGCCGCAGATCGTCGTCTGCCAGCAAGAGCTCATAGATCCCCACGCGACCCGAGAATCCCGTGTTGTCGCAGGCGTCGCAGCCTCGCGCGACCTTGAGCTCGCCGTCGAAGCCCTGCGGAAGCACTTCGGTCGCATAGAGCTGCTCGAGGATCCGCGTCGCCACCACGCCGGTCTTGCTGCACGCGGGGCACAACCTGCGAACGAGCCGTTGAGACACGATCCCGATCAGCGACGAGGCGATCGCGAAGTTCTCGATCGCCATCTCGCGCATACGTTGGATCGTCCCGACCGCGTCGTTGGTGTGGAGCGACGTCAGAACGAGGTGACCGGTGAGCCCCGCTTCTACGACGAGCCGCGCGGTCTCCGTGTCTCGAGTCTCCCCAACGAGGATCACGTTCGGGTCCTGCCGCAAGATCGATCGGAGGATGCTCGCGAACGTGAGACCAATCTCGGGTCGAACGTTGACCTGAGTGATGCCTGGGACGTTGTATTCGATCGGATCTTCGACCGTGGTGATGTTCGTGTGCACGCCGCGCACGAGCCCCAACGCGGAGTACAGCGTCGTCGTCTTGCCGCTTCCGGTCGGCCCGCACACGTACATCACGCCGTGCGGGCGCGAGACCATCTTCTGAACGACCCTGGCCACCTTGTCCGCGAGAATGAGCTCCTGAATCGGCCGAAGCGCTTGGGCGCTGTCGAGGATACGCAACACCGCTTTCTCGCCGTCGCGCATCGGCAACGTGGACACACGGATGTCGTACGCCTTGCCGCCGGCGTCCAAGCTCACGCGACCGTCTTGGGGGCGACGCCGCTCCGAGATGTCGAGCTCCGCCAGTACTTTGATTCGCGAGACCACCGCGCGCGCCCACGACTTCGGAATCGGATCGGCCAAGCGCTTCACGAGCCTTCCGGACAACCGATAGCGAACGTCCATGCCTTCTGCGGTCGGCTCGATGTGAATGTCGGAAGCGCTACGCTCCAGCCCTTCCGAAATGAACTGATCGACGAGCACCTTCACCTCGTCGCCGCTATGCCCGAGGCCTTTGTCCTTCTCCTCCTCTTGCACGTGCCATCGGACCACATCGACGGCCGCCGACTTCTTCTTGGTTGGGTCGATGCGCGCGAAGAGCGTCGCGATCCGCGGGAGCAACGCCTGATACTCGGACTCCGAAACCGCGACGGGGTCGGCCACGACGTCCGGAACCAAGCGTCGGATCTCGTCGAGCCCCGCCAGGTTCGTCGGGTCGACGCACGCGATCGTGAGCACGCCACCCTTCTTGGCGAGCGGGATCATCTTGAGCTTCTCGATCACGTGTCGAGGCACCGGCACGTCGATCCCGGTGCCGGCGATCCTACCAAGCTCCGCGAGGCGAGTGCTTCGCTCCCGATCGAGCTTCGAGTGGCGCGTCGCGATCTGGCCGAGCAGTCCGAGCGCGATCTCGGGCTCGCGCGTAGAGAGGTCTCGGAGCGCCGGTCGTTCGAGCACCAAGCAAGCGGTTCGGTCGAGGCTCTTGAAGAAGTGCGTGTGCTTCTCGCCCGTGATCGCCTGGGTCTCACCGATCGTGTCTCCCGTGCCGAGCCGCGAAATTTCTACGCGCGAGGTCTCCCCATCGGAGGCAAAGACACCGACCTGCCCCGTACGAATGACGAAGAGCGACTGCCCGGGCGCCCCCGGCCGAGCGATCCCTTCGTCTCGTTGGTAGGTCCAGAGCTCCATGGACTCCGCGAGCTTTCGCAGGTGGTCGTTTCGAAGCGCCTTGAACAGCTCGACCTGGCCGAGGAACTGCGCTGTCTGGTCCGCACGGGGCGGGCTCACACGCTGCATGCGGGGTGAGGATAGCAAAGAAACGAAATCAATCACGTCGGCGTCCGTTCGACCTCGGGCAAAGCCAAGGTCCGCAACCAGGCGTCCGGCGGTCGACCGTTGCCCGCGACCGCCCGCGGGAGTGGGATACGTCATGTCCTTTCGCCTGGGCCTCGCGGCCGCCCTCGCGCTCGGCCTCGGTTGCGAGGACACGACGCTCTTCGTACAGCCCGAGCCCGATGCCGGCTTCCCTCCAGACGCCGAAGTCTTCCCCGACGCCGAAATCTTCCCCGACGCCGAGACGCCGGACTCAGGGATCGCGCCGGCCACTGAACCGATCTACGTGCACACCGGCGCGATCCTCCACTCCTACGACCCCGCGAACGAGACCGCCACGCCCATCGGCGCCTTTCGCTCCGCCGACGGGCCGGTCACCAACATGGTCGACATGGCCATCGACACCGGCGGACAGATGTTTGGAGGCACCCTCGACAAATGGGTGGTCCGCATCGATCCGCAGACGGCCCGCGTGGAGCCTCTGTTCGAGTTCGATGACATCCTTCACGGGATGACTTTCTTGTCCGACGGGCGACTTGTGATCGCCGGCGAGCGCGTCTCGATGGTCGATCCGGTCACCGGCCGAGTGATCTCGGAGCTCGTGCCAGGCAGCGACTGGGTCACCTCGGGTGACGTCGTCGGGCTCCCTGACGGCAAGCTGTACTGGACCGTGCGCGGTGCGAACGCCGGAGATCCGGACGATCTGATCCGAATCGATCCGCGCACCGGCGCTGCTTCGAAGCTGGGATCAGCGGGGATCGATCGAATCTTCGGGCTCGGCTACGCCAACCACCTCTTGTACGGATTCTCGAGCGGCGGCCGAGTCGTGGTGCTCGACCCGGACACCGGAGCCGCGGGACCTTCAGTGCTGCTCGAAGGCTCGTGGTGGGGCGCCACTACGAACCCCGTGCGCTGGTAGGCGCTAACGAAGCTCCGAGAATCTCGGGTCCACTCTTCCCACTTCGGCTCCGCTCGCCCAAGTCCCCGGCCATGCGACGAGCCACGAAGCCAGTCGCTCGTCTCGTGAAGCTCGAACACCACGGACGTTGTTCTCCTCGCTAGGATCGCGCGCGAGATCGAACACCAAGACAGACCTGCCACGTCTAATCATCTTCTCCTTCGCTGCGATCGCCGCGACCGCTTTGGGCGCTCCGTCGCGCTCCGCGGGGATCAGCGCGGGCAGCCACGAGTAGGGCTCCACTGCGCCCCCTTGCAGCGCGGCGAGCAGCGATCGCCCGGAGCTCCGCGTCGGAGGAGCCCCCGCGAGCTCGACGATCGTCGGCGCGACGTCCATGAGCGACACCAACACGTTCGACGAACGGCCCCTCCTCACTTCGGTCGATTTCGCGACCGGCGGGAAGCCAGCGATTCGTCCCCCCGCGAACACCAGCGGCACACGAACCTCTTCCTCCTGCAACGTGAAACCAAACCCATAGCGCTCATGCTCGCCGAGGCCGAAGCCGTGATCGGACGTGACGATCGCCACCGTGCTCGCCCACTGATCGGCGCTCTCGAGTCGTTGAAAAATTTCTCCGAGCACCGAATCGATCGCCAGGAGCTTCGAAGCATAGACGTCTCGAGCTCGTCCTCGATCGGCTCGGCCCGAAGCCTCTACGACGTAGGCAGGGATCGACACATACGGCGCGGAATCGCTCGGGCTACGAAAGCGATCGAAGTCTGCCGTCGGCGCCGTCAGGCCCTCCGCCCCTACGTGAACCCACAGAAACGCGGGCTTCGTTCGCGCTCGATTCAGCCACTCGAGCACCGGCTTGGCCTCCAGCGCCTCGCTCGAGGAAACGGATAGAGCGGCCCCGACGAGACCCGAAATCGCGGCGCGGCCGATGAAAAACGCCGCCGTGTCATGGGTCGCGGACAGCGTCTCGAAGAGTCCATCGACAGACGGACGCTGAGAATCGTGCCACACACCATGCACGTGCGGTGGCTCTCCGGTCAGGATCGTCGCCAAGCTGGGAGCACACGTGGGCGTGGGAACGTAGGCTCGCGAGAACACGACGCCGCGCTTTGCGAGCGACTCCAACTGCGGCAAGGCTTCGCGCCGAGCTCCCAACGTCACGTGATCGGAGCGCAAACCTTCGACCGTGATCAGCAAGAGGTTGGGCCGCGGCGTCAGCTTGTCGGTCCCCGCCGCGAGTGTGCCCAGGCCCGCGGCCGTGCCGGCGACCGGATCGAGACGCTCGGAGGTTACGGCCCTGGGGCTGAACGCCGTGCCAACGACTCGACCCGATAGCGTCCCCTCGAAGGTCGCGAGCTCGAGCTGTACCGGGCTCGATCGGACGACCCCAAGACTCGTCGCCGCCACCGCGAGCAACGCGAGCGCGGAGCCGAGCTTCGCCGCGAGCCCCCAGTCCGCGGTGAGCTTGAAGTCGACGCGCGCAAGACCGTAAGAGATGCTCACGCCGATCACACTCCCGACCACGAACGGAATGGGCCCGCGGAGCTCGTGCAGCTCCCGAATGGGCGTCGCGATCACCGCTCCCAGCAAGACGCCCTGCGCGAAGATGGCGAGCCGATGCCGAGTCAGCCGCCAGAAAACCCAGGACGCAATCGATCCGACCGGCGCGGCCACGACCCCAATCAACAGCGCGCCCACACCGACCACGCCCAAGTTCGTGGCGAGCACCGCGACGATGAAGCTCTTCGTATGGATCTCGGCAGGCGGTGAGCCGCTCCGAACCCAACCCTCGAACGACGCAGCCAGGAGCGCCAGCCCAGCGCAGGCGAGCGCCGAAGGAGTCCACGCCGCGCGCTTCATGAGAGCCCGCGCAAGTATACTGCGACCGGCCTCCAAGAGCAGAGCATCAGCGCGAGCACGGAGAGCGCAGCTCAGGGAGCGCAGCCATCTTCCCTGCGCGTAAGTTTCGCGGACTCATGTTGGTGCTCGGGGAGCGTCGTGCTCGTGCTGGCTCGTGCGGTTTCGGCGTCGAGCGTCGGAGCAAAAGCGTGACGCTTTTGCCGCCCGCCGACACGAACCAGCCGATGAGCTCAACGTCCCACCTCGCTGTTCTTCTTCTCCTCGTTGCGGCCTGCGACCCGCCATCAAACCCCGAGTGCGCTGAGCCTCAGGGCTGCACTCTCCCAAATCATCCTCCGTCGACCACCGATGAAGAGGAATGGATCCACGAGTGGCTGCTGGGTTGGGACGATCCGCTCGGCACCGGGCCCACTTTCGTCATCGATCACCTGGAAGTCGCACCCCGAGGACGATTCAACGCGGCTTCGCCCCTCGCGTCGGCGAATGACTGGATCCGCCAGAGTCTCCTCGGAGGCGAGGCCCTCGCCTTGATCGAGCTTGCGGGGCTCACCCTCGCTCAACCTGGCGACGGAATCACCGTCAAGTTTTACGCCGCCCGAGACGCGGACGATCCGTTCTTCCCGGCCAACAATTTTCGAACCCCGGCCGGGGAGTCGACCTGTTGTGAGTACCTCGTTGGGAGGGAGTCTCTTTCAGGCCTTCCTCCGCAGGCGCGCTCGCGGGCGCCCACGAACGGAATTGGATCGCGCTTCGAGACGATCACCCCCATGCCCTTGAGCTTGACGCTCGGCGAGGGCCTGGAGCTTCGCGTGGATACGGCCTACGTCTCTGCCGCGATCTCGACAGGCCTCGAGGACGGAATCATCCGCGGCAAACTGACGCCCGCGATGCTGGCCAGGATCCCCAACCCATTCTGCGGAACGACCAGCCCGCTCTGCACGCACCTGAGTCCAGCCTCGTCCCTGCTCGACTCGCTCGCAACCGAGACTCCGCCCGACATCGACGAGGACGACGATGGCCTCGAGACCTTCGAGCTCGGAGCGGACGGTCGAGTGGAGCGCTGCCTCGACGGTCCCCGAAGTTGTGCAGGGGCTGCCGAGTGTGTCACCGAGCAAGAGCGCGTAGTGCTCCCGCTCGATCCCGCTCAACCCTCGAGCTGTGCGTTTCAGCCCCAGATGGTCGACAGCTGGTCGATCGAGCTCCGATTCACAGCGGCGCCCGCCCGCATGGTCGGCATCGCCCCAGAAGCGCGGTCGGGAGGATGATCTCCTACGGCCAGAACGTGTTGCAAGCCGTGAAGATTTTCTATTCGGGCCTCAGCACCTCGCGCCGCGTTGCACCCGCTACCGCGTCCTCCGCGCTGAACCGAAGCGGAACCGTCTTGTTCTCGAGCCACAGCGCCGCTTGGTCTGCGTAATGCGGCGACCTCGACTCTCCACTTTGGCCGCCCGGCAAGATGTTCACTCCGCTGACTTCGTCCTCTCCGAGCGCGATCACCATGCGCATGACCGGTCCGACGTTCTGGTCGAAAAAGAACCCTCGCTCCATCGAAGGAGACGCGTCGTCGACGTTGAAGAAGTCCCCGTGTCGCGGAAAGTCTTGGAGCGAGGACCTCGGGTCACTCTCGGCGAGTCCTTCGGCCAGAGGCAGGTGTTTCGTGGTCAGCGAGAATTCGAGCGCCAATAGGCCGATCGCCGGGTTGGCTGAGCTGGCCTGGGCGAGCAGCGAGTCGATCCTGACTTGATGTTTGAGACCCCAGAGCCACTGACTCATGTCGGGTGTCTCGAATCCACCCTCGCCGCGGGGGAGTGACGAATTCCCGAGCTTCGCAAGAGTCTCCACGAGCGCCGCCACGAGCTGCTCCCTGCTGGTTTCGATGGGTTCGGTCGCGAGGTCGTCGAAGAACGCCGACTCGTGGGTCTCCGGGTTGAACGAGGCCAAATCGAGCGGATTCTCGGAGCCTCTTCCCGCTATGAGGCGATGCAGCGTGCGGAACGTCGTTCGTTCCCGTCGATCGGCGAGCGCGGCATCGATCTGCTCGTCTAGGAAGAGGCGATCGACCAAACTCACGATCCATTGATTGAAAATCATCGTCGCGACCGCATCTCTTCGCTGCTCGTCCGACGGGTGATCGTAGAAAGTCTCGACCCCAGACTCCGCGGAAGCGCCGCGAGCGACCCACTCTTCGAGCCGAGTCATGGCTTCGTCGATGCCGGTCGGCGCGGCCTCGTAGAGCGTCGCCAAGCGCGTCTCGACCGCGTCCCTCGATGAAGCGGGCTCCTCGTGGGCCGCTCGCGCGGAATTCACGGCATCCAACAGCGCGGGCAGATATTCGAGTCCGAGCACCGAGTGGTGGTCGTTCTGGAGCGCCGACATGGCCTCGAGGCTGGCCGTCTTGGACTGAGTCAGCTCCGTGAGTCGATCGTGGATCGTCTTCGCGCGGTAGCCGACGTCCCAGGGGCCGCCGATGTAGAGCTCTTCGTTCCAGAGCTTTCCATCCAGCCCGAGCCCGAGCGGATCGTGGTTGGCCGACCAAACGAAACCCGACGCCGGCCTCACGGCCCGGGGACCGACGTCGAAGCCGACGATGCAGCCTTCGGAGTCGGTCGGAGTCCCGTCCGCCGTCTGACCAATTTCGAACCCACCGTACTCACTCCCATCGAGGATTCGTTGCGGGTCTGCGCCGAGGGCCCAGCCGGTGGTCGTTCGCGTCAGCGACGCCCGGCAGGGCAGGGCGTGCCAGGCCGTGAAGGCGACATCTCCGTGAGCGTCCGCGACGATGACGTTCTGGGCATACCCAATCAGCTTCCGAGTCGCCCCGATAAACTCATCGACGGACTCCGATCTCGAGAAGGCCAACACAGAGTCCAGCGAAGAACCCGCGTCGAGTCCCGTCCAATCGAAGCTGACCGCCGAGATCACTCCGTCGCCGTCCACGTCTTCGGGAGCCACGAACGCGCCGTCGATGGCCACGGCGCGGGGCGCTCGGTCGTCCACCGGGCGACCTTCGATCGAAGTGAGCAGGCGACCGTCGAAGGTCTCGAAGCGTGACCAAACCACAGTATCGAACGTTCCGTCGCCCTTGGCCACGAGATAGGTCTCTTCGATCGGAACGATCGCTCGCCACTGGCCCTGGAAAAAGCTCTCCGTCGGTTTTCCGTCCTCGGCTACGCGCACCCGCTCGGCGAACCAGTCGGTGATGTCGGCGTTCAAGTAAGTTTGTCCCCAAGCCACCTTGCCGTTGGTCCCGACGGCGAGGAGCGGCAGGCCCGGAAAGTAGAGCCCGCACTGATGCTCGCCCGCATCTCCGAAATATTCGGAGTCCAGGCACATTTGGTAGAAGAATGTGGGCATGGTGAGTGGGAGGTGCCCGTCGTTGGCGAGGAGAGCTCGACCGTCGGCGGTCTGGCTGGCCGCGACCGCCCACGAGTTGGATCCGAAGCCCTGTCCCGTAGGGCGCGAAAGCAACCCATCGAAGGCCTCGTTGCTTCGCTTCAATCGCGCGAGCGTCCCACGCTCGACGTGGATCGGGGCCGAGTACGTGCCTGAAACCGGGGCCGGGCTGAGTCCTCGACCCTCGCGTGGAACCTCCGTGAGCGGATGAACGGGGCGGAGCTCGGCGAGGATGTCGAGCTCCAGGCCCTTTCTTCGGAGGTCGGCGAGCGGACCCTCGCGAAATCTGGGCCCGAGCTCCACGTCGATGGCCGAGCGAGTGATGTCGCCGGTCTCGAAGCCCAGGCGGCTCACCACGACGGCCGCAAGCGCGGCTACGTCTTTACCTTCGACTCGAGTGACGAGCGCGCGCGGATCTCGAAGCTCGAGAAAGCCGGCCACCAGGTTGATTTCCTCCGGCACCGGAAAGTCACCCCGCTCGACGCCACTCACGTAGTCATTGACGCCGTCGGCAAACGCGGAGAACTGACTCCGAGTGGTCTCGCTCGATCGGTTCCAAAGGTGATCGGCGACGATGGAGAGTCCCCGAGTCCGACTCTGGATGTCGATGGGAACACCGAGCTCACCGAGAATCTCCGCGAGTCTCCCGGACCCGAGCCGCCGCATGAGCTCGAAGTGGACGAACCGATCGCGCGCCGCGACGAATCCTTGCGCGCGATGGAGATCGTAGGAGGTTCGGGCAAAGACATGCGGGATCCCCATTTCGGTGTAGAGCACCGAGACTTCGTCTTCGAGGCCTGGAATCGTCCACTCGGCGCTCACGGGAACGCCTTCGACGTCGGCGGGGTCGGAGCAAGCGAGGCCGAGCGCCCAGAGCCCGGCAAGCCCGGCGATGATGGTGAGCCGCACGGTTTGGTTTTGACACAGACGTCGTTGCGTGACGAGCCGCGGATCTTTCGTCGCGGCCGCGATCACGTCTTTGACCGGGTCCGGAGGTGGAGCGAGGGTCGCGCTTCATGTTGGCGCAACTCTTTCTTTTCGCCCTGTTGCCCGCGAGTCTTCCCGAGTCTCGGCCTGTATTGGCGGTGTTCGACTTCACGGCCAAGGACGTGCTGGTCGAGCGGGCCACGTTGGAGCGTCTGACCGACGAGCTCGTGGTGGAGCTCACCCGAATCGGTTTTGCCGTGGTGCCGCGCGAGACCTTGCGGCAGAAGCTCGAGAAGCTGAAGGGCGCGAGCTTTCAGGTGACGTTCGACGACCAATCCCAGCTCGCGCTCGGTCAGGAGCTCGCGGCCTCCAAGAGTGTGGTGACCGAGCTCGTCCCTGTCGGAGATCGATGCCGAGCTCGCGCGGTCTTGTTCGACCTCGAGAAATCGACCAGCGAGCGCGCGGTCAGTCTCGAAGCGCCGTGTGCGCCGAGCGCGCTCATGGGTTTGCTGCCGCAGCTCGCGCGGGAGCTGGCCGGAGAGGCGCCAAAGCAGGCGGCCGCGGCAACCGTGGTGTCCAACCCCGCGCCCGAGCCTTCGCTCCTTTCGGGCTTCTTCTTCTGCGCCCGAGGGTACGGTGGCCCGACGCTTCTCGGTTGGTGCGGCGACGGCCAATTCGTGGGACTCGTCCACCTGGGCTCGATCGCCTACGCCTCGACCGACGAAGACTTGTACGGAGTGTCCCAAATCGCGATCGTCTCACGCGTGGCCGGTGACTTCATCGGTGGCGTGCAGGGCGGCTTCCTGAACCTCACCCACGGCGGGTTCTCCGGAATCGTCCAAGGAGGAGGCGTCAACTGGGTCGGTCGTGATTTTGTCGCACTCTCACAGGCCGGCGCGGTCAACTGGGTCGAAGGAGTCATGGTCGGCTCACAGCTAGGCGGGTTCAACCGAGCCGATCGGGTGCGAGGGATCCAGATCGGAGTGCTGAATGTCGCGAGCGACTTGCGAGGCATTCAGCTCGGCCTACTCAATTTCGCGGGGAACGGGATCTTGCCCGTGATGCCCATCCTGAACGCAGGCTTCTGATTGAGGCGAACGCGGGAGAGTCAGCGCACTGGAAGGTCTATTTTGTACCGAAAAACCGCGGGAGCCGCTCAGGTGGGTTTGAGCGTTCCCGCGACGAGCCCGCTTCGACCGCCGGCGAGACTCGGCATCTTGGAGAGGGCGGAGACGATCTTCTGGGTCTCGGGGCCGAGGCGGCCCCAGTACCGGTCGATCGCGTCGGCCATGAGTACGGCGGGCGGCCAATCGGGGAGCGGATCGAGGCCAAAGTCCTGCCAAGCGCGTTCGAACGGAGCCTCGTGTTTCCACGTGAGCGAGAGCTTCACGGCCGAAGCTCGGGCAGACGTCTCCTTGAAGTCCATGTCGCCCAAGATGTCGAACGCCACCGTGGAGCCAGCGAAGTGTTGGCGAAGGTGTAAGAACAGAGTGTCCACCACGACCTTCGGCAAGTAGTAGACGAGGCCCTCGGCGAGGATGAGCAGCTCGGGCCGTTCGACGCCTGCGAGCGCTTCGTGCCAAGTCGTGTCGGTGACCGAGGCGACGAGCTGCCGGATCCGAGCGGGGAACGGAGTCAGAGAGTTGCGAAGCGTGATGATGTCGACGAGGTCGAGGTCGACGAACCGAGCCGCGTGGAACTCGTCGGCGAGGCGCAGCGACCGAGTGGACAAGCCGACGCCGAGCTCGAGCACGACGCCGTTTGAGTAGGTGTCGAGGTGTCTGCGAGCCAGGCGATCGATCTCGTCGGCTCGAGCGGCGAGGAAGTGCTGGACGCGCGGGGTGTACCAAAGGTCGAGCTCGACGGGCCATTCGACGCGGCCGAGCCAGTCTTTGGCGACGGGGTCGGCGAAGAATCGATCCGCTCGGTCGTGCTCGTCGGCGCGAGCCCTCAAAGTGAGAATCGCGGTCTTCGAGACGCCCTCGAGGAGGGTCATTTCTTTTTGGCGGGGCTCTTCTTCTTGGCCCAACGCGGAGGTTCGGCAGCGGGTTTGACCGCCTTCAGCGGAACGGATCCTTCGGGCGGCTTGTCGCCGACGGCGGGAGCCCGTTTTTCGGCGGAGCTATCGCTGCCGATGAACTTGGCGAAGGCGTCTTTGCTCTTGATCCCGAGCTCTTGGAGGCCCTGGAGGATCCGATCGGCGAGGGGAGCGTATTTGGGACCCTGTTCTTGAAGGAGCTTACCGATCATCTCGCCCGCGGCGGTGTCGCCGAATTTCTCGGACGCGGTGACCATGAAAGCCACCAAGCCGCACATTGCGTCGGAGAGGACCTTGAGGTCCGTTCCGAGGGCATCGAGCTCTTTGCGGAGGGTGCCGACGATTTCGTCGGTCATCTTCCAATCGTTGGCGCGATAGAGGTCGAAGGCCTTGATGGCGACCGGGTGGATCTGGGGCGGCGGCCGGTAATTCTTGATGGCGTCGAGGATTTGTTCAATGGTCGGTTCGGCCATCGCGGCACTCTAGCAGAAAGAGAAACGCGCGGTGCAAGCAAGAGCGCGCTTCGAGCGAGCTTCGAGCGAGCGTGTGAACGAGGGGATCGCGACGAGTGCCGCGAGCGGAACGGACCCGACGAAGGTCGAATGTATCGGAACAGGACGTGGCGCGTTGCCTCCGCGCACCTCGAAGGACGGATGGAGAGAAGGAGAGGAGCGCGGAGGAAACGAGCGCAGCGTGGGGAGGTCGGGCTCAGGCGCCCTTGCCGCCGCCGCCGCCCTTGCCGCCGCCTTTGGATCCGCCTTTGTTGAGGACGCCCATGACGCCCTGGAGGAGGCCGCCGACGGCGCCGGAGATCGCGTTATGCACGGACTCCATCTCGTTGCGGAAGTTCGTAGATTTGGACGACGCCGAGTCGACGTCGTCTCGCGCGCGGAGCGCGGTGATTGCAGCTTGATTTGGGTCGAGTCCAACAGCCATTTGTTTAGTCTCCTTGGGGGCAGTATCGCAAAGCGGCGCGGATCGTTGCGCAGGAATTTTGAGATTTCTCTTCTACATTCACCTACTTGCGCCACAAAAGGAGCGGTCATCCGACATTTTGAAGCCCACGAAAAAAGTTGTTGACGCGGGCCCCGGCGCCCCATACATGCAGCGTCACCGATTGCGGGGTGGAGCAGTCTGGTAGCTCGTCGGGCTCATAACCCGAAGGCCGCAGGTTCAAATCCTGCCCCCGCTATCCAACAAAAACGCCGGGTTAGCTCAAAAGCTGACCCGGCGTTTTTGCTTGAAGGGGCCAATGAGGGGCCAATGCCGAACGAGCGGCGGAGCCCGGTAAAAACGGCTCTAGGGTTACCCGAGACCACGCAGCGAACCTCAGCGAGGTTCGAACCGTGCCATCACGAGACACCGCCAAACCGAAAAAGCTCCCAACCGGCAAGTACGAGATCCGTTGGGTCGACATCAACGGCGACCGAAAGAAGCTTCGATTCGACTCGAAGGAGGACGCGAACCGCGAGCTGAAGCGCATCCGCATCGAGATTGAAGACATCCGCGCTGGGCTCAAGGACCGACCGCCGCCCGACAAGACGTTCAACGAGCTCTGCGACTACTGGCTCGCGCAGGTCGCGCCGCTGAAGCGTTCCGGGAAGCACGACGTCAGCATCATCCGCGCCCACCTCCGCCCGTTCTTTGGCCCAATGCTGCTGCGCACCATCGGGCAGGAGGCCGCGCGTCGCTTTCACAAGTCGCGCCAGCATCTGAACATCAAGACCGTCCACAACCAGCTCACGCTCTTGATCTCGATGCTGCGCGTCGCCGGTCCTGACGAGCTGAAGTGGATCGATCGCGTACCGCGCATCAAGAAGCCCAAGGTCCGGTTGTTCAACCGCGACTACAAATACCTGCGAACGCCGGACGAGGTCCGCCGGTTGCTCTTCGCGGCCCGCGAGGAGGGCGAGGTCATCTTCGCGCTCTATGCAACCGCCGTGTACACCGGCATGCGCGCGGGCGAGCTGGCCGGGCTTCGCTAGGAGCACGTCCGATTCGACGACCGCCTGTTCGTCGTCCAGCACAGCTACGACGGCCCAACGAAGGCCGACGACCTCCGCTACGTTCCCATCTTGGAGCCCGAGCTTCAGATCCTGCGCGCGTGGCGATTGCGCTGTCCCGGCGAGCTTGTGTTCCCGAACCGGGACGGCGGGATGCTCATCCCGAGCGCGCGGGCGTTCCAGGACGTGCTGCATCGCGTGCTCGAAGCCGCGAAGTTCCCGCGCGGCTACATCACCTTCCACGGGCTCCGACACACGTTTGCGAGCCACTGGATGATGAACGGCGGCGACATCTTCCGGCTCCAGAAGATCCTGGGTCACAAAGACACCCAGATGACTCAGCGATACTCCGACCTCGCGCCTGAGGCCTACGCGCAAGACCACGCGCGACTGGACGGGCTGTCGTTGCCGCCCGCCGCGCCGGTTCTGCACTTCCCGACTCAGGTCGGGTAACGAACGCCGATAAATTACCCTTGACACCATTTCCGGTAAAACTGGCGCGATAATTACCTTGGCGAGCCTGCGCATTCTTGCGCGACGGTCCGACCATGCAGGAGTCAGATTCCCACCCGGCGTTTGTTGGATATGACGGAGCCGTCGCAATCACGGGTCTAGCCAAGGCCACGCTTTATAGCAAAGTCTCGCGACGCGAGATCCCACACTTCAGGCTCGGCCGAAGGTTGGTGCGATTTCGAGTCGCTGAGCTCTTGGCGTGGATGTCGCGGGGCCGAGTCGAAATCAAGGAGGTTGCAGCCCTCAAGGAAGTCCGATGACTGATTCTGGACGCTCACGCTCACGGCTACACCCCGTATGTCCGGCGCGTCTGCAAGGGTTGGGGCCGCCGGGTCTCCCGGAGGTCTCACGCGACCCGTCTGTGCCTATCTCGAGCCCGCGAGACCTCGCCGTGCATTTCATTGCATACAGCGAGCGGTGCGGTGGCCTGGTCGAGGACCTTGAGCGTGTGCGTAAGGAAACTCGCGAGGCACACGCTGCGCTGACGCGGCTCGCGGGCGCGATGCAGGGGCGGACGTTGTTGGAGTGGCTGGTCGGCGATGTCCGTGCGGCCCTGGCGACGACCGAGTACATGCTGACTTGGGCGCCGCCACGCCGTTGCGGGCGGGCCGCAGTGGACGCACGACACACTCAGTTCTTTGTTTGGTGGGTGGGGGCGTTTCGGCAGCTGTGCGGGGGAGGACCGGTGTCGTGGGAGACGCTCGCTGATCTCGTGAGGTACTACTCGCTCAGCGAGTCGATGACCTGGCGTGTCCTGCAGATCGAGTCCGCCCTGAACGCTGAGGGCTCGAGCGGTGATGGGTCGACGACGTTGGCTGACGCTCTGAGGAAGCGCTTTGCGCGTGCGACGGACGCAAATCGACGGAAATCGACGAGATGAGTCCTTTGATTTCGTTGTCGCTGTGCGCGTACGACGCACGAATGCAAAACGCCGTTTCACCGCAGCGCGCCGTGCGAATACGTCGCGGGATGTCGCTCGTCGAGGTCGACGCCCTGACGGGCATCGGCGTCGGGAGACTCAGTGTGCTCGAGCGACTGCCGCCGGCCCGACTCACGGACGCAGTTCGGGAGCGGCTGGCGCGCGCGTTCGAGATCTCCAAGGACGAGTTGAAGCGTGCGACGGCAGAGTCCACACAATCCATCGATCCCCTTGCGAAAGTCGGCGGGCTCGATCGCGACCAGAATCCGCATTTGTGGCGTCAGTTGCATCACAGCTCGTGACTCCAGAACGTCGCAGCCAAGTCCGAGAGGTCCAGCGGCCGGGAACCGGTGACATCGATACGCATCCGAGCGCCGCCACGTCCGAACAACTCGACCACAACGCGACTTTGGCCAGGAAGGCAGATTTCGACGAAGGCTCGGCGGGCGACGACTCGATCGAGCCGCCGCTCTCGAGTCGCTTCTTGAGGTGGTCATAGTTGAGCCGCAGTTCGCGCGAGGTCGCATAGACACCATGGACATCGGCGAGAGCCACGGCGCCGTCCCACAGTGCCTGGGGCATGGGCTCGGCACGACGCGTCTTGGCTTGCCGCCATTCCTCGATTCGAGTGCCGAGGGATTCGATGGATTCGATTTGGGATGGAGGTTTTTCCATGCACCGAGGCTACATTTCACGTCGGTCGGGGGCACGCAGTCTTGCCGGAAGGACACGTCCACATGAGCCCGATGCGCGCACTTTGGCTCGTCGTCGGCCGATAGCGAACTCAGCGAGTCCCGATCGAGGACCAAAGGCAGCGCACAATCGAGCACGGTTGCCGCGCGACGATCAGATCTGCATGATCGTTCGGGAACTCCGGACCAACCGATGCAGATACTTCTCAGTCATAGCGTAGATCCCCATGACGGTCCCCTCGCCTCCCGGCTCAAGGCCGTGACGGCGGCGTATGGCGTGCGGCTCTTGCTCCCCGAGCGGGCGAAAATGCCTGCGCCAAGGCTGCTCGCCGCCACACAGAAGGCAATCGCGTCCTCAGACGTCATCGTTGCGATCGTCACGAAAGACGCTCCGGATCCTGAATCCGTAGCTTTGGAAATCGAGTCAGCGCTGAAGCTCGGCAAACCGGTCGTGGCGGTGCTCGAAGGCGACATCAAGCTTCCGCCAACGACGTCTTTGGTTCATGTGGTCCGGTTCGACCGAGCTAACCCAAGCCAACACGAGGTCGGTTTGGCCAACGCGCTCGAGTCCGTCGCTCGCGAGCGAGAGCGGACGTCGGAGCGCGCCAAAGCGAGGCTCGACGCGATCGCAATTGGCGCATTGGTCGGGATCGCGGTTGGGTTCCTCGCGCTTGGTGCCGTGGCACTCGCCGAGAACTCGAGCGAACCCAGCGTCAGCCTCAGGTGAGGTCGCGCTCGCCGGAGGTCGTGATCGACACGACGCTACTCTCCCGGCTTCAGGCGTCGGGCCTTGTCGAACAACTGCCTTGGATCTTCAGCAAAGTACACATCCCGCCAGAGGTTCTCGCCGAGACGAAAGCGGGCCCTGGCCGCCCTCGCCGGTGGCTTCGCAAATTGCTTTCGACGCAACGCGACTTCTTCGTCCGATGCGAACAGGAAGATGAGGTCGTGAGAGCGTTCTTGGACGCGGACCTCGACCCCGGCGAGGCGTCGGTACTCGCACAGGCCTACTTCCTCGGAACCGAGGCGATCATTGATGAGACGGACGGGCACCGGCGCGGCAGCGCAATGGACGTGAAAGTCGTGAGAACAGGCGCCGTGCTCCTTCGGCTCAAGGAAGCGGGAGCGATCGAGGCCGTGGCTCCTTACCTCGATCGTTTGACGCGGAAAGGCTTCCGTCTTGCGACCACTGCGAGGCGGGAAATACTAAGGGAGGCAGGGGAGCTCGAGCGAGCCTGAGTGGAGGAATCGAACTCACTTCGAGCCGTCCACCGTGTCTCGTTGTGTTGCCGTCAGGTTGCCGTGGCGATGTAGCTTTCGATTCTCTCAGGTTGTCTTCGTTTGACTCAAAGTTCCGTCCAAGTCGTGGTCCTCAAAAGGTATTTATGGGTAAGGTCGCGATCGCACTCGGTTTTCAGAACTCAGCCTTTGAGGACTCATAAAAAACCAAGAGCGGCTTGAACAACCAAGAGCGGCTTGCCAACGCGCCGTGCTCGGACCCCGGCATTCGCACGAGAT
>CAYXDO010000146.1:8587-29714 GCA_964463485.1 uncultured Myxococcales bacterium | reverse complement strand
GCATCGCCTCTCGATCGACTCTGCGGCGACGCCGCAAGGGAGAGGTGCGCCCGAGTCTCGTGCGAGCGGTCTTGGGAGCCCGACGAGCTCTGCGGCGGGCGACTCGCCGACGCCGTGTTCGACTCGGATCCGGGCCCTGGGTGTCACGGCGGGTCCTCGCTGTGACGCGAAACTCAGGTGAGTTGCTACTGAACATTTCCGACCGACGACCGAAAATCGCGCGGGGTCAGGCATGGCTCGAAGGGGCAGGGGTACGACCGAAAATCGCGCGGGGTCAGGCATGGCTCGAAGGGGCAGGGGTCCGGTGCATCTTACTACTGCGGCGGAGGGCGCTCCCCACGCTCATTGATCCAAGCTTCGAGGTGACTCGAGTACACGGTGAGGAAAGCGAAGTAATAGAAGGCGTGGGTGGGCCGACTCGCGAACGGGAGTCTCACACCCCAGTATAGGTAAGTGCCCTCGTCCGTCTCATCCAAGAATGCCAACGGAGTATCGCCGGAGCGGGCGCGATATCGAGCGAGACTCTCCCACCGACAACGCTCATTCCTCGTCCTCGCGCCGAGAACCTCGAAGTACTCGGGTACGTACTCTCCAGTCACCGGACGCGTCCCATACTGAGCCTTCGCTTCCTCCCAAGCCGCACACCAGAGCGCAGGCGCTTCGCGCTCGAGGATAGCATCGAATCTCTCCATCACCTCCCTGGGAGTCATCGCGTCCGTGATGAGAGGAAGACCCAGGCTGAGTTGCTTCAACGTCCTCAGGACCTCCGGGTCGCGCCCGGACGCCAGCTCGATCAGCTCTAAGACATGAAGCCCCTGGTGTACCATCGCGATGGACTCGGTCGAGATGAGGAGCCGCGCGAGCTGCGTGAGCTCTCTCTCCGCCTCGGGCAGACGCCGCTCCGCCAAAGCTCGAGCCAGCCGCAGCTTCGACCAACGCGTGAGGGCGCGGGAGAATGGTTCGAGAGCCTTTCGCGAACCGGCCGGGACCTCGGTCAACGGGCTCTTCGTGAGGAGACTCCAGTAATCGTATCGAGACAAATCGGTAAGCCACGAGAAGTCCAGTGTCTCGAGCTCCTTCGCGACCTCCGCATCGAGCTCGAACGGAGGCATGCTCTTCCCAAGGCTCTGTAGCCGCGGCGAGAGCTCGTAGAAACGACGTCCGAGCGGCCCTTCGAGGTGCTGCCCGCCGTCGGGGTCCTGAGAACCAAAATAGAAGTCTGCGTCGGGCTCGCTCCACCCGAGCTGCTGGTTGAGTAGCTCCCCCGCGTCTCGAACGCCGTTCCTCGGGCGAAAATCCGCGAGAGCGGACAGCGCCCTGAAGTCCGACTCGAGCATCGGCAGCGCCTCGGCGAGCCACTTCGTCCGCATTTCGAGCGCAGGACGCACCAGCTCCTTCTCTATGTAATTCTCTGCGGATACCGACAGTCCGTAGGCGAGCAAACCAACGACCGCGAGGACCCAGCCCACGACTAACACGAGCGCCCGAAGAATCCTCCGCTTCCGCGGCCTTGAGCGATCTTCCACACTTCGAGTCATGGCACAGAACGATTCCGCAAGCACTCGCAGCAACAGGCGACGCGATGGACGCAGCCCGCGTGCGTCCAATCGTGACGAGCTCACCGGGGCCGCCCCGAAAATCGGTAGTGTTCGTGCCTCGGGAGGTTCTCGACGGGTCGGAGCTCGAGCCGAGCTCGATGCTTCGCCAACGCGAGGTGGCAGCCAGGTCCTCGGAGTGCACACCAACTCAGAAGAAGCTCTCGAATCGGATGTCCTCTTTGGAGAAGCCTTTCGACTCCAAGATCGCTCTGGAGTCTTCGATCATCTCGCGACCGCCGCAGATGTACGCCTCGGTATGGGCAGCGTCTCGCGGGTCGATCAGGTCTCTGAGCAGGTCGGTCACCCGCCCCGACGGCCCCGTCCAGCCGCCAGCGCTGGGCTGGGACAGGATGATCGTGTGGTCGAAGTTGGGGTAGTGGGCGGCCAGCCCCCGAAAGAGGTCGGTGTAGAAGAGGTCCGACTCATGACGCAATCCGAAGAAAAGTCGCACTCTCCGGTCGCTCCGAGTGTGAAGGAGGTGGAGCAACATCGACTTGATCGGCGAGATACCCGTGCCGGTAGCGATCATGAGAATCCGCTTGTTCGAGCCTTCATCGAGGACGAAGTGACCGTATGGCCCTTCCACCCTGACTTTGCGCCCGGGGCGAAGCCGATGAACGAAGTTCGAACCCACGCCGCCGGCGACACTGCGAATACACACTTCGAAGTGTCGTCGATCCGAAGGGGGCGTGCTGATCGAGTAGCTGCGTCGAACCGCGTGGCCCGAGCTCGGCACGTGGAAGATCATGTACTGCCCAGGGTTGAACGCGAATTTCGGATTCTCGATGAAGAAGCGCACCTCGCAGACGGTGTGATTGAGGGGCCG
This sequence comes from uncultured Myxococcales bacterium, assembly GCA_964463485.1. Taxonomy (GTDB): domain Bacteria; phylum Myxococcota; class Kuafuiibacteriia; order Kuafuiibacteriales; family Kuafuiibacteriaceae; genus CAYXDO01. Next base: position 27,290 of record CAYXDO010000146.1, on the reverse strand, counting down.
CCAGGACTCGACGGTGACTTCGTGCACCGCGTTGGCGGTGTCCGTAGTCGCCTGAGCCGGTTTGCCGAAGGTGACATCGCCGTGGACGTCCGAGAGGCACAGGAGGCGGTATTTCTGCGGATCGAGCTTGTGCTCCTCGAGTGTTCGCACTTCTCGGGCCGTTTGAGGATCGAGGCTGTCGCGCCCTTCCAGAACCTCGGTCGCGCAGGTCCCGCACGCGCCCGCCTTGCACGCAAAAGGCACTCCGGACTTCGACCGATCGCAGACCTCGTAGAGCCACTCCCCCTCGAGCGCCTCCGCGACCTTCTGACTGTGAGTGAACGAGATCCGCGGCACGGCCCGCCTGTATCGCAAGCGTCGACCGAACGAAACACTGGAGGCGGGTCCGTTGCAAATAGCCGCAGGCAGGATGCCTGCCCGGGCACTCCTAGCTCGAGCTCGCTACTCTCGACACCCAGACCGGGCCGCCGAGCCGAGCGAAGCACGACTCCACGGCCTCGGGGTCGGTGGTCAGCGCCACGATCGCTCCTCCCGCTCCTCCTGCTCCGCTCATCTTGGCCCCGAGCGCTCCAGCCGCGCGCGCGGCCCGAACGGCGGACTCTACGCGATCGGAGACGAATCCAAGGCCAGCGAGGGTGCCGTGGGCGAGGTTCATGAGTTGGCCAAGGAGCTCGAGCTCCCCTTTTTCGATGGCCTCGATCCCTCGTTCGGCCACGGACCCCAACGTCGCGAGGGCGGAGCTCACCGCCTCGGGAGCTCGATCGCGCAGCGTCCGCAAGGCTCCGATACTCAGCCTGGCTCCGCCGTGGCTCCCGCACACCGTCACCACGAGGACGAGCTCGCATGCAGGGGTGACTGCGACAAATTCGGGTCCTGTAGAGGTCTTTCTGAAGCGAGTGAGTGTGGAGGCGGCCGCGAGCGTCGGATCCAGGCCCGACGAGGATCCGTGAACGACGACCTCCGCGTCCGTGGCTCGCTTCACCAGCTCCACGTTCGTGAGTAGCTCACCGGCGTACTCAGCGCCTGCGCGGATCGCCGCGACCGCCACCGCCGCCGAAGAACCCAGGCCGCAGGCGATCGGAATCTCGAGCTCTACGTCCGCGTCGAGCTCGTCGGCCGGCGACCCGAGCGCGCGCCGCACGAGGTCGGCGACGGTCACGTCGCGCGCTTCCGACGTGACGTGAGGACCGGAGACTCGAACGACGCCGCTGCCGCGTCGAACCGAGACGCGAGCGCCCTCTGCGAGCGGCAGACCCACGGCGGGGTAGCCGTATACGGCCGCGTGCTCCCCCAGCAGAATGATTTTGCCGGGCGCCGTGCCTTGGCCTCGATCAGAGCTCATCCGAACCCTCGACCGCTCGAACGAGCTCCTCGATGACTTCTCCGACGGCGTGCAGGCTGTCCGTTCGTAGCGAGACAGGGAGCGACTCGAAGTCCGACGTGAGCCCGCAGACGTCCGCGGCGACGACACGACGAGTCCGGGCGATCCGCCGAATCAGCTCGATCAGGGCGGGCCACTCCATGTTCCCTTGGTTCTCGGTCGTTTCCTCGCGTTTCCAGTCGGTGATGGGTCGGGTCCGCGCGACGTCGAGGTCGATCGACAAATACAGCGGCCCTTCGGCCACCGAGTCGGCCGTGAGCTCGTCGACCATGAGCTCGTCGACCGTACGCCAGTCGACGACGAGGGTGGGTTCGGGAGGCGGAGCTGGCGTCGTGTGCGGGTTGCGGATTTTCGGAGGAGCTCGACGGACGACTCGCGCGTCTCTCACCGATGGGTTCGCCCGCGCGAGCTCGAGGTCGCGGGATCGAAAGGGCCAGTAGACCTCGGCGAGGTCGCTGGGTTCGACCAAGTATTTTCGAAGTTTTCGAAAATACTCCGACCCGAATTCGCCGAGGTGGTCCGTGTACACCGTCGGGTAGTGCTCGGCCAAGACGCACGGCGGGTACTGGCCCAGCAGCGTGACCGTGTCGATACGTGGCTCGGTCAGCAGCTCGCCGACGAAGGAGCCGCAGGTGACTTGAGGGCCCGGCGGTCCGAGGTCGGGGTGGGCGTCGATCTGCACATAACTGAGTCGATCGCGCCGGAGCAGGCGGCCGAGGACCAGCGGGAGGGTCTCGTGATGGTGAGTTCCCGACCCGTTGATGGCGACGAGCTTGTCGAAGTCCACATCGCGAGGGACGAGGGCTTCGACCGGGAGGACGTTGGGAAGCGGGGCCAAGGTCAGACTCGGAGCTCCGAGTCCCAGGCGCCCGAGCTCGCTCAAGAGCGGCCGAGTCTCGGGATGGCCGATGAGTACGATCGGAACGCTCATGGGGGGGCGTTCGAAGGCGCCTTGGCGTGGTGAGCGGGCAAATTCGCCTGCAGCACCGGGAGCGCGAACCCGGCGGGTGTTCGCGAGTGTACGAACGCCGAAGGCGCCAGCCCGAAGCCGATCAGGACGGCGATCAGGGCCAGCGCGGCGATTCGCTCTCTGGGCCGCATTCGAACGGGGTTCGGAGCGGGGATCATCACGGGTCCGAGGAAGGTCCTCATGTACATGCGCATGAGTGTGATTCCATTGAGCGAGGTCGACACGATCATCGCGGCGGCGAGCCGCGGGTGAGATTCGAGGACTCCGTGGATGAGGAGGTCCTCACCCACGAAGCCGAGGGTGCCGGGAAAGCCGACCGAGGCGACGCCGAACAGGATGAAGGCGACGGAGAGTCCGGGGAGAGGGCTGCTGAGTCCGCGGACTCGCGTGAGGTCACCCAGCCGGACCTCCAGGCACGCGACGATGAAGCCGAGCCCGGTCACGGCGACGCCGACGGTCGTCCATTGCACGAGCGCTCCGGTGATGGCGTCGGTCGACCCGGAGCACAAGCCGATGACGATCAGGCCTGAGTGGCTGATGGCGATGGCGCCGATGGCGCGGCGAGGCTTCTCTTGGGCGATGCCCAGGAGGCCGCCGTAAAGGGCGGTGACGAGGCCTCCCGCGGCGATGGGGAGCATCGCGTCGGAGGCGGCTTCGGGCGCGATGGGGGTGGCGACACGGGCGAGCAGGAACGCTCCGGGGCGGGCCGAGAGCATGAGGAGCGTCAGGGGCAAGGACCCATGCTCGAGGGCGACGAGCAGCCACGTGTGAAAGGGGAACAGGGCGGTCCGCACGGCCACTGCGGCCATGATTCCCCAGAAAAAGAGCTGACCTCCGTGTTCGATCGGATCGAGGAGCAGAGTCGGCAAGTGAGTTGGCCGACCGTCGAGGGCGAGCGCGACACGCGCAATCAGGAGCGGCACGGTCGACCCGAGTGCGACAAACAGCACGGCGCGGCGGCCAGGCCCTCGGCGGCTCGTGACGAGCCCGGGCAAGAACGACGCAACCCAGAGGACGCAGACCAGGTCGAGGTCGAGCGACGCAAAGAGGAGTAAGAAGACACCTTCTCCGGCGAGGAGTCCGGCCGTCTTCTTGGGGTCGCCGCGGCCGGCGGCCACGAGGGCTGCGAGCGCGAGCAGCGCCTCGAAAGGCAAGAGCGGGGCGGTGAAGCCATCGATACCAAACCAACGCGGCGCGGTCGAGTCGAGGACGAGGGTCGACGACGCTGAGCCGAAGTAGGCCGTTGCGAGCGCCGACGTCCAAATCAGCACGAGGAGCGACGCGAGAAAGGCGACTCGGTAGGCCGTGCGAGGCATCTGAATTCGCGGCACCACGAACGCCATGAGGACGGCGAACAGCCCGGGCCCGAACAGCACCGGCCAATCCAACAACCGACTCACTCGATGCGCCCTCGGATCAGTTTTTCGAGCGCGTTCTCGAAGCGACCCAGCTTCCTCGACAGGGTCAGCGTCGGGTCGAGAACGAATCGACTGAGGAGAGTGTCGAGATGAAATCGCTCGAGCGACCAGGCGTAGAGCGGAGCTCGTACCGGCATCGGGAAGAGGATCTCCAGGTGGTCACCCGTCGTCATGGAACCCTTCGCTAGGTTTCGGCGAACGCGAGCGTCTTCGATCGCGTTGGGCGCGCGGAGGAATTGGAGCGTGCGCAGGACGACGTGCCCCACCATGTGGAAGAGCGCGATCGTATACAGTCCGAGCGAGATCTCTACGAAGATCACACCGACCTGAGTGATGGTGGCGTAAGCCAGGCTGTTCTTGGCGTCGGTCTGAGTGCGACCGGCGAAGGTCGCGTGGATGGCCGTGAGCGCGCCGATGGCCCCGATCACGGCGCGAGCGAAGGGCGCCGCGTCGAGCAGCGGCGCTACTCGGAGCATGAGATAGACGCCAGCATGTACAGAGAGTGCTCCGTAGAACAGCGCGCTCGAAGGAGTGGGTCCTTCCATCGCGCGGGGCAGCCATCCGGAGACGGGAAACTGGGCGCTCTTGCCGCACGCGGCGACGAACAGCAGCAGCGCCACTGCCGTGGCTGGACCGGCGTCCACGCCAGCCAGGGTGAAGGGCCACCGTCCGGGTCCGAACATCTTGGCGAACGAGGAGTCGCCCGCCGAGTGAGCGAGCCAGGCCGCTCCGAACAGCAGGCCGAGATCGCAGGATCGATACGTCACGTAGGCGGCGAGCGCGCGTCTGACGGTTTCCTTGCGCTCGTGAAAGAAAGCGATCAACAGGGTCGAGCTGAGCCCGACGAGCTCCCATCCGAAGAAGAGAAAATCGAGGCTGCCGGCCATGACGAGGATTCTCATCGCGAGCGAGAAGACCAAGAGGAGCACGAAGAAGCGCGTGAATCCGGGCTCCCGATGAAGGTAGGTCACAGAGAATCGCCCGATCAACCCGGTAATGGCGATGCTGAGTGTGAGCATCGTGAGCGAGAGTCCGTCGACATAGAACGCCAGGTCGAACGAATAACCGGGGATCTCGAAGAGAGTACCCCAGGAGACCGAAATGTCTTCGGCGCCGGACCGAACGTAACCAAATATGGCTACGAGCGCGGCGGCGAGCCCGAGGAGGAACGACCATTGGACGAGCTTGGCGGTGCGTGGCTCCGACAGCGGGCGGCCCAAGAGCGCTGGGAGTCCTACGCCAAAGAGGGCCGCCAGAGGCAACCCGACGACCGCAAACACGCAGGCCGCGGCGAGCTCAAGCGGCATCGCGATTTTTTCCCAACTCGGACGGGGTGTAGTGGCTGGCGCCCAGTCGGATCAACGCTGGCGGAAGGTGATTGCGGTGCCCTCGGTACCAGCTGGTCGAGCTCTCGACTTCGGGGAGCGCAAAGGGTGGCACGGTTTCGGGAAGGAAGTGACCGGGCGTCAGGGTCGTCGGAGGTTCGAAGCGAGCCATCGAGCCGGAATCGGGATCGATCGCGAAGAGTCGCACCCACTGATTTTCCACGAGCTCGCGGACTTCTTTTTGACGTTCGAGGACTCGGAGGATCGGCTCGTGTTTCGACTCCACGACGACGACGAGCCGCATGGGTTCGTGAATCTCCACGGTCTGTCGCCAAAGTCCGGTGCAGAGGTCGCTCGAGTGGCCATTCATCACGCCGATCAGCCCAGCGATGTTGTGCGGCAGCTTCGTGCCGGACCCATAAATCTGGTTGTCGACCTTGGAAAAGTAATATTCGAGGTTGATGCCTGCGCACACCGGCAAGGCCGCGGCGAGGGATCGTTCGAGGATCTGTCCGGTAGGGTCGATGTCCGAATCGTACGAAACCAAGAAGGCGCGTCGATCCAAGAACAGTCCGCGAGTGAGGGTGCGCCGACCCACCACGCAGCCTGCGTTGGTCGCGTGATTGTACTCAGGTCGAGGCTCCGCGAGGTGGACCGTTCGAGCCATGGCGTGGGCGCGAGCGACCGAGGGTTCCGCATCGAGCTCCAGGGATTCGAAGCGGCGAGCCCGCTCGTGAGCTTGACCGGCGAGCGCGGCTTCGAGCGAAGGAAACAGCCTCGCCAGGCGGAGCCGCGTGACTTGCGGCGCGGAGCTCGAGTCGAATGGGTGTAGCGTGTCTCTCGAAGTGTCGTGGAGCGCGCTCACGAAATGGGTCGATTCGGGGACGGAGACTCCCCTGAATCGCAGCGCTTCCCTCACGCGTGAGTCGTTCGCGAGCACCGCAAAGAGCCTCGCGTTGGGACCTCCGGACTTTCCGCCGCAAGCGCCGCACTGGTAGGCGGATTGGTGGGGGTTGTTCACGCTCGAGGAGTGGTGCCCAACGATCATGACGATGGGCGCGAAGTCGCGGACGAGGCCGATGTTGTGAAGAAAGGCCGAGATCCGGTCGGCGGCTTCTTCGACGGTGAATCCGCGCGGCAGCTCGTTTGGGTTCGCGTCATGGTCGCGAAAGGCGGTGAGTCTCGTGTCCGGTCGCGGGACCACCGCCTCGGCGAGCCCGTCCATGAGTCGCTTCATCGCGCCCGGCCAGATCGTGCGCACCACGAGCGGAATCGAGGCGAAGGGTCCGACGAGCAAGGCGCTGAGCAACCCGCGTACGAGACCTTTGGATCCATGAGTCATACCGTGGGCGACGACTGCGCCGAGGCGCCGACGGATATCGCGCGAAAAAAAGAGCAGCCGGGTGCGCTCCGAAGACTCGTCGACGATCTCGTCGATGGAATGGCTCGGGGACAACACGATGGGGCACGAGGGAGCTCGGTCGGCGTCGTCGATCCCTTTGAACGCGATGGGTAGGCCGAAGAACCCAGGCGCTCCAAAGGTCTCCACACGGTCGCCGAAGACCTCCTCCACGTGGCGCCGCGTCGATTCTTCACGGTCGTCGATACAAAACACCAGCTGAAGCTCCGGCGCGGCCTGCCGAGCCGGGTCGCGACGCCGAAGGTCCTGCAGAGCGCCCAAGAAGATGCGCTGGTGATGGATCTCGAAGGCCTCGTGCAGAATCCGGCGGCGTTCGATCGAAGGCGTCGCATGAATGGCGTCCAGCAGGTTCCCGATCTCCAAGTCGCTCGCATCGATGACTTCCGCCGGTGTGGCTCCGAGCCGCGAGAGAACTTGAAAGGCCGCAAACGCAAGATCGGCGGGCTGTCGCGGCCGAGATTCTACTCGCGTCGACGCATACTCCCTGAGTTGCGGAAGCTCCCCGGCGCAGAGGCGCCGCGCGCCCTCCAAGAGCGCCGACGTACAGAGCAACAACCGCACCGCGATGAAGTCCAAAAGGTGAATGGGTGGCGCGCTCGGTGGCCGCTCGTCTGGCCGATTCTCCAGTCGGCGGACCATACCTGCCCATCCCGGGAGCTCCAGGAGAAACTCTCCCAGATATCGCTCATACTCAACCTCAGTCACGCCGAGTGTATCCAGACACGTCCGAATCACTTCGATCGGTCGATCCGATCCGAGCTTGTCGAGGCGCTGCCGAGCCCACGAGAGGTAAGGGCTAGGCGGGGGTCCGAACGGAGATCGGTAGAGCGCCTGGAACGCCGCCCAAAAGCCAAGCTCGCGCCTCGGCATGGGCCAGTAGGCAAGGCCAGCGTCGAGGAATGCCGACAGGAGCCGGATGAAGACGGGGTCGATGAGTGTGGCCACGTCGGGCCCGTCGAGGTCGACGAGGGCGAGGCGGTGAGTGATCCGGCGAGGCTTTGGACCCGGCCGCATCGATTGTCGGCGGATGCGGCGCGCACAGGCGACGAGCAGCGAGCGCGCGGCGAATGCCTCGGGCGCGCGCTCGATCTTTCGAGCCACGACCTCGGGGTCGAGTCGAACCTCGAGCGATCGGGCGATGTCGAGTTTGGCCGCGGCCGCATCGTCTTCCTTGGACAGCATCGTCGCGATCGAGCGGACATCGCGGCGAGCAGCGGCGTCGAGCAACGCGCGGGTGGACGATTCGGTGATGCGATGCCGAGCGTCGTGCGGCGTTCCTTTGGGGAATTCGAGGGAGACTCGAAGCTCGAGGTCGAGGTAGTCGAACGTATGGGTCGTTTGTTCGTCGAGGCCGTTCCAAAGGATGTCGCGTCGAACGGCTCGAGGGTCGAAGCTACCCACCGCCGGACCCGAGAAGTCTCCGAGCGCAGCCTCGAAGTCTTCGCGGGTGATTCTCCCGCGCGCGATCTCGGCGCGGTACTCTTCTTCTCGAAGATACGGTTCGCCGCCGAGAGTTCTGAAAGCTTCGATCAGGGCTTCGTGAAAGGGGAGGTGTTGGAAGGCGTGGAGAGTGTTGTGGTGTATGAATACATTGAGTGGACCCTGGTCGGGAAGCAGGTGCGCGGCGTGCGCGATCGCTGCCTCCAACCCGGCCCGCCATCCGGACGGGTCGGGGTCGTCGCCCTCGTGAGTATCCTCGGCACTCACGCGCGCAAGCTCTGCCTCGTTTCCGAACGTGTCAAGCACTCAGCGTCCGGGCGTACGAGTCGCAATCGCCGATCGGACTTGCCTCGAGGAGGCTCACTTCAGATCGAGGAGCTGCGCGGGTCGGTACTCTCCGCTGATGATTCGATAGGTCTTCCCTTCGCGTTCGAACTGAAACTCGAAGCGGTAGACCGTCGCCGAGGTGGGCAGGACGTCCTCGAGCTTCTCGATGGCGCTTCCGCGGGCGAGGACGGCGTGGGTGGTGACGTTGGCCTTGGTCGCGTCTTCGCTGAGCTGAACCTCGGTTCGCGCGAAGAACACGCGGCTCCAGTCTCCCTGGCGGAGCTGCATGAAGATGATCCGCTTGGCTCCGGAGCGGTCGATTCCGTTCGGGCCTTTGAACTTCTCGGAGAGGATCTCGATCGTGCCATCGAGGTTCTTCTCGCTCGCCGCCTTCGCGCTCGCCTCGAGGGCTGCGCGGATCGCAACCTCCGGATCGACGGGCTTTTCGCGGGTCGCGAAGAAGATCACGACGGCGAGGACCACCACCACCGCTCCGATGGCGACGCGAGCGTTCATGACCCCGGGTACCACGAATCGGTGCAGGGGCGCGCCCCGATGTTATAGTCGGCGCGCGTGAAGACGCTCGGGCGCCATCTCGTCGCGGAGTTCTACGACTGCGACGCGAAGAAGCTCGATGACGTCGAGGCCATTCAGCGCGCCATGAAGGCGGCGGTGGTGGAGGTGAAGGCGACCGTCGTCGGCGAGCTTTACTACCACTACGAACCGCACGGTGTGACCGGTACGATCCTCATCGCCGAGTCGCACGTCAGCGTGCACACGTGGCCCGAGTCAGGCTACGCCGCGGTCGACATCTTTACGTGCGGAGGGCTCGATCCTCGCCCGGGCTTTCGGTCGCTGATGCGCGATCTCGGGGCGGGGAGCTGTCGCGTGCAGGAGCTGCTTCGGGGGCTCGAGGACGACGTCGACCAAGCCCATCCGATCTCGCCGGAAGAGGTCATCATCGTGTCGCGGGTGGCTCCTCTGATGACCGCGGACTGAGTGGCTGCCGTCGAACCTTCGCGCTTGGGCGACGCCGCTTTGGGGCCGATCGCGTCGGTTCGTGGGGACCCTGGGCTCATTCTCGCGCTGGCCGGTTTGTTGTCGTTCTCGAGCCTCTGCTACGAGCTGCTGATCGTTCGTGTGCTCACGGAGTTGATTGGGGACGCCGTCGTTTTTCAGGCGCTCACGATCGGGACGTACTTGGCGGCCGTGGGGGTAGGGGGGTTTTGGGCCTCGAGCGGCGAGGATCCGCGGCGCCGTCTGATCTCGATCGAGGTCGCGCTGGTGGCCTTCGGGGCGCTCCTGGCGGCGATCGTGTTCATGCTCTACGTCGGCGTGAAGCTCGCCGTGTTCCCCGGCGCGGTGGATTTCGCGGACGTGTACGACCACGCGTCGCGGGCGCGGTGGATCTTCGTAGGGAGCGCCGAGGGGCTGACCGCGGTGTTGGGTCTGTTGACCGGGTTCGAGCTGCCGCTCTTGTTGCGCTGGGCTTCGCTCGCCAACGCGCCGTCTCCCAATCGAGTGCTGGCCGCGAACTACTTCGGAGGGCTCCTCGGCACGCTCGTGTTCACCTGGTTGCTGCTGCCTCGTTTGAGCGCGATTCAGTCGGGGGTGATTGTCGCCGTAGGATTCAACGGCCTCGCCCTGGTGCTGATTTGGCGTCGCCGAGTGCTGGCGGTGCTCGTGATCGCGATGATCGCACCGCTCTTCCTATTGGGACCGTGGGTCGAGCGCGTCGTGACCAAGTCGTTTTATTACGGCGTGGGGGTGGAGCGGCCGGGATTCTCGAAGACTTCGGGCTTGAACGAGATGTGGGCCCGGCCCGAAATCGATCGAGAGCGATCGGTCTATCAAGTGATCGATCTCGTTCGAGCGGACGAGGCGTTCGAGGGTCGGCCGATGAGCGAGCTGTATCTGAATGGGCGCATTCAAGTGAGCCCGAGCTGGTCGGCGGCCTATCACGAGTCTCTCGTGCACATTCCCGTTCAGTTCTTCAGGCGCGTCCCGAAGAACGTCCTGGTTTTGGGAGGAGGGGACGGAGTGATCGTGCGCGAGATCCTCAAGTACCGTGCAGTCGAGCGCGTGACGATGGTGGAGCTCGACGGGCGCATGATCGAGCTCGCGAGGAGCCACCCGTGGTTTTTGGAGCAGAACGGGGGAGCGCTTTTTGACGCCAAGGTCGAGGTGATCGTGGCGGACGCGGTCGGGTGGCTTCGGCGCAATCGTGAGACGTTCGACGCGGTGTACGTCGATTTCCCGGATCCTGTCGGCTACGACCTGTTGAAGCTCTATTCGGTCGAGGTCTATCGCATGATCGGGTGGGCCTTGGCGGACGGAGGCTTCCTCGCGCTCGACGTTCCGATCTACTCGGCGGTGCAGGTGCCGTCGCGGCCGAAAGAGTTCTTGGACTGGAACACCCGGGTGTTCTCGACGCTCGAAGCGGCGAGGATGCGGCAAGTGATTCCGTTCCGCGGTGCCGAGCACAGCTTCATCGCGGCGCGAGGTGAGCCGAGCGACGTTTCGAGGGACTGGGTCGACCGGGGCATCCCGCTTTCCTTTCTGAGCGCGGACTCGTTTCGTCGAGCGCGGCGGTTCGAGTTCCCGCATGAGCTCGATCGGTCGCGTGTGGTGTCGATGTTTTGGCCGCCGTTGACGGAGTTTCCGGATCCAGTCTTCTGACATCGAGTCTCGCATTCGTGCTCGTACGTGACGAGGGCGAGCAGGAAACCATGACCTTTGCACCACGGTGCTCTCGGTACACTCTGGCAGGATGGACGTTTTGGAAGTGATTCGGCGTCGCCGAACGATCAAGGCGCAGGAGATGTCGGCGGCGCCGGTCGATCGGGCGCTGTTGGACGAGCTCTTCGAGGCGGCGAGGTGGGCTCCCTCTCACGGGGCGACGTTTCCGTGGCGCTTCGTGGTGTTCGAGGGCGAGTCGCGGCGTGGTTTGTTGGAGGTGCTCTGGGAGATCTCGCTCGATCCCGGCGAGCGACGGACGGGTTCGGATTCGCGCAGGGAGAAGTTGGAGCGGACGGTGATGAACGCGCCGGTGGTGATCGGCCTGGGGTGTGCATCTTCCCCTCTGCCGAAGATCATCGAGCATGAGGAGATCGCGTCGGTCGCGATGGCGGTGGAGAACATGCACTTGGTGGCCACGGCTCGTGGGCTCGGGATGGCGTGGTCTTCCGGGAAGAAGATCTTCGACGCGCGGTTGGCGGCGTTTCTCGGCTTCGAGCCACCGACACGGTGTCTTGGTCTTTTGTACGTCGGTTGGCCGAAGGGACCGTGGCCGACCGAGGAGCGTCCCGCGATCGGAGCTCGCGTCGTGTGGCGGTGACGAACGTTCTCGCGATGCGTGTCCGCTTCCGCGAATTTCGCGTGATCGATGCAAGCGGAACTTTCATTCGCGTTCGGTTTCGATCTAGAGTCCGCATGACGAGCGATAAATCGGATGGCTCGTTCGTAGCCCCGCCCAGCGAAAGCTCGGCGGGGCGTTTTGTTTCTGGGGCTCTCGCCTCGATCTTCAGCGAAATCGACGTGGCGTGCTCGGCCTTGGGGCTCTAAGAAATCGTGCGACGCCTATTTTGATGGAGCTCAAACGATCGAAGGAGCTCGCACCGTCGATCGATCGACCTCGAAGTTGTCTTTGCGATCCGAACGTCGAGTCTCACGAGCGATCGATCGGCGTTGGAGACCCGAGCGCGGCCAAGATCGGATCCGGAAAAAAGTCGAGGGACATGCTCATGACGGGTGCACAACCAAGTTGCGCGAGATGTCGACGATCATCGCTCGGCGCTGGGCAAACCACAGAGGACACAGAGCAGGAGCGCAGAGAACACAGAGGATTTTGGAGAAAAGTCACTTCGTGCCCTCAGTGTTCTTTCTCTGTGCTCTCCGTGGTCATGCGGAGGTTGGTCTGAATCGCCGCAGGTCGGTCGTGCACCCGCTCATGACGGGTTCGTGGTTAGACTCGGCGGGTCGAGCTCGTCGCGACGGAAATTTTCGATGCGGGCTCGGCGGCTCGGGGTCGCGCTGAACGCACGGCGTGTGGGCCGAGGGGTCCGACTTTCCGCGCCTCGTTCTTCCTGCTTGCAAAAGGTCCGGAGGCTATTGCATAGGAGGCACGCCGAGTCGCGTCGGCGGCGTTTCGAGAGGTATGTCTTCTCGAGACGGCTCGAGAGCGGCCTTGGGAGGTTGGCGGCTGGCCAACCGACGAGAGGTGGGCGCGCGAGGCGGCCCGCCTCTTTTTGTTTTTGGACTCTGAAGGAAACGTGAGGACCGGAAAGGACACTGCGGAGCGCGTGCGAGCCCTCGTCGAGGGCGTGATGACGCACGAGGGTTTTGAGCTCGTCGATGTCGAGCTCGTCACCGAGCACGGCCGCGGGGTCGTGCGTCTGTATGTGGACACCGTGCCTCCTGGAACGAAGGACCGTGGAATCACGGTGGACGAGCTCCAGAGCGTCTCGCGTTTGGTCTCCGACATCTTGGATGTCGAGGACGCCGTCGACGGCGCTTATACGCTCGAGTGCAGCTCTCCGGGGCTGTACAGGCCGCTCACGAAGCCCGCGCATTTCGACCGCGCGCTGGGCGAGCGAATCAAGGTCAAGACGTACGAGAAGATCGACGGGAGAAAGGTCTTCACCGGTGTGCTCTTGCGTCGGGATGACGAGCGGATCGTCATCGACGTGGACGGCAAGGAGTTCTCGATCGAGTCCTCCGCCGTCGCGCGCGCCAACCTGGAGCCGCTGTTCTGAGCGGTCTTGGAGCTCGAGATGGAAAGCGTGAACCTCAACGACATCCTGGAGCAGGTCTCGAAAGACAAGAGCATCGCCAAGTCGGTGCTCGTCGAGGCGCTCGAAGCCGCGATGCTGACGGCCGCGCGCAAAGTGCACGGCGCGGAGCGCGACATCGAGGCTCACTTCAACGAAGAGACCGGTGTGGTGGAGATCTTCGAGTTCAAGAAGGTCGTCGATGTCGTGGACTCGCCGTCGACCCAGATCACCGTGGAAGCCGGCCGGGAGCTCGATCCAGAGGCGCAGGTCGGTGACGACCTCGGCGTCCGCATCGACACCGAGGACATGGGCCGAATCGCCGCGCAGACCGCCAAGCAGGTGATCATCCAGCGCGTCCGCGAAGCTGAGCGAGAGAACGTCTTCAACGAATATGCGGATCGAGCCGGAGAGCTCGTGACGGGCGTGGTTCGTCGTTTCGAGCGCGGCAACCTGGTGGTCGACCTCGGTCGCGCCGAAGCGATCTTGCCGCTTCGGGAGCAGTGTCCGCGCGAGTCTTATCGCGTGAACGACCGCATCCAAGCTTATGTGCTCGACGTGAACAAGGCGACGAGGGGCAGCCAGATCGTGTTGTCCCGGACGTCGCCGGGCCTGTTGATCAAGCTGTTCGAGATGGAGGTCCCCGAGATCTACGAAGGGATCGTGAAGATCGAGGCCGCCGCGCGGGAGCCTGGGGCGCGATCCAAGATCGCGGTTGCGTCTTCGGATCGCGACGTCGATCCCGTCGGGGCGTGTGTGGGCATGAAGGGCTCGCGTGTGCAGGCCGTCGTCCAGGAGCTTCGGGGCGAGAAGGTCGACATCGTGCCGTGGGACGAAGATCCCGCGCGGTTCGTGTGCAACGCATTGGCGCCGGCCGAGGTCAGCCGCGTGTTGATCGACGACGCCAACCACGCCATGGAGATCATCGTTCCGGACGATCAGCTATCCCTGGCGATTGGTCGGCGCGGGCAGAACGTTCGCTTGGCGTCGCAGCTGACCGGCTGGAAGCTCGACATCATCTCGGAGTCGAAGATCCGCGAGATCAAGGACCGCGCGTTCAAGTCGCTCGGTCGCCTCGCTCGGGTGAACGACATCCACATGCAGACGCTCTACAACTATGGGATTCGTTGCGCGCAGGACATCTTGGACGCGCAGCCGGCGTTCTTGGCGCAGATCCCGGGCATCGGCGCGGAGATGGCGGAGCGGCTCCTGAAGGACGCCGGCCGGGTCGTCGAGGAGGAGCGCAAGGAAGCGGCTCAGCAGAAGAAGGTCGAGGAAGAGGAAGCCCGACGTCAGGCGCTGATGATGTTCCGCGAGGAGCAACGGCGGGGCACCTTGTTGTCGGCGGCCGAGCGGTTCGTGCGGGTGCGCGGCGTCGGCCCTCTGACCGCGGAGAAGCTCGAGCGCGCGGGGATTTTTCAGGTCGAGGATTTGGCTGAGCTTTCCGAGCTTCGCACGGTGGCCGAGAAGGCCGGTCTGGCCCCCGAGAAGCTCGATCAGCTCCGGCATGCGGCGCAGAAGTACATCGACCGGGAGCGGTCGGGCGGGGTGGCCTCTCCATCGACCGATGACGCGGGCCCCGAAGAGGGCTACACGCCGTCGGAGTTGCTGGTCGAACGGATCCCGGAGGAGGCTCGAGCCTGAGTCGAGGACGTATGTCGGAGCTGAAACACGAAGCGGAGCGGACCTGCGTGGTCACGCGAAGCACGGTCGAGAAGCGCGCGCTCGTGCGTGTCGTGCTCGATCCGAGCGGACGCCCGTGTGTCGATCTCTTCGGCAAGGCTCCTGGGCGCGGCGTCTACGTCCGTCCGAGCTCGTTGTGCGCCGCGTTGATGGCGCCGCCGTCCAAGTCGTTTCGACGAAAGGCCGAGGGGCTGAGTCGAAGCGACGCGGAGCTCGCCGTCGAGGACGCGCTCCGGCGAGTTCAGGCTCGTGTCATCGAGCTCGTGGGGCTCGCGCGCCGAGCGGGGTCACTTCGCATCGGCTTCGACGCGGTCCGAGGCGGCCTGGCGCGAGCGGACCTGAGCGCGGACTTGCGCACGGACTTGCGCACGGACTTGCGCACGGACTTGCGCACGGACTTGCGCACGGACTTGCGCACGGACAGGGTCGTGGTTTTTGCAGCCGACGTTTCGTCGCGCACGAGAAGGGAGATCGAGCGCGGGCTCGGTTCGTGTGCGGCGGTGACTTCGGGCACGTGTGAGGAGCTAGGTGCGCGGTTCGGGCGCGAGCGGATCGGCGTGGTGCTCGTGGAGCATGACGGGATCGCTCGCGCGATTCGAGCCGAAGCGGAGCGGGCGCGGGGCCTGTCTGCTCAAGAAGAAAGACTGGAGTCGCGTTCGCGCGGCTCCCGAGACCTCGGATCGCGCGGTCGGCGAATGCCCAGTGCCGCCGAGGATCGATCGGCGCCTACGGGGCACATGTCCCGCGA
The DNA here is from genome assembly GCA_964463485.1 of uncultured Myxococcales bacterium. Lineage (GTDB taxonomy): Bacteria > Myxococcota > Kuafuiibacteriia > Kuafuiibacteriales > Kuafuiibacteriaceae > CAYXDO01. Next base: position 11,809 of record CAYXDO010000146.1, on the reverse strand, counting down.
GTGAGGGACTATTTTCGATGGCGAAGAAGCGCGTACACGAGGTGGCCAAGGATCTCGGGTTGTCCAATCAGGATGCCCTCGAGAAGCTCAAGAAGCTCGGCTTCGATGTGAAGTCACACTCGTCGACCATCGACGAGGAGGAGCTCAAGCGAAAGATGCGGGACGTCGAGCCCGCTCCGAAGGTCTCGAAAACCGTGATCCGCCGACGGGCGGGCGGAGGCGAGTCCGAGCCCGCTCGTCCGGAGCCACGTGCTCCAGAGCCCATCAAAATCGAGGCTCGGGCCAGGGTCGAAGAGGTCGAGGCCAGAGTCGAGGCGCCCAAGCCCGAGCTCCCGAAGGCGCCAGAAGCGCCGAAGGCCCCCGAACCTAGGATCGAGCCGGCGCCAGAGCCCGAGCTCACCAAGCCCGAAGTCCTCACAGCCGAAGCTCCCGAGCCCTCGACCGTCGTCGCCGAGCCTCCGCAGGCGGAAGCCAAGGACGAAACGGCGCCCCCCGTCGAAGCGGCGCCGAGTATCGAGGTCGCTCCAGCGACCGAGCCCAAGGTCGAGGAGCCGCCGCCCGAGCCTCCCAAAGTAGAGGTTGCGCCGGCGACCCAACCCTCCGACCGTGACGAAGACTCCGAAGATCGCGCGGAGAGCAAGAAGGAGCGCCGCGAAGCGCGCTCTGCTCGCCCCGACCGAAAGCGCGAAGAAGATTATGATGAGGAAGATGAGAAGCCTGAGCTCGAAGATCTCGGCATCTCTCTGTCCGATTTCGTGGTGCCCGAGGGCGAGCGCCGTGACGCCAAGGTCGAGCGCGTCGCGCCGCCGCCTCCGAGCGGAAAGCCTGCCCAGTTGAAGAAGGAAGAAGAGCCAAAGAGCACGATCGTCAGGACGATCGATCCGAGCGTGCTCAAGGCTCGGTTGAATCAGTCCAAGCGCCCAGAGCCACCAAAAGAGTGGGGCAAGCCGGAGGCCCCGCCCATGGCGGCGTCCCCCGTCACCGAGCTCGTCGTTCGCACGGATGCGTCCGGCAAACGCAAGGAGCTCGTCGACGTCCGCAAAGAAGCGGCCAAAGGAAAGACCGGCAAGGCCGGCCAGCGCAGACGCGAAGAGATGAGCGCGCGCGATCTCCTCGAGCACAAGCGCGGGCAGGTCTTCTATCCGTCGCCGAGCAGAAAGCGCGTCAAGACCGGAAAGAAGAGCCCACGTCGCCAGGAGACTCCGCTCTCCACGTCGAAGCGCGCCGTCGAGATCGGCGAGATGATCACCGTGGCCGATCTCGCCAAGCAGATGGGCAAGAAAGCCACCGAAGTGATCGCCTTCCTCATGCGGGAAGGGATCATGGCTTCGATCAATCAGCCCATCACCAATGACGTCGCGAGCCTCGTGGCCAACGAGTTTGGCTACGAGGTCGAGTCGTTGGTGTTCGAAGAAGAGGACTTGCTCGAGGGCGAGGAGGCCGTGTCGACCGATCCCGACGCCATCCTACGCGCGCCGGTCGTGACCGTCATGGGTCACGTCGACCACGGCAAGACGACGCTGCTCGACCGGATCCGAAAGACGAACGTCGCCGCGGGCGAGGCGGGCGGCATCACCCAGCGTATCGCCGGCTACCAGGTCAACTCGTCCAAGGGTCTCATCACGTTCCTCGACACGCCCGGTCACGCCGCGTTCACCGCGATGCGCGCCCGCGGCGCCAACGTCACCGATATCGTGATCCTCGTCGTCGCCGCAGACGACGGCGTCATGCCGCAGACCGTCGAGGCCATCAGCCTCGCCAAGGCCGCGGAGGTGCCGCTGATCGTGGCGATGAACAAGATCGATAAGCCCGAAGCCAACCCTGATCGGGTGCTCCAGCAGCTGTCGACTCACGGCGTCGTCGTCGAGGAGTGGGGCGGCGACGTGCTCTGCCGAAAGATCTCGGCGAAGACCGGCGAGGGCATGGACGAGCTCCTCGACTTGCTCGCACTGCAAGCAGAGATCCTAGAGCTGCGTGCGAATCCCAACGTGCCCGCTCGCGGGACCGTCGTCGAGGCGCAGATCGACAAGGGCCGTGGCCCCGTGGCGACCGTGCTCGTTCAAGAAGGAACGCTGCGGATCGGCGACATCGTCGTCGTCGGCGAGTCGATCGGTCGCGTTCGAGCGTTGCTGTCCGATGGAGGCAAGCGCATCAAGGAGGCCCTGCCCTCGATGCCCGTGCAGATCCTCGGCCTCGACGTCGCGCCCCAGCCCGGAGACGAGCTGCGCGTGGCTTCCGACATGGAGGCCGCTCGCAAGGTCGTGTCGCACCGGACCGAGAAACGCCGTGCCGGTGAGAACGTCCCGGCGCAGCGCGTGTCGTTGCAGGACCTCTTCACTCGCATGAAAGAGGGCGGCGGGCCCAAGGAGCTCAAGGTCCTCATCAAGGCGGACGTCCAAGGCTCGGTCGAAGCGATCCGCGAGTCGCTCGTGGCGCTCAGCAACGATCAGGTCAAGGTGACCGTGATTCATGGCGGCGTAGGCGCCGTCGTGGAGTCCGATATCGAGTTCGCCAAGGCCTCCGACGCCATCGTCATGGGCTTCGCGGTTCGACCGGACACCAACGCCGTCAAGGCGGCGCGGTCGCTCGGCGTCGAGATCCGCACCCACGAGATCATCTACGAGATCGTCGACGAGGTTCGGCTCGCGATGGAAGGCCTGCTATCGCCCGTCACCGAGGAGCGTTATCTCGGTCGCGCAGAGATCCGTCAGACCTTCAGCGTGCCAAAGGTCGGCACGATCGCAGGTTGCGCAGTGGTCGACGGGATCATCCAGCGCTCGGCGCAAATCCGCGTCATCCGCAACGGCAAGAGCGTCTTCACCGGCAAGCTCGCGAGCCTTCGCCGCTTCAAGGACGACGTGCGAGAGGTCAAGGAAGGCTTCGAGTGCGGCATGAGCGTCGACCGCTTCAACGACATCGCGATCGGCGACATCATCGAGGCGTTCGAGCTCACCGAGGTGAAGCAGCAGCTCAAAGACCCAGCGAAGGAGCCGGGCCGAGGGCCCGGAAAGTCGGAGGCGAGGCCCTAGCCAGCCAGCTTCATGCCCTGGGAGCGCAGGCATCTTGCCTGCGCGTAAGCTGCCCTGGGAGCGCAGGCATCTTGCCTGCGCGTAAGCTTCGCGGAACCTCGTGCCATCCGTTTCGTTCATGCCCTGGGAGCGCAGGCCTCTTGCCTGCGCGTAAGCTGCCCTGGGAGCGCAGGCATCTTGCCTGCGCGTAAGC
>CAYXDO010000146.1:5361-8487 GCA_964463485.1 uncultured Myxococcales bacterium | reverse complement strand
TGCCCTGGGAGCGCAGGCATCTTGCCTGCGCGTAAGCTTCGCGGAACCTCGTGCCTTCAGTCTCATGCCCTGGGAGCGCAGGCATCTCTGGTTCACGACGTTCGGAGCCCGGTCGCGGGCGATCGACGTGGAGGTGGGTCGAAGTCGAACAGATTTTCGAACATCGAGGCCCAGGTCTCGCTCCGCGAGCTCACCCAGGCGAAACTCACCCTGGCGCGCGAGCCAACTCAGACGTGGACGAGCTCGAGCTTCGACTCGATGACCTCGGCTCTACCCAGCGTATCGTCCTCGACGAAGTCCAAGACTTTGTCGAGAACCGAGTTCACGAACGGCCCGTCGTTGCTGACTGCGACAATTCCGAGCTTCGCGCGCCGTGGGTCGTCGTTCAGCTCGACCTCCGCCGTGCTGACGTTGAAGCGGTTGCGAGCTCGCTCGAGCACGCGTTTGACAACGCTGCGTTTCTCTTTGAGTGAGCTCGCGGGGATGGCGAGAGTGAGCTCCAGACAACCGACGACCATTTCCGCGAGGCTTCCACGTTTTCTCTCAGAGGACCAGCGGCCTACTCGTGACTTGCATCCGCTCGGACGGCACGCTGCGTTTCTCTTCGAGTGAGCTCGCGCGGACGGCGAAGACTGAGCTCCTGCCAGTAGACGATCTCCCGGAAACTTCCACGTTTTCACTCGCGAGATACGAAATCCTGGTCAGACCGACAATCTACGTGTGTGACCCGCAGCTCGGGCGGCCCCGGCGAAGAAAGAACCAGAAACCCATCTGGACTGCTCGCGAGGCCTCGTGCGGCGCCTCCTAGGGAAATTGGGACGTAGGAAAACGGACGGTTGGGAGCCTCCACGATGAGTATGATGGGGTGAGAATGCCGGTGCGAGGTGTCGGATCCTGCGAGCCGAAACGGAGTACGGATGATTTGGCGATTTGTGTCGACCCTCTCGATCAAACGCGATCAGGTTCGTCGCGCGGACAAGCCGTCGACGAGGTCCGACTCCGAGGCGCATTCGCCAGCTCGCACCAGCGTCTCGGCGAGGACCTGCGGGTCGATGACCCGCTCGAGCTGACTCCGGAACGCCTCCGATCGTTCGATCCTGCGCCCATCGAGCCGATCGAGGATAGCGCGGCGCAGCGAGGCGTAGACCTCCTCTCGGCCTTCCTGCTTCACGTCCTCCAGGCTCGAGTATCCTTCGCGAGCGAGGAAGTTCCTGAGTGCGGTGACTTGCGCGGCCTGCGTGTCGAACATCGCCTCGACCGGAACGGGTTCCCTCAAGATCCCAGGCGCGATCAGGGATTGGCCAGGACCGAAGAGCGTGACTGCCTTGTTGCGCTGGTACACCTCGACGCGCCGGGGCCCGATGAGTCGCACGACCCACACCAGCTCGGTGCCCCTCGCGAGAAATTGGCGAATCTTGTCCTGAAGGCGCACTTCGTCTTGGTGCTCGCCCGCGTACTCCACGGCCAGTCGCGGGGCGCCCTGGATGAAACCGAACGCATCTGGGACATTCCCAACTGCGATGTCCGGGGCACGCACCGTTTTCTCCCCGAGAATGTAGCCGGGGTCGACTCCAGTCTCGACTGCGTCTGGGTCGGACGCGAGCGCCTGCACGCCCGCGACGATTCGCGACGCGCCGTCGCCTCCCGTCGCCGCTTGGTATGCGGGATGGCCGTTGACCAACTCGTAGCGTCCCGGAGTCAGATGCTCGGCTCGAAACGGACCTTCCGGCTCCTCGTGCGCGTCGCTCTGCCGCTTCGGATCCACATCGCCAGCTTAGGCGTGCGGTGGCCTGAGTACAAGCCGACACGAGACCTGCACCGGACCGGCTCGAGTTCATGAGTGCGTTCAGGACTCGCCGCCGGATCCCGAGCGGTGCCCGGCACCGTTCGCTTTCCCGCACCGTTCGCTTTGGGGCGGCGGGCACCGTTCGCTGCACCGTTCAAGGTACGCGGCTTCCAGAGAAAATCTCCGCGATACGCGACGACTTTGCGAAGTATCGATCAGTCGGTTCGTCTCAAGAGGTCTCGGCACTCTGAAAGAGCTCGAGCGCCGACTCGGCGGTGAGTGCCCTCTGGATCCAGCGCTCGAGTTGGCCGAGGTCTTGGCACGCGAGCACGCGAGCCCTGCTGGCCTCGTCGAGCTCCAGGCCGCGCAGCGCAGCAATCTGAAGGAGCGCCTTCGCCTCGCCCTTCGCCTCGCCCCTCGCCTCGAGCTCGGGCCCGAAGCGCGCCGCCCACTCGTCCGCGAGCTTCCGAAGCGCCGGGTTCCTCGGGAATTCGTTTCCTTGGTTCATCACAAGCTCCTTCAACCCCTCGATCATCTTCTCGTTCAGCACGTCCATGATGCTCCGCACCAACCGCGTTCGCAACTCGGGTTCCGGAACCTGGTCCAGGTCACCAGGGCCACGTTCATTCCACACCGCCGTCACGGCGAGCGGCCAACTCAGCCGCTTCTTCTCATCCTTGTCGAGCTGGGACTCGAGCAACACCCAAGACTCCGGTTGAGCTCGAGACTTCGCGGGAACGACGAAGGCCAGGTCGGGCCTAACTTCCGCGGGATCGACGAGGCGAACGGTCGCGTCGATGGGAGTGAGTCCGTCCGGAAGCTTGCGCCCCGCAAGGACGCTCATCAGAGTCCCAAGCCAGGCCGGGTGCTCGCGTAGCAGGACCAAGAGGGTCTCGTGGGCGGGGCTGGGCATTTCTCTGTCGTAGCCGAAGGCTGTACGAAGTCACGCCAAATCTCGGGTCGATGGGACGATCAATGTCCGAGGACGACGCTTGGGCACGAGGGTTCGAACCATCGCGACTGATTCCGGCTTCCAGAGAAAATCTCCGCGATACGCGACGACTTTGCGAAGTAGTCGGTCGATCAGTCGGTTTGTCTCAAGAGGTCTCGGCACTCTGAAAGAGCTCGAGCGCCGACTCGGCGGTGAGTGCCCTCTGGATCCAGCGCTCGAGTTGGCCGAGGTCTTGGCACGCGAGCACGCGAGCCCTGCTGGCCTCGTCGAGCTCCAGGCCGCGCAGCGCAGCAATCTGAAGGAGCGCCTTCGCCTCGCCCTTCGCCTCGCCCCTCGCCTCGCCCCTCGCCTCGAGCTCGGGCCCGAAGCGCGCCGCCCACTCGTCCGC
>CAYXDO010000146.1:0-5261 GCA_964463485.1 uncultured Myxococcales bacterium | reverse complement strand
TCCATGATGCTCCGCACCAACCGCGTTCGCAACTCGGGTTCCGGAACCTGGTCCACGAGCTCCACGGCTCGCTCCACGATGCGCCGAGCTTTCACCCCGTGTCGCGCTTGCATCGCCCAGGCGGCGAAAAACCCAAGCTCTGGATGGCCAGGGTCGAGGAGCTTCTCCACCACCTCGTCAGTCAACGCCAATACGATCGGGGTCAACGTGAGCTTCGTGCCGAAGGGCCCTTTCAGTCGGCACGTCTTTCTCGCCCATGCTGCCACCGCCTTCGAGGCGGTGATGATCACCAGGTCACCGGGGCCACGTTCATTCCACACCGCCGTCACGGCGAGCGGCCAACTCAGCCGCTTCTTCTCATCCTTGTCGAGCTGGGACTCGAGCAACACCCAAGACTCCGGTTGAGCTCGAGACTTCGCGGGAACGACGAAGGCCAGGTCGGGCCTAACTTCCGCGGGATCGACGAGGCGAACGGTCGCGTCGATGGGAGTGAGTCCGTCCGGAAGCTTGCGCCCCGCAAGGACGCTCATCAGAGTCCCAAGCCAGGCCGGGTGCTCGCGTAGCAGGACCAAGAGGGTCTCGTGGGCGGGGCTGGGCATTTCTCTGTCGTAGCCGAAGGCTGTACGAAGTCACGCCAAATCTCGGGTCGATGGGACGATCAATGTCCGAGGACGACGCTTGGGGCACGAGGGTTCGAACCATCGCGACTGACTCCGTTCATCTTCACTCCGGAGCCTTCACTCGGGATCCGAGCGGTGCCTCCGGATCCCCGGATCGGATCCTGAGCGGTGCCCGGCACCGTTCGCTTTGGCAGGCAGCACCGTTCGCTTTGGCAGGCACCGTTCGCTTTCGGGCCGTTCCCTAGGAACCGAGCTCACGAACGGCCCGTCGTTGCTGACTGCGACAATTCCGAGCTTCTCGCCGAGCCGAAACGGAGTACGGATGATTTGGCGATTTGTGTCGACCCTCGCGATCAAACGCGATCAGGTTCGTCGCGCGGACAACCCGTCGACGAGGTCCGACTCCGAGGCGCATTCGCTCGTTCGCACCAGCGTCTCGGCTAGGATCAGCGGGTCGATGACCCGTTCGAGCTGACTCCGGAACGCCTCCGAACGTTCGATCCTGCGCCCATCGAGCCGATCGAGGATAGCGCGGCGCAGCGAGGCGTAGACCTCCTCTCGGCCTTCCTGCTTCACGTCCTCCAGGCTCGAGTATCCTTCGCGAGCGAGGAAGTTCCTGAGTGCGGTGACTTGCGCGGCCTGCGTGTCGAACATCGCCTCGACCGGAACGGGTTCCCTCAAGATCCCAGGCGCGATCAGGGATTGGCCAGGACCGAAGAGCGTGACTGCCTTGTTGCGCTGGTACACCTCGACGCGCCGGGGCCCGATGAGTCGCACGACCCACACCAGCTCGGTGCCCCTCGCGAGAAATTGGCGAATCTTGTCCTGAAGGCGCACTTCGTCTTGGTGCTCGCCCGCGTACTCCACGGCCAGTCGCGGGGCGCCCTGGATGAAACCGAACGCATCTGGGACATTCCCAACTGCGATGTCCGGGGCACGCACCGTTTTCTCCCCGAGAATGTAGCCGGGGTCGACTCCAGTCTCGACTGCGTCTGGGTCGGACGCGAGCGCCTGCACGCCCGCGACGATTCGCGACGCGCCGTCGCCTCCCGTCGCCGCTTGGTATGCGGGATGGCCGTTGACCAACTCGTAGCGTCCCGGAGTCAGATGCTCGGCTCGAAACGGACCTTCCGGCTCCTCGTGCGCGTCGCTCTGCCGCTTCGGATCCACATCGCCAGCTTAGGCGTGCGGTGGCCCAAGTACAAGCCGCGTCGTGCGGCCGTGGCCTCAAAGAAGTCACCTCGGACTTACTCTCTCGAAGGGACCAGAGCGGCGGCAGCTCGAAGAGCTCGATCTTCGATCCCAGGGCGCCGACATCCTCAGCCCATTCGTATGCGGCTACCTGCCTTCGTTCTCGGATGGGCCCAACGGCACCGTGAATAGGAGTCCTCGCCTTCCGCCTACGAAGAGGACGTTTCCGGCTTGAACCGCGACCTCGACGACTCCGGGGGCCCGCTCGGCCGGGACCCCCGGCAGCACGACGCTCGCCGTACACTCGCGCTGACGGTCGAACAACACGACGAGGCTGCACGCGGCAAACACGACCGATACCCACCGTGGGCCGAGGCCGAGGGACAGCGAGACCCCGGGCGTGGCTTCGAACGGTATCCCGAGCGTACACGGATCCGTGCTCGGCGGGAGTCTGGGTACGAAACGTTGCCAGCCCGACCCCGCGGTCCAGCGGCTGAGCAATCCATCGTTTCCCGCTGCCCATCGTTCGACTCCGTCCGCCGCTAGGCACCGGACTTCGGGGCCGTCCGTCAACGGCGCTCCGAGCGATGTGAGTTGCCACTCGCCCGACCGCGGGTCGCCCTCGAACAACGACTCACCATGAAACCCAACGAGCGCGGGCGTCTGCTCGTCGCCCGTGAACGCGATTTGCGTGAGCTCTTCCATCGCCGGGTCCACCGGAATGCTCACGGGTCGAAATTCAGCGTGTTGCGGCTCTCGGATGATGAGTGCGGCCGGGTCCACCGTTTCGCCGCGGGCGATGTCGCCTACCGCCACGACGGTTCCGTCGAGGTCGATCGCCAGGTGATTCAGCGAAGGAATCGAGCTGACTCCGACGGCCGCGGTGACCGTTCGAACGGGCCACAGTCCGTCGGCTCGAACGTCGAGCTCCATCAGAAATCCACCCTCGGGGCTGGTCGTCCCCGCGACAAAAACCCGATCGCCCGGTGGGTTCGGGACCACCGCGTGAATTCGAGCAACCGAGATATTCGGAAGGGAGACCCGGCGAAAATCGATCGTTTCGAACGGAGGACCGCTCCTCTGGGTCGACGCGGATCCTCCTGGCTCGACCATAGCCACGACATATCTCGTCCCAATCACGACGCGTTCTGCGGACACCGGCGCGATGAAGATGAGAGTCGGCGACGACTCCCAAGGTCCCGGCCCTCCGAACAGCTCCGCGGTGGCTCCGAACGGACGGGCGCTCGCGAGCGACGTCCCGCAAAACTCCGGATTGGAGGGAACGACCAGGGTGAGCTCCGCCAGCGCGGCCTGTTCCGAAAGTGAGCTCTCGGCGAGCGTAGCCGACTCGTCGACGCGCCAGACCCTCGCGGAAGCAGGCACCGAAGCGATGATCGGGTCGTCGTATGGGCTGGTCGACGTCTCATGGCCGAGACTCAGCGCGACGGACGAACGGCGCGACGAGTCATACCCAGGCGAGACCGCCTGGAGATCTCGCGCCGAAATGCCCAGGAGCAGAACCTCGGCGTGCTCGCTGGAGAGCTCGAGGGTCGGCCTGCCATACGCGAGCGCTCCCCCGGCAATCCCGAACGAACGGCTGAGGTTCCGAACTTGCCCGTTCGCATCGAGCTCGACGACGAAGCCGACCTCGAAGTCGAGGTCACCAGACATCACGATCCGCGTGGACGCAGGACCGCAGGCGACGGACGAAAATAGGCACCAAACGCCGACGACATCGGGGCGCGCCGCGAATCCGCGCCCGTGATCGGAGCGACTCATCGCGCGAGAGCGGCCTCGCTGTCCACGCCGCACCGTACGCCGACAGGAACCGATCTGGAAGGGGACCGACCTGGACGGGAACGGATCTGGAAGGCGCCCATCTCTGGCACACTGGTCGAGTGCGAGCATCGTGTTGGCCAGTCCTCGGGTCGCTCGCCGCGTGTGGCTCCGAGCTCGTCGCGGCGTCGATCCCATGGCCAGCGGACCACACGGCGGTGATGTGGAGCTTCCCCGGCTCGTTGAGCCCCCGGCTCGTTCGCAGCTCCGAGAGCTTGTTGAGGCTGGACCTCGAGCCCGAGCACGAGCTCAGCGTCGCGAGCTTCTCGACCGAGCGATCCGATGGGTTCGAGCCCGAGCGATGCAGCTACTCTCTGGGCGGCGAAGGCTCGGTCCTTCCGCCGGTCGACGGGAGCTGGCGGTCGAAGTGGGATGGGAGCTCGCTCTCGTTCCAGGCCGGCCCGGTCGAGTCTAGCGAGGTCCGTCGCAAGTGCCCGACCCTTTGTGAGCAAATCAGATCGGCGGAGATACCCGTCGGCTTCAGCACGCTCCGGGCAGCGGTCGCGACCGGGGACGGAGCGCTGCTGATCGGCAAACACGGTGAGCTCGCACGACTGCAAGGGTCCCGAGTCACGCCGAGGCCGACGTTGCCGGGCTTCGAGCGCCGCGAGATTTCGATGGCGGCGATAGCCGTCGAGGCGACCATCTTCGCCATGGTAGCGGACGGGACTCAGATCCAGCTCGACACGTCCGGTGGACCTCGACTCATCGCGAGCCTCGGGGACTACAACGGTGTGGATCAGGTGACGGCGGCGGTAGAAGGCGGGGCGTGGGCAGTGGGTACGGGAGCGACGGGCCATACTCTCTTGAAGCTCACCTCGGGCTCGACGGTGACCGAAGCCGTCCCCGGGCCGCCTGGAGGGGAGTTGGTCGCCATCGCGAGCGTTGGCGCGGGGGTGATCCTCGCTGCCGAGCGCGGCTGTCCGCCCGCAGACACCTGCGGGCCCTGGAGAGTCTGGCGCCACGACGAAGACGGTTGGGAGTCTGAGCTCGATGGGTCGGGAGGGTCGGTGCAAGGCTTCGCGGTGGACCCGACGGGGCTGGCGTTCCTGTCGATCAACGCGGCCGACAGCTGGGTACGCAGCGCGAACGGCTCGTGGTCTCCGGTCAACGTCCCGGTGGTCCACGGGAGACCCATCCCGGTGGGAAATGGCATCTTCCTGAACCCCGGAGACAACGGCGTGGTCGGCGTCTTCAACCGCGGGACGGTCTGTGTGTACTCGACGGAAAAGGGCCACGACGTCGGAAACGGCAGCGCGGCCGGCGGCGTGGCCTTTGTCCCAACTCAGACGCCCCAGGACTGGGACGCGGTGACGAGGTTCGAGGCTCAACCTTGAAACGTGGCTCCCGGGCGCTCCTGGGGTTCGTTCACGTCTTTGCCGAGCTCACGCAGCCTGGTCAGACATCCGAGTCGGACACCTCCGATTCAGACCTCCGATTCAGACCTTCGATTCAGACCTCCGATTCAGATATCCGATTCAGATATCCGATTCAGATATCCGATTCAGACATCCGAGTCGGACATCCGAGTCGGACATCCGAGTCGGACATCCGAGTCGGACATCCGAGTCAGACATCCGATTCAGACATCCGAGTCAGACATCCGAGTCAGAC
>CAYXDO010000145.1:0-29901 GCA_964463485.1 uncultured Myxococcales bacterium | reverse complement strand
CGCGTCCAAAGTCTTGCCAGATCGTGCGCGAACTTTGGGAGAAAGAGATTATCCGGCTCGACCTTCGTGCGAAGCCCAAAGAGCATTTTCGCGATCTCCTGAATCTCATCACGCAACTCATTGCTCCGGTCCTCCGGAATGAGTCCGAGATCTCGGGCGAGAATCATGAAGTATTCCAGCTCGGCGGCGGACCCTTCGGCGATGTTGAGGAATCGCGCGTAGTCTTTTCTCGTGGCGCGTTTCGAACCTTCGGCGATGTTGGCAGGTACCGACACGGCTGCACGCCGGATCTGAGAGATGAGTCCGAAACGTTCGGCGTCAGGAAAAGTCGCGGTGGTTCGGTAGACGTTGAGCGTGAGAGTATGGCTTCGCTGCCAAACCTTGAGATCGGTGAATCGTTGCATGGCACACGATCCGTCGAATGCCCCCAGATGACAACAGAAACGAGGAAGAGGCGGCAGCGCGGATCCTTTCATCCGTATATGCGGGCGAAGGAGGAGCGCTTCGTGGAGTTGTTCGGTCATTTCGTCGAGTTCGCCTACCCTCTCGATCTGGTTATTACGAACGGCTTCAGCGCCCAGCGAACATCGTCTATTTCTTCTACAACATTTGCGGCGTTTCCTGCATCCTCAGGAGCATGGAGCAGGGACCGACTTCTATCTCGTACGAGCCCCGATATCCGCCGCCAAGTGGCGATGACTATCGATTGATCAAGCGCGCTTCGGCGAAGCAGTACGTGCACTACTATTTCTACGTGATGGACCCGTTATGGCCCTGAACTGTGAACTGTGAACTGTGAACTGTGAACTGACTGTGAACTGTGAACTGTGAACTGTGAACTGTGAACTGTGAACTGTGAACGCTCGGCCGGAAGGGCTACTCAGGATCGAGCAAATCTAGCCGCGGACCCGGACCGGCGACCAGGATCCGCAGCGACGCGTCCATGGCGGCTCGGGTCACTGGGTGACTGAGCTCCACTGCGCGCGTCGAGGCTGACCAGACGACTCTGGCCGAGTCTCCGTAGTTCAGGATCATCGCGACCCGGCCGCCCCTACCGACGAATCGAAAGCCATCCGGCTTGGCAATCCAGGGCAGAGGAATCACCTCGAACGAGTAGCGATCTTCATCCGGAAAGAGTCGCCACAAGCGAGTGTTCCCGTCGCCCGTTCCACCCAGCAGGGCGCTGCCGTCCTCGAAGGCCTGAACGGCCCAGAGCTCCACGTTGTCACGCGACGTGGCAAAATCGTCGAGGTGCATCTGTGTGGCTATGAGGTGGCCGCTCGACCCACGGATCACTCGAACGACGTGGGGGTGTCCGCTCTCGGTGCCCACGGCCCAGGCGACCGAGCCGGCGGCGGAGATCGATCGGAACCCAAAAGCCTCGGGCTCGCGTTCGGCCGCCAGCGTGACCGGATCGTCCCACTCGATCTCGAGAGGCTCCACTCCGTGCGACGTTTCGTCGAACACGAACAGTCTCCATCCGACGGTGCTGAGCACTCCCCCGGAGTCGAAGCGCGCGGCATGCAGGTAGCCTGCGCCTACTCCCGCCAGAAACTGCCCGATCGCGGTGGTCCGGCCCGACTCTTCGAGGAGCTCGACGAGAATGATCTGGTTTGGGCCTTCGCGCCATAGCAGACGTTGGCTGCCTGAGTCGATCGCTTCGAGTAGGCCCGAAAGACTCACAGAGGAGCTTTCGGTCGTGCGTCCCACACGGAGGATCGCGCGCTCGGTGATGGTCTCGAAGCCAACTGAGTCCGAGAGAACCGCGCCCACGTTGGACCCATCGATCTCCGGTTGGTCATAAATCGTCTGCCAAGCCGAGCCTGAGGCGCGCCGTAGCCAGTGGTCTCCTGGGGCTTTGGCGAACTCGAACCCATCCGATACGCCGGCGGGCCGCGCCTGCCGAACACCGAACAGCTCGAAATACGCGTCTTCGGCCAAGGGCGCGCTTCCGGCGCGGCGCTGTACGTCGAGCTGAGCCACGTAAGCAGAGTCGAAGCCCATCCAGAGCTGTCGAGGCTTGGTGGGCGAGTTGAAGAAGGAGTGGCAGTGACCATGGTACGGGAAATCGAAGAAACGCTCCAGGGTCGGCAGTCCGGGCCCGGTCCACTCACCGGCGAAGAACGCGAGCTGCCGTTGGGTATCGGTCGTGCCGACGCACAGCGCGACCGTGTCCCCGAGGGAGCCCGCCGAGGGAACACTCGGAAAATCGACAGCAAGGTCCAACTGATCGAAGCGCCAATGGCCGCCCTCGCGCGTGCCGAACAGCGCTCGGCCCGTGAGATCGACCGTGACGATTCCGCGCGCCATCGGCGCGACGCTCAGGACCGCCTCGCGCTCCGAAAGAAGGCCGCGAGGCGTCACCCGCTCGCAAGACGTGGGTTGAACCGTGCAAGAGAACACCCCTGGAGCGCCGGGCTCGGACCCCACGAGCAAGAAGTGCGGGGCTCGCACGAGGCCCCAACCCGCGGCTATCGTGGCGGACACCGACTCGAGCGGACCCACCCACGAGTCGGAGAGTACGATGTCCCCCAGAGAGATATCAGGTTCCACGTGGTTCAACTCCGCGTCGAAGAAGTCGTAACGAAGCTCCCCGTCGCTCCGACTCGAGACGAAAAAACCCACGTTTTCGACGTTCGTCGCGTGGCCGACGGAACCTAGCCGGACGGAGCGTTCGATGGTCGACCCGTCGGGACGAACTCCGAAAACGGTGTCTGCGCCGAACAGGGCCGCGGTTCCGTTGGGCATCACCTCGAACGTGGCAAATTGGGGTGCAGGATCGACCGGAAACACTCGCCGCGCCGCGTAGTCTCCAGACCATTGCGGATCATAGGCGTCGTAGGCGCAAGGGCCCTCGTAGTCTACCCGAACTCGTGATCTGAGGTGCTCCACAGAACTCATCGCGACCTCTACGAGCTGCGGTTTCTCCTTCGAGAGGACGTAGGCCGACCCGAATCGAGGGAACGGGCACTCGAGGCCTGGCCCAAAGCGAACGGGCACGTCGGAGCTCCGCAGGCCGCACCGGCCGCAGCTCCCATTCGGAGCGGGAAAGTCGTCGAGCCTCGCAGAGAGTCGGCCGAGCTCGAGAGTGTGGTCGCCGAAGCCTCCGAGTTGCTCGGCGGAGAGAGTCAGGAAGACCGCGGGCTCTTCGTTCAGGTCGACCTGAATCGGACCATCGATGAACCACGACAACTGCAAGCTCCCGCCGGATCCCGAAAGCACGGCCGCGACGACTTGGCCGTCCGGCACCGAGCCAACCGCTACGGTCGGCCCTGAACACCCGGCTACATGGAGCAGAAGCAGCCAGCCGCGCATGGCCGCGAGGATATCCCAATCCGTACGCTCGTGCGAAACTGCTCCAACCTGAAGATGGCAGATGCCGGGACGTCGCAGGGTGCACGACCAAGTTGCGCGATCTGTCGACGATCATCGCTCGGCGCTGGGCAAACCACAGAGGACACAGAGCAGGAACGCAGAGAACACAGAGGATTTTGGAGAAAAGTCCTTCGTGCCCTCCGTGTTCCTTCTCTGTGCTCTCCGTGGTTCATGCGGAGGTTGAACTGAATCGCCGTAGGTCGGTCGTGCACCCGAAGTCGCTCGCCTTCGATGGCTTGTTTGGTGTGACTCATGTAGGAAGCGTCCGTGAGCCCTCGTCTTGCCCTCCGCCTCACCCCCACCACCTCGATCGAGGCGAAAAGCTCCTCTGAAATGACCCTCGTCGGCGGGCTCGAGGGCGCGGTCTGGCGCCCTCGAGTCACCCTGAAGCAACTCACTCCAGGGCTCCTCTCGGCGCTCGAGGCCATCCCCAACGGCGACAAGACGGTGTCCGAGCTGACCACGCTGCTGCTTACGACCGATGGCTTCGACTCGATCTCGAAGTTCCGCGCGGTCCTTCGCAAACTCGAGGAGCACGCGTTCCTGCAGTATGACTTGCTCCTCGATGAAGCGGTCGTGCTGTCGCTGGTCCCAGTGTCGCCGTCGTTTCGCCGCGCCGACCAGGCCATCGATCCGGTCTCGAAGTACGTGCTCTCGCGCTTCGCGTACCAGCGAAGGGACGAGTCGGGCCGGCTCGTCGTCGCGTCGCCGACCTCGCACGCAGTCGTGTTCGTGTTCGATGAGAAGATCGCGCTCCTGCTGTTTCGCCTTGGGCGGCCAGCCTCGGTGGAGGAGATCGCGGGTGGCGTGGACCTCGAGAGTGCGACATCCGTGCTCGAAGCACTCTCGAACGCCGGCGCCATCGAGCGTGTGAGCGAGGCCGGGGCCACGCGCGCCGAGGCCGATCCCGCGCTTGGGCAGTGGGCCTTCCCGGATCTATTGTTTCACACGTCGAGCAGGCTCGGCCGCCACTCGAACCCGTTCGGCGCGACAGCCCGCAACGCCGCGCGCTTCCCGTCGCTGCCGATGCGGAAGCCCGAGATGTCCGATCAAATCACCCCACTCCCGAGGCCCGACATGGCAAAGCTCCTCGAGGGACCGAGCTTCAGCGAAGTGCTCGAGAATCGCCGCACGGTTCGATCCTACGGCGACACGCCGATCACGATCGAGCAACTCGGCGAGTTTCTCTACCGGTCGGCCCGAGTCAAGAAGACGGTGCCCCGCGCGACGGTGAGTTGGCGCCCCTCGCCCGGGGGCGGCGGGCTGCACGAGCTCGAGCTCTATCCCATCGTGATGAATTGCCAGGGCCTCGGTTTCGGCGCGTACCACTATGACCCGGTGGACCATGCGCTCGAGAAGCTCCCTGCCGCCGAGTCCGACATCCACAAGGCGATCGAGATGGCGCGAATGGCGGCGATGCTCGATCAACCCGCCCAGGTCCTCCTGGTCATGGCAGCAAGGTTTCAGCGGATCCAGAATAAATATGACTCCGTTTGCTACTCCGTGATGATGAAGGACGTCGGGGCGCTATACCAGACGATGTATTTGGTCGCGGAGGCGATGGGTTTGGCGGCCTGCGCGCTCGGGGGAGGTGACTCCGAGCTGTTCACGAAGATCGCGGGCACGGACTACTACGCGGAGACTTCGATCGGCGACTTCATGCTTGGCAGCGGCCCCTTGCCTCGGCCCGATCCGTTGACGCCGCCGGCCAAGATGCGAGTCCCAAAGACCTGAAGCTCCGCACCTCGATCGAGCTCGCGCGCGGTATCCGCGCTGCCGCAGAGCGCTCGGCAGTCGTCGTCCGAGTTTGGATTCATCGCAGCAGCGTGAAAGTGATGACCACGCCCGCGGCGAACGCCGCGACGAATCCGCAGGCCGCCGCCGCGATCGAGACTCTGCGGGCGTCTTGACCCGAGAGTGCGCCCTCGACGGCTGTCGGCCCAGGCGCTGGCAGGGAGCTCGAACTCTTACATCGGCGGTTCAACGCGGCCAGGGCGTCTCCGAAGACTTGCGCGGAAGGCCATCGATCTTCGGGCCGCTTGGCGAGGCCGCGCGCCAAGACCTCGAACACCTCGGGGCCCAAAGAGCCGTGAAGCCCTTCGGGCAACGGCGGTGGCGGCAGGGTCGAGATGTTCGACTTGGTCGCCTCGAGATTCGCGGGCGAATGGAATGGGTTTCGACCCGCCAGCATCGAATACACCAGGAGCGCAGCCCCATAGACGTCGCTTCGTGTCGTCAAAGCCGCTCCGCTGACCCCTTCAGGGCACGCAAAACCGCTTCGTTGCGCCTCTTCGGCCTTGGGCCGCTCGCCGTCGACGAAGACCTGAAAGTCGACCAGCTTGATGATTTGCTGAGTTCCCGCCCGAACCAGAAACGCAGTCTCGGGCCGGAGGTCGCCGTGGATGACGCCTCCTAGGTGCGCGGCGGCGAGCGCCTCGCAGATCTGGCACCCGAGCTCGAGCGCCTCGGCGAGGTCAGATGGGCGCGAGATTCGACTCGCGAGACTCTCTCCCTTGAGTCGCTCCATCACGACAAAGGGCCGTCCGTCGGGCGTCGCATCGAAGTCCAAGGCCTCCACGATCCCAGGATGGCGGGTCCGGGCCAGCGCGCGCGCCTCGCGCCTGAGTCGCTCGACCTGCTCGGGGTCCTTTGCGAGCTCTGCTTTCAGGATCTTCATCGTGACCTTGCGGTCGAGGCCGACATGCTGGGCGGCAAAGGCGGTACAGGTCGAGCTCTCACCTAGCGGGCTCCGGAGCTGGTATCGCGGACCCACTTCGACAGCGGCAGGTCGGAGCACCGGGTCTGCGGTCACCCAGCCCGTCGGGTACAACTCTGGCGGCAAGCCAAAGCCGTCCGGAACCTTGGTTCGAATGGGCTCGAGCTCCCCGCTCACCGCTCTGCGCGCGCGCGCTTCTGGAAAAGGCGACTTGAGCCCAGGTTCAGGAAACGGGGATCTGAACCCGGGCGACGAGCTCGAGGCCCAATCTGCGCGCGGGCTCGAGCTCGATTTGTCGGCCGCCGGTCTGGCCTCGCCCCGGCCGAGCTGGTCAGAAGCAGGCTCACTCGTCCCGGAGAGCGCTCGATTGGGTCTGCTGTTTCCGGCCATGCCTCAAAGAAATCCCAGGCGCGAAGCACCCTCGCGCCAGGTCTTTCAGCTTACGACGATCTCCTAGCGGATAAGCGGTCATGGAGCAATGCCTCAAGCCCGAAAGGGGGTGCGGGCGTGACCTCGCTTCGTGTCCTCCGGTCCAACGACCTGCGCGCACTCTGCTCCACCAGAGCTCGACCCATTTTCGCCACGAGTGAGTTCGCGCGATCGAAGAGTAGCTCCGGCCCGTGCCCAGGCATGACGATCCGCTGAGCATCCGAGGAACTGGAGTCGCGGACGGTTACGTCGACGATTCCCAGCTGACCCGCTGGTCCGCTGGTTGACCGCGGGTGCTCACACGCGTTAGCAATGTTAGCATGACCGCAAACACCACTCTTTACGTCCGGGGAATGGATCCGCAGTTGGTGCGTTCAGCGAAAGCGGAGGCCGCGAGGACGGGACGGACGCTCTCGGCGCTCATTTCGGAGGCGCTGGAGCAGACTCTCGGCAGATCCCCCGAGTCGTCCGAGTTGGACGAGAGCATCTCCTGGTTCGAGAGCAACGGTCCTCGCCTCAAGAAGTATCGAGGCGAGTTCGTCGCAATCCTGGGCAAGACCCTGATCGATCACGACCGCGACTTTGACGTGCTTGCCCGGCGAGTTTTTGCACGAGTAGGACATCGGGCGATCTTCATGCCGCTGGTCGGTGAATCCGCGAGCACAGTCGCGAAAATTCGGTCTCCGAGGACCGCCCGCCGGTGAGGATTTCGATCGAGTATGACACATCGCGCGATCCACCGGCTCCTGTGGTGTTGATGGGCGTTGGCTCTCCCATCAACGAAGCAAACGTGCTCGTTCCCTTCTTGGTCGACAGTGGGGCTGATCTGAGTGTGATTCCCCGCGAAGTCATTTCGAGCCTGAGTCTCCAGAGGGTTGGCAGAATTCAGGTCCAAGGATTCGGAGGCGAGGCGAGTTTCGAATATTTCTATGCGGTGCGGATCAATTTCATGGGCCGCGGCACGATCGTGCGAGTCATTCCGGGGGAAGAAGGCATCCTGGGCAGGGACCTCCTTCAGTCTCTCGTCTGCAGACTCGATGGACCACGCTCCGCTTTGACGCTCACCTTGCGCAGGAGCCTTCGATTTGGCCGAGGCCAGTTGTCTTGACGTCCTACGCAGACCCAATCAAGCGAGCCGCACGGTAACCGAGGGCGAGGGCTCGCGGCGCAAGCGCACGCAGCGCGGCCATTTCGAGCCGATCGATCGCACTCAGGATGTCCTCCACCGCAACAGCAGCGCCAGGGAGGGCGCAGAACGTACCCAGCATGACCAGATTGGCCGCCGCGGCCGAGCCCGCCTCGATCGCCAGTACGCCGGCATCCACCACCGACACTCTGTTGGCGCGCGAGCGGAGCGCCGTGAGGATCTCGTCCTTCGTCGGAGTCACCTTGCCGGACAACGGAGCGCTCGGGGGCGGAGTGAGCTGCGAGCTCACCACGGCGACCGAGCCGGGCCTGAGTCGGCTCGAGAGTCTCAGCGCCTCCAGGAGCTCCAAGCTCACGAGCACATCGATCCGACTCGAAGGCGCTACGTCTCTTCCGTACAAGCTCACCGTCGCTTCCACGGCACCGCCTCGCTGAGACATCCCGTGGAGCTGCGACACGACGACCGGCAAGCCCCGGCGAAAGGCCGCTTCCCCGAGGATGCGAGCCGCAGCCAAGACGCCCTGCCCGCCGAGCCCCGCCACCGTGATGATCGTCTCGTTCGTCATGGCGACGGTCCGATGGCTGAGTTAGGACAAATCTCGACACAGGCGCCGCATGAGTTGCACGCCGCCGGTTCCACGTGCGCCTTGCCGCCTTGACCGATCCGGAGGATCGCAGGGCAGCCAAAAAGGTCGGTGCATGCCGTGCAATTCGCACAGAGGCCGCACAGCTGGCACCGCGACGCCTCCGCAAGTGCCTCCGCAAGTGCCTCCGCAAGTGCCTCCGCAAGTGCGTCCGCGCTCGACAGCGGCTGAATCTCCGAAACCGCGCTCCTGTGGTGCAGGCGCGGTCGGGGAGGCGGTGCCGCGGGTGGCCGGACGTCTCGACCTTCGCGCAGGAACGAATCGATCGCCCACGCGGCCCGGACTCCCGAGGCCATGGCCTCGGTGACGGTGCCGCAACCGCCCGACACGTCCCCTGCCACGAACACATCGTCCCGTCCCGTGCGGCCGTACTCATCGGCTCGGAGGCGCGAGCCATCGCTCATCAGCTTCGGGAGCTCGAGCCCGTCGAGGTTGGGTCGCTGACCGATCGCAAAGACGACTTGGTCGGCGGTGAAGAGTCGAGTGTCCGAGCTCGCGACCCAACTCACCCTGTCCTCGTCGCGCCGGAAGCGCTCGACGCGCGCCACCCGAAGCTGGAGTTTGGTCGCGGTCGCTTCGATCGCGAGGCCGGTGTGCAGAGAGACGAGCTGCACACCCTCTCTAGCGGCTGCAAGGACGACGTCTGGCGCCGCGGAGATCTCGTCGATCGGTTCGGGAAAGACGAGTATTGCGCTGGCAGCTCCTCGCCGGAGACTCAGCCGCGCGACGTCCATCGCGACGTCTCCCCCACCCAGCACCACGACCTCCATACCGCGCACGAGCGGTGTGTTCGGCTCGGCCCGCAAGAAGGTCAGGGCGTCGATTACGCCCGGCAAGTCTGATCCGGGAAGGTCCGGCCTCGCCGAACGTTGGGCGCCGAGCGCGAGGAGCGTCGCTGCGAAACCTCGATCGCGAAGGTCACCGAGCCCGAAGTCGGAGCCGAAACGCGCTCCTCCCGAGAATTGCACACCCTCTGCCAGAATGGCCTCGATATCCCGGGCGAGCGCGCTCCTCGGAAGTCGATACTCAGGAATGGCGAACGCCAACATCCCGCCGGGCTGATCGTGGGCGTCGAAGAGACTCGGCGCGTACCCGCGCCGCGCGAGCTCTCTCGCCGCCGCGAGCCCAGCCGGACCCGCACCCACGACGGCAACTCGGGTCGCCGACGCGTCGGGCACGCGACTGAGTATCGGGCGCGCGTGATTGTCCGTGAGGAACCTCTTGATCGCGTTGATCCGCACCGTACCTTCGGGCGCGCGGACGCACGCGGCCTCGCAGGGACGGTGACACACGTAGGCACAAACCGAAGGGAGCGCGGCCCTGAGCTCGATCGCGGCGAAAGCGCGATCGAATTCACCAGCCGCGACGGCGCCAACGTAAGCGGGGATGCAGATCCCGAGCGGACACTCCAAGGAGCAAGGCGAAGTGCGAGGTTCCGTCGAACGGATCGGGCCTCGCTGAGCGGCTACCCGTTGCATCACCGAGCGCGACGGCTCGAGCCCGCAGTGCAGGCCAGCCTCGGCCATGCCGCAGGTGCGGCAGCGCGTCTCGTCCACGCGCGGAGGTGACAGAGGCGACGAGGGCGCGGCGCCCAGACTGTCTCGCTTGGCCGCGCGCCCTTCCTCGCGCGGCGCGTGCGAATCCTCCTTCCGCTGGAGCAAAGCGCAGGGGTCTTCAGAGACGATGATCGAGAAACCTCGGCGCGCGCGTGCGTTCTTCAGCGCCTGAGTCAGACCAGCGAAGTCATGACTCCGAACCTCTACGACGTCCTCGGCCCCGAGCGCTCGACAAACCTCCGCGATACGCGCGTCCTTGGGCCTCGGCTGTAACCCAGTCATCGCAGTGACTCGATTGTCCAACACGACCAGGACGACGTCGTCTTTCTGACTCACACAGTCCAACACCGGCGGCATCCCTGAGTGAAAGAACGTGGAGTCCCCGAGGAAGGCGACCGTCCGCTTTCCCGTCGTTCGAGAGATGCCCGCGGCGATCGGGAGCGACGAACCCATCGCCAAGAGTACGTCTCCGGCCTCGTGCGGTGGGCTCGCGCCGAGTGTGTAACAGCCGATGTCGTTCACGTAGACGGCGTCCGCGCCGAACACAGAAGTCACCGCGTAAAACGTATTTCGGTGCGGACAGCCCGCGCACAACAGGGGAGGTCTCGGCGGCGCTGCGATCGCCACCGGCGCCAGCTCGGGTCGTCTCGATGCGGGCAGCCCTAGGTGGTCCCGGACTCTCTCCTCGATCTCGTCGGAGGAGAGCTCGAACGGCCACGGCATCTTGCCGTCCCGCTTGCCGTAGACCGATACCTCGACCCCATAATGGTGCGCCATCGCCATCAAGGAGTCCTCCAGGTACGGCGTGAGCTCCTCCACGACCAAGACCTCGGGCACCGATTCGAGAAACGGCAGGATCAACTCATGAGGGAGCGGGTGGAGAGTCCCGAGCTCGAGCAGGGGTGCGTCTGACGCGAGCCTCGAAAGCGCGCTCCGCGTCGCTGCCCGAGGCGCGCCCGCCGCCATGAACCCTCGGGTCCCTGAGGCCGCCCCGGATCGCCGGTTGAACGGCGAGTGCGTGACCCACTCGCATGCGACCTCGAGCCGAGCCTGCAGATCATCCCGCATGCGACGCGCATTCGCCGGGGTCGGCACGAACCTGCGAGGGTCACGCTCGAAGCGCCAGTCTTTACCGCCAGAAGATTGGATGGGTCCAAACTCGACCGGCGCGCGCGTATGGCACACCCGCGTCGTGATTCGCAAGAGCACCGGCAGCCGAGCCTCCTCCGAGAGCTCGAAGGCCCATACCGTCATCCGACGGGCCTCTTCGGGATCGCAAGGATCCAGCGTGGGCAGACCCATCATGCGCCCGAGGTGACGCTGATCCTGCTCGTTCGGGCTGGTTAGGCATCCTGGATCGGCCGCGGCCACGATCACCATTCCACCGACCACGCCGATGTAAGGCATCGTGGAGAGAGGGTCCGAGGCGTACGACAGCCCGAGGTGTTTCATACTCACGAGCGAGCGACAACCGGTCAGACTTGCCCCGAACGCGAGCTCGAGCGCGATCTTCTCGTTGACCGAGTACTCGAAGAAGATCCCGAGCTCAGGGGCCAATCGATGGAAGGTGTCGCCGATCTCGGAGGCCGGCGTCCCTGGGTAGCCCGAGACGAGCCCGACCCCCGCCTCGATGGCGCCGCGGACGATGGCCTCGTTGCCGATGAGCAGCTCTCGACGGCCGACCTCTCTGGAAAGCAGCGCACGCATGGTCAGCTCGAGGGCGCTCGCTGCTCGGATCGCCCGCTCGGGCAACGGTCAAGTCGGAACTCACCCAGCATACTCATCGATGCGCTCCCGCGATGCTCGGCGGACGCTCACCGAGGGTCCTGTTTGCCGCGGCCCGACAGGATCTCCTCGACCTCGCGATCGTCGAGCCTCGCCTCCCGCAGGATCTGCTCGGTGTGCTCTCCGTGTTTGGGCGGGAAGGGAAGCTCTGTCCCTCCGGGAAGCTCAACTGCGCTCGGGGGGAGCCGGATCCGTCGTCCGTCGGGCGCGCGAGTTTGATACAGCAGCGGCCGGATCCAACGCTGTTCGATGGCTTGGCCGACGGAGAAAATGGGGGCACAAACGATGTTGGCGCGTCGAAGGTCCTCGAGGTTGAGCTCGGTGGAGCGGGACCGCGTGCAGGCGCCGATTCGCTCGTGGAGCTCGCGTCGGTGCTCCTTGCGGCCGGCGTTCGTCTGGAGCATCGGGACGGCCAAGGACTCGAAGGCGCGCAGGGAGACGAGCTGGGCCCACTGGCGGTCGGAGCCGATAGCTAGGTACACGAACCCATCCGAGGTTGGGTAGGCGTTCGAAGGGACGAAGTGGCGGTGTTCGGATCCAGATCTCGTCAGCTCCTCGGGCCTGGCGCCCGCGTCGAGCATGGGTACGACGGTCAGGAGCCAGCTTGCGGCGGCGCGGGCCATGGAGACGTCGATTCGCTTCTCGAAGGGTCTGTCGCCAGACTCCGCGCGCTCCCACAAGGCCGTCATCACCTGAGTGAAGAGCTCATCCCCGGCCTTCAAGTCGACGAACGGGACCCCAGACAACATGGGAGGTCCGTCCGCGGGCCCGGTGAGCTCCATGAAGCCGAGCTGAGCCTGAAGGGCCGGGTCATATCCGGGGACGTCAGGAAAATCGGGACCCATCGCCGAGATCGCGGCCCAAATCAGCCCCGGCCTCAACCGCCCCAGCGTCGAGGGGTCGATGCCGAGCCTCTCGTACCGGCCCGGGAGAGTATTACAGCAGAAAATGTCCGGCTGAAGCGCCGAGACGATCCGATGCAGCGCGCGCTGGCCGAGCGGGCTCAGTAGGTCGAGGACGACGGACTCCTTGCCGGCGTTCGGACCCACGTAATAGGCGCACCTGTCTGGACCCCCGATGGGTAGGCCGATTCTGCGGTTGGGATCGCCCGCGGGCGACTCGATGCGAATCACTCTCCAGCCGAGCTGCGCCATGCGCTCCGTGGCATACGGGAGCGATAGGGCCTGCTCCAGCGAGATCACCGTCAGCTTTCTCATACGGCACCTCGATCTGGGCTCACCTTGGCGGCGACGAGCCCTTCGAGCACGCGCTCCGGTGACAGGGGCAGACGCGCGAAGCGGACGCCGGTGGCGTCATACACCGCGTTCGCCACGGCGGCGGCCACGCAGATGGCCGGAGCCTCGCCGATCCCCTTGGCGCCGAAGGGACCGGTTGGGTCGTGAGTCTCGATCAGCTCGAATCGGATCGGTGGAACCTCCGGCGCGGTGAGCAAGTGATAGTCGCGAAAGAGAGGGTTCGAAACGACGCCGTTTTGGAGGTGAAGCTCCTCGGAGAGCGAGTAGCCGAGCCCCATCACTACTCCGCCTTCGATTTGACCCTCGATCCCGAGTCCGTTGAGCACCTTGCCGACGTCGTGGGCGGCGGAGACGCCGAGCACCCTAATCACACCGGTGTCGGTGTCGACCTCGACCTCTACGACGTGCGTTCCAAAGGCGTAGGTCGGCGAGACATTTCCGTGGAACGCCTTGTCCTGCTTGACGCTGGCGGGCTCGAAGTAGGCCTCGGTGACGAGCAACTCACCGCGGCCGGAGAAGTGGAGCGAACGGACGAGGCGATCGAGCGCCTCGAGTCGCTCGTCTCCTCGGACCACGTGACCGTCCTTCAAATCGAGCTCCGAGACCGGCACTCCGAGCTGAGCTGCCGCGGCGCCGAGGAGCTTGTCCTTGGCGCGCTTGGCCGCCATGATGGCCGAGTTTCCGGCGACGTAGCTCGTCCGCGAGGCGTGGACTCCGACGTCCCATGGCTTCACGTCCGTGTCCGAGTTGATGACTTTGATGCGGTCGACCCCGAGCCCAAGGATCTCGGCGACCATCTGGGCCAGCACCGTCTCCGAGCCCTGCCCGATGTCGGTGGAGCCGCTCAGGAGCGAGACCTTCCCGAAATCATCGATCGTCAGGATCGATCCGCACCCATCGGAGCGGTAGATCTTCGCGCCGCCGCCCACGTGCAGCATGGAAGCGACGCCAATCCCGCGGCGCACGCGCCCTTGCATCCGGGGCGCCGCCTTTTTCTTCTCCCAACTCGATAGACGAGCGGCGGCGTCCAGGCACTCCCCGAGTCCGCAAGTCACCAGGTGCATCCCTTGCCCGGTCACTTCGCCAGACTCTTGGGCATTTCTCCGTCGGAGCTCGAGCGGATCGAGACCGGCTCTTTCGGCGAGCATGTCGACTTGGGCTTCGACCGCGAACGTGGCCTGGAGATTTCCGTAGCCACGAAATGATCCGCTGTATGGGTTGTTGGTGTAGACCACCTCGGTGCGGAAGCGGACGTTGGGGACTCGGTACAGCGACGAGAAAGTTTGCATCATCACGAACGGAGTCGTCGCGCCCCAGGAAGTGTAGGCGCCGTTGTCGAGCAAGATGTGTGCGTCCCTGAAGGTCAGGCGGCCGTCGGCGTTGCAGCCGCTGCGAAGCTTGATACGCGCGGGTTGACGAGTGGGTGAGGCCACGAACTCCTCTCGGCGCGAAAAGACGATGCGAACCGGTCGACCCGTCGCTCGGGCGAGGTGCGCCGCGATGGGTTCGTACGGATAGATGTCCAGCTTCGATCCGAAGGCGCCGCCGATGGGCGGCTGAATCACGCGGACGTCTTCGGGCGCCATACCCATGATGGCCGCCAGGTCCCTCCGGTACAAGAACGGGACCTGGGTGAGTGAGTGGACCGTGAGCCTGCCATTCGTGTCGAACGCCGCCAGGATCGCCGACGTTCCGAGGCAGCAGTGAGTCATGAGTTGAAGCTCAAACTCACCTTCGACCACGAACGCGCTCGAGGCCTCGCCCTCGACGACGTCCCCATGACCATAATCGTACGTGAGCGCCAGGTTGCGACGTCGCCCCGCGTGGATCTCGGGAGCACCCGGGCGCTGTGACTCCGCTGGGTCGAAAATCGACGGTAGATCCTCGTATTCTACGGAGATCGCACGAAGCGCGGACTCTGCGAGCTCCTCGGACTCCGCGGCGACCGCCGCGATCTCGTCCCTAATACAACGCACGACGCCATCCTTCAGCGGCGTGTTGTCCTTGCCGTGGCCAAAGGGGACGTTCGTGATGTCACGCGCAGTGAGTACTGCGTGGACACCCGGCATGCGCCTCGCGCGCGAGACGTCCAGGGAGACGATCCGGGCATGAGGCCGATCGGTCCGCAAGATTTTGCCGTGCAGCATCTTGGGCACGACGAGGTCCGAGAGGTACCGAGTCTCGCCGGTCGTCTTGGGCGGGGCGTCGAGCTTGGGAATTCGGGCGCCGATCAGAGAGTCGCTCATTTTCGGCTCGCGTTCTCGACGGCTTCGATGATCGCGACGTAACCCGTGCAGCGGCACAGGTTGCCCTCGAGGCCGCGCCGAACTTCCTCTCGGGTGGGATGGGGGTGTTCGGAGAGGAGCGCCGTCGCAGCCACCAACATCCCGGGCGTGCAGAACCCACATTGCACGGCGCCCTCGTCCACGAAGGCCCGCTGGAGCGGCCCGAGCTGGCCCTTGTCGCCCAGCCCTTCGACTGTGCGGAGCTCTCTACCGTCGGCGTCCACTGCTGGCGTGAGGCAACCCAAGACGGGCTCACCGTCGAGCAGCATGGCGCAGGCGCCACACTCGCCCTCACCGCAGGCGAGCTTCGAACCGGTGAGATCGAACCGCTCCCGCACCAGCTCCAGAAGAGCCATCGTCGGCGGGATGTCCGCGCGAACGGCGCGGCCGTTCAAGATGAATTCGATGGGAACCAACTCAGACATGGATCGACCTCTCCGCGGAGACTCGAGCGTCCGAGAGCGCTCGGTGGACGTAGGCGCCAATCAGTCGACGCCGATAGGTCGCGGTAGCGCGCACGTCGTCGATCGGGCGAATCTCACGGACGGCCGCGCGGGCGGCCTCCTCGACCAGGTCGTCCGTGAGCGGCCGATCCACGATCGCGGCCTCGACGCCGTACCCACGGAGCGGCGTCGGAGCCACCGCGCCGTAAGCTACCCGCGCGAAGACGACGCGCCCCTTCTGAAGCTCGAGGCGCATGGCGACCGAGGCGACGGCGATCTCGAGCGCAGGACGAGGCCCGCTCTTCTGAAAGGTCGAGAGAGGCTCGCGCTGAGTCGGAAAGCTGACTCCGATCACGACTTCGCCGGGCTCGAGCACGGTCCGACCCGGGCCACGAAAGAACTGGTCGATACTCAGGGTGCGCCGGGCACCTCCCTTGGCGAGCTCGACGGTCGCATCTAGCGCGAGCAACGCCAAACTCAGGTCTGCGGCCGGCGAAGCGTTGCCCAGGTTGCCGCCCACCGTCGCTCGCGACCGAACCAGCGGCGAGGCGAAGCGGTCCGCGGCCTTCCACAGAAGGGGCGCTCGCGTACGAATTTCTTCGGACCGAAGCAGCCGCGCCACGGTCACTCCCGAGCCGACCTTCACGACCTCGCCGCCGAGCGTCTGCTCAGTCCCCTGTTTGGATTCGACCGAAGTGCGGGACTCGACCGAAATGCGCCCGAGGCTCTCGATCCTCGACACGTTGACGAGCGTCCCGACCGGCTTGCCCGCGCGAATCGCCAGCATGAGGTCAGTGCCGCCCGCGAGGACCTTCGCCTCTCCTCCCGCGTTCTCGAGGACCTCCAACAACTCCTCGAGCGTCCTTGGCCTAATGTATGAGCTCATAGGATCCTCACCGGCTCCCGATACTCCCCGAAGACCCTCTTCAACGCCCCGACCATCTCCCCGAGCGTCGCCTGCGCTTCGACCGCGGTTACCAACGACGGCATGACGTTCGTCTCACTCCTCGCTGCGGACTCGACCGATCGCAGCGCCTCCGCAACCGCCGCTGGGTTGCGGGCGCGCCGAACCGCCTCGAGGCGTGAGAGTTGGGCCTCGGTCTGCTTCGCGTCGAACGGATGGAAGTCGATCTCGCTCTCGTCTCCTCCTCCGCGAAAACAATTGACGCCTACTTTCCTGACCTCACCCGATTCGAGCGCGCGCTGATGCTCGTATGCCCGTCGAGACACCATCGCCTGAATTCGCCCCTCCCTGACCCCTGCCACGACTCCGCCCTCCCGCTCGACTCGGGCCATGACTTTGCGGATCTCGGCCTCGAGCTCGTTGGTAAGAGTCTCCAAGTAGTACGATCCGCCGAGCGGATCGACGGTGTCGCACAAACCCATCTCCTCGACGAGGATCTGCATCGTGCGCAAAGAGATCCGAGCCGCGCGCTCCGAAGGGATCGTGTACGCTTCGTCATAGGAGCACAACGCCATCGTCTGCGTGCCTGACAACGCGCTGATGAGTGCGTAATAGGCGCCCCGCACGATGTTGAGCTCGGGCTGCTCGACTGTGAGTCCACCGCCACCGCCGCCCGCGATCATCCTCATCCAGCCGGATTTTGGGTCTGCCGCGCGGTACTCCTCCGCGACGATTCGCGCCCACAGTCGGCGGCCGGCCCTGAACTTCGCGATCTGCTCGAAGAAGTTGCCGTGGATGTCGAAGTTGAACGACAGCCTCGACGCGAACGCATCGATGTCGAGGCCCCGACCGATCGCGTGGTCCGCGTACGCACGCGCGATGAGAAAGGCCAACGCCATCTCCTCGGCCGGACCGGCTCCAGACTCGCGAAGGTGATAGCCGCAGACACTCACCGGGCTATAGGCCGGCAAGTGACGCGCGCAGTGTTCGATCGTGTCTCCGACCAGCCGAATCGAGGGCTCCACCGGAAAGATCCAAGTGCCTCGCCCGATGAATTCCTTGAGAATGTCGTTCTGGAGCGTCCCGCGCAGCCTGTGGAGCGCCAGCCCGCGCCGCTTCGCGATTGACTCGACCATCGCGAGCAGGATGGGCGCGACCGAGTTGATCGTCAGGGAGACGGTGACTTTCTCGAGGTCGATCCCGTCGAGCGCCTCCTCGAGATCCTGAAGTGAGTCCACGGCCATTCCCACCCGGCCGACTTCTCCGGCCGCGCGAGGATCGTCCGAGTCGAGCCCGCACTGGGTCGGCAGGTCGAACGCCACGTTGAGGCCGGTCTGGCCGTTCTCGATCAGGAACTTGAAGCGAGCGTTGGTCTCCTTCGCCGTCCCGAAGCCGGCGTACTGCCGCATCGTCCACGGCTGCTTCCTATACATCTCGCCGTGAATCCCGCGCGTGAACGGGAAGGCCCCCGGAGCGCCGATCGGATCGGCGCTCCCGGGCAGCGGCGGGAGCGCTTCTCGGCTTCGATCGACGTCGCTCGGGCCGTATACGACCTTTGGCGTGATCCCGGATTCGAGGGTGGGGACTCTCGAGCTCATCTCAGATTTCCTTCGAGGAAGCGCACGATCTCATCGAGGTGAGTTCCGGTTGGAAACACGCCGCGATAACCCATCGATTGGAGCGCGACTCGATCGCGTTCCGGGATCACACCGCCGACCAGGAGGAGGATGTCTTCCGCGTGGGCCTCGCGAAGCGCGTGCGCGACCGCTTCGCAGAGCGGCAGGTGAGCTCCGGAGAGTATCGAGAGTCCGACCGCGTCTACGTCCTCGTCGACGGCGGCGCGGGCGATCTGCGCGGGCAACTGCCGCAGCCCGGTGTAAATGACCTCCATGCCGGCGTCGCGCAGCGCCCGCGCGATGACTTTGGCGCCGACGTCGTGCCCGTCGAGGCCCGGCTTCGCGATCAGCACGCGGAGGTTCTTCACGACTGCGCCTCGAGGCGAATCACCGCTCTTCCCTATCCGTTCGGACCATCGGGAAGCTTGATCCGCATCAAAGTGGGCGAAGAATGGCCGAGCATCGACATGAGACTCGAGATCGCGCCGCTCCCGATGATCGGTCGCCGCGTTCGACTGCCCGTGTATGCGATAGCTTTACCGAATGGAACGATTCACTCGAGTCGTAGATGGCGTGGATTTGCCGGCGTCGGACCGGGTACACTCGGTTCGCGTGAGATACCTGTGCTGGCTGATCTGCGGGTCCGTCTCGGCGTGTGGCGAGGCGACGACGACGATCCAGCCGGGCGACTGGGCGTCGGTCGGAGTAACCGTCTCGTCCGACGGCTCGGTTCGAGATTCCTTCCTCATCGAACCAAACGCCTCCACCTTCGCCGTCGAGGTTCGAAGCGGCGACTCACTCCTGATTTTTGACCTCTTGCCCACCGACTTCGTCGGTTCAGATGGATCTCGCCGAGAATCAATACCTTTCGACGTGACGCGCTCGGCCGAGCCGTACCCGGCAGGGTCTTGTCGTCGGTGTCCAACCCTCGCCTGGGATGCGCCGCAGGTCCTGGGCTCCGGCTACAGTTGTCCTATTCCGCGGTGGGCCGAGGTCGCCGCGTACTCAGTCGAAGGCGGAGACCTCGCTCCGACTCGTCCGGAGGTGAGTATAGTCGAGGCGGCCAGAACGGCCGTCCGGCTCGACAGTCGCGGCGAGTGTGAGTTCCCGCTCGAGAAATACACACAACGCGGCCGTCGTCCCTTTGTCGCGTGCCAAGCTACGCCTCCCGAAGATCCGGGAGTCTTTCGGAACCTCGGACTCTCCGCGGCCGGCGAGATTCTCGGGACCACGAGCGATGAGCTCGTCGCGCTCGGTCCGAGCGGCCAACGCAGGTTTGCGGTGGGCGCGAATCGCAACCTCGGGATCGTCGCGGCTCCGGGCCATCGTGCCCTCGCGCTCTGGTGGGTCGGGAGTGGTCCGTCGGCGCTCGCCGACCTTTCTCTAGACTCAGGCACCCTCTCCGTCTCGCCCGTGCAGATGGTCGGCTTTCAAATCGTGAACGACCAGGACTCGATCCTTGTGCTCGGAAACGTGGAGGGCGGCCCGCGAGCCATTCGATGCTCCGGCGTGCCGATGAGTTGCGCGCCAGCGTTCTCGACTCTTCCGCGGAGCGAGTGCAAGTGGATGTATGAGCCCGGATTCATCGCGGCCTACGCCCGATTGTCGTCCACCGAAGTCTTCGTGCCGTGGAGCTCGCCCGGCCTGCTCCTCGTTCGTGGGAGCGAGTCGAAGTGCCTCGACGGGGCTCTAGGCGGCAGACCCAGGGACATAGCCTTCATGGCCGGGGCCGGACGGCGCGTCGTCGCCTGTACGGCAGCGCCGAGCCGAACCGAGGTCATCACTGCGCTCGTCTCCGACACACCCCTCGGAATCGCTCCTTGGGAGACGGTCGCGGAGAGCCCCGCGCCGTGCCTCGCCGTGCTGAAGACTCGGGAAGGAGTCCGAGTGATGACTACGGAGAAGCTCATCGATTTGGACGAGTCAGGGACGATCCGATCGCAAAGACCTATCGCCGAGCTTTGGCCCGTGTTGCGACATTCTCCGCGCCGCGTGTACACGAGCTCCACTGGAGCGATCCTCGTCGAGGATTCCGCAAGGGAGCTCTACACTTCGCCGAGCGCGGAGATTGCGCCGACGCTCCGGATGGCGCGGCCGGTAGTCAGCCTCGCCAGCTTGGTTCTGGCCAAGTCCCCGAGGGGCTGCGTTGCCTTTTCACCGACCAGAGTCTGGCAACTCGACGGTCCCGCCCGCGCCTGCGAAGAGCTCCAAATCCGATCGGCAGCGCTGCCTGACGAGGTGATCGGAGCTCCACTTCTCGCGGTGGGTTTGTCGAGCGGCGAGACCGCCCTCGTGACGACGAGCCCCAACCATCCCCTCTTCATTCTGAGCAGCGAGTTAGATCGAGTCACCCGACTCTTGGACCTCGGCGAGGAGGCTCCGCGGGGCATCGCGGAGCTGGCACCTGGGAGGGTCGTGGTGGCGTTTGCTTCCAGGCTCGTCGAGGTTCGATCCGACGGCTCCTTGCGCGAGCCAACGGTCGCCTTCGACGACCCTTCCACGCCCAACACGGAGGCCGCGTACGCTCCGAGCTTCGAGTGGCTCGGCTCCGTCGAGGGCACGGCCTGGGCTGGAGGCGCCTCCACGCTTGCCAGAGTCACGCCCACCAGCGACTCGCTTCGGGTCGAGGCATACTGGGTGCGACTTTTTGATCCGCTACGAGTGGCTGGCGAACCGACCATCTGGAACGTGCGGGGGCTGAACGTAGGCGCGCCCGATCGCGTTTCGATCGCCGTCGATCAAGTACGGGAGCGGCTCGATTCGGAGGCTCTGAACGTCCGCGTCGTCGACCTCTCTCCGTCGTCCGACGGTTTCGAGCTCCGAGATCTCGATGGGTTGGCGTCAGAGGTTCAAAACTTGAGCAGCGCCGGCATTTCTCACTTTCTCGTGGGGCGTGGGGATCGTCAGACCGTGGCTTTCGCGGACGTGATCGCTCGGGTGGGGGGTCAGCGGACCTTCGATTCCGACTTTGCCGCGTCCGCTCTGGACTGTGGCGACTTCCAACTCGTCGCGAATTTCGCGGAACGGTCGTTGGCATTGGTAGACGAGGAGTGAAGAGCCTCCAAACCGGGCGGTGCGAGTCGACTCTATGGGCTTGGACCCGTTGCACGATCGCGACATGAGTTGCCGAGCCTCTTTTCAGCGACTTGTTGGGAATGACTTCGACTCAGTTGGCGTGAAGCCAAGAGCGACGCCGACCTTTGGGAAGTTCGGTTTACTATTGGCTTTGGTCCGGCTAGGGTCGGCCCATGTTGTTTCGGAAGCTCGGCGGCGCGCTGCTGGCCGCCGCTGTCTCGACGACCGCATCTGGCGAGCCTGAGAAGCCCAAGGTCGCTCCTCCCGGCGAGCAGCCCGTCCTTCGTTCGATCGCTCAATCGGTATCGGCGTCTCGAATCGAGGCGGACGTGCGTGACCTCGTGGCTTTCGGCACCAGGCATACTCTCTCGGACGCAGAGGGACCGCGCGGCGTTACCGCGGCGACGAAGTGGGTCAAGACGGAGCTCGAAGCGATCGCCTCCTCGTGCGGGGGGTGTCTGGATGTCAAAGAGCTGAAGGCAGCCATCAAACCCCAAGACAAGGTTCCCCGGCCGATGAGGGTCGTCAACATCGTCGCCATGCAAGCGGGCAAGGTGGACCCGGAGAGATATGTGATCGTCACCGCGGACATCGACTCCCGCGCGAGTGACGTGCTCGACGCGACCAGCGACGCTCCGGGAGCCAACGACAATGCCTCCGGATTGGCCGCTTTGCTCGAAGCGGCTCGCCTCCTTTCGAGGCACACCTTGGACTCCACGATCGTCTACGCGGCGCTCTCTGGGACCGAGCAAGGACTGTTTGGCGGACGTATGCTCGCGCAGCACGCCCGCTCGAACGGCTGGAGAGTTGCGGCGGTCATCACGGTCGACCAAGTCGGCAACGTCGTCGGAACCAGCGGGATCATCGAGAATACGGCCGTCCGCGTATTTTCCGAAGGCGTTCGGATCGCCGAGACCTCCGAGGAGAAGCGTCAGCGAGATCGAATCGGCGGGGAGCTCGACTCGGCGTCTCGGAATTTGGCGCGCTACGTCGATCGCGTCGCCTCTACTTATTTCACTGCCCTCGACGCGAGGCTCGTGCTGCGATCCGACCGGATCGGCGGTATGGGAAATCACCAGCCTTTTAATGAGTCTGGGTTTGCCGCGATTCGACTCACCGAGGCCACCGAGAACATCCACAGGCTTCGGGAGAACGTCCGCGCCGAAAACGGGATCGCGTACGGCGACGTCGTGGAGAGTGTGAGCTTCGATTACGTCGCCAAGGTCGCGGGGCTCACCGCTATCACTGCCGCATCGATCGCTTGGGCCCCGTCGGTCCCGACGAAGGTCGAAATCGACCCGCTCGCTTCGGGCACACGCGTTAGGTGGGCCAAGGTCGACCCCAAGGCGGCTCCCGACTTGGCGGGCTATCGCGTGTATTGGCGAGCCACCACGTCACCGACCTGGGAACGTTCCGCGTTCGTGGGTGACGTAGATTCAGTGGACATTCCGAGCCTCGTGGCCGACGACCTATTTTTCGGCGTCGCGAGCGTCGATCACGATGGGTTCGAGAGTCCCGTCGTGTTTCCGGGCGCGGCCGGGGCCTTTTGACAATCGTTCACAGGGCGGCCGACGGGCCCAAGGCGAACGGACGCAGCTCGTCGCCGGCCGCGCAGATCGTAGTCTTTGGGCCGTAGGCTGTGGGTCGGAGATTCGGAGCAGGATCCACGGCCATGCTGAAACGACGGAGGACGCGGAGACTCATTTCCTCCGTGGCCATGATGATGCTGGCCTGTCACGAAAACAGGGCCATCGAGTACCTCCCCAGCGGGCCTCAATCGTACCTGATCGGGATCGAGTCGACGGCGACCTCCCTGTGGGCCATCGATCCGAAGCTCGATCGACCGGAGGTCTCGGCTGTCGATCCGAAAATGCAAGCGCTCGCCTTCGATTGCCGATTGGGCGAGCTCGGCCTCGCGCCGGGGTCGCTGAGGCTCTTGGACAGTCCCACCGAGCTCCGCCTCCCCACTCCCTCTGCTGGGTATGAGTACGACCTCGAGTCCCAACGCTGGCAGAGTATCGAGCCCCCTCCGATCGAAGCGCTGGCTCGAGCTGATCTGGCTCCGGATCACTTCTGCTCGATCACCACGCCGACGTTCTCCGCGCAGGGAGAGAGCTTCTCGTTCGACCCAATGATTGACGGAGTCTCCCTCTCGTTCGCGATCGCGGTTCGGACGGAAGTGATCGCGGGTACCGAGACGGGGCAGCTCTATGCAATGAGTCCAGAAGGCCAGCAGCGGAAACTTCCGGCTCGGCGACCCTTCGCCGCGGCCTTCGCGGACGCAAGCGACAATCTGTGGACCGTTGCCGTGGACGGGACGGTGGCGTACGGCGATCCATCGACGGGCCTCGAGGAGTTGTCGGTGAAGACCTCCGTCTCCGCCTTCGTTCGGGTGGGGCTGGACGGCACGAGCGACCCCGTGGAGCTGTTCGCGGCGTATGACTCGCGGTCTCTGCATCGGTTCGATGCTGCCGAGCGCGTTTGGACCCCGCTCGCGGTCGTGCCACCGGAACAATTCACCGAGTCGGTCCAGCCTTCGGTGGCGTGGATCTCGCGAGGCGAGGCCTTGGCCGTCGGAGCTACCACCTCCGACGACGAGCTCTACTGGCATCATGGCGGAAGAGGTGAGTCGCTCCGCGTGCCCTCTTGCTGCGGGAACGCGCGTCTCGTGCAGCGAGTCCCCGGAATCGGGACGCTGTTGCTGACAGCGAGCGGAGACGTGTTCGTGTTTGACGAGGGGAGGTTCTCGCATCTGGCCAAAGCTCGGTCGGCTGAGTTCGAGACGACCTATCGCTTCATCTCGACTCCGAGCGGCCTCATCCTGAATCGGCTTGGCGAGACGCCCTACGCCGAGATCGTCGTCCGCGAAGGTCGCGTCTGCGCCCTGGATGTTTTCGCGACGCGAGTGGCAAATCACGTGGCGTTGCTCGGTGACGACCTCTTCTTGGCGATGCGAGCCTACTCACCGCCGGTCGCCTACGCCGCCTTCGTGCGACTGGAGCGCGCGACCCCCGACTGCCTGTTGCCCTGAGCGCGGGGACCGCACCTAGACCGGGAACGAGGACGGGAACGAGCGCGGGAGAGGAACGGGAACGGCAACCGAGCGGGAGCGAGGACGGGGCGAGGACGGCAGCGAGGACGGGAGCGGGAACGGGAGCGGGAACGGGAGCGGGAACGGGAGCGGGAACGGGAGCGGGAACGGAATCCAGAGCGGAAGCGGGACGGAGCTACACCCAATTCGGGGCGGACCGCGTATCATGACTTCGTGGACAGTTGGAGCTGGAGAGCCTTCCGCGCGAAGCTCAAGGTGGAGCTACCTTCCTGGGAGCGGGAAGGCTTGATCACTCGCGAGGCCCGCGAGGAGCTCACCCGACGCTACTCGGTCGACGAGCCCGGCGCGGACGCGGCGGCCCTCGCCGTGTATGTGCTCGGGGCGTTGCTGGTGGGCGGAGGAGTAGTCTCCTTCGTCGCTTGGAATTGGGCGGCACTCTCGGACGTCGCCAAGCTCGCCCTGGTCACCTCGGCCATGATCTCGGTTCAAACTCTCGGTTTCTGGTTGTGGCGAATCGACGGGCGCCATGCCCGCCTTGGTCATGCCCTCGTCTTTCTCGGGACGCTGATCTTCGCCGCCAACGTCGGGCTCGTGGCCCAAGTCTTCCACGTGAGTGAGCACTGGTATAACGGCGCGCTCGCCATCGGTTTGGGAGCCCTCGCGGCGAGTCTGATTCACGGGAGCGTGCCCAACACCGTGGCCGCGTTGCTCGCCTGGGCAACTTATCTCTCTGGTCGAGAGGAGCCGCTCCCGGGCTCGGGCTACGGGTTGCTCGTCGTATTCACCGTGATCGCCGCGAGGCAGTCTTCACGGGCGACGTTCGGGATCCTCGTTCCGCTGGCCTCTGGGGTGTTGGCGGTCGAGGTGGCGCGCGTGACCGACGGCGAA
The DNA here is from genome assembly GCA_964463485.1 of uncultured Myxococcales bacterium. Lineage (GTDB taxonomy): Bacteria > Myxococcota > Kuafuiibacteriia > Kuafuiibacteriales > Kuafuiibacteriaceae > CAYXDO01. The sequence continues at coordinate 4,731 of CAYXDO010000145.1, read as the reverse complement.
GGCGTCGTAGCCGCGTTTGTCGCACTCAGCTCCATCGCGCTTGCATTCGCCCACGATGGTTCTGGGCTCCTGCCCCGATTCGCAGGCGCGTCTTCCGCATGGGGCACCATCGGCCTGGTCCTCGTGGCCTTTCCAGCGTCGTTCCGCGAGGTCGCCGAGGAGCTCTCTCTCTCCGAGGTCGACCACAACCAGACCGCGCTGCTCTGGCCCGCCTTTCTCATCCTGGTCGCCGTGACCCTTTGGGTTCGCCGCCTGAACGCAGCAAGGCAACGACCGAGATCGCTCCACGGGACGATCTCCGCGGTCGTCCTGACGCTCGCGATGTTGTTCGACGAGCCGCGGATACCCATGTTCATCGCCGCGAATCTCGTCCTCTTCACACTCTCCATCGGCGCGATCATCAGCTCCGTTCACGAGCTCGAACGAAGGCCCTTCTGGTTCGGAATGGTGTTGGCGGCCGTCTTGATCGGAGCTCGTTTCTTCGAGTTCGAGGTCGGGCTCTTGTTGAAGAGTCTCGTCTTCACCTCGCTTGGAGTCGTCGTCATCGTCTTCGGAATCGTGTTCGAAAGGCGGCTGAAGGGGGCAAAGTCATGACCGAGCCCACTGGACGGACGCAGAGTCGAAGATGGAGCCGCTTGATCGCGGTGCTCGCGATTCAGTTGCTGATCTTGGCGTTGATTCCAGCGAAGAAGGTCCGAGCGTTGGCATCCGGACGAACGGTGATCCTCGAGACGGTTCCCGTCGACCCCTACGACCCACTCTCTGGGTACTATGTGACGCTCGCGTACGCGGTCGAAGGTGCCGCGAGCGAGGCGACTCGAGACGACCCGACCCCTACGGGCGACCGCGTGGGTTTCATCTTGGTATCCCGGAGCGAGCCGGCGTGGACTTACGTCGGAGTCGACTCTCAGCCGACGGACCGGTCCGACTTGGTCGCGATCGCGGCGAGGGCGGAGGGCGGGCGATGGGTGATCGACGGAATCGGTCGATTCTACGTACCAGAGACCGATCGAGACCGCATCGAAGCTGCGCTGAGTAGGGGCGGTCGCCGGGCTTTGGTCGAGCTCAGGGTAGGGGACGACGGTACGCCAGCGATCAAATCACTGAAGGCGGGCGGCGAAGTCTTCGGCCACGCGGAGGAGTGAACTGGCTGACGAGTGATTCGCGGCTGGTTTCACTACCGACCGCCGAGACCGTGCGCGTGCGGGCTCGGTCGAGCGTGGTTCGTTCATTCGCGCGGTGGGTGCCGTAGGATCTCGCCTCCTGCAGCGCTACTATTGACAATAGGATGATGAAGCCTGACCTTCGAGCTCGATGACGAAGCGCAGACCAGAAGCGCTCGGTGAGCTCGAGACGACCGTCATGAACGTGGCCTGGCAACGGGCCTCCGTCACCGCTCGAGATGTATTCGACACTCTGACAGGCGCCAAGGGCCGCGCGTACACCACGATCATGACTACGCTCGACCGTCTGCACCGAAAAGGGATGCTCATTCGTGAGAAGGACGGGCTCGCGTGGCGTTATGCCGCGGCGCTCTCCAAGGCCGAATTCGAACGGGCCTTGGCCGACGGGCTCGCGGCGAAGATTCTGAGCGAGCACGGCGACGCAGGGCTGAGCGCCTTCGTGGACGCTGCCGCGAACATCGACGAGGCTCTCCTCGTGAAGCTGCGGCACCTCATCGATCTGCATCGCAAGGGCACTCCGTGACGCCTTGGTTCTTCGTGCTCGAATGTGTCGCGATCGCCGTTCTCATCGGCGCTTGCGCATCGATCGCTTCGATCATGCTGTGGCCCGCGTTAGGCCGCGTGTTGCCGAGCGCTGCGTGGCGCGCGGACGCGGCGTTCGTCCTCGGAACGATGCCGGCGGTGCTCTCCGTCATCGGCACCGCGGCGGCGGCCGCGCCCCCGATCTCGAGCGCGCTCGGGTACGGAGTCGACCACTGTCCGACTCATGGTCACCATCTGCACCTCTGCCTCGTGCACTCGAGCGCGTCACTCGCGCCAGCGGGCGCCCTGCTCTCGTGTTGGTTGTTGCTTCGTACGCTGAGCCTCGCGCGAAGGCTGGTCGCCACGAGCCGCGACCTCGGCGCGCTCCAACGATTGGGGGAGCGGTCGTCAAAGTCATTGGTAATTTGCGTCCCAGGCAGCCCGCGCATCTGCCACGCCGTCGGCTTCGTGCGCGGACGGATCCTGCTCTCGACTAGCCTCGCCAGAGCTCTGCCTCCGCACCACCTCGCGTGCGCGCTGGCCCATGAGCGGGCGCATCTGCGTCGAAGGGATCCGCTCACGAGCCTGCTCTTGTCCGTCGCAGGGCTCGTGCAACTCCCGGGCGTTTCCGGAGCGCTTGCGCGGGCCTTTCGTGTGGCCGCCGAAGAGGCCTGCGACGATTTCGCTGCGCGCGAGGTGGGAGATCCGGTTCGAGTGGCCGAAGCGCTGGTCGCCGTTGCCGAGCTTCAGCGAGCTCAACCGGGGTTCGACGAAGCGGTCCATGCATTTGGCGAGCACGCCCTCGAGCGGCGGATTCGTCGGTTGTTGCACGGTCGTGGGCGCGCTGGCCGGGCGCGTGGCCTTGCGTTAGCGATGCTCGCGAGTGGGGCCTGCGCGCTTCTCGCCACGAGACACACGTCTGCGCTGCACCACCTCGTCGAGACGGCGCTCAAGAGCCCCTTCTAAGAAATTTCGAGGCGTCAGCGGGCGACGAACGGCGCGACTCGGATCTACTATCGAGAGTAGGACCCGACCCGCGGTCTCGCTGCGTTCCCTCTATCGCTGGAGTGATATGATCGCGGGATGAAGGCGTCGATATTCGTCGGTCGAGCGCTCCGGGCCCGCGGTGCTCGAGGGCTGCCATCATGACTCTCGTTTCGATCGCGCTCGTCCTGCTGGCGGTCCCGGATCCAGCGCAACCTGTCCCGACTTTGCAAACGATCGACGTTCCCGCGATGGCTGGCTCGCTCGCGCCAAATCTCTCGGTCGCGGGAGATGCTGTCGTGCTGAGTTGGCTGGAGCCCGCAGGGAAGACGGCGCCCTCGCATCGCCTTCGGTACGCGCGACTCGGAGTCGCGAGTTTTGAAGGACCCTCGACGATCGTCGAGAGCCAGAGCATCTTTGCCAACTGGGCCGATCTACCTTCCGTCACCGTCGCGCCGAATGGCTCGATGCTCGCCCACTTCGCCGAGAAGTCTGCGTCCGACCCCTACGCCTACGACGTGCAGCTCGCGTATTTGGCGAAGGGGGCTACTGTGTGGAAACGTCTCGGGGCGGCCCATGACGACCGAACGCCCACTGAGCATGGGTTCGTCTCGGTCGTCGCGCACGGCGTTGATGAGTTTCGCCTCTTCTGGCTCGATGGTCGGGAGCTCGCGGCGCGAGAGAAGAGCGGTTCGATGACTCTCCGGACGGCGATCGTGTCAGGCGAGGGTCTTCGCGAGCCTCGAGTGCTCGACGCACGAGTATGCGATTGCTGCGGGACCAGAGCCGTCGAGGCGGCGCGAGGACCCATCGTCGTGTATCGTGATCGAACCGAGGACGAAGTCCGCGACATTTCGCACGTCGAGCAGGTCGCAGGCCAATGGACGCAGCCCAAGTCTGTGTTTGATGATCACTGGAAGATCTCCGGCTGCCCGGTGAATGGGCCGGCCGTGGACGCGGCGAAAGACCAGGTCGTAGTCGCATGGTTTACCGGCTCAGCCGCGCCCGCAGCGCAGGTGGCACTCTCGCAGGATGGAGGTGCGACCTTTGGAGCTCCCATCTCTGTCGCGGGCGGCACGAAACACGTAGAGGGGAGGCTCGACGTCGTCCTCGATCGCGGGACTGCGATCGCGAGCTGGCTCGCAGGCAATGGCGAGTCGACCACGCAACTCTGGGTTCGGAGAGTCGCCCCAGACGGGTCCAGGGGCAAAGCGATCGCGATCCTCACGACGAGTCCGTCTCGCGCGAGTGGGTTCCCAAGAATGGTCAAACGGGCCGGGGACCTGGTGTTCGCGTGGACAGACCCTGGCCCGCCGTCTCGCGTTCGCGCGGGAGCTCTGCGTCTGGACGCCGTCCCGATGCCAGACGGGCCGGCTTCAGGCCAACTCACGAAACAGTCCGGCACCGATCTCACGGCTCGGAACCCTCTCGAGGGGTATCGGGCAACAGATCTGGAAGGCAAGTCGGCTTCAATCTCGGATTTGAAGGGTCGCGTCGTGTTGGTCAATCTCTGGGCGACGTGGTGTGAGCCTTGCCGCGCCGAAGCGCCGGAATTCCGGAGGCTCAGGGATCTCTTCGGCCCCCGAGGGCTCGTCGTGGTGGGTATCAGCACCGACGGGCCCAACGAGCTCGAGCTCGTTCGGCGATTCTCCGAAGCCTCGAAGTGTTACGATCTCGTTTGGCGAGACTCCGCGGCGATGCAGCGCTTTGGTGTGCCTGCGCTCCCAGCGAGCTACCTGCTCGACCGCGCGGGACGAGTCGCGTGGAGCAAGCTCGGTACGGCCACGTCCTCCGATTCGGAGCTCCGAAGCATCCTCGAAAAGGTCCTCTGATCTGTTCGCTCTGGGCTAAGGCACCGTGAGGAAATAACTTGGGCGCAGATCCGTCTGGCCATGAGTCCGAACGCGTCGCATACTATCGTTGGAATGTTCACGAGGACGTGCCACTTCTGAAGTTTGAGAGTATCGGCGGAGTGTTTTCGTCCACCTCCACGACCAGGTTCCACGCCCACGTCCACGAAATCGTCCACGCCCACGTCCAC
>CAYXDO010000144.1:0-30202 GCA_964463485.1 uncultured Myxococcales bacterium | reverse complement strand
GGCCGATTCGAGCAGAGACTCAGATGCACGCACGGATTCAGACCGCCGCGAAGCGACTTCGTTCAACTAACCTCGCGACTTGGAGCTCAGACTCCTCAGACTCCCGGCTCACGACCTTTCAGCAAGCGATTCAGATTCGCGCGGTGTCGAATCAAGACGATGACGGCGACCGCGGCCGCGAGCGCGAAGGCCTCCGGTCGGCCATCCAAAGAGTGCACTGCCGCGACGAGCGCGACAACCGCGACGATCGAACCCGCGCTCACTCGGCGACTCAGCGCGAACACCAACCCGAAGGCTCCCGCGGCGATCAGCGTGGGAAGGGGTGTGAACGTCGCGAACACGCCGAGCGACGTGGCCACGCCCTTTCCCCCCTTGAATCGCAAGTACGGTGAGAAAACATGGCCCACGATCGCCAAGAACCCCGCCGCCGCCGTCACCTGCACGCCGAGACTCAGCCACAGCGCAATCAGGACCGGCGCCGCCCCTTTCAAAGCGTCGAGTACGAGAGTGAGGATCCCGAGGCCCTTGCCCGCAGTACGGGCCACGTTGGTCGCGCCGATGTTCCCGCTCCCGGCCGCCCGGACGTCCACCTTCGCAAACCGTCGCGCCAGCACGAGGCCAAACGGAATCCCGCCGACGACATACGCGGCGATCAAGAGGGCGATGGCGACGGCTTCGGGCATGATCACGCGTGGCCCAGGGCGTCGGGCACACTCATCCGCGCAGCGCGCCTCGCGGGCAGGTACGCCGCCAACACCGCGACCAGCACGAGGAACAGAGTCGCCTGAACGTAGACGGGCACCGCGTACGCGATGGTCAGCGGAATGGGTTCGCTCATCATACCCGCATCGTAAGGTACTCCCAGCGCATTCACGACAGAGACCAAAGCCAGGGTGGCGACCAACCCCATCAAGATCCCGAGTGAGGCGAGCATGGACCCTTCGAGCACGAACAGTCGCACGACCTGCCTTCGCAGGAAACCCAGCGCTCGCAGCGATCCGATCTCTCGTGTGCGTTCGCTGACGGTCTTTGCCATGGTGTTGAACACACTCATTCCCGCCACCACCACGACCACGATCACCACGAAATTGCGGAACATCTGCAGGAGCTCGATGCCACGCCGAAAGAGCTCGGCGTAGCGGTGGTAGACCCATTCCGTGATCTCCACGTCGAGGTTCTCCATCCGAGCCCGTTCGACGAATCTCCGGTGGAACGAAGAACGATCAGCCGCCGGATGAAGCTCGATCGAATACCGCGAGACGCGGGTGGTGTCGGCGAGCCGTTGGGCCAATGGCAGGGGTACGGACAGAAATCGGAGGTCGTACTCCTTGATTTCGAGCTGCTCCACGCCACGAACCTCGGGCTCCACCGCGTTGAGTTGTCCGGTCTCGGTGGTCGTGCTGAGTTGGAGGAGCGGTCGCTTGCATTTCACCTCAGGGTAGCGGCTCTTCTCGCCTGCTGGACCCTCGAAGGCACAGTCCAGGGACCGAGCCAACCCCGAGGCGAGCACGACCGAGGTCGTGGCTCTTGGCGAGTGGATCTGGCCGGCGATCACATTGTCTACGAAATCGGGAGCTCGCATGATTTGGCCCTGGGCGATGTCGTAGCCGAACCCGGCAAACACGGAGCTCGTCTTGCCGTTCGTCGCCATTCCGCCGATATCGAGAAACCTGACGGTGGCCTTCAGCTCCTGACTCTCCGCCGAGAGGATGGCGTCGATGCCGGCCTGCTCTCGTTCATCCAGGGTGTATGCCCAAATATCGTCCGCGGCGCGCTCCGCAGAGCCCCGCTTCTCGATGATGAAGTCACCCATCATCGACTTGTGGCGAATGGAATCTCCGAAGCGTTCGCGCAGATCGGTCACGTACCCTTCGAAGACTCCGAGGGCCAAAAAGCCAGCGGCGATCGAGCTCAGAGTGGCCAGGCTGTGGCGCCAGTTGCGGCGCACGTTCCTGAACGCCATTCGGACGAGCGGAGACACGTTCACCTCGCGACGTTGTTGACGTTGAACATACTCGGCGGGTGGTCCTCTGCCTTGGCCTCCGAGTAGCGAATGACCGTCTGGTTTTGCGAGGCTGAGTCGACGATGGTCATCGTCTTGACGAGGTCGAGCTCCTTGCCGTCGATCTTGCTCTTGTTGCCATACTCGAACTTCGCCCACTTGAATACTTGGCCTTCGAGGGTGAGAAACTCGGCTTTGACGGCGAGGCGGCGCGACTTCGAGACCCAGTACCGAATCCGATCATAGGTGACGTTCTTGGCCTTGGCGCTGAGGTCGAGCCGATAGGTCTGTTCGCCGTCGATGGTCTCGGTCGCGGCGACCTTGCCGTCGTAGTCCCGGGCGTAGTTGGTGCTCGCGATGTCTCCGTTGGAAGCCATTCCGGAGAGCTTTTGGCGCGCCGAGATGGAGACGGGCTTTTTGAGTCCGGGCTTCAAGAACCAGAGCGTACGGTCGTTGAAGAGCATGACCTCACCCTTGTGCCGCGGCGGCGCGACAGCCTCGGAGAGCGCGTCGTTGCCGCGGGCCTTGACCAAAAAGGTACGCTTGGTGGTCTCGCCGTCTTCGGTGCTCTCGAGCTCCACCGTCCATGTAACGCCCCGCTCGAGCCCTCCGCGCGCGCGGTCCGCGTCCCGGAGCAAAGCGTTGGCGTCGGGCTCGTCACCCGCAAAAACGGACGTTGGTAACAGCGAAGAGGTCAGAGCGCAAACGCCCAGAAAGGATGTCTTCATTCGAGTCGTCTCCTCGTTCCGGGGCTGGTCGGTCGGCTGCCGACGCGAGCCTCGAATCGCAAAATCTCACCGAAAATACTCATCCGGTGACCGCCGTATTGAGCTCCGCTATTCCGCTCGAGACGGTCCGACGGGTCGCAGCGAACGTGGCTATCGCCGCCAGGGCCAGCAAACCCACAGCCAATCCGGCGGCGAGCTCGAGGGTGGGCGTGAACAGGAGCTGGATGGGGCGAGCGACCGCCGGGGGCTGAAATCGCACGTTGGCCAAACGGACCCCGGTTGCCACGAGAAATCCCAAAACCGAACCCACGACCTCGCCCGTCAGCGTGAGGATCATCGCCTCTCGAACGAACAGGCCCGTCACTTGACGCCGAGTGAATCCCAGGCTGCGGAGGGTTCCGATCTCGCGAGCTCGTTCGAGGATCGTCATCGTCATCGAGTTCAGAATGGACAGAGTCACGACACTCGTGACGACGGTGAGTATGAAGCCGGCCATCACGAACAGGAACTGCACCGTTCCGACGTAATACGGGTTCATTTTCTCGTCCTCGAAATCGTAAACCTCGACGTCGAGCCCTCGAGTCGTGAGTCGTCGTTCGAGATTCTGACCGTACTCTCTCGCCGCGCCCGGATCGCGGAGGAACACCACGAAGGAGGTGATCGAGTCAGTGTCGTACAGTCTCTGGAGGGTCTCGACGCTCGTCCACAGGGTCTGTCCGTCCGTGGCGAGAACGCCTGTCGACAAGTGACCCACGACCTCTCCATCCACGGCGGTGAACGACCCATCGAAGGCCGCGCTGGCCAGTTGGACGTTGGCGTCGGCCGAAATCTTCTGCGCGGCGTCCGGGGCCATACAATCGACGGCCTCGAGGAGAGGTTCTGGCGCCTCCTCGTGGACTCGCGACTTGCCCAGCCTGTGCGCCAAGGTGACGCCGAGGGTCACGGGCCCGTCGACCGACTTGGCCTCGACGAGGGTCTGACCTTTGACCGGCTTGGAGAGCTCCCGAGCATGCTCGAGCACCTCCGGGTGGGATCGAATGCGCGCTTCGAGCTCGAGGTCCACCCCATAACCCACGAACGGCATCGTCTTGCAGCCGTTCCCGACGAGCCCCGAGCCGAGCAACGAGGCGCCGAACATGTCGACCGCAGGATCATGTTCGAGCTCGGCGCGAATGAGCTCCTGATCGGACTCCGTCAGCGCGTACTTCGAGGGTTTGATCAAGAACTGCTCGAGCCCGTCTTTCTTGAAAACGCCCACGTGGCCGAGGTGTCCAAGATAAACGCTGGACGTTCGTAGATAGGAATCGACGCGGATCACGTACCCGCCCACGATGAGAAGCGCGGCGTACCCGAAAGCCACCGCGAGGCCCGTGGCCAGGTTGCGTCTCCGGCTGCGCGCCAAGTTCCGCGCGGCGATCCGCCAGGCCCCGTTCACGGGACGATTTGCCCGTCCTGGATGTGGATGATGCGCCCGACTCTCGACATCAGCTTTTCATCGTGCGTCGAGAAGAAGAAAGTCACCCCTCGCCTCTGATTGAGCTCCAACATGAGGTCGACGATTCGGTGAGTCGTGACGGAGTCTAGGTTCGCGGTCGGCTCGTCGGCGAGCACGAGCGCGGGCTCCGTGACGAGCGCGCGGGCGATCGCCACGCGCTGGCGCTGGCCGCCCGAGAGTTTGTCGGGCGCGTGATGCACATATTCGGAGATTCCGACGTCGGCCAGCGCTCTCTGTACCCTCTCGCGCCGCTCTTCTGCGGTCGTTTGGGCATGAATGAGGAGCGGAAGCTCGACATTCTCGGACACCGACAGCACCGGGACGAGGTTGAAGGACTGGAAGATGAAGCCGATCTTTCGGTTTCTCAGTCGCGACTTCGAGTCGTCGTCGAGCTTTCCGACGTCTTGTCCGTCCAAGATCACACTGCCCTCGTCGGGGTCGTCGATACAACCCACGAGGTTGAGCAGCGTGCTCTTGCCCGAACCCGAGGCACCGACGAGCGCGGAGAACTCACCGGAGGCGAGATCCAGGGAGACACCGTCGAGCGCGGTGACGGTGGTCTCGCCCAGGCGATAGGTCTTCTTGACGTTTTGAACTCGAACGATCGCTTCACTCATGCTTCACCACGAATACTTCGCCGCCAGGAGCCCCAACCCGCGCAGCAGCCGAGTGAGCTCGCCGTCCCGCTTACCATGAAAGATCGCGCCGGTCAGATCCAGCACGAGTGAGTCGGTGGCAGCCCAGTCGATCACGAAAATCGAGATTCCGGTCGCGTCGGTCAGCGACAACACCTCGCGTGCCGAGACCTGAAAGGCATCGCCGGGCCCGAGGTTGGGCACGCGTAGGGACGCGTACAACGAGTTTTTTCCCGGGAGGTCGGTTCCCGGAGAGACGTAGGGTCCGACCAAGATCGGCAAGGCGCCTCCCGCCATGGCAAGGATGGACACCGAGCGGTCGAGCTCTTCCGTCGTGTACGCCGCGTCGTCGCGAATGAGCTCGAGGCGAAGGTCAGCGCCATCTTCGAAGGCGTAGCGCACTCCGCCGACGAGGAAGAGGCTCACGTCATTGTCTTTGAGGCGGTTCTGTTCGAACGACGGCGCTCCATCGAGCGGGTAGAAGGAGCGCGATCCGAGCGTCTCGCGGCCGTCGAGGTAAGCCGAGAATCCTTCGAAGAGCTCGATCGAGAGATACTCTCCCACCCAGGGTCGCCAAGTCTTCCCGACGCCGGCCACCGCGCCTACGTAAAACGCGCCGTCTTCGGAAGCATACTCGAGCTTCAGCTGGCCTTTGGGGTCGAACGGCTCCAGAGGCGACGTCGCTGCGCTCTCCATCGTCTCGACCATGAATACGGCGCTGAACGAACGTCCCGCGCTGAAGTTGATCCGACCGAGGTGTCGACCCGGGTACGTGGTGAGGAAGGTGCTGGCGAAGGCCGGGTTGCGGACGAGCCCATTCGAGGGGCTCGTCGACTCGGCGGGCCCCCACTCGAAGTTATGGAGCCCATAGGCGACGATCACCGAGTCGCTCACTCTCCACTCTCCGTAAAGATCGAGCCACTGACTCTCGAACATCGGATCGGAGGTCTTTAGCTTCTTCGAAATCAGCGTGGAGTCACTCAGCGCGGCGATACGTGCGCGGGCGCGAAAAGTCAGGTCACCGACCTCGAGCTTCAGATCGGGCCGAAGCTCGGTGGTGGCACGCAGGAAAGGCACCTTGAGGACGGAGTTGTCAGGATTCGCGGAGCTGACCGCGAACCCTGCGCCCTGAACGGCGCCGAACAACTCGAGGGTCGGACGTAAGCTCACGTCCTCGCCGAGAGCTTCGACTGGAGCGACACCCGCGAGGCCGATACACACCCAGGCTGCAAGTCCGTGCCTCGTGCGCACGAGGAGGCTCTAGCACCTCGGCCCTCGGATGTCGCGGCCTGAGAGCCTCAGAGCCCCGATCGCACTTTCGCCCGTCGAACGGGCGTGGTACGGCCGCGGCCCTGGTGCTGTTCGCGCTGATGCTCGCTTCGGCTACGAGCACGGTGACCGCCGCGCGGTCGGCAACGACCGGCCTCGCGCTCGAGATCCTTGGGCGTCCGGTTTTGCTCGACGAAGGACTCCCCGCACACCCGAGGGCGCTAGGAGAAACTCAACTCGGCGCGACCCTCGAAGTCGCGCTCGTCTACTCGACTCCGCTCCTCGACTTGGAGCTAGGCGTAGGCGCGCATGTCCGACTTCCCTTTGCGAAGAACTTCGACGAAGCCTTCGGCGCCGCTCCGATCGCTTGGGCCGAGCTGACCCCCCTCGACGGCGTCCGCCTTCGTCTGGGCACGCTGAGACATACTCATGGTCACCATCCCGCCGTCTTCGACGAGACCCGCGCCGCCTACGGCCGCAACCTGACCGCTTCGTATCGCAGAGCGCTCGCGAAATCGACGCCCCGCGGGCTCGATTCAGATCCGCACCTCGGAGCTCAACAAGGCGCGGAGGTTCGCGCGAGCCTCGGCCCCATCGAGCTCGACGCCTACCTCGACTGGCAGCTCCTCGAGACCATCGAGCACCGAGAGAAGCTCGCCTTCGGCGCCGTGGCAAAGGCCGAAAGCCGCTTCCTGCGAGGGTCCGCGGAGCTTCGGCTTTCGCACTACGGAGGCCAGCTCTTCACCGCCATCGATCCCATCCGCTTCGATGGGTTGGACCCCGTGCGGCAACCCACCACCTACGCCGGGACCCTACTCATCACCCCCCTCCGCGGCCCGGTTCACGCCGAGCTCGGCGGGTCCGTCGTCTTCGCACAAGGCGTCGGTGTCAACGCCGAGAATCTCCCCGAGTCGACCGCCCGCGCCGACCCGAACCCCAAAGACCACCGGTTCGGGATAGAGCCGCGGGTTCGGCTCTCGCTCGAGCGCGTCGAAGAAAGTCGCACGCTCGAGCTCGAGCTCGGCTGGAGGCTCTGGCTGCCGTATGACGAGGGGTTCTTCAGCGAAGAGGGAGGCCCGATCTACACGGGTCCCAGAAGTCACCGATTCTCCCTGGGAACGTCGCTCCGCGCGGACGACGTGGAGCTCCGTGGCCGAGTCGACGCGATCTTCACGGCAGGTACCTCCGAAGTGTCGTACTTCGCGCTCACGGAGCTGACCTTTCGATTGCGAGAATGGCTCTGACGATTTGCCCCGAAACCGAAGCGCGTCTATCCTCCGGTCGAAGGTAGACCCAGCCAAGAAGCCACGACCCAGTCGAAGAGACTTCGGAGCTCGAGCAGGCTCTTTGCATGAATCGCAATACCCGAAATCACCAGGGCGGTGCCCGCCCATAACAACTGCTGAAATCTCGTTCGGGCGAGTGCGACAATGGCCAGAAACGGTTCGATGTACCAAAGCAAGAGCGGACCCCGATACGTCACCATGAACAACCCATAACCCAGCCCAGCGAGACCAAACGGCGTCCGACGAAGGGCAAAATGGGCTCCCCAAATCGCGACCAGCCCATATCTCAGATACGCAATCTGCGGCTGGGCGAACTCGTCCGCGGGGTCGACCCAGTAGAGCTTCACGAGGATCATCGCAGCGAAGGTCAACGCCACACCGAGTCCGACCACCGCCACGGTGGCTCGGCCCGGCCAACCCGCCACATAGCTCCGAAGCTCCTCGAGCGTGTCCTGCCGAGCGAGAATGACTGTCCCATAGAAGACGGCCGGAGCGAGCGCGATCCAGCGGTTGTACTCGAGCAACACGACGCCGTAGAGCAACGCGGCTCGAAGATAGCGCTTCTCGTCCAGCGCCCGGAGGGACCCGTACCCAATCAGGAACGCCAGCGGACTCTGAACGGCGATCATCGCGACGCGCATGAGCCACGGATAGAGGAAGAAGCTCAGGTGCCAATGCCGATCCGATCGCAGCATCCAGAGTATGGCCAGATGAGCCAGCAGCAAGCCCAGCAGCACGTATGCGATCGTATAAGTCTGGCCGTCGATGAGTCCGCGCTCCATCGCCCACTGAAACGGGGCGTGCACGAACAAGTGGAGGATTCCGGCCTGAGTACATGGATGCGCCCCCCAACTTACGAATCGATGAGGAGAGGGATCCGAGTCGTAGATCTCCTGAAGAGGACGAGTCAGCGCCTCGACTGGACGACGAAGGACGAGCGCGCTGCAATATCGATAGCGGTGGTGGTCGGTATAGTGATTCGTCAGCGGATCCTTGTCGCCCCGATGAGAGAAGACAGGAAACGCCCACATCGCAAAGGAGAGGACGAGAACGAGAATGACCGACCATCGCCCAACCAGCCCGCGGTGGAACGGCGAAGGGTCGTCTAGACTCGAAGACATCTCGGCTCGCGTCGAGGGGGAGCTGGCATCCGAGCCACGCTAGCAGGAAGGCCGTTGGGAGGCCAGAAGCGGCGCCTGTGAGTCAATGGGCGAGAAAACGACCCGCGCCCTCAAGGCGAGAATCCGCCGGCCAGGAATTTTTCGATGGCCGGAGTTCGGTAACCGCTCTCCGACCACGTGATCGGAAAATAGTTCTCGTCCATCTCCAGGTCCGCGAGCCTTCGGTAGTGGGTAAATCGTCGCGCGAAGCGATCGGCCCGAAATCTCGCCTCGGCCGGCATCATGTGGATACCGATGGCTCGGCGATGCTTCTCGCTGCGGTTGTGGCCGGAGGCGTGCCACAACGCTCCGTGATGGAAGCCAGCGCCGCCAGCCGAGACGCGTACCTCGACGATGCTCAACTCGGCCAATCTGTCGCCGAGCAGGGTCGCACACTCGCGATACGGATCGTCGGGCTCGTCGAAGGGGCCACGTCGCGGCGAGAGCCCGAGCTTGTGAGTACCCGCGGCGTACTCGACGGCGCCTCCGTGCTCGACGGTGTCTTCCAAAGCCACCCAGCACGTCACGAGCTCGTGCGGGTCCATCCAATCCAGATACCCGGCGTCTTGGTGTGCGACGATCGCCCAGGCGCCGGGCGGTTTCCACAACAAGCCCGCCTGATTCACGCGGGTCCCGGACCAACCCATGAGTCGGGCAGCGAGCTCGCCCACCTTCTCGTCGAGCGCGATGCTCGCGATAGCTCGATCAGCCCGCCACGCGTTGCGAACCTCTCGGGTCGCTCGCGACCGATCTCCGGGAACCCATCGCACGTCGTCAGGCACGATGCCCGTTTCATACTCTCCTCGAAACAACGGCTCGCATCGCTCGAGGGCACGGGCCACACGGTCAGGGCTGATCATGTCAGGTACGAGGACGAACCCATCTTCTCGAAACCGAGCCACGGCTTCGTCGGAGAGCTCGGCAACTCGAACGGGTTCGACCGATCGAGCCTTCGCTCGGGTCGCGGCGCGCGGCCCCTGGGGTGCGTTGTCTCGAAACGCCCCGAGTCGATTCGCGATCACATCGGCACGACGGAGGAACCGCTCGTCGCGAATCCACGCCGAGCCCACCTCGAAACGAGCCCCGAGGAGCGCTCCAGCCACGGCGGCGGCGGTGTCGCTGTCGCCGCCGCCTGCGAGCGCAACCTCGATGCCTTCGGCAAAGCCTCGGGCGTCCCGGAGGGCGACCAAGGCTCGTGCGAGACACAGCAGCACGAAGCCTGGTGGCGCCTTTTCGTACTTAGCCGGAGCTCCGGCGCGGACAGCCTCGAGCAGGGCCTCGATCTCTTCATAGGGCCCGCTCGAGATCGCGCCGCTGCCCGCGCCCAGCGCGACCTCGACCCCGGACCCTTCCACCAACGCGCTGAGTATGCCCGCGAACGCGAGACACGACCCCACACAGAGCGCGTCGGCATGAGTGACTCGGGAGAGTCGCGAGGTCTCGAGGCACAGGGCGGGGTCCGTGGAGCGCCTGGCCCAGCCGCTCGCGGCGGCCCTCATCAAGCTCCCATTGCCTGCCGACCCAGAGATCTTTGCGAGCGCGCTTATGCTCGCGCTGTCGAGAGGCTCGCCCGCCTCGATGAGTCCGAGCGCGTCGAAGGTGAGGCTCCCCACGTCTCGCGTCCCGGAGCGAAGCCACACGATCATGGCGGCCGCCGCGGCGTCGAGATCGAATCGAGCGGACGGCACGACCGAGTAGGCGCTGGTCGACGCAAGCGTCAAACCCACAGCCGTGAGTCGAGTGAGCTCGGGCGGACTTCCTTCCCCGCGCCAGAGCTTTTCGACCGCTTCCCGGAGCTCCTCGGCAGGTCGCGAGTCACGCGGAAGACCGACCGCGTCTCCAAAAGCGAGCCCTTGGAGGCTCGATCGGATTCGGTCCACCGGAGTCACTTATTCACTCGCTTGAACGTTCCCTCCGAGAAGGGCTTCCAGTTCACTCCGTCGATCGAAAAGGCCATGTCGAGGGTCATGACATCCCCTTTGACGGCCCAAGTGAGTCGCATGTGCCCCTTCTTTCCCTGACGCTGCGCGGCCAGCGATCCTACTTCTGCCTTGCCCTCGAAGGGCGCTCCCGCCGAGCCGGAAGAGTCGAACCAGTACACTTGATGCATCGCTCGGGCGTTGTTGAAACCCATCACGAGGTGGGCCTTGTAAACGGACTTGTCGTCCCTCGTCTGAGTGTAGTCAGCGAGCGTGAAAAATCCCTCGAGGGCGACTTTGACGTCCACGGTCGTCGTCGCTGCGCCGGGCTTCGGCTCCCACGGAGACTGGGAAAGCTTCTGCGTACCCTTCCACAGTCCCGCGAGTGAATGAAGTGCCTTCTGCTTGTCGTTGGGTTCAGCCACGATGGACATCTGTACACTGTTTCTGGCTTCAACTGCAGACCCGGCGGAGCGCCGACGCGGCGGGAGCTTCCGAAAACCCGAAAAAGCTGGGATCGGGAGTTGACGGATTCGAGTTTCCCTCCCAAGTTGAGACGTGCTCCGCCAGGCGATTCCGTTGTGGATGCTGTTTGCCGGCGGCGCTATGAGTTGCAGCGACGAGACCTCGCGACTCCGAGCCCCGAGCGCTGACGTGGACTCCTCGCCTGAAGACGGCGGTCCGTTCCACGCGGATGCGAGCGCGGAGCTCGATCTCGGCTACGCGGCCCGGGACGCGTCGATTTCAGAAGCCGGAGTAGACTCGACCGCGCGCGATGGGATGGTCTTCGACGCCGGGGCGCCGCAAGCGATCACCGAGGCGACGCTCGAGCACGCGGCGCGCTTCGGTCGAGCCGTGGCGTACGCGAGGTACTCGTGTGCAGGTGAGTATGCCGCCGCGGTCGGCCCCGGTCCCGAGCGTGAGTGGCCGTTTTCGGAGGACTATTTTGGGGCGCTGCTTCTGGTCGCCGGAGGCCGGGTGGGTGTGGACTTGGGGCGCCTCGAAGCGTGCGAGCGATTCGCGTTGGACGGAGTCTGCGACGAGCATGACGAAACATGTCGCGCACCCGAGCTCATGTTCCGCGGGCGAATGCAGTACGGAGAGGGTTGCGTTTGGAGCTTCGATTGTCTCGAAGGCGTCTGCTCGAGTGAGTATGGAGAGTGCGGCAAGTGCTTGCGCCCGGACGAGCGGAGATCCGTGGGCAAGCCATGTGAAGGGCCCGGCAGGTGTCTGGATGGGTTGTTCTGTGTTTTGGGCCGTTGCTCGGCAGGTGAGGCAAACGACCCATGTCGCTCCGACCACGAGTGCGTCCCAGCGCTCGTCTGCGCCACGGACCACTGCGCCCCGCGGGGTGGAGTGGGCGCACCGTGCCACATCGGCGACGACTGCGCGGCGGGCCACTTTTGTCGCGGGGGAACCTGTTTGGCGTTGCTCCACGAAGAGGAACCTTGCCTGTACGATTCCGAGTGCGTCGAAGGGCTCATGTGCCCCGGTCCGGCCAGAGTCTGCATCCCAAGGCCTCGGCGCGGCGAGCCTTGCGTCGCCACTTACCAGTGCCCGGAGGGCGACTTCTGCGACGGACTGTGTGCCCCGAAGCTCCCCGAGGGCGCGCCGTGCCGTGCCGCACACAATCTGTACCCATGCCAGGATGGGTTGAGCTGCGACCCGTGGGAGTTGGTTTGCGTCCGACCGAGCCCGATCGGGAGGGAGGTCGATGCCCCCTGCGTCTCGAGCACGTGTGACCTCGCCGACCGAGGGCTGGTGTGCACGGGGCAAGGTTTCGCGGCTCGCTGTGAGCAGGCATCGATCGTCGAGCGTGGAGAAACGTGCAGTCCCCCGACCGAATGGCCCCGCATGCAGAGCTGCAGGGGACGACAGGACGTTTGCAGCGAGTCCGCCGGGGGCTGGACCTGTCGAGCTCCGCCCCTCCTCGGCGAGACCTGTTCGGGTGGGTGCGCGGAGAATCTCGTCTGTTATGAGGGCGTCTGCGTCCCGATGCCCGTCGAAGGAGAGCGCTGCCTTGGATATGAGTTGGTCGCGTACTGCGCGCCAGGTTACGTGTGCGGCCAGAACGGCTGCACGAGCGCAACCGCGCTCGATCCTGAGTGCCCATGACGTGACCGGCTTTCGTGGCTTTCGTGGCCTTCGTGGTGGCCGCGTCGCGCCGCGTCGCCGCGTCGCCGCGTCGCCGCTAGCAGGCTCGAAGACGTGTCCGTATGATGCGAATCGGTGCAGACACAGGCAGCCCTTCTGACTTTTCTCCCTTTGCTCGCTTCGTGCTCGGACCGGTTGGAGTTCTTCGTGCCGAGCCGCGAGTCCGGGTCGGTCGTAGCGGCGCTTCTTCAACAGCGCCAAGCGCTCGCGGTGGGCGCGTTCGACGGCGAGCAAACGAAGCGCCTCACCCCACCGGGTCCACTTCCGGAGGACTTCGACATCTACGCGGCGTATTACCCAGAGTCCGTGTTCGAGTTGGGGCTGGACGAAGGCTGGATGGGTTTGCGGGCCGGCGGTCGACCCATCCCAAAATCCGCGGAGGTGCGAGTCTCGTTCGTTCGCCAAGGTCGGCAGTCTCCATGGGAGACCACCGATTCCGCGCAAGTCCTTGATGAGTTGGGGCTCGACTTGCCCAAGCCATCGGCCTGCTATCGACCAAGCGTGAAATACGTCGACATCGAGGGGACGAAAGGTGACGAAATCAGCGCCGCGGTGACGCTCGGAGCCAACGATGAGCTCCTGTTGGGACTGGCCTCGGGTCGCTTCTTCGTCGTCTCGACCACGACTCAGGCAGAGCTCGCGGCGCCGCTCGACGCTCCGAAGGCCGGCGCCGTTCGTTCTCCCGACGGTCGAATCTGGCTCGTCGGCAACGATCGAAGGATCATGGTCACATCGTTCGACTCCAAACGAATGGCGCTCGAGCTCAGCGAGACCTCGTCGGCGTCAGGCGCGCCAGCGGGGCGCATCTGGTTGGCGGCTGCCGACGTCGAACCCTTCGAGCTGTTCGCGTTGACCGACACAGGGCGCCTCGAGCGGTTCGACGAGGCGCGACGCCGCTGGGCCCTCGTCTACGAAGACCCCACACGAGAGGTCGACCGGGGCCGCCGAATTGCGTGGGTCTCGCCGGGCGTCTGCGCGCTCCTGAAGACGGATCCACCTCACGTCTGTCAGACGAACGCCGAGGGATGCGAGGACCTCAGGCATCCGAGCGGGCCGTCCCCCGAGATCGGGCCGGATTCGATCGCGACGATCGCGGGACTCGGCGTCGTGACGGGGATCGGCACGGACAATCCGGCCTTCAGGCGCTTTGACCCGAGCTCGAAGAGTTGGGAGGCGCTCCCGGGCCTGACCATCGAATATCGCGTTCACGTCATGGCGCCGTTTGGCGACGGCTTCGTGTACGCGGCCGGGGACGCGTTTCGTCAGGTGCGACAATTTTCGAACGAGCTCGGATACTGCGAACCCGTCGCCGTGGCGTGGAGAAGGCTGCCCCAGTTTTTCCTGGCCGCACAGACTGGCTACTGGCTCATCCAAGAGGGCGTTTCCGGGAGCTCGGACCTGCAGGTGGAGTTCGTGACTTTCGAGCGTGTATTCGATCGAGCGCCGTGAGGATGGATTTCGGGGTCGGAGTGGTTGTCCACGAGTCAGCGTTGCCAGGGGCCGAGACGAGTCGTGTGGAACTCGCAAATTTCGAGAAGCGTCGAGTCCGGGGCGAAACCTATGCGGCGAGCGAGCAGCTGAAACGCCACCGAAGCCTCGCCCAGCGTGACTCGCGGTTCGATCCGGCGATAAAGCGCCGCGTTGAGCTCCCAGATGCGACGGGACAAGCTGAGATCGATCGAAGCAGGCAAACTCAGTCGCTCGGAGAGTCGCACGTACGGGAGCAAGTAGGGGGCCCGCGCGGTCTCGGTTCGATCGAGCGCCACCACGAGCCCTGACTCGCGGCCGCCGACCAAGAAGTCACGAAGGTCGACGAGGTCGGCGCGACCCTCCTGATCCTTCAGGCGAGCGAGAGTGCATTTTTTCACGATCGAGCACCGATCGGCCAGCAGCGCGGCGACCTCGCGCTGCGTGTGTCCGGTCGCTTCGTCGTCGTCGAACAAAACGTACTCTCCCGGCTCGATGCGCTCGAGTTGTTCCGAGAGCGACGGGCCGCCGGGCCGCGGGACGAGGCCGGGCCGCATGACGCCCGCTGCGAGCTCGAAACACCTAGAGACTCCGAGCTGAGCTTGCCCGGGAATGCAGGGATCGAGACTCAAGACTCGGGCGCCAGCGAGCTCCTTCTGTGCTGCTCCGCGCTGAGCTTCGAGGGACAGCACCTCGAGGCGAAGCCTTCCTGCGCGGTCCGGTGGTCGAGCCTGGCCAAAGGTCGTTTTGAGTGCCTCGAGCACTTCCGCGCGAAATTCTTCGTGCGCTCGCTCGACCCGCGCTCGGTCCCGGGTTCGAGCGATGCCTTCGAGAGGCCACGAGCCTTCGTCGCGTACGAACAGCACGGCGTCAGCTCCCGGCCCTGGGGAGCGCCAAGATCTCCAGAGGGATCGCGCTGGCTCAGGCAGCCCCGAGTCGTCTCCGGCGCGAATTCGGCTCGATGCGGCCTGAGGTGCCGGCGTGTTCGCGAAGATGATCCGATCGCTTTGCACCCTCACATCCTGCGAATATTTTTGCAGCTCCGACTCGTAGCCCGGACGGGGCACGCAGACACATCGACCCTTGGCTGCGAACGCCAACGAGAATCTCGCGTTGTCGCTGCCGAATACGTACACGACGCGAATGGGGCGCTTCGTGGGCACCCGCCAATTCAGGTGGGTTTCGAGCCGATCGACGACCTCCGTGAAGTTGAGTTTTCTCCGGCAATAGAGAGCTGGCCAAGGGTCGACCATGAAACCCTCCCCGAGCAAAAGCGCAGCTTCGGCGAGGCGAATTCGATTCGCAGCGTCGGGCGCGTCCGGCCCGCACTTCTCACGCAGGTACTCGTCGTGATCCGGAGCCAGATACCCGCCGAGCACGAACCCACCCCGCTTCTCCAGCGCGTCTTTGGCGATCTTCAACAGCCCCACGTGGCCCGGATGAACGGGGTACAACGCGCCGGTCGTCACCAACACGAACAGCTCACGCTCGGGAAAGTGACGAGCCTCCTCCAGGCGGGCCTCGAGCTCGAACACCGGTGAGGTCAGCCAGCGCGGATCGGCGAGCTCGTCTTCCGGGGCGGGAGCTCCGTCGTCGAAGAACGCCGCCTCGAGCACCGCGTCTTTGGACTCGAGCTTCTCGTAGGTCGCCGCGTAATAGGGATCTCGCAGGATCTTCCAGGCTTCGCGGACGCCTGGGCGGGCGGTCGGTTCGATGGCGAGATAAGCTCGGTCGACCTCGACCCTGGTCGCTTCGCGCCGGACATCGAGCGCCGCGTGAAGCGGCAACCGAGGCAGGTTCGAGACGAGCGGCTTCGGAAATGCGCGGGGCGCCGCGCGATCGAACACGACGTCGGTTCGTAACAACAGCCGGAGGCCCGCGCTATCCGGTGAGTCGTCCCGTGGTGCCGTTCGGAATGCCTCGGCTTCGTGCCTCAGGCGATGATCGAAGACGAGGGCCTTGCCGATCTCGGGCTCGACGGACGCGAGGACTTCAAACGGGGATGACGGCGCCTCGGCATCTTCGTAGACGCGTCGCGCGAGCCGCAGATGACGTTGGGGCTCGTACAAAAATCGCGTGGACGCGTTCGCATTCTGGGTCAGGTACACGACGAAGCTCATCAGGCTCACTCGGTCGTCGGAGAATCGGTAGCCGGCGTCGTAGTGGGGTACCAACCATCCTCCATTTTCGTAGCCGATGAAGCGAAACACGGGGTTGAGGCCAACGGCGCGCCAAACTCTGTGGCCGAAAAAATCCGTAGGTGACTCTTCGTCGAGGATCCGAACCCTGGGCATGACTTCGGAGAGTCTGCGAAAGAGAGCCCGCGCGAGCCCCTCGTCGTAGACGGTCGCGCGAAGGGAACCCACCGCGTCGGTCCTGAAGCCACGGCGACCATGGACGCTGACCGGAACGTGCGCGGTCTTCGAAAACGCTTCGACCAGGGAGCTACACTCGGCCGGTGTCATCAGGCCTTGAGCGACGAAGACCGACTCGCCGAACTCAGCGACGGGCTCACGCCGGGGAGCGACCTGTCGATCGGAAATCTCTCGCACGAGCCGAGTCTCCAGCTCGAACGGGCCGACGAACGCACCGCTGGGAAAGTCGGTGATCTTCTTGGCTCGTTCCGCAGGGACTTCGGCCAGCAAGGTATCGGGGACCTCGCGCTCGAGGACGTCGAGGTGAGCTGCCGGCGACGCGCCGAGATATTTGTGACGATTTTGAACGTGAAGGCGCTCGATGACGTCGGCGACTCGTTCGAGCTCGTGTCGGCCCTCTTCCCCAAGGAGGTCCAAGATTTCCCGTCGCTCGGGTTCCGGCGCGGCCAAGAGCGCTCCGTGGAGCTCCACGAAGTCGTAGGAAGTGCCGATCATCTGCTCGTCGGTCCGGCCATCGAAGACGTCGCCCGAGGGTACGGCCTCTCTCACCGAGCGGGGCACGCCCAGGAGCTCCGCGAGCGCATAAATCTCACTCTTGTGGAGATCGGAGACGAGCTGCAGGTCGACCATCCCGTCCGAAGCTTTTCCAAAAAAGCCGATGTACGCGCCTTCGTCTCGGTTGGTCGTACCCACGAGAATGGCCCGAAAGCCGAGCTCGGTGAGTAGGCTGGTCAGGTAGTAGAAGGCAGGCGTACGTGAGTAGGACGCCAGCTGACCTCTGCCCCAAGCCTTTCCTGCCTGGACGAGCCCGGCCTCGGTGGCCGATCCGAGCTCTTCGAACGCCGAGGAAAGATCGACCACAGCCACCTCGGTGGAGAAAGTCTGGGTCACCTCGCGACCCCGCTCGAGCGCTCGGTCTTGGTTGGTCGTTCCGTCTCCGAAGATCGGCACGAGCGCAGCGACGACTCGTCGAAGGGGCGAACCCGGCTGCAACTGCGCCTGACGGACGATCCCGAGGGTCACCGCGGAGTCGACGCCTCCGCTCACGCCGACCACACAAGCGCGAATTTCCGACTCGGTGGCGTAGCGATTGAGCAACGCGCACTTGGCTTCGAGGACACGTCGCGCGTCGAAGCGCCTGCGACGGCGGACCTCGGCGAGCGCTCTTGCGATCTCGGGGCTCAAAACGGAGGCCGAGTATACAGATTGGAGACGCACCGCCAACGTCGGTGTTACGACAGGTCCATGCCGAAGGAGCGAGCGGTGCGCCTACGCCTCGAAGCCATCGCCAGCATGCTGGACCAACGGGGCCCGGTCGAGCTCGACAACCTGGCGGTCGATTTGCGGGCCGTGGAGCGCCGCCTCGAATCAGGGCAGTATCAAGAGTCGGACTTCGCCGCCCGAAACATCTTCGACGTCGCGCGCCGCACCCGCGAGTACCTGACCTACCTCCAAGGGTGGCAAAGGCAAGCGGTTCAATGGGCGGAGCTGCTCCGTGCCGCCGATCCCGAACCCACCGACGTCCTCGACTTGTGCCCCGGGCCCGCTCCCAAAGTCGAGCTCGCGCTCTGTCGGCTGGGCTTTCGAGGTCGCATGCGCGTCCTCGACAAAGACGAACCTTCGCTCGTCGCGCTCGCAAACTTCATGACCCTGTTCTCACCCTCGTTCTCGATCGAAGGTGTACGAGGCGACGTCTTCGACGATCCGCCGCGCGCCCAAAGCCCGCTCGTCGTAGCCAACCACGCCATCGATGATCTGGTGTTGGACCTCTGGTCGACACGTTCGGGCGCTAGCACGCTCGATTTGTACGAAGACGAGACCAAGCTCTCGGAGGCGTGGCGAGCGCTCCTTTCGGAGTCGAGGGCGGTGCTGCGTTCGATGCCCGAGACGATCGCGGCTGCGCTCGGTCGCCACGTCACGCCGAACGGCAAGCTCGTGCTGGTGCAGTACCCAAGCCATCACGAAGGCCTCCTGGGCGTCGAAGGCGTCGGCGCCCTGTTCCTCGAGGTGTTCGACCGAGTCCTCGAGTCCTTGAGAGAGAAGGAGTTCATCGACTACCCAGTCGACCCACGGTCCGCCATGCCCAACAAGTCTACGGCCGTCTTGGTCGCGCCTCCCCGTTGACGGGCTCGCTCGAAATGTGCGCCGACCACCCACCAAAACACTTGCCCTCGCCGGTGGGGTTCGCTACGGTGACTCCGTGACTCGGGTCAGCGATCAAATCAAAGGACTCACTTTCGCGCAGAGCGTGATGGACGGAGGCGTGAGCCTCAAGTCGTTGCGCTCCGACTTCATGTCGCTGCCGCCGATCGCACAGGAGGCCGCCGCCAGCGCCTTGCGCGACAGCGGCGATCCGCTGCTCTCTCAACTCGCCCAAGGCCTGTCGCCCAGCGCGTCGACCGATTCGCTCGCCAAAGCCGCACCCGCCCGACCCGCCGCGCGATCCTCAGGAGGCGAAGGCGTGTCGAGCTCCGGCTCGCGCGTCCGGAGCTCCGGCTGATCGATGGACCCGCGCGAGCTGGCCGCGCTCCGAGCTAGCCAGCGATTCCTCGTCGCCGAGCTCGAACGAGCCGGAGTGTTCGTTCGCCTCGTCGATGCCCCTGCCGAGCTGGTCGAGGCTAGATTTCAAGACCACGTCGAGCTCTTGGTCGACGTCGGCGGATCACGCTTGTCCCACGCAAGAGCGATGCTCGCCAGCCACAAGGGGCGGGCCAAAGAGGTGTTGGCTCGAGCGGGGATCTCGGTTCCAAAGGGCGGGATCTTTCGCGCCGACGATCTCGACACACCCTCTCGCGCCGCCGAGCTCGGCTTTCCATTGGTGCTCAAACCAACCTTCGGGAGCAACGGCCAACACGTGCGGATCGATCTCCGCTCGGTCGAGGAGCTTCGATGGGCGGTCGAGGACGCCGAGCAGACCCTCGGTCCGGGCGCCGAGGTGGTGATCGAGGAGCAATTCGAGGGGCTCGAGCATCGCGTATTCATCACCGAGCGGGGTGAGTACGCGGTGATGCTCCGGCAGCCGCCGGAGGTCGTGGGTGATGGTCGATCGACGATCGCGGAGCTCGCGGACGCCGAGAGCTTTCGGAGAACCCATCCACGATCCAACTGCGCCGGCCCCATCGTGCTGAACGACGAGGCCGAGAGATTTCTGCACAACCAGGGACTCACGAAGATGAGTGTGCCCGAAGTGGGCCAGAGGGTCAGGATTCGCGGCAACTCGAACCTCTCTTCCGGCGCGACCGGCGAAGACGTCACCGATCGGGCGCATCGATCTGTCCTCGAGATTGCCCTCGCAGCGCTCGACGCCCTCGGGCTGCCGCTCGGCGGAGTGGACTTTCTGTGCAAGGACATCACTCAGCCACAGTCGGCAGACAGTTACCGAATTCTCGAAGTGAATCCGCTTCCGGGCATTGGGATGCACCTGGCCCCGAGCACCGGGCGCCCACGCGCGGCGGCCCGCGCGGTCGTGGAGGTGCTCTTTCCGGAGCTCGCCACCGAATCCATCGGCCTCGTGCCGATCCGAACACTCTTGGCGCCACCCCCAGAGGCGCTGGTCGAGGAGACTCAGATGAACGCACACCATCCGATCATCGAAACTTGTTTTGGGTTACTGCAAGAGAAGGAAGGGGCCTTTTCGTTCGGCCCCAACGGCCTGGCTCCACTCGAAGCTGAGCTCTCGAAGCTGCGAGGCGAGGAGCTCGCCAAGGCGGTCGTGACCGTCGTGCAGTTCGCGACCTTCTTGAAGGACAAAAACGGAGCCATTGCAGGCGAAGTGTTGAAGACTGCCAGCCGTGTGGCGAGTCCGATCTTGGCCGCAAAATCGGGACCCAAACCCGCTGCCTCCCTTCAGGAGAGTGGGGATCAACTCGCGAATCTGGAGGGCCGAGGAGGGATCAACTTCGCCGACCGGGCGCCGCCGAAGCCCGGCCAGGCCAAAGCGGGCGTCATGGCGAGGTTCGAGCTAGCGCCGGAGAAACCGGGACCGAAAAAGAAACGCTGAGCGGAGCCTCGGACTGTCGAGCAAAAGAGCGGCGAGGCCGAAATCTCCACATCGAAGCCAGAGAAGGCGCGGCTGCGCCCATTCGAATCATGAAAGGTGGACGCGATTCGAAGGAATGAGTACGCGGGCCCAAAGAAAGGCAATCACCGCAGGGTCGTCACCTCGACGGGCTCTTCGAAGACGGTCCGAGTTCCGATCCCGAGTTGCCCTTCGCCATCGGCTCCCCAGCAACTCACCCGGCCGTCTCTTCGCACCACACACGTGTGGCTAGCTCCAGTGGCCATCGAGATCGCGTCCACGCCCGGTACGGGCTCTGGATCCGATCGACTCTCGAACGTGCCGTCGCCGAGTTGGCCAAAGTCATTGAGGCCGAAACACCAGACGGATCCCGAGCGACGCAGCACACACGTGTGACCGAGCCCCACCGAGAGTGAGGTCGCGTCGTCGAAGGGAGGTACTCTGGCGGCCTCCCAGACCCGAGGCGTGCCCATAGGCGCACCGGTCTGCCCGTCGCTGTTGCGACCCCAGCACGAGATCGAGCCATCGTCGAGTCGGGCACAAGTGTGGCGATGACCGGCAGCGACCTCTACCGCACCAACGATGTCCCGCGCGCGATCCGGCAGGGGTCGTCGACCCATGCTTCCGGTTCCGAGCTGTCCGTCGAGGTTCTCCCCCCAGCAGTACACGCCGCGGTCGGTTCCGGCGACGGCGCAGCCGTGCTCCGCCCCGATGGCGACGTGGGTGGCGAGTGGAAGATCGACACGTTCAGGAGACGAACGAATGATGTACTCTTCGGTCGCCGAAACTCCGAGCATGAAATAACGATTCGATCCCCAACAACGGAGCTCGCCGTTCGAAAATATCGCACACGTGACGAGCTCGGACGCCGCGAGCTTCGTCGCCGGAAACTGACTCTGCACGAGTTGGGGCCGCCGTGCGTCGATCGTCGTCCCGATGCCGAGCTGTCCGGTCGAGTTCGAGCCCCAACAGTAAATCGCGCCTGCCGGAGTGCTCGTACGAACACAGTTGTGAGACGCACCCATCGCGAGCTCACCCACCTCGAGCTCGAACGAGGCAGGCTCCGGCTGGGATTCGGAAGCGAGCCCCGGAAAGAAGCCGGTCCGATTCGAACCAAAGCACACGATCTCTCCGCCTCGACGAGTCACGCAGCTCGCACCCCGACTCGCTGCCACCGATCGGCCGTCGGTGACTCCTGGGAGGTCTACGGGCGAGGCCTGCCGCGGGATGGGTATGACTCCGAGCTGGCCGCTATCGGCTCGGCCCCAGCAAAACAAGCCCGACTTCGTAGCCGCGCACGCGTGAGCGCCGGACCCCATGGCCACGAAGAAGGTGTCGTCCGGCAGGTGCTCGAGAGGCTCCGACGGGAGGTGGGACGCCGTGCTCCCTCCCAGGCATCGAGCCCCCGACGTACTCAGCACGCAGGACGCCGACGCCCCCGCGACGAGCCTCCCCGAATAGGCACTCAGCGAGCTCCTCACGGGAATTTGGCTCGACGTCCGCTCAGGATTTCCGAGTTGCCCAATCGTCCCCGCCCCCCAACACGAGATCGACCCATCGGCGAGCCGGGCGCACAAGTGGCTCGAACCGCTCGCCAGCTCGACCGCTCCCGACAGGCCGGGCACCGGCGCGGGCGAGGGCCCGGAAGTGCCCGTTCCAGGAGGGGCGCTCTCACCCCCCCAGCACCAAACCTCTCCGAGCGCGGTCAGCCCGCACGAGTGGCCGATCCCCGTGACGACTTGCCGGCAGGGCGGAAGCCCCTCGACTTTCGACGGTTCGTTCACATCTGTGGACGAGGCTGGATTCGACGCCCCGCCCGTATTGCCTCCCCAACACCACACCTCGCCAGAAGCCCGCACGGCGCAGAAATGCGACCACTGAGCGGCCACTCCCACCGCATCATCGATCCCCGCGACCGGCCTCGGCGGGTCACCCGAGCGGCTCTCTTTGCGCCCCAGCTGCCCCGATGAGTTCTCGCCCCAGCAGATCACCGAACCAGTGAAGTCCAAACCACAAACCGTATCCGCACCTACCGCCAGATGTCGAAGGTGGTCGACGTCGGAGAGCTCGAAAGGCTGCGGGACACGCCGTGGGTTCGATCCCCCAACCTGCCCGGCGTCGTTGTCTCCCCAACAACTCACCCGACCGTCGGCGCGAAGCGCGCATGTATAATCCATGCCGACCCCGACCTCGATGACCGCTCGATCGTCCGGGACGGCGTCGACCTCGAGCCCCACGCGCAACCGTTTCAACCCATCCGGAAGGGCCTGGAGCGGCCGCAAACGATCCGATTCGAGCCCGTACAGGTGCATGGGTGCGGGTAAGGCGCGCGTACTCTCCGCGGTCCCCTCGATCAGTCGTCCGGCGCGAAGGTTCAACTTCTCGAGCTCGTGCGGGTAAGTTGCGAGGTAGAGGGCTCGGTTCGGCGCGCCCCAAGCTCCGTCGGGCACATCGCTCAACCGAACGACCACCTCCTGCCCCGGCTGAACCTCTTCCGCCTGCAGCCTCCACGCCCCATCCAAGAACGCCGCGGCGATCAGCGATCGAGTCTCCGGCGGCAGCTCGGGGAGGGGCACGAACGCCGGTCCAGGCGCCGAGCAACCCGCGAGCACCGCCAGGGCAACGGCGCCGGACCTTCGAATCACAGAACCTAGGCTAACACGACGCGCGCCGATCATTCGAGCGACCTCGACACGCAACCCATGCGCTTCTAGACTGTCCCGCGTGTCGATCGAGGAACCTGGTTCGGCGTCCAACGTCCAAGGCCCAGACGAGGACACACGCGTATTGGCGCGGATGGGTTACAGCCAAGAGCTGTCCCGCACGATGAACCGATTCTCGAATTTCGCGATCTCGTTCTCGATCATCTGCATTCTGGCGGGCGGAATCACGTCTTTTCAGCTCGCGTTCTCCACCGTGGGGGGAGCAGGCATCGGTCTCGGCTGGCCCGTCGCGGGGGTCTTCTCTTTCTGCACGGCGCTGGCGATGGCGCAGATCGCGTCGGCGTTCCCAACGGCGGGTGGACTCTATCATTGGGCCTCGATCCTCGGGGGGCGCGGGTGGGGTTGGATCACCGCGTGGTTCAATCTCGCCGGGCTCATCACCGTGCTCGCGGCGATCAACGTGGGGACCGCAAACCTGATCGTTGGAACTCTCGGCCCGTGGCTCGCGCCGAACTCGGCGACTGCCGACCTCGTCGTGCTCGGCGGCGCAGCCTTCCTCACGCTGACTCAGGCGACGGCAAATCACTTCGGGATTCGTTTGACCTCAAAGCTCACCAACTTCAGCGGGTACCTCATCCTGGGAGTGACTTTGGCTTTGGGCGCGAGTCTCCTGATCTTTGCGCCGACCCTCGACCCGCTGCGGCTCGTGACTTTCACGAACTACAGCGGCCCGAACGGAGGCGACGTGTGGCCTCACAACCCGAATCTCGGGTGGTTGTTTGCGCTCGGCCTGCTCCACGCGGGTTATACGATCACCGGCTTCGACGCTTCCGCGCACACCGCCGAGGAGACCATAGCGGCCCGCGAGAACGTCCCGCGAGGGATGATTTCCGCAGTGCTCGTCTCGGGCGTCGTGGGTTGGGTTCTCGTGTGTGCCATCGTGCTCGCGATGCCCGACATGGACGCTGCCGCCAAGCAGGGCCCGAACGTGTTTTTTTGGGTCGTTGGACAGGTCGTTCCGCCTTGGCTGGCCCTGCCGATCTTGCTGGGAATATGCCTGGCGAACTACCTTTGTGGGTTGGCGACGGTGACCTCCGCTTCGCGGATGGTCTACGCCTTCGCACGCGACGGTGGTCTACCGTTCTCTCGCGTACTCAGGAGGGTGAGTGAGTCGCACAAAGTGCCGGCACCGGCGATCTGGACCGTCTCGGCGCTGGCCGTCGCGTTCATGGCATACACGCCGGTCTATGCGACGATCACGATCGTCTGCGTCATCTTTCTCTACATTTCGTATGTTCTCCCGGTCTGGCTTGGCCTGCTCGCCCACGGTCGAACGTGGACCGAGATGGGACCATTTTCGCTGGGTCGCTGGTACCGACCCGTCTCCCTGGCGTGCAGCATCTGGTGTCTTCTGTTGCTCATCATCGGCGCGCAGCCTCCCTACGAGAAGGCCATCATCATCGTCTCGAGCGTCTTGGCCACCATGGGTGTGGTTTGGTTCATTTGGCCAGGTGAACGGAGGACCTTCAAGGGTCCGCCCACGGTGGTGATGAGCACGGAGCAAGGAGAGTCTTAGTACACGTCCGTGGAAGTTCGTGACCACGCTGAAACCACAGAGGACGCGGAGAGAAGACACAGAGGACACAGAGAAGTGCTCATTCCATCATCTGTGTGCTCTGTGGGCTTCGGCTCTGTGCTCTCTGTGGTTTCTCCCCTGGTCACGAATTTGCGGGGACCTGTACTTAGGATCGCTCCACGATCACACGTCCCGATCACGCCCTGGGTTCGCGCACGAGCTCAGCTCCGTTCTAGGAGCTGTACTCGTCCTCACCGTTCGGTTTACTCTGGTCCATGCATCGCTGCTTCGGTTCGTCTTCCGCGCTGGTTACGCTTCTTTGGCTGAGCTCCGCCAACGCGAGCAGCCCGGGAGTGGACGAGAGCACCCGCCCTGCGGGCTGCAACGTGAGCGCCGAGGTCGTGCAGGTTCATTCGGCGAGCAAGGAAGTCACCCTGCGCCTCTTGAAAGTGCTCGGGTCCTTTCGCTCCGAAGGCTGTGACGGGGTGGAATCGGCCCACGTGGAGAAGTCGAAGCCGACGCTCAGAGTCCCGATGGTCGAAGGGCAGCAACTGAACCAACGTCAGCTTGTCCAAGTCATGGTCATCGGCAATCCGCCTCCTCTGCGAGGGTACTTTCTGACGAGCTGGGGACCGCAGTCGGGCCCCGCCCTGAAGTAGCGGAACGGACTTGTCCTGGAGCGTCGCTGTCGTTAGGCACGCGACGTGGTGAAGATCATCGAATGCGTCCCCAACTTCTCGGAGGGACGCGACAAAGCCCTGATTCGCCAAATCACCGACGTGATCTCTTCGGTCGATGGCGTCACGCTCAAGGACGTAGACCCAGGTGCCGACACGAACCGGACGGTGGTCACGTTCCTCGGATCGCCAGAGGGCGTGTTGGAGGCTGCTTTTCGAGCCATCCGAAAGGCCGCGGAGCTCATCGACATGCGGAGCCACAAGGGAGCGCACCCTCGAATGGGTGCGACCGACGTGTGTCCGTTCGTTCCGGTAAACGACGCCACGATGGAGGAATGCGCGGAGCTCGCTCGGCGACTCGGGAAGCGCGTGGGTGAGGAGCTTTGCATCCCGGTCTATCTCTACGAGCACGCGGCCACGCGGCCGGAGCGCAGGAGCCTCGCCGTCCTTCGAAAGGGTGAGTATGAGGGCCTGGGGCGAAAGCTCGCCGACCCGACCTGGCGTCCCGACTTCGGGCCGAGTGAGCTGAACGCCCGCTCCGGAGCGACGGTGATTGGAGCGCGGGAGTTCCTCATCGCGTACAACATCAACCTCAACACCACCAGCCGCGACGCGGCCAACGACATCGCGCTCGAGTTGCGAGAGAAGGGTCGATCCTTTCGCGTCGGCAATACTCGGCCGTACTACTACCGGGGCGAGCAGGTGAAGCATGAGACCGGCCTCCTTCGGTGCGGCTCGTGTGACTCGGCTTTCGAGGCCGCCGAGGGGCTCTTTCTCCATACTCAGTCCGCTCACGGGTATGATGTGAAGGCGCTCATCGAGCTCAACGACCAAGACCCGGCGAATCTCCCAGGCCAATTCGTGCTTCGGCCGGGCCTGTTCAGCCACTGCCGCGCGCTCGGCTGGGAGGTTCCGGAGTACGGACGGGCGCAGATCTCCATCAACCTCACCCATTACCAAGTCACTCCGCCGCATATCGTCCTCGAAAAAGCTCGAGAGCTCGCGCTCGCGCGAGGGCTCATCGTCACAGGCAGTGAGATCGTGGGTCTGGTGCCGCTCGACGCCATGCTCGCGGCTGGTCGATATTACCTGGAAAAGCAGGGGCGCTCGACGGGTGTCCCCCAGGACGACGTGTTGACGATGGCCGTTCAGTCGATGGGGCTCAAAGATGTCGCACCTTTCGAGGTCGCCGACAAGGTCATCGGCTACACCAAGACCGGCCCGAAAGCGCTGATTTCGAAGCGAACCGACGAGTTCGTCCACGAAGTCTCTCGTTCGTCCCCCGCTCCAGGCGGAGGGTCGGTGGCCGCCCTGGCAGGCGCCCTTGGATCGGCCCTCGCGTCGATGGTCGCCAACCTGACGATCGGGAAGGCTGGTTACCAGGCGGTCGAGAGTACCATGCGCGCCATAGCCGTGGGCGCTCAGATCGAGAAGGACGCCCTGCTCCAAGGGGTCGACGCAGACACTCAGGCCTTCGAAGCGTACATGACAGCGCTGCGGATGCCGAAGAACACCGACGAAGAAAAGGCTACTCGGAAGGCAGCGATGCAAGCAGGCCTGAAGGGAGCGATCGCGGTCCCGCTGGACAACGCCAAACGTTGTCGTGTCGCGCTGGCGCACGCCGCGGCTTCCGCCAAGAACGGACTGAAGAGCTCGGTGAGTGACGCGGGCGTTGGGGCTCACATGGCCATGGCGGGCGCCGAGGGCGCCGTCCTCAACGTACTCATCAACCTGAGTGGAGTCGACGACGCCGAGTACGTCAGCCGCATGCGGGCGGAGTGTGAGGAGCTTCTGACGGAGTGTCGAGCGCTCCTTCAGGAGACTCAAGGGGTCGTGCTCGACAGAATCAAATAGCCGACGGGCGCCTACCGAAAGATTCGATAGAGGGTCACGATCGTGTCGACGACGTCGGTCCGATCGTCGCTATCGAAGAAGCCCCGAGTCCTCTGAGCCCTACGGCTCTGTCTCTCTTGTCGGGCCCTCGACGCGTGCCAAATCGCCGAAGCCCGATCGACGGCGCCCAAATCTCGTCCGCCTCCGGAAACATGTGGAGGCGGTTCGAACGACTTGGGGCCCACGACTTTCTTCGGTGGCTTTCGAGCGAGCTCGAGGGACTCACTCGAAGCTGGACCGTCCAGGCTACGAGCGCCGCTCGACTCGACGCGCGCCTGATGTCCTTTGGTCGACATGGGCAAAGCGGGCTCGTCATCGAGCGCGGCCGCGATCCGCTCGAGCTCCCCGGCGTCGAGAAACACGCCATGAGTTGGGCAGAGGTCGATGATGACGCCGGTGCGAGCAAAGCTCTGCCGATTCATCGTCTTTCGACAATGGGGGCAGCGGAGCTCCGCGGACGTGTCGCGGTCGGGCGTCGAAAATCTCCGCTTCGTGACGTCGTCCTGAGCTTCCCGCACCGCACGGCCGAGCTCACCTTGGTCGAACCAGGTCCCTTCACACGCGCGGCAAACGTCGACGGCAATACCTCCGGGCCCACCTCGGGCGACCATCTGCCCCTCACACCTTGGGCACTTCAGCATGTGCAATCGTAGCCCGGCCGCGCCGCCGCCGCCAGCGCCAGCGTCCCCGTCGACGAGAGTCCTCAGAGAACACTCACGAGTGCCGACTCTGGCCGAATGGCCAAGCGCCAGCGCGCCACGACCAACCCAGGAAGGCGACGAGGCCGAGCACCAACGCCATCACGCCCGACAACAGAACATCGAATCCCGTGGTCGCAAACAGAAACGCCCAGCCGAGTGCCGCGACGACACACGGAACCGGATACAACCACATCCGAAACGGGATCGCCCCTCCCCGTCGACGAACCAGGACGACCGCACCGATCTGCGCGAGAAACTGCGCCAAGATTCGAGTCGTGAGGAGCGCGCCGATCACGGCATCGAGCGGAAAAAACGCCGCGGCGATCGCGATGAGGCCGAGCACGACGAGGGAGACGCTCGGACAGCCTCGAACCGCGTGGAGCTTGGCGAAGGGCGCGAAGAACACCCCGTCGCGGGCGGCGGCGAACGGAATCCGCGAGTAGCCGAGGAGCAGCACGAAGACCGAGCCGAACGTCGTCCACAGAATCAAAGCGGTGAAGATCTGTGCCGCCGTCTTCCCTGCCGTCCGCTCCACGAACACGGACACGACGAAGTCGGACACCGAACGAGTCTCCGAGGCGGGCACGAACTCGCGCCAGGACACACTCCCGGACACGGCCAAACTCAGGCCGACGTAGACGAGCGCAACGAAGACCAAGCTCCCGAGGATCGATCGGGGGAGGACTCGCTCGGGCTGACGGACTTCGGCGGCCACGTAACACACGCTGTAATAGCCCAGATAGTCATACACACCTATGCGGGAGGCCGCGCCGAGACCGAGCAGAAAGGCGAGGCTCGGCGTGAAAGCGCCCTCCGGAAGATCGAACGCGAGCTTCGGATCGAAGCCGAGCACGCCGAGGAAAAGCACGATGGCGATAGTCGCGATCACTCCGACGGAGAGGATGAGTGTAATCCGTCCGATCTGCCCGATCCCTCGAAACAAAAGAAAGACGTTGAGCAGACCCAAGGACACGATGACGACCGCGTTCTGAATTGGCGATTTGTCAGGCCAGACGTAGCCGAGGTAACTCACAAATCCGATGTAGCCGGAAGCGATCTCGAGCGGACCGCTGAACACGAACTGCCAGATGAAGAGGAAAGAGGCGAGGCGGCCCCAGCGCGAGCCGTAGGCCTCCCGCAGATACGCGTAGGTGCCGCCGGACTCGGGGTAGCGAGCGCCGAGCTCACTCCAAACGAGCCCGTCCGCCGCGGTCACGACAAAGGCAAAAAGCCAACCCAGGAGCGCCTGCGGGCCCCCAAGCGCCGTGAACAGAAGTGGCAGCGTGATAAACGGCCCCACGCCGATCATATTGAGCACGTTGAGCGCCGTCGCCTCCTTCATCCCAAGACGACGCTCGAGCACCGACTCAGCCATGCGGCACGCTGCCACGAGCGTGCCGAGACCACAACCGCGGCGCCCCGAAACGACTCGCGACCCTGGCGCGCTCCTAGAGCACCGATCGGGCCGTGAGCCCGCGAATTTCGTCAGAATCTCGAGCGCGAGCAAGACCAGCAGGAACACGAAAAGACAATACTCGCCCCAACTTCGAGTACTCTCGAGCCTGCGAGCTCGACCTGTTTGGCGTTCTAGGCGCCCAGACCCCGACTCACTCGAACTTCCGTCGTTTCGAGCACCAGCTCACGAACTCAGCCTCACCCCTGAATCAATGCGGGTCCCGTCGGTTCGAGACGAGCCTTCTCGTTCATGCCTTCGATGGGGCTGGACGTGTCACCTTACTCCCCGCCGCCTCGAGGTCGGCCGTGACGACCGATTGATCTCCCGGAGCGATATGCCAAGGCGCCGCTCGATAGAGTCTCGCGGCGGCGCGATGCAGCGCTGCGATCTTTTCGGGCGCGATTGAATCCAGATACTCTGGGACTCCAGGCTCATCGCTCGAGAAGTGATCTCGCATGAGGTCCACGACTTCGTGGAGCTCGGGGGTGGGTCCGAGGACGATCTGGAAGCGGTCCGGAAACCGAACCCGGAGGGCCGCCGCGAGCTCCGCGTCGGCGACGCGAACGATATCGGGCGACCTCGGCTGGCCCGCCATCGGTTTGCGCATGCTCTCCTCGAGAAGCTTCAGGATCGGCGAGAGTCCTTCACCGGGCAAGCTGAGCGCCGAACCGACAATAGTCTCTTTCTCCCAAAGTTCGCGCACGATCTGGCAAGACTTTGGACGCGAA
>CAYXDO010000143.1:0-30205 GCA_964463485.1 uncultured Myxococcales bacterium | reverse complement strand
GAATCAGAGAGAGCTGGAACGAATCCAGTACATCGGAGCCCGGCGCCTAGCCACGACCGCAAGCGTCTCGCTCAGACCGGGCTGAAGCTCCCCCGAGATCCGCTGGATCCGACCAAGCCCGCACCGGATCTCGCTGTGCAGCTCGTGAAACTCTCCCGGCTCAAGCACTCGATTGCCTCCGAGACGCTCGCCTTGGACGTCCAGCGCCTCGAGATCGCAGCAGCTCACCTCGTCGCCCGCTGGGGCAAAGCGACTCCCGAAGAGCGGAAGCAACTCTCGGCCATCGCCAGTGCGAAGCGACGCAACCTTGAGTCCTTGGGCCTCATCGAGGAACGCGAAGAAGAGGATGATCTACTTGATCGCTGACGATCTCGCCCGAGGCCTCGCCGACGCTTCCACCCTCCGAAGCGGAGCCGCCGCCGAGGTTCTCGCCGCGTGCACCGTCGCGCTCGTGGAGGCCTCTGCGCGCCTCACCGAAGAGTCCACGTACGAGGACGAGCCCGAGTCACCCGCCGTGCTCGTGGACCGCTCCGAGCGGCTTCTCGGAGTCCTCGACGCCCGCGCCGAGTGTCGAGGCGAGCTCCGTCGGACCCTCGTTGCCCTGAAGCTCGATCCCGTCCGGCTCATGGAAAGCCTTGCCGCGCAACGGACATCAAATCTTGGTTGATCAACCAAATTTGAAGCAGCACCATGCGACCATGGCTCGCTCGAAAAAGGCCCCGAGGAAGGTCCAGATTTCCGCAGCGATCGACGCCGATGCGCTCGAACGGATCGATGGAATCGTCCCCAAGCTCCTCGACGCCGACATCCGAGCGCAAATCGGAGAGACCGGGACGCATAGTGCCACAAGATCGCGGGCCCTCCGCCTCGTGATCGATGAAGGCCTCGTCGCCGTCGAGCGCCGACTGGCCGGAGTTCCCGTCCTTCGATGAACGCAACTCACCAATCCTCGCGATCGTCGCGCGAGGGACCCAAGCCCTCGGGCGCCCGTGTTTCCGTGGACACGGACGCCCGAGGTCCTCTCAGGAAGGCACCCATGACACTCATCATCGCGAAACCGGGGCGGCCCTTGCGCAAGAAGAAGCCGCGCGTGAACACCGCCGAAGTCGACCGCGCTTTCGCTCGGCTTTGGCCTGGAATCGACCCCGCGTTTGCGAAGCGTTGCGAGGCGGTCGTGTCGGTCACGCTCGACGGGTTCGCGGTCATGCGCGATGGCTCTCGAGTTCCGCTCGCTCAACTCGAGGGCGGCCGATGACGATCTACGTGCACCAGAACCCGGACGCTCTGACGCCAGGCGAGCCTTACTGCCCGGTCGGCAATCCCGAGATCACCACCATCGCGCAGGGCCAAGCGATGATCGCCACTCTCGAGGCCGCGATGGTAGCGGCGCAGGCCAGGTTCGACCGCTACGCGAACGCGCCGAAGAACCCCGGCCTCCGGTACCGAGCGAACGCGTACCTGGCAGGCTTCGCGCTCCGAAACCTCGCCGCGCGCGTGCAGGAACGAATCCTCGCGCTCGGCGGCTCCGTCGAATGAAAGGCACCGAATGAAGACCGACCCCCGAATCGCATCGCTCGCCGTCGCCCGCGCCTCTGCGGCGCAGGCCGTGGACGACTGTCGCGCAACCTGCGAGCGCCTCGAAAGGCCCCTCGCTGTGGCCCGTGGCGAGCTCGCCGACGCCAAGCGACGCCTCCAGAGTCTCGATCGCCAGATCGACGCCGTCTCGCCCGCCGAAGCGGACATCGCCGCGAGCTCCCTTGGACTCTCCGACGGATCGCCCGCAGAGCGAATCGCATCCATCCGTTTCGAGGAAGGACGCACCATCGGCCGCCGCGTGGACGGCCGGAAGGTCGACCTCGGGCCCGCACCCGTTCGCTTCATTGATTTGGACGTGGCCCCCGAAGTCTCCGCCGCGATGGAGGGCCGCCGAGCGATGATTCGCTCGATCGGCGACATCCAGCGACGCGTCGAAGAAGGGCGGGTCGCTCGCGCGGACCTACAGCGGCAGGCACACGAGGCCGGACAAGCGCTCGGGCTCGATGTCGCGATCGCGCCGACGACGCTCCCTCGTTCCGTGCTCGAGCTCGCCCGCAACGAAGACAAGCTCGCTCGTGACGCGAAGATGCTCGAGGCTCAACTCGAATCGATCCGGCGAGCCCCCTTCAGCCTCGGTGACCGCGAGATCGCCCGGACCCTCGGGGTCGCAATCGCGGACCTTGGGCCGCTCGATCGCTGCGTCTCCGTGAGCCGCGGGATCCACTCGCGCGTGCTCCGCTCCGTCGGAGGCCGGATCTTCGAGATTCCGCAAGAGCAGCCCATCAGCGATCACTCCCCGACGTCCCCCCGAGATCTTGATCGGTCGGGATCTCTGTTCGCCAACTGACCCGTGCCTGCGCAGGGGCTTAGTACCTGCGACCCGCGCATTGTCTCCCGCCGGCTCGCCGGCCGTCGACCCGAGGAGGGCTCGACGCGAAGCCGAGGAGGCTCCCCATGTCCGAACTTGTGCCTGCGCAGGGGCTTGGTACCTGCGACGAGTCCGTCATCGATCTCGCCGCGCTTGGCGAGCTCGCCACCAAGACCGCAGAGCAGCACGCCGAGCAAACCGCCGCCTTCGAGGCCGAACGCGCCGCGGCCGCACGGTTGTTCGAGGCCGTCATCGCCACGATCCGCCCTGGCCTGCGCGCCATCAGCTACCGCCCCAAGGTCTCGAGCTGCACCCGTTGGGTCTCGAGCGTCGCCACCGACACGACGGAGGAACGCGCGGACTGGGCCGGCGTTTGCCTCGACCGCGACAAGCCCGGGCCCGCGTTCGATCACCCGTCCGCAAACCGCGGATCCTTCGAGGGCTCCGCACTCTTCCTCCGAGTGGACGGCTCGCTCGTCCGACTCACCTACTCGGGATCGTGGTCGAAGTGGCAGGGTGAGGGGGACGAGTGGACCGCCGACGAGAAGAGGTTGACGCCGCTCGAAGCAGTGAAGGCCTACGGAGCCGAAGATCTCCCCGAGTGGGTCGCGAGGCTCACTCGTCGATGCCGTGAGCAACTCGAGGGCAAGCAAGCCGTGAAGACGAAGGCCGCGTTGGAACGCGCCGCGAAGCTCGAGGCTCTCGCGAGGCTGTCGGCCATCCCATGAACACGAAACAAGCCTATGAATGCGCCGAATGGTCCGTGGACGACGAACACGGAACACGGCTAACGACGGGCCTCCAAGAGGCCGAGGCTCACGACGCGGCCGAGCGTATCGCTGTTCGGCTCGGGCGCCCGGTCTACCTCTACGAGGCCGGCTCCGAAGAGATCGAGAGGGTGCTGCCATGACTGCGCGCCAGAGGCTCTCGGAGATCGGCACGGTCTTCGTCACCCTCACCGCTGCTCGATCGTACCTGGCCGCCAGCGCACGAACCCATGACGAACGCCTTGACGGGGAAGAATCGGCTCGACGCGAGCTCACGCTCCTCTTGCTCGAGGCCGTGCGGGTCCAGGGGGACACGGAGACTCCCGAGCGATGGCGCTTCCGCCGCCGCTCCGAGCGCATCGACATCACGGCACGCGTGATTCGTGAGGGTCCGCTCGCCGTGGTCCTCTCGGTGTCGGCGAGGCCGTATGGTTGAGTCCGTGAGCAAGATCGAGTGGACCCTCGCCGACGGCTCGATCGTCGCCGAGCTCGGCAGCTACGCCCTTGAGGTCACGCCGAAGGACAATCGCGAGCTCGGGCCGCCCGAGGACCTCGTTCGTTGGTGGGACTGGATCGTGCTCGACGCGAACGGCGAATCGGTCGCCGCAGGCGTGTCGTGGCGCTCGGGTGAAGAAGCGAAGGCCTGCGCCGAAGCCGTGGCCCGCGTGCTCGGGATCGAAGCCTAGGCCAAACGCCGAGCCAGACTAGCGTTCACCCGGCTTGTGAACATGTGCCGGGACACCTACTCTCGAACCGTGACATCTGGCGCAGCCACCGTCCGAATCGAGGTTCGGGTCGTCGTTTTCCAGGAAGGTCCGTACTACGTCGTCCAGTGCCTTGAGCATGACCTCGCCGCACAAGGGCGTTCGCTCACCGAGGCCTTGACCGCGTTCTTCGCCACGCTCGACGCCAACATCGTCGTGGATCTCGAGAACGGAGAGACTCCGCTTCAGCGCCTTGGTCCCGCGCCAGAGGCCTACCACCGGATGTTTGAAGAGGCCCGATTTGGGAGTCGGCAGCCGGAACGGCACGAGTCCGTCACCCCGGCTTGGATGATTGACGCCGTCGCCAAGGAAGTCCGGCTCTGGTCCCGCTGAGGTTCAAGCCGGGCGTATTCTTCCGCGACATCCTCGCAGAGCTCGAGGACCAGGGATGTACGGTTCTACGTCAACCTGGCCGCATCGTGATCGAGCGGAAGATGCCGGATGGAACGACGAAGCGCTCGGTCTCGGTCTGTGCCGAGGGCGACGAGATGACCGCAACCGTCGTTCGCTCCGTCGTCGCGCCACTGGGGCTCACTCTCCGCGACGTCGGCTACGACTTCCTGCTCGAGTCGGATCCCGAGATCAACTGACGGGCTCCGAGCCCTCGGCCTTGTTCTTGGTGGTCCGCTTCTTCGTGGGCTTCGACGATTCGGGCAACGTGACAGACGCTATGGCGTCCGCCTGATTCGCACGGAGGAACAATGTCAAAGCATCTGCGATCGCGTCGCTCAACTCCACGTCGCGCGCGGCGCAGTAGACCTTGAGCGCCCGACGCAACGCGGGATCCAGGTAGAGGGTCATCTTCTCCCGAACCCGATCTGTAGGAGGCCGTCCAGGTCCTCGCTTCGCAGCCATCTGCGACACGCTAGAGCAGATTGAAGAGCTTGCAAACATCGCCAACACCTTGTTTTCCTTCGCGTATAGGAATCTAGATTCTCACAGCATTGCAGACCGCTGAAATATATGAGACGTCTGCACGTATGCAAAGGCCTCCAACCCAATGCGCTCCACGACAACCCATCGACCCTGCCGAGCTCGAGCGGCTCCTTCCGAGCCTCCGGCGCCTCGCCGTCTACATGCACACGCGTTGTGCGCTCGACGCTTCGAGAGGCCCGGAAGACTTAGTGCAAGAGGCAATCGCCGCGCTCTACTCGGGCGCCGCGTGGCCCGAAGGAGTGAGCCTCGAGCACGTCCTTCGCAGGAAGATCCGAAGCCTCGCCACGACGGAGCGCAGGCACCTCGCCGCTTTTCCGCGCGCGCCGAGCTTCGCTCTCGAGCTCATCGCGACCCACGATGAAGGCCTCGAAACGCGACGCGATGCAGAAGCCGCGCTCTCCTGGCTCGTCCGCGACGCTTGGGCCCGAGGTGACCGGGACACCGTCCGCATGATCGCGGCGTGGCGCCTCGGGTACGAAGCCGAGCTCCCCGTCCGTTCGAGGAAGATCGCCCGCCAGCGGATGGTCCGAGCGCTCGCACGCTACCTCGCCGAAGAGGGCGACGAAGGCCCTGGACTCGAGGTGGCCGCGTGAGCCGCCGCAGCGAGCCGCTCTTGCCCCGCCTCATCGCGCGCGCCGCCGAGCTCGACCCCAAGAACCCCGAGCCCGCCGCCCTCGTTGCCCGAGCGATCGTCGGTATGCCTGCGAACTCTGCGGACCGGGAGGCCTGGCTCTTCGACGAGATCGAGCGGCTTGCGCTCCGCTCCATCTACCAGACCACGAAGGAGCCCGTGCGATGAGCACACCAAAAAATCCGCGCGCGATGGAAGAGCTCGCCTCTCTCGTTGCGGACTTGTTCTCTGACGTCCGTTGGGCGCTCGAGGAAGCACGCCAGGCCCGCGACGGAGGCAAGCTCGAGGCCTCGGTATGGCGGACCAAGCAAGACAGCCTCGACGCGGCCCGTGAAGTCCTCGCGCGCCTTCGCCGTGAAGGTTGGGGCGGAGAAGCCGTCATGCCCGAGCCCTCCGACGACGCGAA
Source organism: uncultured Myxococcales bacterium (assembly GCA_964463485.1). Classification (GTDB taxonomy): domain Bacteria; phylum Myxococcota; class Kuafuiibacteriia; order Kuafuiibacteriales; family Kuafuiibacteriaceae; genus CAYXDO01. The sequence goes on along the minus strand of CAYXDO010000143.1, from coordinate 24,297 downwards.
GCGCTGGCTTGCCTCGGGATCTCGGGGCAAGAAGCGGGAGCCCGCGGTCACGATGAAGCAGCTCGCCGACATCGAGCCCGAGCCGAAGCACTGGCTCGTGAAGGACTGGATCCCGCGCCGCGCTCTCTCGTTGCTCACCGGAGATCCGGGCCTCGGGAAGTCAACGTTGACCTGTGAGCTCGCCGCCCGGGTCTCTCGTGGCGAGCAACTCTTCGGTGAGGATCTCGGCCCGCCCGCGAACGTCGTGCTCGTGAGTCTCGAAGACGATCCGGCCGACACCATCCGACCAAGGCTCGACGCCGCCGGCGCCGACGTCTCCAAGGTGTGGCTCTTCGAGCTCCCCGAGGACGGTTACTCACGACCGCCGAGCTTCCCGAGAGACCTCGACGCCCTGGCGCTCGTGCTCGAGCGGCTCCGGCCGTCGCTGGTGATCTTCGACCCGTTGTCCGCGCTCCTCGGAGCTTCGTGCGACATGCATCGGGACCAAGACGTCCGCGGCGTGTTTGCTCCGATCGCGAAGCTTGCGCAGGACTTCGACTGCGCGATCGTCTTCGTGCGGCACATGAAGAAAGGGACCGAAGGGCCAGCGCTCTACCGCGGCATGGGTTCAATCGGGCTCACTGGCGCCTCGAGGTGCGAGCTCCTCGTGGCCCGCGATCCCCGCGACCCGAAGGCTCGCGTCGTGAAGCAGCTCAAGAGCAACGCGGGCCCGGACGATTTGCCCGCGAAGCGCTTCCGGCTCGTGCCCGTGGGAGACGTGACCAAGGTCGAGTGGCTCGCCGATGGGACCTACAGCGCCGCCGAGCTCTTGGCCGAACCGCAGAGACGGCCGGGGCAACACAGGACGCAGCCGAATGGCTCCTCGCCGAGCTCGAGGACGCTCCGAACCGGGCCCGCATGGCGAAAGACTTGCTCAAGGCCGGACGCGAGAACGGGTTCCCCGAGCGCATGGTGCAACGGGCTCGAGAGCGCATCGGTGCCTCCAAGCGGAAGCTCGGGCTCGGGGGCTGGGAGTGGTCGTTGCCCTCTGAACACTGAAAAGTGTCGCCTTCAGCGGGATCACTCGGATCGCCGATCTGACGGAAGGCCTGCGAAGACGCGAAGGCGACAAAGGCTGCACTGAGTAACCGAAAGCTGAGTAACCCGAGGGCCTTTGTTGGACCGCCCACACCTTCGGTCCGGTCCGAGCACTTTCCAGGTGGCTTGCACTCCCTTCAAGCCGCCGCACCCAGATCCCGCACTCATTCCGTATGTGCTCCAACGACTGTGCCGAGCTTGTGCCGAATTTGTGCCTAAAATGAGCAAAAACGAGTCAAAACCAGCTAAACCGACCATCGCGAAGCTATGGAGAAAACCCAACGATTTCCGAACCTTCTGTTAGCTTTCGTTGGCTGGAATAAACGCCCCGGGTGGGTTAGGAAACCGTCGCTCTATCCAACTGAGCTACGGGGTCTCGTGGTCGAGCGACGTTGCAACAGGGCGCGCCTGCCTGTCAACGAGGGTTCGCTGCCGGCCCCTCACCGGCGTTGGGCCGCGGGAGCGCCCCCGTGGCCTCCGACCGATCAGGGCCTGAGACGCAAAGTCCACCCGTCGACGAGCGCCCGAAAATCGGGTTGCTGAAACCCTCCGAACAGCCGGAACTCATCTCTCGCCGAATCGTATACGAAGCTGGCGAACGCTCGAGCGGACGGACCCGTTCCGGACTCGGACCTGAAAGTGAGCTCCTCGAAGGTCTCCGAATCCGCGTGGTAGACCCACAAATCACCGAAATCGCCCACCTCCTCCGTGCCTCCGAAAAGCACCCATTCGTTGCGATTCGTATCGAACGCGTCGGCTGCGTACCTCCTCGGGCTCGGGCGCGGACCGGTGGCCGGAATTCGTGCCCAGTCGATCCCATTGAAGGCCCACAAGTCATCGAGCGGCTCCGCAGTCTCAGGCGGAAACACTCGGCTCGATCCGCCGAACAGGAGCACCCGTCCGCCGTGAGTCGGGTCGAAGGTCATCATCCCATCTTGGCGAACCGGCGGCGAGCTCGAGGTTCGCACGGTCTGAAACTCACGAAGCTCCGGGTCGTACGTGTACGTGAGCCGATCGAAGCCAGAGGCACCTCCGCCGCCGAAGACCACCGCGCGTGGTCCGTCTGGATGAGTAGGTACCCAGACCGCTCCGCAGCCGATGACCCCCGCCGGCACCGTCCCGCCGATGGCCTGCCAGGTCTGAGTTGGGACGTGGAAAGTCCATGCGCCGCGCGGCAACGGGCCGCCTCCATCACGCCCTCCGATGAGGAGGACCTGCTCCTGGTCCGGCAAGAAGGTCAGACAGTGGCAATAGCGAGCGGCCGGAGCCCGGTCGAGCGCGAGCGGCGCCCAAGCCTCCGTGCCCAAGTCGAGCGACCACAGCTCGCGCGCCACGTCCCCAGCCGGATACTGCGACCCTCCGAACAAGATCATTCGATCGCCAGCCACCACCGCCTCGGCGCCCCAGCGATCGTCCGGATCCGTCGGAGGCACACCCACCGACGAGACCCAGACCGGATCGAGCGGACGCACGCCCGAATCAAGAGCCCCAGCGTCGACGCTCGTCGCATCCAGGACGCCAACGTCCATCCCCGACTCGGCTGCGTCGATCGGGCCCGCATCGACCGGCCCCGCGCCAACGTCGGGATTGGATACCGACTCCGACGAACAAGCGACGAGCACGACCAACAACCAACAACGAAGCTGCCCCTGTCTGAACGACACAACTTGGGCTAGCACGAAGCGCTCACCTAGAGAAAGACATACGCCGCGAAGCCGCGTATCTCATGGGTTCACATCGAGGCGTCCTGAGTGATGCGCCACCCGGTCGCGGTCGGAATCAGCGTGATGAGTGACCAGCCGCTGGCGGCGGGCTTCGATGGGTACTCGAGCTTCCACTCGAGCACCGCCGTCGCTCCGTGCACTCGGCTTGGCTCGGCGTCTCCAAATCGAGAGACCTCGAACCCCTGGTGAAGCCGTGTTTCGATCGTACGCAGGGAGAGGGTCCCCATGAGCTCCTTGGTCGAGTACTTCTTCGAGTACCTCTCCTGAATCCCCGCGCGGCCGCGTGTCAGTCCGGCCGGAGAGACGAACGTTGCGTCCTCCGTGTAGGCCGAGCAAAAGACCCGAACGTCACCTCGATTCCAGGCGCTGACTTGATCCTGGAGCAACCCAGAAATCTCCTGCCGAATCGCCCGATCTCGACGGACCACTCGGATTCGGTCCCAAAGCGATATCCCGAGTTGGCCGACGAACTTCGAGCCGTCGGGGTCCAAAAACGCCGGATCGGCGAGGACCTCGTCGACCGTCGCAAAACGGTGCCCGGTTTGCTCCAGCCAGGTGAACAACCCGTCCCAGTTCTTCGCACTCACTTCGCCTCCGTGGAGTAACAAGATCTGAGGCGCGCGTCGGCCGAGCAGGTCGTCCCCCCTTCGCTCGTGGTGCCGTACGGCCATGCGCAGGCTCGTATGATACTCCTCCGTGAGAGCTCGATCGGCGACCTCCTTGTCGGGCGGGAGCTTCCCGTCGATCGTACGCAGGCCATGATATCGAGGCTCGAAAGACCAGTCTTGGTCATCGATCGTCACGGGAAGCGACCGCTGACCGGATCGCGTCAGGTACTCTTGAACCGCGACGAGCTTGGGTTCGGTCTCACCCTCGGAGAGGAATGGGTAGCGAAAAAACCGAATGGGTCTCCCAGTGACGCGTTCGAGGGCGGCCCTCCCTCGCTCGATGTCCAGAATATAGGTCTCTGTGGAAGTCGCCGCGAGGTCGAGGTGGGCGAACGAATGATTTCCGAGCTCATGGCCAGCAGACATCCAGGTCGTCAAGAGCGCCTCGTCGCCCCACCGAACCCTCGAGAACGTCACGAGACCTACCGCCTGGATTCGATGCTTGGCCAGCGCCGCGAGCATCTCCTCGGTGATTTGCTTGCGATCGGCCATTTTGGGGTGACGATCGGGGTCGACGAGCGGTAAGTCGTCGACCGTCACCAAAATGGGTCGGGGAGGGATCGGTAGCGGCGGGCTCGAATTCTCTGGGCCTGAAACGACCAGACCCAGAAAGGCCCAAATCATCATCGCCGGGCCCTGCGGCGACGACGAACAGAGACGCTTCGAAGCCACCTCGAGAGGTCTGGCGGAAGAGGAGACTCGAACCGCATGTGCTCACCAGACGTCGGGTGGCGAAAGCCGAGCACCCTCGCGTGCAGAAAGATTCGTTCCCGCCCTTGCACGGAACGCGAGTCCGGATCTTCGTCGTCGAGATACTTCCGCTCTCCGAGCAGCGGGTGCCCAGCCTCCGCGAAGTGCACGCGGATCTGATTTCGAGCGCCCGTCTCGAGCTCCACGTCGACGAGCGTCGCGCTGGGAAGCCAATCGCGAACCCGGTAGTGGGTGACCGCCCTCTTCTCTCCTTCCGGGTCCGAGTACATTCGGAGAGTTCTGGGGTCGACCGTGAGCTGACTCTCGTACGTGCCCTCCTCGCGCTCCAATCGGCCGCGGACAACGGCCAAATACCGTCGTTCTACGTCGTGAATACGAAACTGGTCCACGAGACGATCGAAGGCGGTCTTCGTTCGGGCGACGACCAGGAGGCCGCTCACGACCCGATCGAGCCGGTGCACGACGAACAGCGGCGAACGACGCCGAGGCCCGAAGAACTCACGAAGCAGCCGAATGAGGTCGGGACCTTTACCCGACGGCGGCGCCACCGTGAACAGCGGAGCGGTCTTGTCCACCACCACGATGGACTCGTCCTTGTAGCGGACGAGGAATCGGTCTCCCCGCCGCCAGTTGGTTCTCAAGCTCACTCGACCTCCGCGAGCCGGGCCAAACCGGCAGCAACGTCTTTGCCAGTGAATCCTCGCTCCGTGACGATGCCGCCGATCCAACCGGCAGGCGTGACGTCGAACGCAGGATTTCGGGCCTTGGCACCGACGGGAGCCACCCGCACGCCCGCGAGGGTCGTGACTTCGTCGGGACTTCGCTCTTCGATTGGAATTTCGTCCCCGCTCGCCAGCGCGAGGTCGACGGTGGACCACGGCGCGGCGCAGTAAAGCATGCGGTCGTGCGCCCGAAAGAGGCACGCCACACCTCGCGTCCCAATCTTGTTCGCAAAGTCACCGTTCCTCGCGATTCGATCGGCGCCGACGACCGCACAATCGAGAACCCCTCGACCGAGAAAATGGGCTACTGCCCCGTCCGGAATGATCGTGACGTCGATCCCGTCTTTCATGAGCTCCCACGCGGTCAGCCGGGCTCCCTGGAGCACCGGCCGAGTCTCATCGGCGAAGACTCTGATCTTTTTTCCGGCCCGGTGCGCCGCGCGAATCACCGAGAGCGCCGTGCCGTGCTCGGAAGTGGCCAGCGCGCCGGCATTGCAGTGCGTAAGGACGGTGGCGCCGTCGGGAATCAACCCTTGGCCGAGCTCGCCGATCTTGCGGCAAGCCTCGGCATCTTCGTCGTAGATGAGTTGGGCTTCTCGCTCGAGAGCTTCGACGCCCAGCGACCACTTGGATTTCATCCGCGAAAGCGCCCAAAATAGATTCACCGCGGTGGGCCGCGTCCGCGCGAGCCGCTCGTGAGCCTCGTTCAAAGGGTGTCCAGTTCGCGCGGCGAGCGCCATTCCGAACGCGGCGGTGACGCCGATCGCGGGCGCACCGCGGACGACGAGCGTCTCGATCGCCCGCGCAACGTCCTCGACCGTTCCGAGCTCCACATAAACTTCCTCGCCAGGAAGCCGAGTCTGATCGAGAAGTGTGACTTTGCCCGATGAGTATCGGACGGTGAAAAAGGAGCTCACGAGGTGGGTCCTCCGAGGTGCCGAATCAGGAGGTCCCGAAGAACCTCCGGGCTGGCCTTGCCTCCGGTGCGTTTCATGGCCTGACCGATGAAAAAGCTGATCAACTTGGTCTTTCCCTTCTGATACTCGACACGTTCCTTTGGAAAAGCACTCACCAACTCAGCAACGACGGGCTCGAGCGTGGACGAGTCCGCGACCTGCGATCCCTCCTCCGCGAGCGTCGACTCCAGGGACTTCGACTCGTGCCACATCGCGACGAAGATCTTCTTCAGCTGGGTGGACGAAATTCGGCCTTCTTCCTTTGCTCGCGACAGCTCGGCCGCGTCGGAGGGCCGAATGCGAATGGGTGTCTCGACCGCCGAGTCCTTGAGCTCCCGGAGAATCTCGCCACGGACGAGATTGGCGATCGGGACCGCGCCAAGAGGCCAGTGCCCGATCGCTTGGTCGAAAAACGCGGAGACTCTTCGGTCCTCGGAGAACAGGGACGCGACCTCAGCGCCAAGCCCCAGCTCGCGGTAGCGCCGCGCTGCAGCCCTCGGGAGCTCCGGGAGAGAGCTCCGGGCCTCCTCGATCCAACTCTCGGGGATGTCGAGCGGAGGCAAATCGGGATCGGGAAAATAGCGGTAGTCGTGCGCCTCCTCCTTGCTCCGCATCGTCCGTGTGACCTTCTTGACGCTGTCGAAGAGGCGAGTTTCCTGAGTCACCGATCCGCCCTCGATGACCAAGCGCGCCTGCCGGAGGATCTCCGACTCCACGGCCTGCTCCAGGAATCGAAACGAGTTGAGATTCTTGATTTCCGTTCGCGTGCCGAAAGCTTCGCGACCCTTGGGCCGAATCGAGACGTTGGCGTCCGCGCGAAGTGAACCCTCCTGCATGTTGCCATCGCACACACCGATGGCGACGAGGATTCCGTGCAGAGTGCGAAAGGCTCGCGCAGCTTCACCTGCGCTCCGAAGATCGGGACCGGTGACGATCTCCGCGAGCGGGACTCCGGATCGGTTGTAGTCGAGCTTGGTGAAGGAGCTCGCTTCGTCATGTACGTTCTTGCCGGCGTCCTCCTCCAGGTGAATACGAACAATGGAGACGACTCTCGTGTCGCCGTCGTCGGTGTCGACTTCGAGCCTGCCGTGTTCGGCGAGCGGTCGGTCATACTGGGAGATCTGATAGCCCTTGGGAAGGTCCGGATAGAAGTAGTGCTTCCGCGCAAAGATACTTTGCTGCCGAATTCGACACTCGAGCGCGAGGCCTGCTTTGAGCCCGAGCAGCACCACGGCCCGATTGAGCTTCGGAAGCACGCCGGGGAGTCCGATGCAATACGTGTCGATCGCGTGGTTCGGACGCGGCTCGAAACGGGCAGACGAAGCAGAGAAGATCTTCGATTCCGTCAAGAGCTGACAGTGAACCTCGAGCCCAATCACCGGCTCGAAGGTCTCCAAAGCCTCGGCGAGGGAACGCACGCCGTTCAACTACTCCAGCCCCGCCAGAGTCGCAACCGAAGGGGTAGTAGCCGTTGGGCGACTTCTCGCATTCGTGGATTGCCGCGTCCGCGCGGTCGCGGTACGAGGCCAAGCTCGCGCTTGGACGCGAATTGGAGGTAGATCGTGGCGTTTCAACTCGATGTCGTCGGTAAGTCCTTTGGTCCGCGGGTCCACCGCTACTCGGAGCGGGATGTCATCTTGTACGCGCTCGGAGCGGGCGCAACCATCGACGAGCTCGACCTCCTGTACGAGGGTCGCGGTCCGAAAGTCCTCCCGAGCTACTCGGTCGTTCCCGCTTACACACCCCTGCATGAGTCTCTGCTCGCGCTCGGTGGCAACATGCTGACGCTCGTACACGGCGCGCAACGCTTCGAGATCCACCGGCCGATCCCCCCGAGCGGTACGCTCTCGACGACCGCGACCGTCGAGGCGCTCTACGACAAAGGCAAGGGCGCGCTGGCCGTGATCGCGACGAAGACCGTCGACGAGAACCATCAGCCGGTCTTCGACACGGAGTGGCAGATATTCTATCGAGGCGAAGGCGGGTTCGGGGGCCCCCGTGGACCAGACGCGAAAGCGTACGCTCCGCCTGAAGGAAAAGCGCCTGACGAACACGTGGAGATGGCAACTCAGCCTACTCAGGCGCTCTTGTACCGCCTGGGATCCTTCGACATGAATCCGATTCACGCGGATCCAGCCATCGCCACCCGGGTGGGCTTTCCCAAACCCATCCTGCATGGCTTGTGCACCTTTGCCCACGCAGGCCGCGCAGCCATGCGAGCCCTGTGTCAGGGGGACCCGGAGCGACTCGTCAGCTTCGAGGGTCGCTTCTCGAAACCCGTTTTTCCCGGAGATTCGATCGCGACCGACTTTTGGCGCGTAGGCAGCGGCGAAGCTTACTTCACGAGCTCGGTCAACCGCGAAGCCGTCATCACCCTCGGTCGCGTCACGTATCGCGCGTAGACTCGATCGCGTGGTGAGCGGCGACGACAGCGAGGACGGCTTCGAAGAGTCGGTCCCCACGGACTCTGCGAGAGTCCCGGACATTTCGCTCCCGAAAACCGTCGTCGCCCCTGCCCCGGTCCGCCCCAGCAAGCTCCCTCCCCCAAGTCGGTCCAGCAAGATCCCCGACGCCGTCACTGATCGAGACTTCCTCGAGGACCCGCACCCAACTCAGGAGATGTCGGCGATCGATCGCGGTAAGCTTCAAGACAAACGGATCGAGGCCGCGGTCAAAGCCGTGCAATTCGAGGTCGAAGTCCCCGAGCCCGTCATCGAAGCACCCAAAAGCGTACCCATGGCCCCGCTCGTCGTGGTCGACGAAGAGCCCGAGGGCGATTGGGGCGCCAATCATACTCGCTACGAGGCACCCTCCGATCGCAAAATGCCGGCTTCCGACAGCGAGCACGTGCGCTCGCTCGTCTCCTTTCTCACCCGACACTCTGCACTCAGGGCGCTCCCGCTGCACGAGCTCCGCGCCGTGTTTGCGCGAATGAACTCGATCGAAGTGCCCTCGGGAAGCACGGTCTATCAGGCCGGCGACGAGGCCGGGTCGGTGTACGTCTTCGAGTCCGGTCGCTTGGAGGTCGAGAGCTTCGAGCACGGCGGCCAGTCCAACAAACGCGACGCGAGAGCCGGCGAGGTCTTCGGCATTCGAGCGTGTATGCAGTCGATCAAACACTCAGATACTCTCCGCGTGCTCGAGGACGCTCGACTGCTCCTGATCTCCGAGGAGGCCCTCCGAGAGCTGTGCGGCGAGCTCGAGAGCTTGCGGAAGCTCGTCGACGAGGGCATCCGGGGCGACCTCGAACGAACGCCCGACCTCGATCGGGAGCGCGCGCCGACCAAAACGAAGCGGGAGCGCGCCCCGGTCACATCACCGATCGAACGACCGTCGCTCCAAAAGCTCTGGATGGTCCTGTGGATCCTCGGTGGTGTCATCGCGGCGGTGGGCCTCGTCCGATTCGTGACACGCTGAGTCAGCCCGTAAGAATACGGAGAATCGAGCCCGATTCACAAGTCGGGGCGACAGATGAATACGCCCGGACCGTTCGATCGACAGGCCGCGCCGGTGCAGCATCGGTCGCTGGCGGGGTCGCAAGGGTCACCCACGACGAGGCACTCACCGCCGTCTCCCTGATTGCCGGGATCGGGCCCGCCATCGGACCCTGTCGATCCGTCTCCGTCGTTTCCGGGGTCGGGGCCTCCGTCCGTGGGTTGGGTAGGCACGAAACGCGCAGCCCACTGGGCCATATGATTGGACGTGCTGAAGTCTTGAAAGGGAAGTGCAAAAGCCGCGTAACTGCCGTCCCGTCCGGCCATGACCGCCTCGGGGTCCACGGCCGCCATCCAAAGCCATTGATCTCCGCCGCCTTGGCGCAACCCATACGCGCGGCGCGACGAGATCGTGATCCAGGTGACGCTTCCAGACCCATCCCGGAAGCGCTCGTCGACGAACGGAGCCCACTTCGGGAAAGTGTTCGACAGGTCCGTGGCGCCGTGGTCGGCGGCGCCCGGCGCGTTCACACGACTCAGCTCTATCGGTGAGGCGAGGCTCGAGGTCACCGCAAAGATTCTAGAGGAGGGGTCGGCGTCCCCGTCACAGCTCGCTTCGTAGGTGGACCCTTGGGGACACGTGGACTCGGCATATACGAGAAATCGGCCGTCCGGAGAGTGCGCCGGCGTGTAGCGGTTCTTTCCGTCGATCGGAGCGAGCACCATCTCTGGGCCGGACCACCGTCCCGCCTGGTACTTCACGACTCCGAGACCTCCGCGGCCTGGACGCTGCGAAGTCTCGTGATGCGTCACCCACGTGAAAGCAATTCGGTCGCCACGGGGCGACCAGTCCGGATGGGTCACCTCGTTCCCTATGGGTATGGACTCGATGACCAGGCCGGTCCGCCCGTCGCGGATTCGGATGTTCGTGTCGGGCGGATCTCCGTCTCCGAAGACTCCGGCAAATCGGTCGGATGCCGGCGCCCACGTCTGGAATTGTTCGCGGTGGTCGTCGCTACGCGTCAACGCGATCTGTCCGGAGCCGACCTCCAGCAAAGTGAGTTGCCCTTGCCACTGCCCAGCGTGGGAGAGTGTCATCCGCTCCCCGTTGGGCGAGAGGGCATGGCACCCATAGCAAGCCGAGTCGCCGGCGAACGGGAAGAATCGCTCGGGAGGCCGAGTCAACTCACCGAAGTCGACTCTCATGATGGCCGTTCCGTTGGAAGTGGTCCAATAGTAGAGTCCGCCCTGAACCGGACGGGCGGAGAAGGAGATGGATAGCGGCGCGGAGGCGCCTACTCCAGAGCCCGCGTCATCGGCTCCGCGCACTACCAATTGCAGGGCCGGAGCGCCGCGCGAGGCCATCGCCACGCCTCTGAAGACATCGCCGTCGAGCGTGAGCAGACAGCCGTTCGCCAAAGGGTTGCAGCGTGTGTAGATTCGGACGCTCACGAACGGCGATTCGAGGGCGACCTCGAAGAGTGAGTTGCCGGCGCCCGGAAGGAAGTGAAGCTCGAGCGCTCCGAGGTTGTTCGGAATGAGCACGCCGTCGTTTGGATACACTACGGCGGGAGCGCGCGCCGGATCGAGCGGAGCCCCGGAGACGACCGTGCTCGGATTGTTGGGGAGCGGATCAGACCCTGCGACGGGGACGAGTACGAGCGCCTGAAGCACGACCCGGAGGCTCGCGTCCGCCGAGACCCCTTGGTACGTCGCCCGAACGACCGTCTCACCCGCGTCGGTCGTGCTGAGCTCGGCGCCAGAAAACGTCCCAAGGCTGGGCATGGTCGAGAACAACGAAGTCGAAGTCACGTCCTCCGTCGATCCATCCGCTCGGTGAGCCACGACGTGGTAAGTGACTCTCGCCGGAGTGACTCCGTCCGTGGTGAGTGTCGAGCTCGCCGGAGTGAGCTCGAGGGACGTGACCGCCGAAGCGGCGTCGCCAAGGCCCACATCATCGTCGACGGTCGCACCGTCGAGGCTCATCGGTCCGTCGGCGGCCGCTCCATCGCTCGCTCCGCTCGAATCTTCGTCGCACGCACAACGGGTCAGACCCATCAGCGCGAGCACAAACCAAAAACGCGACATACCGGGATGCTAGCGGCCCGAGCGTCCCGATGCATTCGTCAAATCCAGGGAAGGTGATCGAGATCGACGTTTCCTCCGCTGAGAATCACTCCGATCCTTCGACCCGCCAGCCGCTTCGCCAACAGGGCCGCTACGACCACCGCGGACGAAGGCTCGATGAGGAGCTTCGTTCGCGAAAGGAACAGCTTCATGGCCGCGGCGATCTCCGCTTCCGAGGCGGTCACGACCTCCGCCACGGTGCGCCTCAGCACGGCGAAGGTGAGCGTCCCGAGCGAAGTGCGAAGGCCATCCGCGATCGTGGGCAGATTCCTGGCTTGGACGATGTGGCCTTCGAGCAGGCTCTGTCGCGCATCGTCGGCCGCGGAGGGCTCCACCCCAATCACTCGAGCACCCGGAGCGAGGCCTTCGGCGGCCAGAGCGGTCCCCGCGAGGAGCCCACCGCCACCGAGAGGCGCAGCCACGGCGTCGAGGTCCGGACACTCTTCGAGTAGCTCCAACGCAGCGGTCCCCTGCCCTGCGATCACGAAAGTATCGTCGTAGGGATGTACGAAGGTCGCTCCGGTGCGTGCTTGCACAGCGGAGGCGGTCGCTTCTCGAGCAGCCAGGTTCGGAGCGCAAAAGGTCGTCTCCGCACCGAAGTCACGCACGGCCTCGATCTTCGGCAGCGATGAGCCTTCGGGCATGACGACATGCGCCGGGATCCCTCGGAGCCGGGCCGACAGGGCGAGCGCCTGGGCGAAGTTTCCAGAGGAGTGAGTGACTACGCCCTTGGCCGCTTCCTCGTCGCTCAGCGACATGACGGCGTTGGAAGCGCCGCGAAACTTGAAGGCCCCGATTCGCTGGAGGTTCTCGCACTTGTAAAAAACCTCGGCGCCCATCATGTGATCGAGGCTCGAGGACGTGATGACCGGAGTTCGATGAACACGACCCGAGATCCGTAGCTGGGCCGTTCGTACGTCCTCGAAGGTCGGTGTCATGAGAGCGGCCGGTCTCTGCAAAGGTCGATCGAACACGACTCAGGCCCTCCGTACGGCGAGCGTCCCAGGGTCGCCGAGCCCACTCATTCGCTTGTGGGCATAGTCACCCGCGGCGAAAACGAAGAAAAAGATCAGCACCATGGAGCGATGACGGTAGGCGGTGCCTTCGTTCCCCTCCACGAGGCTGTAGGCCGCGGTCACGACGAGAGTGACCATGAGTGGGAGCACGATGTGACGAAACCTCGTGCGGACGGAGCGGAGGATCTCTCTGCACGCGCCGAAGAAAAAGAAGAGCCACACGAGCGCCTCGAGGGCAGCGATGGCTTGTCGCGGACTACTCACGGTCCAAGGAAAGGGAGAGAACAAGAAGTAGGCCGCCCCGAGCGGTAGGTACAAGAGCGCAGCTCCTGGCGATGAGATGTCGACGTCCTCGTGATAACCTGCCGCGCCGCTCGACATACCCGCCTTCATACTCTGCATTTTCTCGAGCTGCCGGTAGGGATCGAGGTTGGTGTCGAGCTCGAAGGCCCCCGACGCCGATCTGAGGAGCAGCGCGACGACGAGCAGCGTGACCGCCGCGTACGGGAGCTGCCGAACACTCACCACGAGGAACGACGCAACGACGCCCACGGCGACCAGCGCGAGCATGTAAGTACGAATGAAGGGTAGGAAGCTCATGTACGCGGCGAACCACAGGAGCTCTCGGACGGAGAATTTCGCGCGAAGTCGGTAGAGCGACAGCACAGATCCCATGACCGCCATGAACGCCCAAGACTCCCGAAGGTTGAGGCTGGTCCAGAGAATCAGCGAGGGAAAGAACGCTGCCAACCAGAAGGCCCTTCGGGCCGCGATCGCTCCATACATTTCCAGCGCGAGCCGACTCACCAACCAAGCGGCGAACGTACCGACGAGTGCGTTGAGTGTGCTCAACGTCAGAGGAGTCGCTTCGCCGACGAAGTAGGCAGTGACTCCATTGAGATTCTGATAGAACGACATGGGTTGGTATCCAGCCATGGCGGATGGATCCACACGACCGTACTTCCACGCGCCGGCGATCGCGCGGCCGTACCAGTAATAACCGATACTATCGGGCGCCAGTGAGAGCGCGAGCCCGGTCATGTTCAAGAAGACCGCCGCTACGATCCTGACGATCGCCGCGGCGATCACGAGGGGCGCCATCGCTCGAAAGGATGCCGTCGATGAGCTCGAGGACTCGGCGCGCGGCGCCTCGACGGCGGAGCGGGCGGCCTGCCGACTCGAGGCGCGGCCGCTCGAAAAAATCACTCCGAAGGCGAAGATGCCGAAGAGCGCCCCCACGGGAATGGCGGCGGCGGCGGGTCCGACGAAGAACCCGACCAACAGACTCGCCGTCGCGGCGAGGAGGCTCCAGACCATGAAGGCCCGTTGGAGCAGCGTGCCGTCTTGCATTTCGGTCCGAAGCGATAACTAGGTTTGGCGAAGGAAGTCACTCCGTCGAAGAGCGCGCGAGGACTCACGGGATATCGTCGTCCTCCTCTTCGTCCTTCTTGCTGTCGGGCTTCTTGACCGGCCTCTTCTTGTCGTCCTTCTTCTTGTCGTCCTTCTTCTTGTCGAAGGCCGGGAGCTTGATGCCGGTCTTTTGACTGGTCTGCTCGATCTTCTTCTTGAGGAAAGAGAACGCCGACGCCGCCGGTCCGCGGGAGCCTGCGGCGAGTACTTCAGCCGAAGTCAGGCCACGCCGCTGGGCCATGTTGACCTCGGTCTTGGCTTCCTGATTGTTCGGATCGAGCACGACCGCCTTCTCGAAGGCCTTGGCAGAAGACTCTTTTTCCCGCGCGAATTTGTACAGGCGACCGATCAGAACCCACCCCTCGGCCACCTGCATCCCTGTGGCCATGGCGGTCTCGATTTCTTTGACGCCAGCCTTCGCCGCGGCAAGCCGGTCCGTCTTGTCAGAGACCGACTTGTAGTAAATCTGGTGAACCTTGTACAAAGTCTTCCGATCGGGATCGAGCTCGTTCGCCTTGTCGAGCTTCTCGGAGGCTTCTTTGTAGGAACCTCTCTTCGCCGCCGCCTCGGCCTGGTCGAAGAGTTTTTTGGCCTTCGTCGCGTTGTCTTCGACCGCTACGACCGGAGCCGCATCGCCCCCCAGCGCGGAGCCTTCCCGGGCGACCACGGTCCGGGTCTTCTCCATGACACTCACAGGTCGCGCCAAGACTCGCGGCTTGCCGAGCTCGTCCTTTCTTGCGCTGAAAGTACGAACCGCCTTCTCGAACAGCGAAAAGAGTTGAGCCTTGGCGTCCTGGAGCGCCTGAGTCTCACCCTCGGGGTCGGCCGCGTAAATCTTCTTGAGCTCCTGGATCCGCGCTCGAATCATCTGGGCGTTGGCGCTGCGCGGCACTCCTAGAATGGCGTACTCGTCTCCGTCTTTGATCTTCTCGAATTGCTCGAGAATCTCCTTGGCCTTGGTCATCTGGCCGACGTCACGCGCCGAACCGGTGACGAGGAGAGTGCTCTCGATCGCCACGAAGAGCGCGCGGAGCGCGTTCATCTGCTGGGCCTGATCGCTCTTGACCGAATCGAGGAGCTGCTTGATCGTCTTTGCCCCGTCGACGCTCGCGAAGATCGCTTTCTCCGGAGTGAGGAAGGCGACGTCGTCCAGCTTGACCTCACAGGCTGGGTTCAGGCTGGCTGCCTGCTCCATCACCGGGGCGAGACGCCGTTCGAGGTCTCGCTTCAAGAAGCCCGCGCGCACCGCCTCGATCGGAGCCTGCCACGGCCCGAACGCCAGCGGGACCGCCGGCGTGTGCACTTTGCCTTCGGTGAAGTGGCAAGACCCGTTGTCGATTCGGATGACTTCACCGAGGATACTCTTGGCCCAGAGCACCGTCGCGCGATTGATACTCGCGGCAGGAGCGAGGTTTCGTTGGATCATCGCCGCTTGAAGGGACTCGGCTCGCTCGTTCTCGAGAGATCTCTTTGCTTTCTGAATCGTCTCTTCGTCGCAGACTTCGTTGTCGAGGAGAAACGCCGGCAAATCGAGCTTCTCGACGCTCGTGAAGACTTCGACGATGCTACCGTCGGCGTAGTCGAGCTTGAATCCGCCCGCCGATCCTTTGAACCGCAACGAACCGCTCGACTTGTGCGTGGCGCATCCGAACATGACCTTGAGAGGTGTGATTTGGGCGTCGAAGGCGACTTGGCCTTCCTCGTGGCCGGTGAGCTCGATGGGTAGGTCGAGGAAGTCTCCCGGGACTTTCTCAGCGGGCGCCGCTGCTTTGGGGGCGCTCTCCTCCGGCAAATCCAAATCATCATCGAGGCCAGAGTCCATCTCGAGGCTGGGCTCCTCCTCGTCGTCGTCACCTTCCGCGTCGGAGGCCGCTGCCATCGCCGCAGCGAGGGAAGGCTCGGCCTTCTTTCGCACGGCGACTGGAGGCTCCGAGAGCTTCTTGGGCGGCTCGGATAGCTTGGCCTTTGGGGCCTCGACCTTCTGTGGCTTCTTGGGCTCCGGCCTTGGAGGAGGTGGCTCGGAATCGGGAAGAACCTCTTCGTCCACATCCCGTTTGGCCGCCTTTTTGGGCGGAGGCGTGGGCTCCGATCGCTTGGCCAGCTTCTTTGGCGCAGGCGGTTCGGAGTCCGGCAGCGAGATGTCGTCGTCATCATCCTCGGGCTCCGGCGGCTTCTTGGCCGGCGGCACCGAGCGCGCTTTTGGCGCAGGACGGGGCGCAGGCTCTGAAGGAAGGATCTCCTCCTCGTCCTCGTCGTCACTCCGCGCCAAGATGCCGTCGTCGAGTCCATCGTCGTCGAGACCATCGTCCGAGCCGACCTCGAGCGCGACCTCCGCGCCGTCGTCATCGTCATCGTCCAAAGAATCCAGCAGCGCCTCACCCGAATCGTCGTCCGAGGGATCGAGGAGATCTTCGCCTGCATCATCGTCGTCGTCCGACGGATCGAGGAGCGGATCGAATTCATCGTCCGCAGGATCGAGGAGCTTGGCGCCGGTCTTCGGGCCGGTTTTCTCGTTTTCGGGCAACCCTGAAACGGCTGTCGAAGGGCCGTCGCCCTCTAGCGATTCGTAGGCCTCACCTGGATCGAGCACCACGCCGGCGACCGATTCGAACTCGTCTTGGTCGAGGATCTGAGCGTCCTCCTCCACGTCGCCGAGGGCCTCGACATTCGTCTTCTCTTCAAAAGGACGCTCATCGTCACCCACGGGAGTGGACTCTTCGAAGTCGCCCGCGGAAAGGTCGAGGCCCCCCGTGTCCACCTCGTCCTCGTCGAGCTCCCCGTCACTCGGCCTATCGAGCAAGTCATCGGCCTCGTCGTCGTCCCCGAGGAGGTCGTCGACAGCCTTCGATCGTCGACCGAGCAACTCGTCATCGTCTTCATCCGGCCGATCGAGCAAGTCGTCAGGTTCGTCCTCACTCACCACCGGCTCAGGCCTTCGGTTGTGGCCCTTCTGTGGCCCGGCTACGAGTGGGGCATCGAGCTCCTCGAGCTCTTGCGCAATCCCGGCAGCACGCCTCTTCGTCGACGCCATGACTTTTGTCGTTCGAGCCGGCGGGAAACCGCGCCCGAACGTGACGCGCATCGTCCCCTCACCCGGCCCGCGGGTCAAGTCGCTGCGTTGACCCAAGGCCCGGGCGATGCCAGCGTCGAGCGCCCCCTCGATGCCGAATGCGGTCCGCCGAACGATCGAGCTCGTGGCGCTCGCTCTGTTTTTCGGCCTCGTCGCTATCTACGCGGCGCGCCCGATCTGGGATATCGACGTATTCTGGCAGATCGTCACCGGCCGAATCATCACCGAGACACGCGCGATCCCTACGACGGACATTCTCTCGTCGATCGAACCCGAGCGCGAATGGGCCACCCTCGAGTGGCTCTACGGTCTGCTCGTCTTCCAGCTCGAAAGGCTCGGCGGCCTGGGCCTCGTTCGCTATACACACACCGCCGTCCAGTGGATCGCGTTCGTCGTGTTCTGGGCGAGCCTCCGCTTTCGACTCCGCTTCTCCGCCATCACGTCGTTCGTTTTGGTGGCGCTCTACGTGGTGCTCTATGCCGACCGATTTCGAGAGCGGGCTCACGTCTTCAATCTCCTCTTCTGGACGTTGCTCTTTCCATGGCTCTTCGACGGGCCGCAGAAGCTCGATCGCACCCGGATCGCGGTCACCGCAGCCGTCGTGTTCCTTTGGGCAAATCTGCACTCGGGCGGCGCGCTCGTCTTCTTGATCTCCTCCACGTGCCTGCCCGCTGCGGCCCTCATCGAACGTTGGGCCGGATCGAGTGAACAAAATCGCAACCTCGCTCGCGCCGGCCTGTTCCTTTTCAGCATCACGATCGCCGCGGTGCTCGCCCCGAACTTCGTGCGGTCCTCGATCCACATCGTGACGCTGCTCGGCGAGGTCGACGTGTTCATCCCGGAGTGGCGACCCACTTGGCACTACTTGAGCGTGGGTACGATCCCCGGACACTACTTTTGCGGGCTGTTCCCATCGGCATGGATCGTCCCAGTCGCGTGGATCGTCGCCGGGCCGATTCGCGCGCTCTTCGAAGAAGGACGACATGGCTTCGCGCGCACCCTAGAGCCCCTTGGGCTGCATCGCATCGGGCTCGCCCTCGCGATGTTGGTGCTGTCCCACCGCGCGCTCCGCTTCGTCGAGTTCGCCGTGTACGCAGTGGTGTTCACGGTGCCCGCGCTGAAAGCCAGGCTTCCAATCGCCGATCGCGTGAAAAATCCGATCCTCGCGATCAGCGCAGCGGCGCTCGTCGCGGTCGGCTACCACTCGCGGATCATGTTTCTCTACGGAGGCTCCTTCGGCCGCGCCGTTCGAACGGCTTTTGGCGAGCGACCCATCCTCGAGGGCAAGTTTCCAGAGGCGGCCAGCGACTTTTTGGTGCTCAAACGATTCGAGGGCGGGATTTTCGTGCAGCCCAAGTGGGGCGGCTATCTGCTCTACCGATTGTGGCCCAAAGCGACGGTGTCGAGCGACGGTCGAGGCACCTTCTCGAAGGAAGCCATGCAAGATCATTGGGCGACTTCGAGCCCTCACGAGAATTTTTCGACGCCCACCAACGGGCCCACGTTCGAGGCCGTGTATGGACGATCACCCAACGTAGACGTAGTCGTCGCGTGGCATCCCGCGTTTCCGCCGGGCTACACACCGGAACGGTTCACGCTCGTGTATCACGACCAGATTTCGGAAATCTGGGTTCGCACCGACACTCAGCGCGGACGTGCGTTCATCGAACGCACGCGCTGATCACTTCTTCACCGTCGGAACGTTCTCGAACAGCCAGAGCTCGCCGCCCCCCTTGTTCGAGGAAACGACGACCGTTCGACCTGGCTTTTTGCAGTCGACCGGCCTCGGATCGATCCCCGGTGTCATGTTCTCAGTGCGAAAGATGGCCATGCCGTCCTCAGGCGTAGGCAGCGCGCCCGGCATGACCCACTTGTCCGGATCCTTCTCGAGCTGCTCCGTATACCACTTGCCGACGATGCGACCGTCCTGATTCGTCGAGTAGAACTGGAAGAACACGGAGCTGCAGTCGCCGATCGGCTTGCTTCCCGTCTTGGTGAACATGGCGCCCGGATACATGGGCACGTTCACACCTGTTTTTCGACCACCCTTGCATCCACCAAGCAACAACGTCGGAGCGAGCAAGAGACCCCCAATGAGCATTCGCATGCCGTGGACCGTAACGCCGTCGCACGGGGATTGGAAGGCAGATTCGGCTGGGTCCCGCTTCTTCCCGGCACGTACGACTTTGAGAAGCAGATCAGCTCGCTAGCCTTCTCGTGAAGCCCGTGGCACAAACCGCCCCTTCGATGCGCTACCCAGTGCTCGGGACACGAGTCGACCCCGCGTCAGATGAGTTCAAGCGAGCCTACGAGGCCAACCTTCGTGCGATCGAAGCGCTCGACGCGGCACTCCTCGAGAGCCGAAAAGGCGGCGGGCCCAAATACACCGCACGCCACGAGGAGGCCGGAAAGCTCCTTCCCCGCGAACGCATCGAGCTCATCCTCGATCGCGACTCCTGGTTCCTCGAGCTATGCCCGCTCGCCGGCCATGACGTTCAAGGTCACTCGACCGGCGCAGCCGTCATCGGAGGCGTAGGGCTCGTGTCCGGCGTCGAGTGCCTCGTGAGCGCGAGCGACGCGACGGTCAAAGGGGGCGCGGTCACCGAGCTCGGCGTCAAAAAGACGCTGAGGCTCGCCGAGGTCGCGCATCAGAATCGTCTGCCATCGATCAGCCTGATCGAGTCGGCCGGAGCGGACCTTCCCAACCAAAGTAAGATCTTCGTGCCCGGAGGCGCTGGGTTTCGCAGCCTCACTCGAAGGTCCGCCGAAAAAATCCCGACCATCTGCGTCGTCTTCGGCTCGTCGACAGCAGGCGGCGCCTACGTCCCGGGCATGAGCGACTACGTCGTCATGGTCGAACGACAAGCCCAGGTGTACCTCGCCGGACCACCCCTCGTGAAAATGGCCACCGGCGAAGTCACCGATCACGAAACACTCGGCGGCGCCGAGATGCACAGCCGACGCTCCGGAGTGTCTGATTTTCTCGCCCCGAACGAACGGCAAGCCATCCGCCTCGCCCGCGAGCTCGTCGCCCACCTCGACTGGAAAAAGGGATCGGCTCCGCGCCCGCGAGCCGTCGACGAACCCATCCTCGACCCCGAACACCTCCTCGCCCTCGCCCCGGTCGATTTGAGAGTTCCACTCGAGATCCGCGAGGTGATCGGAAGAATCGTCGACGGTTCGCGATTCTCCGAGTTCAAACCGAGCTACGGCCCCACCCTCATCTGCGGATGGGCCCACGTCCACGGGTTCCCTGTGGGTATCCTCGCCAACGACGGCGTCCTGTTCTCCGAAGCCTCCAACAAGGGCGCCCAATTCATCGAGCTCTGCAATCAGTCCGACATCCCACTCTTGTTTCTCCAAAACATCACCGGCTTCATGGTCGGCCGTAAATACGAGGAGGAGGGGATCATCAAACACGGCGCCAAGCTCATCAACGCGGTGTCCAACAGCACGGTCCCCGCCATCACGATCATGATCGGCGCGAGCTACGGGGCCGGCAACTACGCGATGGCCGGACGCGCCTACGAGCCACGATTTCTCTTCTCCTGGCCGAGTCACCGGATCGCCGTCATGGGCGGAAAGCAGCTCGCCGGCGTCCTCGACATCATCAAACGAGAGGCCGCGGAGAAAAAGGGAGAGTCAGTCGACGAGGAGCACCTCGGAATGATGAAGCAAATGGTGGAGCTCCAGATCGAGCAGGAATCGTCCGCGCTGTTCGCCACGGCCCGACTCTGGGACGATGGGATCATCGACCCGCGAGATACTCGCACGGTGGTCGCGCTGTCGCTCTCCGCCGCATACTCGGCCCCATTCTCGGGGACGATGTCCTTTGGCGTCTTCAGGCACTGAGTATGGCACCCATCCAAAGACTCCTCGTCGCCAACCGCGGCGAGATCGCGCTCCGAGTGATTCGTACGGCGAAGCATCTGGGAATCGACAGCGTCGCCGTATTCTCCGATGCCGACCAGAACGAGCCCTTCGTGAGAGCCGCGGATCAGGCCGTTCGCCTCGGACCGCCCCCGGCCTCTGCGTCATATCTCGACATCGACCGGATCCTTTCGGCCGCTCGACTCACTCACGCCGATGCCGTCCACCCTGGGTATGGCTTCCTGAGTGAGAATGCGATCTTTGCCGACGCCGTGACCAACGCGGGGCTGACCTTCGTGGGCCCGCCCGCTCGCGTGCTGCGCGAAATGGGAGACAAACGTCGAGCTCGACAGCGAGCCGTGTTGGCCGGCGTACCCGTCGTACCAGGTTATGATGGCGACGATCAGGATGACGAACGGCTGATCGAAGAAGCGCGCCGGATCGGGCTCCCCGTACTGGTGAAGGCGAGCGCAGGAGGCGGCGGAAAAGGGATGTTGGTCGTCCGCCGGTTCGACGACCTTCAAGCCGCCCTCGAGAGCGCGAGGCGAGTGGCCAAAGCGGCGTTCGGTGACGACACACTCCTCCTGGAGCGATATCTAGATCACCCTCGACACGTGGAGATCCAGATCTTCGGCGACAAGCTCGGAAACGTAACTCACCTCTTCGAGCGCGAGTGTTCGATTCAGCGGCGCCACCAGAAGATCATCGAAGAGTCCCCGTCTACCGCGCTCGATGACGCTCTTCGCGACGCCATGACGAGCGCGGCGGTGCGACTCGGCAAGGCGATTGGCTACGAGAACGCGGGAACCGTCGAGATGCTCGTCGGCCCGCGGTCTGAGTTCTACTTCCTCGAGGTCAACACGAGGCTCCAGGTCGAGCACCCGGTGACCGAAGCAGTGCTCGGTGTCGACCTCGTCGAGGCACAGATCCGAGTCGCCGAAGGGAAGGCTCTGCCCTTTGGCGGGAAGCGACCTTCGGGCAGCGCCATCGAGTGTCGGTTGTACGCCGAAGACCCGCGCACTCTCCTTCCTTCGACCGGCCGAATTCGCGATTTTCACGTGCCCGAGGGCGTTCGATCCGACGCCGGCGTGACCGTGGGAAGTGAGGTCGGAATTCATTACGACCCCCTCTTGGCCAAGCTCGTGGCCTACGCCCCCGACCGGCCCGAGGCGATCAGGAAGATGCTCCGGACGCTCCGCGAGCTCTCGGTGCACGGAGTGACGACGAATCGAACCCTCCTCATGGCGATCCTGTCCGAGCCTGACTTCGCCGACGGACGGATCGATACTCACTTCATCGATACTCATCCGGCGGTTTCGGAGCCCATGACGACGGAGCCCATGACGAGCGAGCTCCCGGAGCGCGCAGCGATGGCGTTGTTGCTTCACTGTCACGAGCTCCGGAGGTCCTCCCGCCCGCTCGACGTCCCGAGCGGCTATCGCAACAGTCGATATCGCGACGTCGAGCTGACTCTGGGTTTCGTCGCACCCGATCGAACGACCCACGATCTCGTGATGACCTACCGCGCCACGGCGAAAGATCGCTTCGTCGTTTCGGTAGGAGGGGCACGAGGTGAGCTTCGCTTGCTGTCGTTCGAACGGCTCGAGGGAGTCTCACGGGTTCACTTCATCGATCCCAACGGCGTCGCTTATCGCGCCCGCGTGAGTGTCGACGGCGAGCTCGACGACACGGAAGTCCGCGCGGCGAGCGTACACCTCGCCGCGCTCGGACAGGCCGAGCTCATGATCATGCCGCGGTTCCCGCACGCCGAGCGAACGCACAACCCTGGCGATCACGTCGCCCCCATGCCGGGTCGCGTCGTGCGGGTGGCCGTGGCGGCGGGCCAAGCCGTGGAAAAGGGTCAGGTGCTCGTCGTGCTCGAGGCCATGAAGATGGAGCAGAGTGTGCGCGCGACGCGTTCAGGAAGAGTACGGACCGTCGAGGTTGCCGTGGGTGACCAGGTCGAGCCCGACGCGCTCCTCGTCACTTTGACCGACGAGAATCCATGAGCTCAGAACCCTCCCGGCGGTCGTCGCGGCTCCCAAAAGCCGTGGCGCCCTTGTTCTCCTCGCGGTTCTTGAAATTCGCCACGGTCGGACTCAGCGGAGTCGTGGTCAACTTGGCCTTCCTCGGGTTGTTTGCCGATGCGCTGGGAATTCATCAGAACGTCTCCTCCGCGCTCGCCATCGAGCTCTCGATACTCTCGAACTTCGCCATCAACGATCTTTGGACCTTCCGAGATCACGCCGGTGAAGAGGGTCTCGTCGCCCGCGCTCTGAAGTTCCACCTCGTCGCCATCGTAGGCGCGTCCGTTCAGTGGGCCGTCTTCGTGTTCGGCAACGTCCTCCTCTTCGCAACGCTCTCGCCGCACGCGCCCGAGTGGCTGGGATCGATCCAGGGCGGAGCGCTCGAGCGTTATGTGTTTCACCCCGTTCACTCCCCCCCGGAGACCGGGTGGCTCAAGTACCTGGCGCAGTTGGCCGGCATCGGCGTCGCCACCTTCTGGAACTTCTTCGCAAACTTTCACTGGACTTGGCGCTCCACCAAACGTGAAGACCACTCATGAGCTCGGCGCTCAGCGACGACCCGAACCAACGCGCGGTCACCGAAGGCGCGGGCGCACTCATCTGCATACCCACCTACGACGAACGTGAGAACCTCGAGGGCATCGTCCGCGCTGTCCTCGCCGAGGTCCCAAGGGCCAACATCCTCGTCGTCGACGACAACTCCCCCGACGGGACGGGAGAGATCGCCGACCGACTCGCCAAGGAGGACGCCCGGGTCATCGTCCTTCATCGGCCTGGCAAGGAGGGCCTCGGTCGCGCGTACCTCGACGCGTTCCGATTCGGGATCGAGCGGGGCTATGAGTACATCTTCGAGATGGACGCGGACTTCTCTCACGACCCTCGATACCTGCCGCGGCTGCTCGAAGCGTTTGCCGACGCGGATGTGGTGATCGGATCGCGGCGCGTCCCAGGTGGGGGCGTCGTCGACTGGGGGCCCTTCCGTCGCGCCATCTCCCAGGGAGGCAGTCTCTACGCTCGGATCGTGCTCGGCGTGGAAGTCCGAGACTTGACGGGCGGATTCAACGGCTTTCGACGAAGAGTCCTCGAGTCGATCGGGCTCGAAGGGTTCGAAACCTCGGGCTATGGGTTTCAAATCGAGCTCAAATACCGGTGCCTCCGCGCCGGATTCAGAGTCGTCGAGCTTCCCATCGTGTTTCCCGATCGAAAAAAAGGGCGCTCGAAGATGAGCTCCGCGATCTTCCTCGAGGCGATGACCAACGTCCTGAAGCTCCGATTCGGAAAGAAGTAGCATCCAGGAGTGAGTTCGTAAGTGTTCGTGTTCGTGCCCCCGCTGAAACCACAGCGGGCACGGAGCCGAAGCCCACAGAGCGCGAGATGATGGGATGAGCAATTCTCCGTGTCCTCCGTGTCTTAGGGCCCGTTAGGGCCCGTTAGGGCCCGTTAAAGAATTACCGGATCAACTCGGTCTTCGATGGCTCCGAAGGA
>CAYXDO010000142.1:0-30406 GCA_964463485.1 uncultured Myxococcales bacterium | reverse complement strand
CGTCGGGTGAGGGCGTGGCGTCCGGGAAGCTGACGTCCGGGAAGCCGACGTCCGGGAAGCCGACGTCCGGAAAGCCGAGGGCACCGTCGGCCGGCTGCGCATCCGGAGCGCCGGCGCCCGAGTCGCTCGGCCCTACGCCCGAGTCGGGCCGAGCACAGTGGTCGGAGTCCGAGTCTGAATCGCTGTCGTCGTCCTCGTCGCTGTCATCGTCCTCATCGTCGCTGTCGTCGTCCTCGTCGCTTTCCTGACCTTGGCCGTCGTCGGAGTCGTCGTCGCTGTCGTCGTCGGAGTCGTCGTCGCACTCATCGACGCCCGAGTCTGGCGCCGCGTCGGCCGGCGTCCCAGCGTCCGCGCCGGCAAGACACGCAGGCCTGAGAGTACACGCGTAGCCGGGTCGATTCGCGCGTGTCATCGACTGGTTCCCGGCCTTCGTCGCTGCCACGCCCACAGACGTACCGAGGGCGTAGCCAGGAGCGAAGCCCGAGACTTGGGCCGGGCCCTTCAGCGTAAAGCGGTATTCCTGACATTCTCCGTCCCCTAGGTTCAACTCATCGAACTTGATGCCCGCGCTGACCTGAGTCGTGGGATCGAGAGCGATGACACCGCAATGCGTCGATTGTGCCCCAACGACCTCGCAGCTCTCGAGCAGGTCGCTCAGCGGGCCCGAGAAGCACGGGACGACGTCGAGTGCCACTACGATGTGCGAGAGGTTCTTCGTCGAAGGCGACCGCCCCAACTTGCACACGGAGTAGGTGTATCTACCCCCCCCCCATCAGAGTTTCGAAGTGGGACAGGGCCACGCTGAACTCACCGTTGCAGGTCGCTTCTCCCGCAAGGGTGCACGCGCTCTGGAACGCGGATACGCCTGCGGCACCGCTGCCCTGCGCCGGGCACAGAGAGGTGAGGCCTGTGGCTCCGGTCCCGACTGCGACCTTGGAGGCGCGGGGCTCGGTGCAGGCGAGCAGCGCCAGCGGCAGGATGGCCTCCGCGAAGCCTCGTTCGAACGATGGACGTCGCACTTTGCAGCGCGATCCGAAGCTTTTCGTGGTCGTGGTGTGGTGCGGTCCCCCGGCGAACATCACGGAGGCACTGTACGCGACATCGGCCGCTTAGTTCAAGCCCAAATTCGTGCCGTGCCCCCGCCCAAATTCGGCCCAAATTCGTGCAGTGCCCCCAAATTCGTGCCGTGCCCCCCTGTGTCCGATTTTCGGTCGTCGGCCTCGACCAAGATATCGTTGTGACTCCTGGCTATTGGTCTTGGCGTGGTGCTCGAAGGACGCTGATCAGACGATGTTGGCTCCGAGGATATAGTCGAGGTGCTCGAATTCGGCCTCCAGATAGCCGTTGCCTTCCCTCTGAATTCTCCCTTGAAGGGGCCCCTGGCCGCTGGGTGGAGAGTCTCCATACTGGGAGTTCAGCGCCCTCGCTGCACTCAGGTCTCGAGCCCGCCCGATCGGTGCGAAGCCCATCCCATCGAGCCGGGAGTTGTCCTTCAGGTTGATGAAGAACTGAGTAGTCCTCGAATTCTTTCCGGAGGTCGCGAAGGTGACGGTGCCCTCGAGGTTCTTGGCACGAACCGGATCGTCCTCGAGGAGCGCCTTACGCCACACCTTGGACACCGCTGGGTCACCGTGGATACCGGCCTGGGCCACGAAGCCGAGGACCACCCTGAAGAACGCGACGCGCTGGAAGAAGCCCAGCCGGACCAAAGAGTAAAAGCGATCCACGCCGAGGGGCGCCAACGCTCGGTCGAGCTCGATCAGGACGGGACCCTTCGTGGTCGAGAGCTCGACCGCACACCGGTCGGGCGCTCGCAGGTCAGTCGGGGAGGCGGTGAGTATGCCCATCGTCTCGACAATCGACCCCGCGAGGTCTCGCGTCAACCACCCGTCGCGGCGCGGCGGCGCGGCGGCGCGGCGTGCTTCAGCAACGCGCTCGCCGCGGTTCACGTGCCCTCGTCCAAGATTCCGAAGTATCTGCCCACCCAGTAGGCCAGCAAGTAGTCCTCCGGCGACTCGACCAAACTAGGTATCGCCGCCTCTACCTTGATCGCGTATGGGTTCTTCTTCCACATGTAGTTGTCGATCTCGCGCTCGGAAAACGGAATGACTATGTCCGTGAGTGGCTCGTCGCTTCGATCTTTGCACACCTCAGGATATTTCGTGGTGTCGACCGCTCGATGGGACTTCACTTCGGGGAATGCGGCAAGGATACACTGCGCTCTCTCGAGCTCGACGTCGGGTCTCGGAGCTCCGTCGGGCCGGTTGATCGAGTAGAACATCGTGAAGAGCGCATTCTCTTGCTCGCTCATCGGACGGTCCGCCTCCGCTTCCCACATGTGGGCTCGCAGAGACTCTCGAATCAGGGGTGATGAAGGCCCTGTCTCGAAATGGGCGAGTGAGAACATCGCGAGCTGCGACATGTGATGGTTGTTCCAGTTCGTGAGGCACCCGAGGTCGAGGCCGATCCCGGAAAGATACGCGGTGTAGGCGTCGGACGTCGCCAAGTCCGGTTTCTCACAGTGATCGAAGTCTTCTCGGAGCAAGCAGTCGCGATAAAATCGGACGAATCGTTCCTCCGCCGTCGCGACCGAGATGACTTTGAACCAGGAGAGCACCAGCAGCGCGTTGAAGCCTGGAAAGTCGTTCAGGGACAGCGGATTCATGAACCCAAAGGTGGTCGGTCGGCCGTCGATGTCCGTGATTTCCAGGTCGTGATCGATGAGATGAGCTCCAATCGCCGACAGCATCGCACGGACCGTCGCGCGGATTTCAGGCACGTCGACGAGCTCGAAGATCGCGCCCAACGCAAACACTTGCCCGGTGTACTCGTCCTTGGAAACGTCGCTCTTGAACCACAGCCCTTCGTACCCTTCGACCGAGGAGGCTTGCCAGCGCTTGCAGTGCCGCACCGCGAGGTCGCAGTCCGGATAGTGGGCGATGAGTTGGTCGGAGTTGGGAAATGCAGGTAGGGTCGGATCGACGTAGGCCCTCGCGAACAACCCAGGGACGCCGGTGATCTCGAGGGTCGTCTTCATCCCGTTCAGCCCACGCCGCACGTTGGCCAGCGCGATGGGATCTCGGGTCGCCGCGTACCGATAGGCCTGGGAGGCCGTGTAGATCGCGGACCAGCTCCCTGCGTTGTCGGAGAGGTCGATGCGATCGACGGTCGTCAGATCGTCCCGGTAGAGCACGGCGTGAATCAGGTCCTGGCCCTCGGGCATGTGACTCGGAGCCAATCGATCGAAGTGGGCGGCGCGGTCTCGGAGCGCGCCGGGGCTGGCCAGGGAGCAACGCGGATAGGGAGGCTCCGTGGACGGAGTCACTTCCGACCCACAGGCCAGCGCGAGCAGGGCGACCGCAGCTAGCTTGCCTGGCATGAGCTCTCTTCGAACAGGGCCACGTCTTCGTCAATCCGCCGCCACATCGTCGTTTCCACGAGGCCTCGAATGGTGTACGGTGTGCGCGTGAACGTCCGCGGTGCCGTGGAGGCCTCGGCCGCGAAGTACGCCGCGCTTCGCGGCTTCGGAGACGTCGCTGCCATCCCGGTCTCCGAGCGCGACGCTGCGGTCCACGCGGTCTCCCGCGCGCTGCAGCTGCCCGCGGCGGACGTCCGCATGACTCTGGCCGTCGTTTGGAACGAAACGGCGGGCCGATCCGGGCAGGCCGTGACGGGTGCCGGGCTGGGCGCGGCGTCCTCGATCGAGGCGCGAAAGAACGGCGGCCTCGGCCCCATGTCCCTTCAAATCCGAAGCAAAGCCGAAGCCAACCGGACGAGTGCGACAACTTCCCAACCCTCCGCCAATCCAACTCACAAACGAGGGGACAAGATCGACTCCGCCTTGAAATCAGACGGGGCCGCGCGGGTCTCCGACGAGCAGCCGTTCGAGTTTCAACCCATGATCGCCCGGCGTATGGTCGCTTTCGACGCCGACGTCATTCAACCCGGAATCATGGGCGGGCTCGACAAGAAACCCAGGGTCGGCTCGTACGGTGTCCTGAAGCTCGATCGGCTCAGCGACGACGACCCTCGGCTCGACGTGCCCATCTATCGCGGCATGGGTTCTCAAGACCCCGCCGTCCACGCGCTCAAGGCGTCCGGCCGCCTCATCCCCGCGGGTACGAGCTCCGACTACGAAGCCTTCAAGACGTACTCACACCGCGAGCCTCTCGACGCCTACGAATGGACCATGGATCCGTACGTGGCGCTGAAATCCGCGGGCGGCCACGGATACCTCGTGCGCACGACCCCCCGCGAGCTGCGAGCCCAAGGGGTCAAAGAAATCACCCGCAAGGTCGGGGACACCGAGGGCGGGCTGTTCATCAGCGCCACGTTCATGCCCCACGTCCGCACCTTGAGTCATACTTCGGGAGCCTACGACGTCGGCTCCGTCGACTTCGGTCATGCTCACCCGAAGGCCGAGCTGTACGCCAAGATGTTGTCTCGCAAGGTGCCAAACGGCGGGGGTTGGGATGAGTTTCTCCAGAGCGGAGATCCCGCGACCAAGCCGCTCTTCAAAGTCAGATCCGACGAGACCTCGAAGCAAGCGCTGTTCTTTGCCGACCGCGTCGCGGAGCTCGATCCGTCGAGCTCTCTGCCTGGTCAGGTTCGAGCGAAGATTTTGGATCTCGCGAAGGTCGACGATTTGGAAGCTCGCCACCAGAGCGCGAAGAAGTTGGTGAATTCGCTCAAGGTCAAGGTCGCGGACCTGGACATACCCAAGGAGCCGGCGGTCTGGGACATCTCGGAAGTTTGAGCCGGCGAGTCGCGATGCCGATCAGATGAGTAGCTCGAGGGTACTGGGTAGTCGCTGAAAAAGGCTCCGAAACTCTTGACGTGCCGGTGCCCGGCTCGACCCGAGCCTTAGACCACGCAAGACCCAGGCGAGTGGGCAAA
Source organism: uncultured Myxococcales bacterium (assembly GCA_964463485.1). Lineage (GTDB taxonomy): Bacteria > Myxococcota > Kuafuiibacteriia > Kuafuiibacteriales > Kuafuiibacteriaceae > CAYXDO01. The sequence continues at coordinate 25,510 of CAYXDO010000142.1, read as the reverse complement.
GGCTCAGTCGTTTCGAGGCCGGGACCCGGACCGGGACCGGATTGAGCCGAGGCTCTAACCGATCGGCATTGGGACCGGGGACCGGGACAGTCTAGCAGGTCGCTGAAAAAGTCGATTTCGGCCGCCGCGGCGTCGTACGCGATCGACTGGATAAGCAAAATGCCATCGCTCACTGGCGAATCGGGCACGGGCACGGGCACGGGCACGGGCACGGGCACGGACGGGCACGGGCGCGGGCACGGGCACGGACGGGCACGGGCACGTCATGAATTTCGGAGCCTTTTTCAGCGACCTGCTAGTCGCCGAGCGCCTTGAAACCCACCCGAGCGTGCGATCCATCGCAGTACGGCTTGTTCGCTGAGTTGCCGCAGCGACAGAGTGTTGGGCCCGTAGTCTTGGCGATGGTTCGTCCGGTGCCCGACACGAGCTCGACCGGCCCGTCGACGACCAAGGGTCCATCGGTTTGGGGCGTGATGAAGAGCGGGCCGTCTCGTTTGGCGAGCGCGGGCATGTCGATGGTGGGCGGCTCTCCCGTGGCCACGAATCCCACGCGGACATGGGAGCCGTCGCAGAAGGGCTTGTTCTCGGAGGCGCCGCAGCGACACAACGTAGCCCGATAGCCTGCCGGCCGTCCGGCGAGTTGAAGGTCTGCGTGAACCGCGTAGGGCCCGTTCTCACGGACTCGCAGCGTATTCACCTTGGGCGCACGCTCGGCCGAGCCGCCGTCGAGCCGATCGTATTGAATCGCGCCCGACGGGCAGCTGTGTGCGAGCTCGGCGACCTCATCCGCTGTCGCGACCTCCGGATGGATCCACTCGCCCACGACGTTGGGGACGAAGACGTCAGGCCTGGCGAGGACGCAGTGCCTCGAGTGGACGCACTTCTTGGCCTCGAAGCGAATCCGCACTGCCGCGCTCTCCACGACTTCGAGCGCCGACGGTTTGGCTGCGCCCTGGTTGTCTGCGAGGAGCGCGAGTCGGCCGGCCTTCACCGGCGGGCAGAAGTAATACGCGCCTGTCTCCGCTTGGGTGTGACCCAGCAACGCGTCTTTGGTTCCGTCCTCGAGGCCCGCCATCCTTCGAAGCACGCGATCGGACCGAGCGAGGTCCGTCATGAACGCGATGAACTGGAGGCCGTGGCGGCGCGGATCGCCCCACGGCATCGATCGACGCAACATCGGCGTGGGCTCGGCGAAGCCTTCCTGATCAGCGCGTTTCACGTGGGCCGAAGCAGGCGCGTCCTCGAGCTCCTCGTCGTCACTCAACCGTCGGCCGACGATGCGATCCTTGGTGTCCTGATCGAGCCGGAAGAAGCGCGACCGGAAGTGGACGTAGCGCTGGAGCAACACGAAGGAGCCCCCGCGGAGCGGACCTTCGGCGAGGATGGCCGCGTCGATGGCTTCGTCCCCGTGAGGATTGGCGCTGCCGTCGCGATAGCCGGTGAGATCGCGCCCATCTCGATATCGAAACAGCGCGGTGCCTTCGACGAGGCGAAAGTGAGGCTCGAGCTGCATTTTCCAGCGCTCCGCTTTTTCGAAAGCCGAGCTTTGATCGGCGGCCGGCACGAAGACCCAGAGCGCGTGCTGGGTGGCTGGCATGGTAGCTTGGCCGGCGATACGTTCGAACGATCGCAGGCCGGCGATCTGAACGCCCACGGCCGCAGCGAAGGGCTGCCCGATCCCGACGACGGAGCCGGCGATATCCAGCTCGGTCAATCGCGACCAAGCCGCGCTCGGATCGCCGACGACTTCGAGCTCCAGGCTGAATCCAGCCGCCGCTCCTTCGAAGAAGATTCCTGGTTGTGCCTCTGCCAAGAGATTCTCTCTCATGCGGGGCGGAATACTCCGGAATCCGTTTGGTTGCGAGGGGGTTCCGGACCGCGTCGAGACCGGCGTTCATAACCTCGACGAACCTCGGTCCTGAGGGTACGTTGAGGTTTCGGTGAAGCCGGAAGGTTGCTCTCTCGACATCACGGTGGTCGGCCTCGGCCAAGCCGGTGGGAATCTCGCCACCGAGTTTTTTCGCCGCGGCTATCGCGCGCTCGCGCTCAACACGGCGCAGACGGATCTTTCCTCGCTCGATCCAGGCAGCGTCTATCCCCCGCTCCCAGCCGAGCGACGAATCTACATCGGCGAAGACGGATACGACGGCGCGGGCCTCGATCCCGACTACGCCTCCGAGTGCATTCTTCGAAACGCAGATCAGATCCGAAACGCCGTCCTTCGCGAGTCCGACGGCGCGGATGCGGTGCTCCTCACCGCGGGCCTCGGCGGCGGAACGGGCAGCGCGCTCAACACGCTCATCACCGTCCTGCGCGAGGAAGACCTCCCGATCGTCGCGCTCATGACGCTGCCGACAGATGGAGAGAGCGGCATCGTCAAGGTGAACGCCGTTCGCGCGATCAACCAGCTCGTCGACGCGCAAGTGCTCGGGTGGGTCTTCGTCGACAACCAGCGCATCGAGTCGATGAATCGCGATGTGTCGGTGATCGACTATTACGCCCATGTGAACGGACGCATCGCGTCGCCGCTGGACTCGCTCAATCGCCTCAACAGCCGCTCCGACATTCGTCCCATTCGATCGTTCGACGGCGAGGACCTCCGCAAGCTCTTCCTTTCCGGCGGCGTGCTCTGTTTCAACGTCGTGGAGCTCGACGCGATCACGGTGGAGGAAGTGATCGGAGCGGTTCGGGCGGGCCTCGAGGCGAGTGAGCTCATGCCGACCGGCTTCGACATCAAGTCGGCGTCCTACGTAGGTATGGTGATCGAAGCTCCTGATCACGTGTTGACGGCCACGCCGATCGCGGTGTTCGAGACGATCGACGAGCGACTGAAGGCGGAGACCGCGGGGGCTGCGATTTATCGCGGCCTGTATCGGGCGAGCCAGTCCAAGCGTGCGTTGTTGCGGACGTTGATTTCCGTCCATTCGCTGCCCCATCGAATTCGAGAGATCCTCGCGGACGCGCAGCGGGAGGGTGAGACGCTGCGTTCGAAGCTCCAGGTCGAGCTCCCGACCCTCGATCTCGGAGGCATTCAAGGGATCGAGCTCTTCAAGCCGGGGGCGCGATCTCGTCCGAGCGACCGACCGAGAAGATCGGGGCGTCGATCGAATCCCGCCCCGGCGCCGACCGAGGGGCTCGACATCGAATTCAAGCCGCGGAGAGCCGGCGGAGATCCTGAGCCGGAATCGCCGCGCCGGGTCGAGCTCGTGGACAAGATCAAGAAGTCGGTCCCGGCCGATGATCCACCGGCGCGCCGCGTTCCGCCCGAAGAGCCCGTTCGTCGCGCGGGCGGGTCGGCCGAAGAGCTCGCGGCGCGCCCTCGTGAAGAGCCTCTCGAACGCCCGCCGACGCCCCTCGGTCGTCCGAGTCGACCCGCGCCCGCGCCCGAAGAGAGGAAGGTCCAGCGCACCGCCGAGCGCATGGAGAAGCTCGAGCGGGAGCCCGAGAAACCTCGGGACCCGCCAAAGCCTGTCGAGGTCGACGACGCCAAGCCGCGCGCGTCGGTGCCACCGCGCCGACCCCAACCCGCTACAAAGAAACCTCAACGCCCGAGCGCGCAGCGACCCGCAGCGCCCAAAGGCGCTCGGCCGCTCGGTGATAGCTCGGACGAAGAGACGGTCATGGCGGTCGACTCCTCGTCACTGATGGTGAATCCAAACTCGGAGGCGGAGACCGGTGAAATCAGCCGCGCCGAGCTCGATCTCCGGCGAGAGATGTCGAAGCTCGGGCTCGTCACCGACGCGTTCGATGAAGAGTTGCCTACTCCCGAGACTTACGACCGCATGGTCTCCGATTTTCTACACTCGAGAGACTCATCCACGCGCGATCAAATTTTCAGGCGCCTCGAGGAAGACAGCGGGGCCGAGCAGACGGTCATTCGTTATTACGCGGTCGAAGCCATGGCGAGACTCGGACGGGAAGTGTTCGGCGGAGTGCTCTTGAGGGCCACTGAAGACGAAAACGAGGCCGTTCGAGCCATCGCCGTAGAAGCGCTCAGACGCTAGCGAGGTGAGGCTCGATGCTACGAAAAGCACTGATCGCGGTCGCCTTGGTGGGGCTTCTCGTACTCATCCTCGTCCTCGCGCCCGAGCGGCCGCCCTTCCCCGCTCCGAAGATCACGCCGGAGCTCAGCGAGCAATTCCAGGTGTTCGAGGTAGAAATTCAGGGAGTAGGTGACGGCGGCGAGGTCCGCTACACCCTCGACGGCTCCGAACCCACCGCGTCGAGCCCCCGATACTCTGGACCCATCCGAGTGAAGCAGCGCGGGTTGGTGCTGGTCCGCGCTGCCGCCTTCGGCCTCCGTAGGCCGCGCTCGGAGATCGCCGAGATGCTTTATGTGACTTGGGCCGACCTGGCGACTCAGGATCGCGCTCCTGGGTTGCCCGAGACCTGGGGTCAAAACAAAGCCCACTACAAGATCGCTCCGGAAGCGGCGACGCTCCAGCAGTTGGAGGCCACCAGCCAACTCAACACCCTCGTCGACCTCCGACTCGCGGACGCCGACGTTTTTGGTCCCGACGGGCTGCTCGCGACGCGCAAAGGAGAGAAAGCGTGTCAGATGACGGTGGCCCTACCTACTCGGACCTTCGGCACGTCTCAGTGCAAGGTGAGATTGCTCGACCGGCCCGACGAGCGTTCGGACGATCCAAAGCCGTCGTTGGAAGTCGAGCTCACGGGTTCGATCAGCGGCTCGTTCGGGCTGCCAGGGGCTTTCCGGAGCGAGGGCGGCGGCTTCGCCATCGACGCGGGTCGCACCGCCAAGATCACGGACCCGGATCCCAAGAGGCGGTACCAAGTCACCTACGTATCGATGAATGTGTTCGATTTGGCGTTTTCGTTGCTTCGCAGAGCCGCGCCGGGTCACACCACCGGACAAGTCTTCATCAACGGACTCTACTGGGGCATGTATGACGTGCGGGAGCTCGTGGACGGACACTTCCTGGCGCGCCGATTCGGCGGCGCCCCGAGTGATTATGAAATCATCACGCCGAGCGAGGTCGCGGCAGGCGGCCTCCGCGAAATACTCGCTAAGCTCTCGGCCCCTGGCACGACCTTCGCCGACTTGGACGCCGCCATCGACTTGGAAGTGCTGGCCGATTTCTACCTCATGGCGACGTTCTTCAACGTTCGGGACTTTCCTGCGTCGGGTTACGTATTGGCCAGGAGCAAAGCGGGCGGCGCCCTGCCAAAGCTCACGCTCATTCCGAACGGTATCGAGATCCGCTCCGCCCTGCTGAGTCCATCCTCCGCGCCCCCCGACGTGGTCGACGGTTCGGTGAGCGACCTGTTCAAGGCGGCCGCGCGCTTCGATGGCTTTCGCTTCGTCGTGGGTGACCGCGTCGAGGCGCTCTTTGGCGCGCACGGCGCGGTCAACGGCGCGCTCGGAGAGCGTATCTTCATGGGAACTCATGCCGAGCACACGCCGGGTGTGCTCCTCGATCTGGCGCGATGGGGAGACTTTCGCGCGCCCGGCAGGACGTTCCCGTCGGATCGAATCATGGCTTCCGTCGATGCCGAGTGGCGCGCGGTCCCGTCGCGCATCGTAGCGACCCGTGAGTTCTTCGGTTCTTACGCTCGCCCCCTCGAAGCTCCCAGGCTGCAGCGACTCGACGCGGAGCGAGGCCAGGTCGTGCCGCTTCTGCATCGCAATCCTCGCGGCACCGTCCTAGCGAGGCTCGATGGGTTGGATCCGCGAGACCCGCTCACGGGCAAGCCTCGAGAAGGCGACGAACGCGCGCCGTTCGGGCCCGTTGCCAACAGTTACGCCATCCTCAGCGCGCGCGTGTTCGACGAAGCCACCGGCGATTGGAGCGCGATGCTCCGCTTGCCACTCACCGTCGACCGCCCGGATCCGGCGTTTCGGATCACCGAAATCCTCGCCAACCCGACTGCTGGACAGGTTCCGTTCGTCGAGCTCGAGGCCATCGGACCGCACCCGATCTTTCTCGGTGACTTCCGCTTCGGGAACACTTTCTTCGATCTCGTCGAGGTCCGCCGAGGAGATCGCTTCGTCGTCACCACCGATCGCAGCCGGTTCTCGACGTTGCACCCAAAGGTCCGCGTCGTCGCGGAGATCGAGACGGTGCCCTCTTCGGTCGAATTCGAAATCAGAAACGCAAACGGCAACCAGGATTTGGGTCTCGGCTACGCGCAGGAACCTCCGTGGCCGGTACCAAAGGTTGGCTACTCGGTCCTCCCAAGCCCGAACTCGCAGGATCTGAGTAGCTGGAAGATCAGCGCTCAACTCGGAGGCTCACCAGGCGTGCGGGACGTGAACGAAGTCTTTCCGGCCGAACCGGCGCCGGAGCCCGAACCGGCACCGGAGCCCGAGCAGCCGCAGGAGCCAACGCCGGCTGAGCCAACGCCGGTAGAGCCAACGCCGGTAGAGCCAACGCCGCAGGAGCCAGTGCCGGAAACGCAAACCTCGACCTCTCCGTGAACGTAAGGCCACCGAGGGTCGGCCACGCGCTCAAGGCTGCACCCCAAGCGCGCGCCGCACACGCCGCACACGGCGGCAATTGCATCATCGCATCACCGATGATATGCGTTGATGCGTGCGAACCACAATCACCATCGACGATGACGTGATGAGTGTGATCCGTCGACTCGAACGCGAGAAGGGCGCAACGTTTCGGGAGATCGTGAATGACGCCCTCCGCCGGGGTTTGGCTCAGACGCCTCCGAAGGAAAAGGAGCCGTCTCGAACGCGCGTCGTCTCCTTGGGCGTTCCGAAGATCAAGAACGTCGATGACATTCAGGAAGTCCTCGCGATGATGGATGCGGACGAATGATCCTGATCGATGCGAACCTGTTGATTTATGCTCACGTGTCTGATTTTCCGCAGCACTCATCGGCAAGATCTTGGCTCGATCGCACCATCGAGATCGAGCCGAGGGTCGGAATGCCTTGGGTTTCTTTGCTCGCGTTCGTTCGAATCGTCACGAACCCTCGAGTCTTTCCAAACTCGGAGAGTGTCGCGGACGCTTGGGAGCAAGTCAGGGCGTGGCTTCGAGCGAGCTCAGTGTGGATCCCTCAACCGACCGAGCGCCACGAGCAAGTCCTGGACGGTCTCATTCGTTCGGTCGGTCGATCGAGTCTCGTTCCGGACGCGCACCTCGCGGCGCTCGCCATCGAACATGGATTATTGCTGTGTTCCTGCGACGGGGATTTCGCGCGATTTCCGGGCCTGCGGTGGGAGAATCCGATCCTATGACTCCTTCGGGGGTCTGAATCGGAGGTCCGAGTCGGAGGTCTGAGTCGGAGTCTGAATCGGAGGTCCGAGTCGGAGTCTGAATCGGATATCTGAATCGGATATCTGAATCGGAAGTCTGAATCGGAGGTCTGAATCGGAGGTCTGCGTCGGAGTCTGAATCGGATATCTGAATCGGAAGTCTGAATCGGAAGTCTGAATCGGAAGTCTGAATCGCCTGCTCGCTGCGGCCCCTGCGGCCGACGATCGGCACTGCGTTCTTACATAGCGCGGCCGACGTTGCATAGCGCGACCGACGGGCCACAAGACGGGCAGAGCTCGTTGCCCGTTTGCGTGCAGGCAAGACAAGTTCAGTCCGCGAAGCTTAGGCGCAGGCAAGATGCCTGCGCTCCCAGGGCAGGATAGGCGCTCCCAGGGCAGGATAGGATAGGCAGCAGGGCAGGATAGGCGCCTGCGCTCCCAGGGCAGGATAGGCGCTCCCAGGGCAGGATAGTCACCGCGGGTGCCGGGCGAACACGCGGTAGGCCACGACCGCCAAACCCAGCATCAGCAAAGTCACTCCCGCTCCGACGGGGTCGGCCCACGCGATCCCTGCGGCCACGGCGAGCTGGAGGAGAATCAAACCCACGGCGAGCGCGGGTCCCTGCGGACACACGAACACTCCGGGGGCCGACCCGTTGGCGACTCGATCCCTGCGCCGAAAAACCAGCAGGCTCGCGTACGACAAACCGAACAAGATCGAGCTCGCGACGAAATAGACGCCTATCCCCTCACGAAATCCTCGAAGCTGGGTGAACGTCACGGCCAATAAAGTAATCAGGGCCAGCGCGGGAACCGGCGCTTGGGAGGAACTCACTTTGGCCAACCTCGCCGGAGCCAAGCCGTCCCGAGCCAGCGCGAAGGTCACTCGCGACGTCGAGAGCAGGCTCGAGCAAAGCGCACCCGCGAGCGTCACCGCGACCAACGCCGACAACACCGGTCGCCCCAGCGGCCCTAGGAGCTGCTCGGCCAAGTCCTCTGCCGGAAAGGTCGATCGCGACAGCTCGGACGAACCGAGCACGAACAGACAGGCCAAGTTGAAAATCAGGTAGATCGCGGTGAGTAGGCCCGCCGAAGCGACGAGCGCGATGGGGAGGGTGCGCCGGACGTCCTTGATCTCCTCGGCGAGCTTGGCGCTGTCCGATGAACCGTCATAGGACCACAAGACGGCCGGCATCGCGGCCAGGAACGCCGCCCCGAGGGGCCCGGCCTCGAGGACCGGAGCGGCCGAGTTGCTCGACGTCCCGGTCAAGAGCCCCAACACGGCCAATCCCACCAGCCCAGCGACCTTCAACACCCCGAGCACGTTCTGGAGAACGGCGCCCGCCATGATCCCGAGCGCGTTTACGCCAGCGAGAACCAAGACACTCGCCGCGGCCATCAGCTCCGGACGATTCCAACCCAGCCAAGGCGAGATGGACTCACCGAGCGCGGCCGCGATCACTCCGACCCCTCCCCCCGCGATGAAGACCGTGTAGCCCCAGCCGAAAACGAAAGCGACTCCGTCCCCATAGGCTTCTCGTAAATAGACGTACTCACCCCCCGCGCGCGGGCACCTCGTCGCGAGCTCGGCGGTGACGAGGCTCGAGCTCACCGCAAAGAGGCCTCCGACGAGCCACGCGCAGATGATCAGAGTCTCCGAGGGGAGATGAGTTGCGACGAGACCGGGCGTTCGAAAAATGCCCGAGCCGATGGCGACGCCGAGGCCGACGCAGACGGTCGTGAGCGAACCGAGTCGGCGCTCGAGGGCCACGCTTCTTACTTGGACCCGGGTCCTTTGGGAGGCTCGCTCGCCAGCGGACCGGCGCCGGGAACAGGAGGCGAGCTGCCCGTCCACGGCACTGGACGTCCGGAGCGGCGCATTCGCTGAGCCATCTCGAGGAACACGTTCGAGAGCTCGTCCCCGGACATCTTGGCGCCTTCGAGCTGAGTAAGGCGAACCTGGAGATCTGTGTAGACGTAGGACGTGAGCAAGTTGTGCTCGGTTCGGATCGAGGTCAGCGCGTTCGACATGTCCTCGGTGCGCGCGAAGAGCGTCTTTTCGATGTCCTTCACGGCGTCGGAGAAAATACGGAGCATCTGACCGTGTTCGACCACGGACTCTTTGATCACCGAGGTGTCGTCGACGCCGCCGCGCGATCGCTCGCGGACCTGCTCGACCATTCTCCGAAGCTCCGCTTGCTCATTGCGGGCCATGGCGATCACGTCGTTCACCTGACGTTCGAGCTCGGCGAGCTCGGCCTTCCACTTGGCGCCGACGTCGCCGAGCAAGATGCGCCGGAACTGCTCCATCGAGCCCTGCGGAGGCGGAGCCTCCTCACTGACCCTGCGCGCGTCGCCCTTTTTCTTGAGGATGATCGTGTAAGTTCCAGGCTCTTCTGAGTCCGCTGCGTTTTTCTCGTCACTCATGCTCGGCTCGAAGCTGGAATCCTCGCACGAATGCCGCCTGTTTCAAACCCCTGAACGCAGCTTGCCCTGAGCCCAGCTCCGCTCGGCGGGCGACAGGGTCAGGCGCATGTAGTCCCGGACGTCCGCGCGAAACTCTGGGATCATTCGAAGGCCCTCGAACGCGAGCGCGCGGACTTTGTACGCGGTCGCATATTGGGGGGAGAGCTGGATGGCATGGGTGGCCTCCCGGACTGCCTCTTGGAAGCGCGAGACGTGGACGAACACGCCGGCGCGGTTGGTCCAGGCGACGAAGTTTCTTGGGTCGATGCGCAGCGCGGCCTCATAGTCCCGCATGGCCAAGTCGTAGCGTTCGAGCTCGCTGAAGACGACCCCGCGCTCGGTCAAAGCGTCGGTCGACGACGGATCGCTCTCGAGCGCAGCGCCTAGAAACTGTAGGGCCTCCTCGAGGCGACCCTGCCGCCCGAGCTCGGCCCCGCACAAGATGTATCGGGGGACCGTCGCCTCGATTTGCAGCGCGGCCTGGAAGTGGTCGAGGGCCATGAGCGACTGGTCCGCTTCGGAGTAGGCGTGCCCGAGCTCCTCGAGCGCGGCCGCATCGCCGGGGTGGGACTCCACGTGGGCCTGCAGGCAAATGATCGCCTGCTCGGGCTGCCCTAGGCGCCGTAGCACTCCGGCGCGAACGGCCTGCAAATCGTCGTCGGGCGCCTTCAAGCGCGCCATCTCGTCGAGGTCCGACAGGGCCTCGTGGACCTTGCCGACGAAGTCCAGCGAGGTCGCGCGCATTCGCAGCGACTTCGTATCGAGCGGGTCGATGCCTAGCGCCACGGTGAGATCGGCGACGGCGCCGTTGTGATCGCCGCGCAAGGCTCGGATCTCTGCTCGCAACTTCCAGGCGTCTGCTTCGGCGGGGTCGAGCTCCACGGCGCGACCGAGATCTTCGGACGCGCCGGAGACGTCACCCTTCTTGAGATACAGGCGAGCCCGCTCGAGATACAGGGCGACATTGCCCGGATCCCTGCGGAGTCCGTCGCCGATCTCCTTCAGCCGCGGCCGCATGACCTCGTGCAGCCGGCGCTCGACCTCCTGAGGATCGACTTGATATCGACGGGCAAGCTCGAGGTCGGCGAGCGCCTCGTCGAGCATGCCGAGCTTCTGTAACACCCTCGCTCGATCGAGGTGAGCTTCCGGGAAGCTCTGAACGAGCTCGAAGACTCGGTTCAGGTCGTTGAGCGCCAGCCGCGGATCCTTCTCCCACACGAGCTTGGCCCTCCGATAGCGAGCCATCGGAGAGGCGGGGTCGAGCTCGATGGCCTTGGCGAAGTCCTTCTGCGCACGCCAACGATCCCCGAGCCGCTCGTGGAGATCTCCGCGCGTAAAAAACGGCGCGGCCGAATGCGGCGCGAGCTCGATGGCGTGATCGAGATCGGCCAGCGCCTTCTTCGGTTTGTCGTCGAGCAGCAGCAGCGTCGCGCGCAAAGTCAACGCGTCGACGTAGTTCGGATCGGCCTTCAGCGCGCGCGTGACCGCTTTGAGTGCATCGTCGCGGGCTCCGCGCTGGAAGAACGCGAGCGCTTGCTGCATCAGTGCCGGCGCGCTGTCGCCCACGTCCCCTCATTCTCTCGCATCGCCATGCCCGGTCAACCTCAGTAGCCGATTCTCTCGAGGACCAGGCCCTCGGGCTCGGCCGGATAAGCCGTGAGGTTTCGGTCGTTCGCCTCGGCCAACGCCAAGAGCACGTCGTCGTTCGAGCCCGCTCGAGCCTCTCGCAGAGTCGTCGCCACCATCACTCGGATCTGCTTTCGAAGAAAACTCTCTCCTTTGAAATCGAACCGAATCCCCTCGGCATCCGCGCGCACTCTCGCCTCGACCAGCTTTCGCACCGTACTCTTCCCGGCCGGGGTGGCTCGAGCATAGGCGCTGAAGTCGTGACGACCCAACAGCGATCCCAACATGCGGTCCGCTCGCGCGACGTCCACGGTTGGGTCCGCTGGCATTCGATACACATACCGCCGCCAACGAGCAGAGAACTGCGCATGAAACCAGCGAGGCACTCTCTCGACGGAGCGGCACACGATCGCACCGGGCGCCGCCGAGTCGAGGACGGCCTCCAAATCGGAGAGCAACAATCCCTTGCGCGACCAAAAAGAAATCACCTGGCCCGTGGCCGACACACCTCGGTCCGTTCGCCCTCCCACCGAAACGCCCTCGAGCCCCGGAATCAACGGGGCCAAGGCTTTCACCAGCGACGCCTCCACGGTGGGTTGCTCCCCCTGCCGAGCAAACCCATCGAACTCGGTTCCATCATAGGCAATCACTGCGCGGTACGTGTACCTACTCACCTGACTCCGGCTCCCGGTCGAAGCACGACCAACGCGGCGGGCAAGATCACGAGCTCGGAGACCAACGCCAGCAGAATCGTCGCCGCCGACACCAACCCGAATCGCACGTTCGGCAAGAAAGAACCGAAGGCGAGCACGGCGAATCCAGCCGCCAGCACCAAGCTCGTCGCCAAGACCGCGCGACCGCCGAGCACCAGAGTCTCTTCGAGAGCTCGCTCGAGCGACTCTCCCGATCGTCGAAGCCTCGTGAACCGAACGAGGAAGTGCACCGTGTCGTCAACGACGATCCCCAACACCACACTCGCCACCATCATGGTTCCGGGGTCAAGCGGAACTCGGAACAGCGCCATCGTCGAGAGCCCCAACCAAACGGGGACCAGGTTGGGGATCATCGCGAACAAACCCATTCGAACCGATCTCAACAACAGCGCCATCAGCAGCCCGATCTGGGCGAAGGCCAGCAAGAAGCTGTTGCGCTGCCCATCCAGTAGATACACTTCCATGTCCGCCATCAGCTTCGCCATACCCGTCGCCACCACGCGAAGCTCGTCCGTGCCGAACTCGGACCGGAGCCTCGCGTCGAGCAGCGGGATCTGTTCGATCAACCGCTTCGCGTCCGAAAGCGGGATCCGCGCCGTCATTCGAGCGAACGATCGATCGCCATCGTCGACGAGCAACTCATCGAGACCCTCTCCTTGCTCCGCCAGCAGCAACAACTGCGAGACCTCGTCCTTCGTGGCGGGCATGCCCGCGCGCCCCGTCAACCGGAAGTACAAGTCCTCGACGAGGTCGACGTACGACACGACCGACGGCAGCCGCGTCGTGGACTCGAGCGACCGCTCCAGCGCGGCAAGCCGCGCCAACGTCGCTGGGTCGCGAAGGGCCTCGTGATCTCCACTCACGAAGAGCTCCACGGTCGTCGACCCACCCAAGGTTCGATCGATCTCCTCGGTCGCTCTTCGCATGGGCTCCGAGTCCCGAAAATAAGCGATCGGATTCGATCCCACCTCTAGGTGCGACAACGCCCAGAGACCGAGGAGACAGGTGAGCGCCGAACCCATCAGCACTCGCCTGCTCCCGCTCACGGTGGGTCGCCCGAGCCTCGAGAGCAAACTGCTCGTCCACGTACCCGTCCGCGGCGGCTCCATCGGACGAATGAACGAGAGCAGCGCAGGACCCACGGTGACACTCACGAAAAACGAGACCACGACGGCGAGCGCCGAAAGCTCGGCGAACTCTCTCACCGGACGCAGCTCGGCGATGAGTAGCGAGAGCAGGCCGGCGACCGTCGTGGCGCTCGTGAAGACCAACGGCGTGACGAGGTCTGCCAGCGCTCGCGCCGCGGAGCCCTTCGGACCGAGCTCCACGTGCCGGTGCTCCGCCACCAAGTGCAGCGACTCGGCGACTCCGATCGCGAGGACCAGCGATCCGAGCGAAGCCGAGATGGGCGTGATCCGGATTGCCAGCGCACCCATGAGCCCGAAGGTGTAGACGAGCGACAGCATCACGATCGCCACGGGCACGAGCGCCGCCGAGGCCCGCCGAAACGACAGGAAGACCAACGTCAACGCGACCAGGATACTCACCGGACCGAGCACCACCACGTCTCGCTCGCTGTAGTCGAAGAACGCGACGTCCATCACCGGGCCACCCCCTGCCAAGGTCCGGACGGCAGGCTCCGCGGAGGCTATTTCGCGCAGCCTTCGGATCAAGGCTCGCTTTCGCTCGACGTCGGAGTTGGCCGAAGGAGAGACGTAGACGACGATCGCGGCAGCACGACCGTCGTTCGAGCAAAAGACGCCGCGGACGAAACGGCTGGAGAGTGCGACCTTTTGAGTCATCGCCGTCGAGCTGGTCGCGACCTCGAGCATCGACCCGACCGCGACGTCCTCGCCAGACCCATAGGGTATGGAGATGGTGGCCAATGACCGAACACGCACGACGTCGGGCACCGACGACATCGCCTCGTCGAGCGCGGCAATCCGCTCTAGGACCGGAGCCCGAAAGACGTCGCCGCCGTCCGACGCCAGAGCCGCCATCACGATGACGTCGTCCGCCGAAAATCGCTGCAAGAACTCTCTGTATCGAACCAGAGCTTCGTCGTCCTCGAGGAACCACACCTCGATGGACGCATCGAACGCGACCCTCGCGGCTCCGTGAGCGGCGAGCGCGGCCAGCGCGAGGGCCGACGCGAGCACGAGCCAACGGACACCGACGATCACTTCGAACAATCGGAGGAAGGGCGTTCCGCGGCTCAGCGGACCTCCTGAAGCTCGACGACGACCTCGCCCTCACCCTCGCGGAGCTCGACGTTCGCCGGGCGGAAAGATTTGAGCTCCAACAAGACGAACCGACTCTTCGAGATCAAGTCGACGGTCAGAGGAGTCACTCCGAGCTGCCGGCGCGTGTCTGGGTCGAGCACTCGCGCCCCGGAAGGACGCGAATCGATCGACACACGCCGAAGCTGCGCGGTCGGCTCGGCCTCGTACGTCGCAGGCCCTGACGGCGCCGTCCTCGGCCTCAAGATCGCGACCGCCAACGCGACCCCGAGCAACCCGGCCACGACCGAGTAGAGCGCAGAGGTCGGTATGCGAATGGCTCGCCTCGGCTCCTCGAGGATGGTCACCGGCTTGGCCGGTTCGAGAGACGCCACGACTTCACCCAACGCCAGAGAGGTCATGGCCTCCGAGGTGCTGGGCGGGATCTCTCTTTGGACCTCCGAAGGTCGAGAGGAGGTCTCCGCGATGAGTCTGGGAGCGACCATCTCGACCGAACGTCCGGACGCCACCGTACTCTGCCGCGCCGCGCTGCTCCCCCGCGGAGCCGATCCCCGACTCAGCAGCCCTGGGCTCGAAGGCGGTTTCGGCAACTTACCCGGCAACTCTGGAGATATCGAGGTCGCGAGCTCGTTCACCAAGGCGTACCAAACGTCGTCGATGGTCGGCCGGTCGTTCGGATGGACCTCCGTGCATTTCTGAATGATGACTCGAAAGTCCTGACCACGCGGTAGCTGCGGTGGCAAAATGATCGAGCGCTCTCCCGAAGCCTTGGCCTGCGCGAGCTGCACGGTGTCACCTCGAAACAAAGGCCGACCGGCGAGCATCTCGAACAGGAGCTCTCCGAAAGCGTAGATGTCCGCCTTGGCGGTGACGATCCCTCCAAACGTCTGCTCCGGAGCCATATACGCGGGCGTACCCAGGAGCTCGCCCCGAGTCGTCAGACCAGGACCGGCCGCGTCGATGATCTTCGCGATCCCGAAATCCAGGATCTTCGTTTTGGGTGGGTCGGCCGCGGAGACGAGCACGTTGTCGGGCTTCAAGTCACGATGAATCACGCCGACCTTGTGCACGGCCGAGAGTGCGCTCGCCACCTGTGCGGCCACGTAGAGAGTCTCTACGACCGTCATGGGTTCCTTCTCGAGCCGCTTTCTCAGCGAGGGCGCCTCGATATATTCCATGACGTATGCAACCAGCCTTCGCGACTCCGAGGTCACGTCGACGAAGTCGTGAATGTCGACGATGTGCTCGTGGCGCACGTCGTTGGCGATCCGCGCTTCTCGCAAGAAACGCTCCACGAACGCTTCGTCCTTGGCCAGATTCGGGGCCAAGACTTTGATCGCCGCCCGACGCCCCAACTTCGAATGGACGCCGAGATAGACTTTGCCCATTCCGCCTTGGCCGATCAGCTTGTCGATCTTGTACCCAGCGATGAAGTCCGGTCGCGCCGAGTTATCCTTGCCGCCGGAGCCCGGAGTTCGCGGCCGCGGCTGCTCGTCGGGGGACGGCGGCGTGCGTCCCTTGTTCGCGCCCGTCGTGCTCGGAGTCGAGCGTATCGACACGACCTCGACGGGGACTTCGGAGGCCGGCCGGTCTTGCTCCTCGGCCGTCACCTCCGGCGCGCCGAAGTCGACCGGCTCGTCGGGATCCAAACGCGTCGCGTCGATCGAGGTCGCTTCTCGCCCAGCCTCCGACCCGGACAAGGGCAGAAAGATCGGTCGCGGCACGCTGACTTCAATCGCCGCCGTCGGCTCGGAGTCTTCACTCGCAACGCCCCGAGTGCGGCGCGGAGGCGCTTCGCCCAGAACGACCTGGGCGATCGTGGGCTCGGGAGGCGGATCGGCCGGGAACAGGTCGTCGGTCTCTCGAGGCGGATCCGCATTCGTCCGCTCGTTCCATGGATCGTCCTCGGGCGCCGGCGCAGGTTCTGCCCGCATTTGTCGGATGACTTGGCTCGCCCAGCCGGACCCGAGCTCAGTCGCGTCGAGCTCCGCCTCCGCGTCCTTCGGAGCGGCTTCGGGCCGACCCCGCGCGGAGCTCCCATCGGACACTCGACCATCCTGCCAGAGCGCGAACGAGACGACAAACTGGCAAACGGAGCGCAGGCGGGCGGGAGCGCAGCGCGCTCACGGAACCGCTCGTTTCGCGGCGGCCCGACCGGCCCACCGCAGGCAGAATCCAAAGGCCAGCACCGAGGCACCCAACCCAAACGAGCGCAGCCAAAGACTCCATGACAGCGGCGTCGTGCGAAAGACCACTCCGCCAAACTCCACGATCATCACCTGGAGCACGAGGGTCGCGAAAATGACCACTCCGAACACCCAGCTTCGACCGAGTCCGTCGAGGACGCTGCGATCCAAACGCGGCGAGCGGGCGTTGAGCTCGTTCGCGAGCTGCATGAGCACGAAGGCGTTGAAGACGAAGGTGAGCTTCTCCGCATGAGTTGCCTCCGGCGGAATGAAGAGACTCGTCTCCATGGCCACCACGAGCACGCTGATCATGAACGTACCCGTCGCGGCGATCTGGACGATCATGGGTCGACTCAGGAGGGGCTCGACGCGCCCGTGCGGCGGACGATCGAGCGCCTTCTGCGTGGGAGGCTCGGTGGCGAGGGCCAAGGCGGCGAGGGTGTCCATGATGAGATTGACCCAGAGGAGCTGCACGGTATTGAGCGGAACGCCGAACCCCAGCACCGCGGCCAAGAAAGCCGTACCGACCGCCACCACGTTCACGGTGAGTTGGAACAGCAGAAACTTCTGAACGTTCTCGAAGATCGTGCGACCCCACGCGATGGCCTTCACGAGTGTCGAGAAGTCGTCGTCGAGCAAGATCACGTCAGCAGCATCCCGTGCGACCGCGGTCCCGCGAATACCCATCGCGAAACCCACATCGGCGGCGTCGAGGGCCGCCGCGTCGTTCGTCCCGTCACCGGTGACTGCGACAACTTCCCCGCGAGCCACCAAACGCTGCACGAGCCGAAGCTTGTCGGTCGGAGTCGATCGCGCCACGACCCGCAAGCGAGGGAGTCGCTGGTCGAACGCGACATCGTCGAGCTCCCGCAGGTCGCTGCCTTCGAGGATCTCATCACCGTCCTCGACCAAGGACAGGTCGCGCGCGATCGACTCTGCGATCGCCCGATGATCGCCGGTGAGGACCTTCACCTCCACTCCAGCGCGCTTGCAGTCGGCGATCGCTTTGTGGACCTCGCTCCGCAACGGATCCCGGATCGCCACGACCGCGACCAACTCGAGGTCTCGCTCCAGCTCCTCGGCCCCCGCGTTCCGAAGGTCTTCCGAGACGACGCGTCTGGCGAGCGCGAGGGTGCGCTCTCCGCGCGCTGCCATGGCCTCGGCGATCCGAGTCGCCTCTGCCAACTCGGCGCCCACACATCGATCCATCACGACCTCGGGCGCGCCCTTCAGCAAGAGTTGGAGCTGCCCGCCGATGCTGGCCAGCGTAGACATGCGCTTGCGCTCGGACGTGAAGCCAAAACGACCCACGACCTCGGCGTCGGTCGCGTCCACTTCGAGCTTCTCCAAGAACACCAGGAGCGCAGCCTCGGTGGGATTGCCGAGCGCGCGAACGTCACGCCCCGCCT
Organism: uncultured Myxococcales bacterium; assembly: GCA_964463485.1. Classification (GTDB taxonomy): domain Bacteria; phylum Myxococcota; class Kuafuiibacteriia; order Kuafuiibacteriales; family Kuafuiibacteriaceae; genus CAYXDO01. The sequence goes on along the minus strand of CAYXDO010000142.1, from coordinate 7,639 downwards.
TGGAGACCAACACCGTCGAGTCGAGGCGCGCGATCTCGGCGATTCGAGCTCGAACCTCGGCGGGAAGGGCTTGCGCGTCCCGAGCGTCGAAGCCGCCGAGGTGTGGGACCCAGACCTGAGTAATACTCATCTGATTCTCGGTGAGTGTCCCGGTCTTGTCGGTGCAAACGACGGTGGCTGCACCCATCGTCTCGCACGCGGAAAGGCGCTTCACGAGCGCGCGGTCCTTCGCCATTCGCACGACGCTGTAAGAGAGGCTGATGGTCACCGCCAGAGGCAACCCTTCGGGCACGGCGACGACCAAGACTGTGATCGCCACGATCGCGAGCTCGAGGACCTTCGACCCAGTCGACAAGTCCAGCGAGAGCTCCAACTGGTCTCGGGCGATCGAGGAGCCCAAGAGCGCGAGGAAGGTGAGCAAAGCGCTGATGGCACCGAACGCGCCCATCCGATTGGCAAGGGCGGCGAGGCGATCCTCGAGCGGCGTCCGAGTCGGCGTAGCTCCGAGCAGCCGCTCCATCTGCCGACCCATCTCGGTCTTCGCCCCAACCGCCGTCACCACCATCCGACCGCTTCCTTCGGTCACCACGGTCGAACCCAAGAGGGCCAAGTCGCCCTGCCCCTTCCTCACCGGCTCGGACTCGCCCGTGAGCGTCGACTGGTCGACCGAGAGCCCCGCTGCATCGACGCAGGCCCGCTGCGGTTCATCCGTGAGCTCACCATCGGCCGGAACTCGATCCCCGAGATCGAGGACGACGACGTCTCCCACGACCAACTCACTCGAGGGAATACTCGAAGGGATCCCTCCACGGATGACCCGCACCGGATGGTCTCGCTCGAGATCTTCGAGTGACCGGAATTTCTTCTCGGCCCGGGCCTCGTTGATCGTGGTGACGAACGACGCGATCGCGACCGCCAGCAGAATCGCAAACCCATCGATGAGATGCGGCGTGTACCCAGCCACTAGGTATCCGCGGAGCACTTCGACTCCGAGCGCCAAGACAGCGGCAGCCATCAAGACGATCAGCGTTCGCTCAGCGAGCGCGTGCTTCAGGATGTCGAAGACGGTCCGGCCCGGAGGGCGTGTCACCCGGTTTTCACCGTGTCGCAGACGGCTCGCGAGCACGCCCTCAGGCGTCAGCCCGAGCGTAGGGTCGACCGCGGGCACACTCCCAAGACACACGGACGCGAGACCGGGGCAAGCGAATCGTTGGCGTCCGGTTGGTCCCGGTGACAACCGACCTACTCAAGGCCGCGTCCGCCCGGTCCCGGTCCCGGTCCCCGTCGCGGTCCGGATCCGGACCACCGAAATTCACCCGCCCGTCGACGTGGTCATCTTGGTCACGGCCACGATCCCCTTGATCTCTGCATCGAGCTCGTCGACGGCGCGTTCGAGCATCCCTCCGACGCCGTCGGTCCCAGCCAATTCTGCTTCGAGCTGGTACAGCGCCGCGTCCAGCGTGAGAAGCTCGGCGAACAGCGCGTCTCGGCGCGACTCGGCCTCTCGCCTCGTCGAGAGTTGCTCGAGCTTTCTCACTTTGAGCTCGATCAGCGCCTCACTGGCCTCGGTGCCGGTGAGTCTGGCGAGCTTCTCGTCGGCCTGTGAGATTTCCTCGAGGATCGTGGCTTCGTCAGTTGCTTCCATGCGCGTATCGATCTCCTCGATCGCTCGGCTGAGATCTCCGGCTCGGGTGAGGCACTCGGAGATTCGGTCGCGCAGCAGCGTTGCGTGGGTCGGCGAGAGAGCGGTGAATCGCTCGACCGACTGCTCGAGCTGCAGCGCAGCCGAGTACGACCGCATCAGTTGTCGGCGGTGAGCCGTCGTCCGGACACCTCGCGAAAACGCCCGAAGGGGCGCCTCGAGCCAACCAGGTGTCGCATCGCCGGTGAGTTGCCGGCTGGTTCTAGGCTCGAACCGAATCAGCGGGCGTAGCCGACCAAACTCGAGGAGATATCCGAGCACACTCAGGACAGCGAAGGTCGTGGCGCCTGCGGCGACCGACGTCGCGGTCAACGCCATACCCAAGAACGCCGCAAAGAGGAGGAAAGCAGCACCCTCGAACCGAAACGCGAGCTCGAGGATCGGCGTCAGCATCGTCCGCCGGCGAATCCTCGCCTCCACCCCGCGCTGAGCGAGCATTCTCTTCAGCTTCTCGGCCTCCTTCACACCCAGGTGGTCGAGCACGACAAAGGGAGGCTGACGGAGTCTCCGGTCGATCTTGCCGACATCGCGGACCTTGCGCCGAGTCGCACCTTCCGTCACCGCGACCACTGACGCTTTTTGTTCATAGGTCAACGAGTCTGGGTTTCCGATGCCCGCGCCCCCGAACCAGGTCGGCCTGTACTTACGACTCACCATGACGGCGTGACGCTCACGCGGGCGCTGCTCAATCACTTCGGAGGTCTCGCGGTGACACCACGGACAGATCTCGATCGAAGGGTGAATCGGTCCCTCGCAGCTTCGGCAACTCACCAACTCGGCGCGCGAGATGGCCTGACCTTGCCCTTCGCTCTCGAGCGCCCGACTCATCTGGGCGGCGGACGAGTACCGGTCCTCGGGGGCTACCGCCATCGCCATGGCGACGACGCGATCGAGCCACTCGGGCACACCTCTTCGCTCGGACGACGGGAGCAAGACCCGCGTGCTGGTTTTTCGTTCCAGGAGCTCGATGGGGCTGCGGCCGCGGTGAGGTAACTTCCCGGTGAGCGCCTCGTAGAGGGTGGCGCCGAGTGAGTACAAATCGGACCGCGGATCCGCTGGGCCGTGCCCGAACAGCTCGGGCGGCGCATACTCGGGTGTGGCAAGCACGAGGCTCTGGGTTGTCAGTCCGGCCAGGGTGCCGAGGCGCGCCATGCCGAAGTCGATCAACCTCACCGAGCCGTCTTCGCCCATCAAAATATTCTGAGGCTTCACGTCCCGATGGATCACGCCGTGGCGGTGCGCCGCGTCGAGCGCCTGAGCGACGATTCGAGCCACCCTGACGGCGTCCGCGACGGCGAGCGGACCCTGGGTACGAATCAGCGACTTGAGCTCCCGTCCCTCGAAATAATCCATCACCAACGCGGGCCCCTCGGGTGTGTCGATGAGCTCGCGGATGCGAACGACGGCCGGGTGATCCACCACTTTCGCTGCGATGGCTTCCTGACGGAATCGCGCCACCACGGCCGGAACGTGCACGAGGTGGGGCAAGAGCACTTTCACCGCCACCGGGCCGTCCACACGCAGGTCCTGCGCCCTGTGGACGACCGCCATTCCACCTCGACCAATCACCGGTCCCATTCGGTACCGGCCGGCCAGAGTCAGTCCTTCATCGGCGGCCATTGGGTGCCAACCTACACGGTCGCGGATTCATAGCATACGGGTGGTGGGCGCCGGGCGGTAGGGCGCAGGGCGCACGGTAGGGTGACCCGCGCCAATTCTGGACAGCTCCGAACCTGGCGAACGGCCGACTTTTTACTTGCCGAAAGCCCAACGGGGACGGAGCGTTGCAAATTCGTAATGGACGTTGAGCCTCCTTCCGTGGCCGACGAGCTCGCGCGGACCCTCATCCTGGAACACACGCTGAACGGTGTGGCCCTCTGTCGCATGCTTTACGACGGCGGGGAGCCGGTGGACTTCGAATATCTGTACGTCAACTCGGCCTTCGAGAAACTCACTGGGCTGCGCGATGTGAGTGGAAAGAGAGTCTCCGAAGTCATCCCGGGGCTCCCAGAGTCGGACCCGGAGCTCCTGGCGCGGTACGGTCGGGTCTCCCAGACCGGCGAGCCCGAACGTTTCGAGGTCTTCGTGGCCTCCCTCGACATGTGGTTTTCCATTTCGGCGTACAGCCCAAAGAAAGATCACTTCGTCGCGGTCTTCGATGTCATCACGGAAGCAAAGTTGCTCGAGTCTCGCCTTCGCGAGCGCGAAGCAACCCTGCGACTGTTCGTGGAGCACACGCCTGCGGCCATCGCGATGCTGGACCGGGAGATGAGATACCTCGCGGTGAGTCGACGATTCATTCGAGACTTTCGTATTCGAGACCACGGGAATCCGACCTCCGAGGCCAGCTCCGAGGGCTTGGCGGGCCGAAGCCACTACGATGTCTTTCCGGACACCACGCCGCGATGGCGTGACATTCATCGCCGGTGCCTCGCCGGTGTCACCGAGTCCGCGGAGGAGGACCTCTTTTCGCGAGCGGACGGCACCCTGGACTGGGTAAGGTGGCGAGTTTCTCCGTGGCAGGCGGACAACGGAGAGACCGGAGGGTTGATTCTCTTCAGCGAGTCGCTCACCGAGAGGAAGCGGGTCGAGCAGGAGTTGGTCGAGAGTCGCGCCAAGCTGGAATCGTTGCTCGCGTCCATCGACGACCTCGTCTTCTCGTTGGATGCCGAGGGCCGCTTCGTCGACTACATCGCTCCTCGAAGGGCCCTGTACATCCCTCCTCAAGTCTTCCTGGGCAAACACTTCGCCGAGGTCCTTCCGCCCGACGTCGCGACGCTCCTCGAAGGGGCGTTGGCAAGGGTCCGATGGAGTGGCCAGTCCGCGCAGTTCGACTACTCCTTGCTCGAGGGCAACACACGCACCTGGTGGAGCGCGAGAGTCTCGGCACGAAGAAACGCCTCTGAAGAGATCGTCGGCTTCACTGCGGTGGTTCGCGAAATCACCGACCGTGTTCAATCCGAGTCCGCGCTGCGCGAGAACGAGACCCGACTGCGCGCGATGTTCGAGCTCGCGCCCATCGGAATCGCCGAGCTCGATCAAGAGGGACGAGTCATCAGCGTGAACGAGCGACTGTGTGCGATCGTCGGGCGCTCTAGCTCCAACTTGACTGAGCGCTCCTTCACCTCCCTGATCGATTCCGCCTTCTTGGAGGACTACCGCCGAGCGGTGGGTGAATCGCTCGCGAGAGGAGATCGGCAGTGTTCCCTCGAGCTCCGACTTGTCCGTTCTGAACACAAAAAGGTGTGGGTCAGTTTGAACCTTGCGTTGCTCCCGGAGACCGAGCTCCATCAGCGCAGATCCCTCGTCACCATCGAGGACATCTCGGAGCGGCGGAGGGCCGAAGAGACTCGGCTGCTCCTCACCGCCGCGCTCGAGGCCGCCGCCAACGGCGTGGTGATCACCGACCGGGCCGGCCAGATCCAGTGGGTGAATGATGCGTTCACCCGACTCACCGGCTATGCCTTCGAAGAGGCCGTCGGCCGAACTCCGCGGGTGCTCAAATCGGGTCGTCACGGCGCCGAGTTCTACGAGGAGCTCTGGCGTACCGTCTCGGAGGGCCGCGTCTGGCGGGGCGAGCTCGTGAATCGTCGAAAGGACGGGACTCAGTACGACGAGGACATGACGATCACACCCATCCGTGGACCCGACGGCAGGGTGACTCACTTCGTAGCGGTCAAACAAGACATCACCGCGCGCCGCCAGGTGGCGGCGGCCCTTTTGGAGGCCGAAGCGCGCTATCGCCACGCGCTCGAGGCGGCGGAGCTCGGCACGACGCTGCACGACGCTCGAACTCAGCTCATGACCCTCGACCGGCGAGCCCGAGCTCACCTCGGCGTGGACTCGGAGACCATTCACTTAGAGGACTTTCTGACTCGAGTCCATCCGGACGACTTGCCTACGGTGATGAAGGCTCCCGTCGGCCCGCTCGACTCGAGCTCCGGGAGAGTCGCGTTGACGTTCCGAGTCGATGCGCGCGGGGAGTGGCGGTGGGTCGCAGTGGACGCTCGCGTACACTTCGAGGGCGAAGGAGAGGAGAGGCGTCCCACTTCCATCGTCGCGACTAGCCGCGACGTGACGGTCACCAAACGCGTCGAGGCGGAGCTCCGGGCGAGCGAGGCCCGTTACCGATCGCTCGTCGACAACCTCCAGTTGATCGTCTACTCGGCGAGCTCGGACGGAGTCATCGACTTCGTCAACCCAGCCGTAGCCAGGCTCGGCTTTCGACCGGAGGATCTCCTCGGTAAGAAGATCGACGCGCTGCTCCAGCCGACGGGAGCCGACGACACCCTGGAGCTCGTGGGCGCCGAGGCTCGACTGATCGACGCCAAGGGCAGGTCGCGCCTCGTGCGCGCGTCGAAGCAACCCATGAAGGCGGGGCAGCTCGTCTCGGGCTGGATCGGGATCATCGAAGATCTGACTCACCAGCGAGAGACCGAGCAGCAGCTGCGGGCCGCGCAGAAGATGGAAGCGGTCGGGCGCCTCGCCGGCGGCATCGCGCATGACTTCAACAACATCCTGAGTGTAATTCTCGCGTACGGCACGCTGGCCATGCGCGGTCTCCCACCCGAAGGGACCCTGAAGGCGGACCTGGAAGAGATCGTACGCGCGGGAAAGCGCGCCGAAGGACTCACTCGGCAGCTCCTCGCGTTCAGCAGGAAGCAAGTGTTGACGCTCGAGCCCTTGCAGCTCAATGACCTCGTGGCGGGCGTGGCGAACATGCTAAGGCGGCTGATCGGGGAGGACCTCGAGCTGGTGTTCGAGCCCCAGCTCGAGCTCCCGATGGTGTTGGCCGATCAAGGTCAAATCGAGCAGGTATTGATGAACCTCGCGGTCAACGCGCGAGACGCCATGCCCGACGGAGGCAGGCTGACGATCACGACCCAGCAGGTCACTCTCGACGCCGATCCGGCCGCCGTCCTTGGCCTGGCCGCTGGTGAGTACGCGCAGCTCTGTGTTTCGGACACTGGCATCGGCATGGACGCCGTCACCAAATCGCGCATCTTCGAGCCCTTCTTCACGACGAAGGGTCCCGGCAAAGGGACCGGGCTCGGACTCTCGACCGTCTACGGAATCGTCGCGCAGACCAAAGGCGCGATCTCCGTGGAGAGTGAGCTCGGAAAAGGCGCGGCCTTTCGCGTCTACCTCCCCGCGCACTCGGGAGGGACCGAGACGATCGAGCCGGACCACATCGCGGTCGCTCACGCGCATGGCGGGCACGAGACCATTCTCTTGGTCGAAGACGAGAACGCCCTAAGAAGGGTCACGCGCCGACTTCTGGTGGCAGAAGGTTTCGAAGTCATCGAAGCGGCGAACGGGCCGATCGCCCTCGAAATTTGCCAGACTCGTGGAGCGTCCATCGATCTGGTCATCACGGACGTAGTCATGCCGAACATGAGCGGCCGGGAGCTCGCGAACCTGATCGGACCGCTGTGCCCCAAAGCGAGGCTGATCTTCACGTCCGGATACACAGACGACGCGATCGGACACCGCGACGTGCTGGGCCGGCGATTCCTACCCAAACCGTACGACTTTGGAGCGCTGATGGAGACAATCCGAGAGGCGCTGGAAGGGCCCCGCTCATGGCCCCCCGAGCCAACCTGACCAATTCTGACCGGCGGATCGGATCGGATCGTCTGACCGTCGACGTCTCGCGCTGATCGTCCGCGTCTACGTCGAACGTCTGCGCCGGAGCATCTGCGTCGGATCGCCTGCGTCTGCGTCAGATCGCTGCGTCTGCGTCAGATCGTCTGCGTCTGCGTCGGATCGTCTGCGTCGGATCGTCTGCGTCTGCGTCTGCGTCTGCGTCAGATCGTCTGCGTCTGCGTCGGATCGTCTGCGTCTGCGTCAGATCGTCTGCGTCTGCGTCGGATTCTGCGTCGGATCGTCTGCGTCTGCGTCAGCGTCTGCGTCAGATCGTCTGCGTCTGCGTCTGCG
>CAYXDO010000141.1:0-30763 GCA_964463485.1 uncultured Myxococcales bacterium | reverse complement strand
CAGACGATCTGACGCAGACGATCTGACGCAGACGATCTGACGCAGACGATCTGAAGCAGACGCAGACGATCTGACGCAGACGCAGACGGCTGACGCAGACGCAGACGGCTGACGCAGACGCAGACCTGACACTGGCGCTGACGATCCGGCCGAGACGCCGACGTCGACGATCTGACGTCGATTCTTGTGGGCTCGGCCGCATCCCTCTACGATGCGCTCCGAACAGGTGGTCGCTGCGCAGCCCTCGTCGCGTGCCTCGCGGCTCGCGATCGCCGTCTCGGCGTTCCTCGTTTCTCTCGCTTATTTTCAGCGGATTCGCGATTTCGACCTGTGGTGGCACATGGCGACGGGTCGTTGGATCTGGGAAAACAAAGCCCTGCCGGCCGTCGACACTTTCTCTTACACCGTCCCTGGCCAGCGCTGGCGCTACGTGAACTGGCTCGCCGACCTCGTCCTGTTCGGTTGGTTCGAGGTCGGTGGGATCGAGGGCTTGGTCGTTCTTCAGGTGCTCCTCGCGCTCGGCTTCTGCAGCTTCGTCGGACTCACTCTCTTCGAGCTCGGCGCGCGCACACCCGCGGTGATTTCGACGATCCTACTCGTCGGTATGTGGGTGCAGCCTCGCTTCACGAACTTACGACCGATGTGCTTAGGGGCGCTTTGTCTCTCTTCCGTGGTCTATCTCGCCGTCCGATTCTGGAAAAGGCGCGACTCGTCGGTCGTTGGGATCGCGCCCATCGTCGCGCTCTGGCTCCCCATTCACGGGGCCGTGATCATCGCTGTCGGCGTGCTCGGCGTCCTCGCGGTGGCCGCCCTGCTCGACCGACGGCCCCGGCGAGACCTCGCGCTCGTCGGCGGCACACTTGCGGTCGTCTCGCTGATCTTTGCCTCCACCTCGCTCGGCCGCGACACGGTGTTTCATGTCTTCGCGGCGGTAGATCACGTGCCGGCCATACTCATGGTGCAGGAGTGGGCCAAGGTATCTGGGTCTCGATTCGTCTACACTCCCTTGATATCCGCGGCCATCGCCACGCTCCTGCTTCTCACCAACCCCCGAAAGAACCTCCTCCCGATCGGACTCGCCCTCTTGGGCTTCGCGCTCTCCCACGAGTATCAACGCAACGTCTACGAGAGTCTCTTCCTCTTTGCGCCGGCCCTCGGCCTCAGCCTCTCCCGACTCACCGACGCCCTCGCCCCATTTCGTGCCTTGGGCAGGTTGGCCGCGCCCGCGCTCGCCACCTTGGCGTTCAACGTCCACCTGTCGCTCATGAAGTCGGGGGTCCGATGGGACCACAACTTCCTCGCGCTCCACTTTGGCCTACGTCTCGACCCTGCCGATCACCCCACTGACACCGCCGCGAAGTTGTCGACCCTCCCACGTGGGAGAGTGCTCCATGACTTTGCCCTCGGCGGTTGGCTGATTTGGCATCGCTCGCTCCCGGACGGCGTATTCGCAGACGGACGAACCGTGGGGCTGTACGAGCGGTTCTTGGCCGAAACCTACGCTCCTGCCATCGCGTCTGCTCCGGGTCTCGAGAGAGTCGCCGATCAGTACGATGTCACTTACGGCCTCGCGCGTTATGACAGTCCGCTCATGGCCCTCATGACGATCTCCGAGTGGGTCCCGCTCGAATACGGGACCTCTTCCGCCCTGTTCATCCGGAAATCCAAGCTCGGCATCCTTCGTGACCTACCTACCCTCGAGCCGCTCCGCTACGCCGAAGGGATCGACGGCTTTCTTGCGGCTTGGTACTCGCGGGTCTTTCAAACCAATGAGCTTCGAGACGAGCTGTACGCAGCCATTCGCCGGTCCCAGCGCGCCGCCCCCAACAACCCCGCGCTGATTCGCGCGACCGGATACCTCGACCTCGCTGGGTACCCTCTGCCGAAGGACCCCTGACCGGATCATGAATTCGACGCTGAGCAAGAGATTGGTGATCTCCGGAGCCCTCGCCGTCATCCTCGGGACCTGGTCGCTCGCCCTCCTCTACCTGAGTGTGCCAAACTCGACCTCGCCGTTTTTCGGAGTGGCCCGCCGCGTCGTCGAGATCGCCGTCCAAACCTTGCCCTACCCCACTCTCCGCCTGGAGCCTCATGAGTTCACCGCCGCCGCCAGCGCCGCGCTCGGGCTCATGTGGACTGGCTACCTCGTCGTCCTCGTCGCCGTCGGGCGAGGAGACGCTCCAGACTCTCGGTTCCTCGTGCGAGCTCTCGCGCTGGCCGCCGTGCTCCGGCTCGGACTCTTGGTCCTTCCGAGCGGACTCTCCAAAGACGCGCTCCTCTACGCAGGTTACGGCCGCATGATCGTGGTGCACCATGCCAATCCGTATACCGTTCAACCCGGTCAGTTCGGAGACGACCCGATCATCGCGCTCGGAGGGTGGCTCGAGCTGACTTCTCACTACGGCCCCGTGTTCCTCTGGCTCTCCGCTCTTCTGGCTTGGCTCGGTCAGGGCCACGTGCTCCTGACCTCGCTGATCTTCCGCGCCGCCGCCACCGCGTGCGACGGAGCGATCTGTCTGCTGATTTACCGACTCGCCAAGGATCGCGGCGAAGACGGATCCCGCGGGCTGTTGCTCTACGCGCTCAACCCCCTGATCGCGCTCGAAATCGCCGGGAGCGGTCACAACGAGCCCTTCATGATGCTGAGTTGCTTGCTCGGCCTCTTCCTGCTGCGTCGCGGCCACCCCCTGTCCGGCCACTTCGCGATCATGGGCTCGATCGCGGTGAAATACATTACTGCCAGCGTCGCCGTGCTGGCGTTGGTGCGACATCTGGCCGATCTGAAGACTGGCGGCGCCCGCGCGAAGCTCCTTATACAGCTCGCGCTCTTCGCCACCGCGGCCGCGGCGGTCCTCTTCGCCGGGCTGTGGGGTGGTACGGATACGTTCTCCGGTGTGACCTCCGCCGTCGTCGATGGCCAACTCATCCAGTCCTCTGGAGCGCGCGCGGGAGCTCGCCCCTTCGCGCTCATCGGGTTCGCGGTAGCCGTCGTCGCGGCAACCCTCGCGATGGTGAAGCTCGACTGGAGCTGGATCTATACCTTGTCAGCCGGGCTTTGCCTTTCGTTCGTGGTGTTCGTGTTCCACTGGAAATTTCCTTGGTACTTCATTCCCGCGATGACTCTGGCGCTCGCAGGACCGCCGACCCGACCGAATCGAGTCATCTTCCTCACGGCGCTGTCCCTCGGCGCGCTCTCGTCCTTCTTCTACGCGCTCCTCATCCCCATCAACCGCGGCTGAGTTCTTGGCTTGGTCGAAGCGGTCTGCCATCATCGGCACGTGAGCTTCTCGTACGACGTGTGCGTCGTCGGCGGCGGCGGACACGTCGGGCTGCCGCTCGCAATCACCTTCGCGACCCGCGGCCTATCGGTCTGGATCGTCGACCGCAACGAAGCGGTGCTCGGCACGATCGCGAGCGGCAAGATGCCTTTCCTCGAGGTCGGCGGCGACGCGCCCCTCCAATCAGTCATGGGCAAGAACCTCTGGGTCTCGAGCGACTCCGAGGTCGTCGGAGGAGCTCGTTGGGTCGTAGTCGCCGCAGGCACGCCGGTCGACGAGCACCTGAATCCCAAGCTGAATCAGATCCTCGATCTGTTCGCCGAGCTCGCTCCGAAGCTCCGAAATGGCCAGTGTATCGTCCTGAGGAGCACGGTATTTCCAGGCACCACGGAAAAAGTTCGGGACCTGCTGGCTCGCGCTGGGCTCGACGTACACGTCACCTTTTGCCCCGAGCGAGTCGCTGAAGGACGCGCCATGGAGGAGCTCACTACGTTGCCGCAGCTCGTCGCCGGCTGCGATCCGATCGGGACACGCCTCGCCACCGAGCTCTTCGAAAAGATCGCGCCCTACACCATCCCGCTCGGGCCCACCGAGGCCGAGCTCGCCAAGATCTTCACCAACGCATGGCGTTACATCCAGTTCGCCACGGCCAACCAATTCCTCATGATCGCCGCAAATTATGGGTTGGATTTTCACCGAATTCAGTCCGCCTTGACCCGTGAATATCCACGAATGGCAGGACTCCCGAGCAGCGGCTTCGCCGCCGGTCCGTGTCTCTTCAAGGACACCATGCAACTCGCCGCCGCCGACCACCACCACTTCTGGCTGGGCCACGCCGCGATGTTGGTGAACGAAGGACTTCCCAGCTTCATCGTTCGCCACGCCAAACAGCGGTACTCGCTGGCGACGATGACCGTGGGGATCTTGGGGATGGCGTTCAAGGCCAACAGCGACGATCCTCGGGAGTCGCTCTCGTACAAGCTGAGGAAGGCGCTCGTCTACGAGGCCAAGGAAGTGCTCTGCACCGACGTCTACATCCAAGACCCCTCCTTCGCCTCCCTCGAGGTCGTCATGCAACAGGCCGACCTCTTGATCGTAGGCGCGCCCCATCGAGAGTACAAAGACGTCGAAATCGCGGCCGATCGACCCCTCATCGATGTCTGGAATTTCTATCGCCGAGGCGTCGGTCTCTGAGTGCGACATGAGCCTGGAGGTCGATTTCGTCATGCCCGTGTATCACGAGTCGGAGAACCTCCGGCAAGTCATGGCCTCCCTCGCCGCAGTGCCGATCTCCCATCGCGTCCTCGTCATTTATGACGAAGACGACGACCCCACGGTCCCCGTCGCAGAGGAGCTCGCGGGCGCTCATCCGGAGCTCGTGCTGTTGAAGAATCGCTCCGCGACCGGGGGTGTGCTGAACGCGATCCGCACCGGAATCAGCGCGGCCACCGCGCCCGTCGTCATCGTGACGATGGCCGACCTGTCCGACGATTTGGCGGTGGTCCCGGAGATGGTCCGACTCATTCGAGATGAGAGTTACGACATCGTCTGCGCGTCGAGGTACATGAAAGGAGGCGCTCAGCTCGGTGGACCACGACTCAAGGGACTCCTTTCGAGGACCGCCGGCTTGAGCCTCCACCTGATCACCGGTCTGCCCACTCATGACGCGACCAACGCCTTTCGCGCCTACCGTCGCGAAGTGCTCGAGACCATCGAGATCGAGAGCGAGGGCGGCTTCGAGTACACGCTGGAGCTCACCGTCAAAGCCCACGAAAGAGGCTATCGAATCACCGAGGTCCCCTCCGTGTGGAGAGATCGAAGCGCGGGAAATTCGCGATTCAATCTCAGAAAATGGCTCCCACAGTACCTGCGCTGGTACGGCTACGCGCTCAGCCGGAACCGCCGAACGAGCTGAGCTGAGAACGTGCCCCTGCCCGTGCCCTGCCCGTGCCCGATTCGGGGACAACCTGACCTGGCGCCGAACCTCAGCTCTCCGAAAGCACGATGACTTTGTCGTTGGGACCGAGCGTGACGTCCGCACTCTTGAACGGATTGACCACGACGCCGTACTGCCTCTCCGCGTCACCCGCGTGCGCTCCGAGCTTGTACCCGATGGCGCTCTCGTTGCGCTCTGCCGCCGCAGCGACCACGGTCGTGAACGGGACGGGCACGTTGGGCCGCAGATACTCAGTCGCCGGCTTGAGATAAATCTCGCTACCCTCCGGTGAGAAGAGGTGCCGAAACACCGTGTTCAGCTCCTTGTTCTGAGAGATCTGAGACAACATCAAGCTCACGAGCCGGTCGCTCACGATGAAGTCGTCGGCCCGCGTCACCTCGGCCAGCGTCCGGTTCTTCACGTCGAGCATCTCGCTGATGATCGGGACCCGACGGCTCGCCTTCTCCGAGATGTCCCGCAGGTGGAGCAGAGTCATCAGCGTCATGGCGTCGGCTTTCTGCGCCTCGACCGCGTCGGAGCAGAGCACGATGACGTGGTCGAATCGAGTGACGTCGAGAGAATCGAGCAGCCGCCGATCGGTCGTGTCTCCCGCGCGAAAACCGAGAGTCTGTCGCTTCAGGTTCGCGCAGTCGCGCTCCAGCGCCTTGCCCACGTCATCGTGCTCCGCCACCACCTCGATCGTCGAGCCGTGGGGCACGTACTCATCGAGGCCGTTGATGAGCGCAGCAGCACGCCAGTTCCATCCGAGAATGAGGCTACGCTCCACCTTCGGCGCCGCGGGAGCCGCCTGAACGATGGCTCCGGTGTTCGGACTCTTCGGCGTGGCCCCGAGCCGTACCTCCGCGTCGTCGGCGGCAATCACGATCACTCGATCACCGCGCTCGATCTTTCGATCCATCGCAGGATTCAGGAGCGGCTGCCCATTCGCGGGCCGAATCCCGATGAGAGAACATTTTTCGTAGGCGAAGAGTGCCTCCTGGTACGTCTTTCCAACCAGGGCGCCTTCGTCCTTGAAATAGATCTCGTCGCCACCGAAATCGAGGAGCTCCGTGTAGACGACGGACAGCCCCGACTGCCTGCACGTCTGAGCCATGATCCGCGCGATGAGATCGCCGACGAGGACCAACTCGGCCTCCGACTTGCCCACCATCTCCGCGACCTCGAAGTTGCGCGGGTCTCGAATCTCCGCGACGATGTGGTACGGCTCCTTCTTCCGCTGAGGGTTGTTGGTGATCGCAAGGAGAGTCTTGATGACCTCCACATCCCCCTCTTCTCCGTCGGAATCGGGCCCGAGGATGACGATCGACCTCGCCGAATCGATGCTCGCGATGCCGAGATCGAAGGTCTCGATGGGTGAACCGCTTCGACACACGACCCTCGTCGTCTTGGTGTCGCCCACCTTGTCGCGGATCTCATCTTCCATCTCCACCTTGTCTTTGGCGCCGAGCACCACGACACACGCGTCCTTTTCGCTCGAGTTCGCCTCGATGAGCTCGCCGAGAATCGTGAAGACTTGCTCGGACCACCCGAGGATCACCGTGTGCCCGCGCTCGACCACCCGAGATCGACCCTTGCGGAGGCCGTCGAGCTGTTCCTCGAGCCCGCTTGAAAGCACGCCGATCAACGTCGAAAGAATGAAGATGCCCACGAGGGTCACGAGCAACATCCAGATCCGAAAGAGCCAGCCCGTATCGCCGCCCATCGTTCCAGCGTCGAGCGTCCTCATCAGGTTGCCCCACATGGCCTCGCCCAACCCCAGAGAGTCATCGCCTTCGGGATGAGCGCCGGTGGCCACGACGAAGATCGCAAGCAAGAAGATCGAGATGAGTGTGATGAGCGCGAGCCAGCCGATCAGCGCGATCGTGCCTCTCGCGAGTGTGTTGTCGAAGGCGTAACGAAGCCTCTCCCTGAGCGTGAAGTCTTCCATTGCGTGCTTTCCTCGCTCGGAGAGCACCCAAGATCAAGTCCCTTCACAGCGCGGGGGATCGACCCGCTGCAAGCAACTCACGGTCGGCGGATTCGCGAACCGCGCGACCACGCGAGGATCCGTCAGATCGTCCCCTGCTCGATTTCCTGTCGAACCCACGGGATCACTTCGTCGAGCATCTCCTCGAGGCTCGTCTCGGCGCTGAACCCAAGCGAGTCTCGGGCCTTCGAAACCGAAGGAATGCGCCGCTCGACATCGTGTGGAAACGGCGAGTCGTGAATGACCGAGAATGGCCGTCTCGGCCCGTGCACTTTCCGCCATATCGTCTCCGCGAGCTCGAGGACAGTGGTGCTATGCGCCGTCGACAGGTTGAATGACTCGTTCGTCGCCGCCGGATGGAAAATGGCCTTGACGATACCCTCCGCCAAATCGCCCCCGTACGTGTAACATCTCGTCTGGGAGCCGCTTCCGAGAATCCGAAGGGGGTCCTGTCCCTTCAACACCTTCTGAACGAGATCGGGCACCACGTGGCTCATCGCCAGCTTGAGGTTGCCACTCATTTGATCACTCGACCTCAGCGCGCGGCGCTCCCCGACTCCGACACAGTTGAAGGGCCGTACGATCGTGAACGGCAGACCGTACTGCGCGAAGGCTCCCCGCGCGTAATATTCGGTCGCGAGCTTCTGAAACCCATAGGTGCTCGTCGGCGGCGGACACTCGCGTTCATGGCCCTCTGGAGTCGGAAATTCGGTCGCGTTTTCGTAGACCATGCTGCTACTCAGCACGGTGATCTTCTGAAGCCGGCCCTTCCGATGGGCGTGGAGCGCCGCATCGAAGGTCGCCGAGGTAATGCGCTCGTTCTCTGCGAGCAAGTCATAAGCGAAGGCATGAAAGTACGAAATGCCTCCGATCATCGCTGCGCCTGCGACGAGGTGGTCGACATCGCATGCTAGCTCAGTGAGTAACCCGACGTCCTTGGCATCCCCATGCACCAGCCGAAAGCTCGCGTGCTCGGAGTAACTCTTCCGCATAGGTCCGTACTTCGAAAAATTGTCGATCCCGACGACCTCGTGTCCTCGTTCGAGGAGCGACTCGACGAGATAGCCGGCGATGAACCCGGCTGCGCCGGTGACCAAGACTCTCACGACTCAGCTCGTACTCCGGGCGTCAGTCCGAGGCCAGAGGAGTCTTCAAGCGGTTTCATGGCGCGGCCGACCTGCGGCGATTCAGCTCAACCTCTGCATGAACCGCGGGGCACGAAGGA
Source organism: uncultured Myxococcales bacterium (assembly GCA_964463485.1). Classification (GTDB taxonomy): domain Bacteria; phylum Myxococcota; class Kuafuiibacteriia; order Kuafuiibacteriales; family Kuafuiibacteriaceae; genus CAYXDO01. Next base: position 22,337 of record CAYXDO010000141.1, on the reverse strand, counting down.
CTCTTCTCCAAAAATCCTCTGTGTTCTCTGCGTTCCTGCTCCGTGTCCTCTGTGGTTTGCCCAGCGCCGAGTGATGATCGTCGACATATCGCGCAACTTGGCCGCGCACCCGCTTGTGCGTGGTGGCTGGGTCGCGTGGTCGGCCTCGCTCTCTTGTAGTAAGGTAGCTCTGTTTGACGAATCGAGCCGAGGCCGAGGCGCTTCTTCGCAGCGCCCGCTTCCAAGATGCGATCGCGGCATACCGCGAGCTCTTGGCCCTCGACCCCAACGACGTGTTCCTTCGCGCGCGCCTCGCCGAGGCGTACGAGCGCTCCGACAACGTCGATCGCGCGCTGCACCACTACACCCGCGCAGCGGCTCAGGCGAAGACCGACGGAGACATCGACGCCGCCCTGCGTTTGTATCGCGCCGCCAACCGAACCTCTGCTGGAGAGCCGGAGATTCTTCAGCGGATTTGTGAGTGCCTCGAAGCCACGAACGACGGCGGCTTGGTTCAAGCGCTCCGGGAGCTCGCCGAACACGCGCTCGGCGCCCACGACCGCCGAAAGCTCTGGGCGCTCGAGAAACTCATGAGCTTGTCGGTCGAGCTCGCGGCCCCGTTCGTCGAGTGGCTCGAGTCGCTCGCCGAGTCGGGACCTCCGTCGGACGCTCGACGCGCGGTCGCAGTGCTTGCGCACCGTCCGGGTCAGCCGAACGATCGAGTGATCGCGGCGGCGCGACGGCTGACCCTCGGCCCTACGAGGGACCCCGACTCAGCGGCGCTCCTCGGTCGCTTGTTGCTCAGACGCAACGCTCCCAAGGAAGCGCTCGCGCTGCTCGCTCCGTATTTGGATAAGTTCGGGGACCACGTCGGTATTCTGGAGAGTCTCACCGCGGTGTGTGATGCGCTTGGCGCCAAAGACCGGCTTCGACCCCTGCGGATCCAACTCCTTCGCGCTCGAACGGGTGCGGGTGACAAACCAGCGGCGCTCGAGGACGCGGAGATCCTACTCACCGAGTCCGAAGACGACCCCGAGGCGTTGGAGACTTGCGCGGTGGCTTTCGGCGCGTTCGGACGCACTCCCGATGCGGTGGCGATTTGGCGAAAGCTCGAACGAATCGCCGCGCGCAACGGAAACCACGCCCAGCGAGAGCGATCCGTCCAGGCGCTCTTGGCCCTCGACCCCGACAACCCCCAATCCCTCGAGCTCGGCGTCCGCGCTCGTCGGCTGGCGGGCCGCCACGCCTCCGCCGAAGCGCTCTCCAAGAGGCTCCGAAAGGCGCGCGGGCTCACGCCTCAGATCCCAAGCACGACTGCCTCGGACGGCCCGAGCGGCAAAGTCTTCGTCGAAGAGAGTATCCTCGTCGGCGCCAGGCCGGCACGACGGACGAAGCCGGCCGTGCGACTACCAACCCCAATTCCCGACGCCGAAATCATGGAGCTCAGTGACGCTGACGTCGTCGAGGTCCTCGAAGAATCCGTCCCCGAGCTCAAGGTCCCCATCCACGTCGAGTTCGAAGATCTGACCATCCCGAGCGATCCCGCGCCCATTCAAAGAGTCGCCCAGCAACTCCTCCGACGGAGCGCCGACGATCGCACCGAACCAGCATTGCGCACCTTCGCTCCGAAGTCCCCCGTCGAGACCGACGAGATTACTCAGGTGGGCGCGAAGTCCGACGGCGCAAAAACAGGCCCCGCCTCTCCGGTCATTCCGGTCGTCTCCGACGGCTTCGAGGACGAAACCACACACGCACCCAATCCGACCACCCGAGTCATGCCGAATCCGATGGTCCAAAGACTCGTCGCCGAGTTGATCGCGGGGATGAAAGAAGACGAATGACCCAAACCCACCCTTCGTGCCATTGCCGGTCGAATTGAATCGGGTGCAGCCGGCCTGGATCTGAGTGCGCTGCAGGAGAGTCGTTCGAAAGAAGGATAGACAGAACACGGGCTTGCGGCGATCGATCGGTGTGCGACGCGTTGCCGTTCGGACTCGTAGCCAGGTAGATCTGCGCCTGTTTCATTCCTGATCGTCCACGTCCACGACCAGGTTCCACGCCCACGTCCACGGTTTCGTCCACGCCCACGTCCACGATTGACGCTCACGCTCACGACGACCGGCGGACGTTTTTTCCCCCGCAGAATCCACCCTAACTTTAGGTCAGGGCCGATCCTGGGCAGTATTCTGATCGCAAGACACACGCGAGGTCGCTACCGCGACCTCAGCCCAATTGGTTGGCTTCGGCAAGCTTCGTGGGCGTGAGCGTGAATCGTGGGCGTGTGGTCGTGGAGGTGGACGAAAACAACTCATGGCCAGGCGAATCTGCGCCCAACTGAATCGAGTCCCCGAGCGAGCTACTTGGCGCGCATCCGCCACAACGTCGCCGCCATGATCAAGCCCCCACCCAACAATCCGAAGAATCCGATCGTCTCCCCGAGAAACAAGTAGGCCCACGCCGGCGCAAGCACCGGCTCGAGCAAAGTCAAGAGCGCCGCCTCGAGCGCCGAGACGCCTCGAATACCGCGGATGAACAAAGTCACCGCCAGCGCTTGCTGAAAAATTCCGAGCCACAGGATCGCGAGCACGAACGAACGATCGAGCTCGATCGATCCAGCAAACGGAAGCACGACGAGCACCAAGAGGAAGTTGCCCCAGACCGACGCCGCGAGCCCCTCCGCGGTCGACAGTTTCCGGTACATCGAGATCTGGACGGCATAGGTGAGGCTTGCGGCAGCGGCCAGCGCGTTCCCGAGGAGTCGTCCGGACGCTCCGGCGTCGACGAAGAAGAGGCCGGCCCCAATCAAACACGGCGGCAGCGACCAAATCTCCGCTCGAGTAGGGCGCTCGCCGGTGACCCACGGAGCCATCAGGAGCACCCACACGGGTGCCGTGTTCTGGATGAAAATGGCGCTGGCAGCCGTGGTGTGGATGTTGGCGAAGACGAACAGAGTACAAGTCACCGCGTAGGCGAGCGCGGTGAGTGCCATCCTCGGAGTCGGCCACCTCCGCGACTCGGGCAGGACGGCAAGAAGGGTCAACGCCGCCAACGCCGCGCGGCCGACTGCGACATAGGCTCCGCCGACACCCGCGAGCTTGATCGCGGTCCCGCCGGTGGACCACAGCAGGGCCGCGAGCGCGATGGATACTCGCGACCGCCGACCTTCGTTCACTTCTTCTTGAGTCGACCGACCAGGACTCTCACGCCGCTGCCGGCCACCGGCGGTCCCTCGAAGTACTTCCTTCGAACCATGATGCCAGGAACTTTGGTCTGGAGCGTCACCGCGAGCTCGTCCGCCAGCTTCTCGGCCTTCTTGTGCGAGTAGGCGACCTCGATACCATCAACGCCCTTTGACTCGTTCGTGGCCAGCAACACGACTTGGTCGACCTTCGTGTCCTCCAAGGCCTTCGCGAGGACGGGCGCCAGAAGGTGGCCGATCTTGAGCACTTCATTCTTCCCTCCGCCAACGTCCACGAGCTCGAGCCATGTCGCGGTGACCACCGGGATCTCTTCGAGCTCGGCCTTGGATGCCTTGGGCACGCAATACCAAACGAAAGTGCGGGCGATCCGCGGAAAGACCGTGCAGAACCGCGGCGCGACATTGGGAGGAGACCGCTTGCTGAACAGAATCGTCGCGCGGCCGTCACCGTAGGCGACGATCTCCGGGATCGTCTCGTCCACGGACTCCCACTTCTGCCGGTCGATTTGAGTGCTCCGATCGATGGTGAGCCCGCTGGCAATTTCAGCGTGGATCTTCACGGTCTGACCTTCGACCTTCCACATTCCGTTTCGGTACTTGGTTTCGCAAACCGGGGGGACCTCGAGCTTGCCTTCGGGCTTGAACGTCACACCGAAGAACGCATCGGGCTCCTCACCCGCGAAACACGTCGTGTAGCCGCACTCGGTCTCCGTGGACGCTGGCGCCGATACGTAGCAGCGCTGGTCCTCGAGCAACTTGTCGAGCGGCCCCTCGAGCTTCCAGTAGACGGGTCCGCTCGGGGCGGCGAAGGCCGCTCCTGGAGCCAACAAGACGATCGCGAGGTGTCGAAGCCGAAACATAGCCGTCGATACTAGGCCAACAGCGGCCGGACGGGGAGAGCCTAGCATGGACTCTTCGACGAAAAGACCAGGCGAGTTATTCTGGGCTCAAAGCGAAACACCGCCCCGTCGACTCTGTGGTTTTTCCGATGGTCGCGAGCTCGCGGGGACCTGTACTCAGTCGTTCGTGACCAGGCTGAAACCACGGAGGACGCGGAGACGACGCGGAGGACACGAAGAATTGCTCATTCCATCATTCCATCATCTGTGGGCTTCGGCTCTGCGCTCTCTGTGGTTTCTCTCGGGATCACGAATCTGCGGGGACCTGTACTCAGCGCACCGGCGTGAGCCACCGTTCGTAGCCGGGTGCGCGACCGTGAACTACGTCTTGATACTTCTTTTGTAGCGCGTAGCCGATCGTGGACGGCCCGGTCGGATACATTCTGCCGTCGAGCTCCCGCACCAACGTCACCTCCGCGGCCGTGCCCGTCAGAAACATCTCGTCCGCGTCGAGCAACTCGGGAAGCGTGAACGGACGGACCTCCGAAGGAATACCTGAGTCCCTCGCCAAAGTCAGAATCGTGTCGCGTGTGATTCCGGGCAGGATGGAGCTCGTCGCGTCGTTCGTGTAGATCTTTCCGTCGCGAACCCAGAAGACGTTCTCTCCCGATCCCTCCGCGACCGTTCCGTCCTGATTCAACAGCAAGGCCTCGTCGTACCCGCGCTCCATGGCCTCGTGCACCGCGAGCACGGAGTTCGCATACTGCCCGCAACCCTTCGCGCTGGTCGGCACCGCGGTGAAGTGCGCCTTGCGCCACTTCGTCACCGTCACCCGAACACCACGCTCCACGTTCTCTTCGCCGAGATAGACCGTGATCGATCTCGTCACGATGAACGCGTCGGTCGGACAGCCAGCCTTCGCGCGCAAGTGAATCGGACCCTCGCCAAAATAAACGAGCGGACGAATGTAACCCGCGTTCGTCCCCTCCTTGACGATGACCGCGATCGTTGCTGCTGCAAGTTGTTCCGCGGACCACTTCAAGTCGAGGCTGTAAAAGCGGGAGCCTCGAACCAGCCGCTTCATGTGGTCCATCAACCGAAATACCGCTGGACCCTTCGGGGTCTCGTAAAATCGTATGCCTTCGAACACGCCGCTGCCGTAGTGCGCGACGTTCGTCGACACGCTGAGCTGAATGGAGCTCGTCTCGACGATCTCACCGTTGTACCAAGCGTATTTTCCGACTTTGCTGACCGGCGCTCGTGCGCTCATCTGAATCCTCCGTTCACTCCCCCGCCACCACGCCGGCGAGCGCTCGCACACGCGCACCCACTCCTTCGATCGGGTGCGCCTCGGCCTGAGCCATCAACGCCGACAACCTCCGCCGACCCCCTTCGTGCTCGGCAATCCATTCTCGCGCAAAGGTGCCATCCTGCACCTCCCGAAGGATCGACACCATCGCGTCCCTCGATGCAGGCCCGATCACTCGCGGCCCTCGCGTCAGATCCCCATACCGAGCGGTACCCGAGATCCCGCGGCGCATGCCGGAGATGCCCAGATCCGAAATCATGTCGGCGAGGAGACGAAGCTGCTGGGCACACTCGAAATACGCGATCTCCGGCTGATAGCCCGCCGAGACCAACGTCTCGAAAGCGGCGGTCACGAGCGACGTCAGACCGCCGCACACGACTACTTGCTCCCCAAACAAATCGCATTCCGTCTCCTCGCGAAAGCTCGTCTCGACGACGCCAGATCGCAAGAGGCCAATCGCCCGAGCGTAAGACAGCGCCAGCGCCTTACCCTCTCCGGTAGCGTCCTGACCCACTCCGAAGACCCCCGCGACTCCAAGACCCGCCTCGAAGGCGCTGCGCAAAGCCCGTCCTGGCGCCGCCGGAGCCACCAGCAGTACATCGACGTGACTCGGCGGAGCTACAGTCCCAAAGCGGATCGCAAAGCCATGCGCAAAAATCAACGCTCGCAACGCAGCGCCTTCGCTCGCGTGCGGCGCCACCGCGTCCCGATACACCTCGGCTTGACCCTCGTCCGGCACCAACATCGACACGACGTTCGCTCCCCTCACCGCTTCGAACGGCAAGCGGACCTCGAACCCATACTCATCCGCGCGCGCCCTCGATGCGCTCGCGGCCGGAAGACCGACTACGACACTCACTCCCGAGTCACGTAAGTTCAGCGCATGAGCGCGCCCCTGACTTCCAAATCCGAGCACCGCGACACGCAGACCCACGAGCTTCTTCGGGTCGGCGTCGCCCTCTCGATACACCCGAGCCGCCACGATCAGCCTTTCCCTGCGCCGGCGCGCGGGCGAAGGCTCTTCACCGGACCACTCAGAATCACGTGATAGAAACCTTCATCGTCCTTGGTTCGGTTGAAGTTGTTGAGCAGCGGCTTCAGCAATGGATCGGCGGCAAAGATCTTCTCGCTGGGCTTGAGACCCACGTCGAGATTCGCCATCGAACGCGCCAGCGGCCAGCCGAGCTGAACGGAGCCGTCGATGCGAATCCCGAGGTCGGTTCCGTCGAGCTTGGACTTCTCGAACATGAGCTTTCCCTCTTTGATCGGAGCTTCCAGCTTGATCGCGCCGATCTCGAACTCGGGCACGGGCAGCGGACCCGCCTTGCCTCCTGGGAGAGTCTTGAGCCCTTTGGTGCTGAACAGGAGCTTGCCCTTGGTGTTCTTCTGCTCCTTCTTGTCGAGCGACAGACTCAGGTCGAGTGAGATCTTCCCTTCGAGCGGCAAACCGCTCCAATCCCGCAGCCCCTGCACCTGGCCAAAATCCACCTCTGCGATCTCGGCGTCGACCTCGAGCACGGCCTCGTCGGAGATGAACGATCCCTCGATCGAACCCTTGCCGGCCTCGGCCCAGATCGAACCCGCGACTTTCTTTCGGAGCAAAGGCAACAGCGCGACGCGGCCCCCCGCCTCATCCAGCTCGATCCAAGTCTCGGAGAGCGGTGAAGGTTTGATACGGAGCTTCTTCACTTCGAAGCCGGTGAGCCAGCTCGGACCGAAATCGGCGGCGGTGAGCTCGATCCCGGCTTCTTTACGCGCTTGGTCGAAGAGGCGGTCTTTGACCGAGTTCCACGGAAACGTCTCGTAGAGGCCGAAAATCACGCTCAGCAGAAAAAAACCTGCATAACCGAAGGCGCGCAACATGATCACGACTCTTGGAGCTTGAACGTCCCGACGGTCACCGTCGCGTCGAGACGTTGCGCGTTGTCATATCGTTTCTTCACCTTGAGCTTACGAACTTTCACGAGTGCGTTCCCCTCCTCGATGCGACGAAGGAAGTCATACAGCCGGTCCATGCTGACGTTCGAGACGAGGACCTCGGCGTCCTCCTCCTTGAGCGCTTCGCCAAAGCCTTGGCCCGGTCGTTCGGCGGCTTTGTCGAGGCTGACGTTCGCCGCCTTCCCCACCTCTTCGATGTACGAGAGCAACCGAACGCTCCCGTTCTGCTTGATTTGCTCGGCCAATCGATTCTGCGCGGACAACCGACGCGCATAGTCGGTGCGCAAGCTCCCGAGCTCCGTGAGACTCTTCGCCTTGGCCGCGATACGAGCTTCGCGAGCCTTCAGGTCCTTGGTGACCAGAAATCCACCGAAAAAGAGCACCACGAACATCAGCCCGAAGCCCACGAACAACACCATGAGCTGCTCGCGGCTCGAGAGCCGACCGAACGCCGCGGTCAATGAACCCAACCTCGTCTGCATCACGAACACTCCAGCTGAATGGTGAGTTGAAATTCCACTCGGTCGCCGGCCGCGGTCTTCCTCAAGTTGCCCTTCTTGATTTCCTTGTAACAGGTGTCCTTCTCGTACTCGGCGACGATTTGATCGACCGCGTCGAAGCTCGCCGTGTTCCCCACGAGCCGCGCCCGATCGGGGCTGATGTCGATCTCTTCGATCTTCACGTCGAGCGTCTTCGGAATGCGCTCGGACAACTCGGCCGCCACGTTCAGCGCGCTCCGCTCGGGCAGCTTCACGTTCCCGATCTCGCTCACGGGCTGCTTCATCGCCTCGATGGCGAGCTTCGGCTCACAGACTTCGCGACCCACGACTTCCTTGGTGACCGAGCAGAACGCCTTGTCGATCTCTTTCTCCCGCCCGGACACCGTGTGGTAACTCATCCAGACGTTGGCCGCCAACAGCACGACGATCGCCGCGGCCGACGCCAACACGATGGGGACTCTGGCCACGAGCTGCTCGAGCTGCCCGGCGTAAGCAAACTCATCCACGCGTAGCTCGATTTGCGAAACCTTGGCGTCGCCCGCGAGCCGCAAGGCCGCGCCGAGCGCCACCGCGAAGGCCGATCGACGCCCGGCTTCCACGAAGGGCTCGACGATCTGCTCGACGGCGACCGCGTGGGCGGCCGGCGTGTTGAGGTGCTCTGCGAGGTGCGGCGCGAGATTTCGAATCCGAGACCCACCGCCCAACAAGTCGATCCGAGCGACCCTCACGCGACGCTCCGAGCGGATCGAAGCGAGCGTCCTTCGAAGCTCCCCGATCAGCGTCTTCAGGCCTCTCTGAATCGCCGCGCTCATCTTGTCGTCGTCTTCACTCGGCGCGGGATGGCGCGTCGACGCGACGAAGCCCACGGTTCGCTTGCGCTCCTCCGCCTCCTCCGACGAGATCCCGAAGGCCTCGGCGATCGCCGCGGTCACGTCCGCGCCCCCTGCGCGAATGACTCGCACGTGCGCCACGCCGTGTTCCCCGGCCGCCAACACCAGAGTCCTCGTGTGACCGATGTCGACGACCAGGCGAGCGTCCGGCGGTCCGCCCGGGCGCGGCAACACGAAGGTGTCGGTCCCCGGGATGGCCGCCGACGGTGACTCTGCCTTGCTCCCGTCATTGGATAAGTAGTGAGAGTAGAGGTTGAAGAGCGCCAAGACGTCGACGACGATGCTCCGGGGATCGAGCCCCGCCGCGGCCGCTTCGGCCAAAAAGGACTCCACGCGGTCTCGCTTCACCAGCGCGGCCAGCGACGAGCAGCCGTCGTCTCGCTTCTCGATGATCTCGTGACTCAAGATCGCCTCGTCGAGATCGAACGGAACCATGTCCGCCACCTCACTCGGCAACGCCAGCTCCACCTTCTTCGCGTCGGTGAAAGGCAGAGTCACGAAGCGCAGAGTCACATTCTCCCCCGGAAACGCCGCAACATAACGATCCGAGGCCAGCGCAGGATCCGCGAGCAGGACTCGGATCGTCGCTTCTCGCCGAGACCGGAGATCGTCGGACGTGGCCGAGCCCTCGAGCGGTGGGTACGGGAGCTCCTTCGCCGCCACCACGCGGTGGCCGCGAATACTGTCTTCCAAGACGACGGCCTTGACCGAGTACGCGCCGACGTCGACACCAACGAATCTCTGAGGCATCCCTAATCCTCCCGATAATAGCGAATCTCGCCGATACTTCGGTCGTCTCGCCAAACCACGGTGAGCGTCGAGGTCGCGTCGCCGACCCGGCCCACCGCGATGATCTTGTAAACGTTGGACGTGTCGTCGAACCGCAATACACCCTTCGACTCGAGCTGCCCGAAGCGCTCCTGGTCGATCTTGATTCCAGCCTTGTCCAACAAGGCCAAGAACGCGGGCTTCGACAAGACGTTGAGCGGCGGCGGCATCGCCCGCATCAACAGCATCTCTTCCTGAAACTCGATGAACTTCTGATCGTCACCGGGCTGCGGTCCGCCCGTCGTCAGCGCTCGAATCACCGCCCGAATGAGCTCCGGCTGCGCCGTGTTCATGTTGATTCCGGTGTCGTCCGTCCACACCGTGAAATAGTCCGCGAACGCCGACATGAACTCGTCGTTGACCAGCGGAACCATCCGAAGCTCGGCCAGGGACGTCATTTGGCCGTTCTTCGGCTTGTAACTCACTTGGTACGGTAGGTGGTTATACCGAGTGTCCTCGGCCACCGAGCTCACCGAAGCGTCCGCCGTCAGCGTGCAGACCGTGTCCACTTCCTCGTTGCCGTCGATCCAGTCGGTGATGTTCGCGATGACTTCCAACCTCGCCCGCAGCGGGTCGTGAGTATCACCCAGATTCTCGAACATCCGGTCGTGCCTCGGATCGTCGAAGACGCCGGCCAACAGGAGCTGCACGAGATTGGCGCAACGCGTCGCGGCCTCCTTGTTGATGTTGATCTTGCGATTCTCGTCGACCACCTGCTCGACCCAAAACGAACCCTCGAAATTCCCGAAAGGCTTGTCCTCGTCCAACTCTCCCTTGGCCGGCTCGTCGCTCGGCGAGCCCTTTCGCTTCACGATCCCTTTCATCGTGTCGGACGAGACGAAGTAACTCGAGAGCTCGAAGAGCGGGATCGGAAAGTACTTCCCGATCGACTGCTTCAACATACTCTGAAACCGGAGGAAGAAGAGCTCGAGCTCGAGCGCGCTCTTGGCGTGAAGCTGCGCTTGGTACTGATCTCGCGCGTTCCTGGCCATGGCGAGGTTGACCGAGGTCTCGTTCTGCAAGTCCGCCGCCAACGCCGCGAGGACCGTCGTCAAGACGAGCACCATCAACAAAGCCATGCCACGCCGCTCGGGGCGTCGTCGCTTGGCGGTCCGCACAGGCGGATGATGAATCCCTCGCATGGTCAGTACTTCGGGAGAGCGTTGGGGAGATTGATACGAGTCTTGGTGACGAACGGAAGCTCCTGGCCGTCTTCGTCCTCGACCACGAGCTTGATCTCGACGATCGTGGGCAGCCGACCGGCGTAGTCCACATCTTCGGTGTCCCACTCATCGGTCCATTCGAGAGTTCGAGGGTCATAGAACCGAAACTTCAAATCTTTGACGTTCTCGGCCAAGACGTACGCGCGGCCCCCTTCGTCGGGCTCCCGGTCGATCCTCGGGTCCTCCCGGCGCATCAAGTTGATCTTCTTCGGATCGTCCGGATCCGACGCGCCAAAATATCCGATCTCACACTGATCAGACTCCTTCGCGTCGGCGTAGAGCACGTCGTGCGCCAGGGACGTGAAATCGAGCTTCGCAAACGGAGTCCCGGGCTCACCGCGAAACAGCGTCTTCCACATCTCCTCGCGCCCCGCGTTCCGCGTCGGCGCGGTGAGAAACGCCATAGAGATCTCCCGAGTCATGCGCTCGAGCCCCACCCGAACGTTGTGGTAACGAGCGTCGATCTCGGTGACCGTCTCGTACGCGTCGAACCCACGCGCGATGGACCCATAAGTCATGGCTCCCATGATCGCGAGGATGGACACCGCGAGCACGATCTCTATGAGAGTGAGCCCAGCCTCGGGGTTCGTCTTCGGCGCCTTCACTTGCCCTCCCCGGTGTCGATTTTTTCGTTCGGAAATCGCTGTCCCGACTTCGCCGCGGCCGCTCCCGGCCCCGTGATGTTGAGCCCCGGAGGCAGCTTCAGGCCGCCAGGTAAGGAGGGCGGAAGCAGCGTGTCCAGAGTGCGATGCCCGGGCGCGGCCGGATCCCCGCTCGCGGTCGCCGGGATCTGAATCTGCCCGTCCGGGATACTCAGCCGGCCCGTGGTCACCACGTACTCGACGAAGCGAGTGCTCTCCTGATAGCGCCCGTCCTCCCAGGTGATCTCGAGGGTGATCTCGCGGATCGACTTTTTCAGAGTCTCCCCGACCTGTTTGAAGATCAGCTCCAGCGTCCCGCCCTGCATGAGCTGGCTGAGTTGTGAGTCCGCTACCTTGCCCACGAGGTCCGGGTCGCCTTGATTGTTGAAGGCACCCAGGAACGACTCGAGCTGCGCAGGCAAGTCCTCGGACTTGAAGTCACCCCCGAGCAACGAGCCGACGAGCTGCCCCACGTCGACCTCGACGGGGCGACAGACCGCCTTCCACTTGAACTTCGAATAACCCTCTTCGTCGAAGTCCCCGTCGAACTCCTTCTCGTCGTCCCCAAACCCATCCTTCTTCAGCTGCTCCTCGACGTCGATCATCTTGCCGCGAGCCAAGAGCGTCGCCACGGTGAGGTGCTTGGCGTAGTTCGACGAGTCGAAGCTCCCCGCGCTCACCCCGGTCGCCGCCACCAGGGCCATCGAGAGCAGCGCCAAGGCGACCAACACCTCGAGCAACGTAAAGCCGAGACTCCCCCTTCGGGGCGGCGAGCCGGATCGCAGACTCATGCGTCGATCCCCAAAGTCACCCTTGGCGCCGAAAGTGCCGGCGAGAGAGTCCAAGTCGTCGGCAGTCCCGGTCCGAATCCACGACTCGCGACCGGGCGTCGCTCGTCCCGACTCATGCCTTGGAGTCATTCGTCCCCCTCCTCACGCCCGTCGGGCTCCTCGGCCTTGGGTGGGTCAACGCGCTCCGGCTTCGAGTGCACGCGCCCCGTCAACGGCTGAACCTCGAGCGTGATGATCGACGGAGTCTCTCCGTCCGCGCACTTCTGGTCGACTCTGCTCCACTCACAATCCACGAGCTCGATCAACGCGGGCTCCGCCCAGCCCCCTCGCATGAAATGGACATAGGCCGTCCCGGTGCGAAATGGCTCCTCCTGGTGCGCGGTCCAGACGCGAGAGACCGACAACCCGCTGGGGATCTTGCGCGGCTTGCCGAGCTCCTCCTCTTCCACCTGAAACCCACGCGCCATGCCCGCCTCCGACGGGAGCTCGTCGTCGTCGCGATGGCGATCGCGACCGGACTCCTTGTCGAGCTTGGCCTGACTCTCCGCCGACGTCTCTCCACGAGTCCCCTCGGCGAGCTCCCTGGACAGCGCAAACGGACTCGCGCTCATCTCCATCCACCACGTGCCTTGATCGAGGTCGATGGCGATTCGCTCGGAGCGGCGAAGCATGATCGCGCGGTCATACGAGTACTTGATGGCGCCCGTGAGCTCCACGGCGGTCGAGTGAAGGGACGCGTCGGTGATGGAGTTGACACTCACCACGACCGCGCCGGCCACCATCGTGGCGATACTCAGCGCCACGAGGATCTCGATCAGCGTGAACCCACGAGGTCGCACGCGCTCTGTGCCACTCCGACGCAACTGATCACCAGTTCGTGATGTCGTCTTCCGAGTCTGCCGTTCCGTCCGGGCCCTTCGACTGCAAGTCGAACTTCGAAGGGTTGTGCTGGCCGGGGCTCACGTAGATGAAGTCGTTTTCCCACTCGTCCTTCTTGATGATCTCCATGACGGGCTTGCCGTCCTTGGGCGGATTCTTGAGCGCCTGGAGACCCTCCTGGGTCGTGGGATAACGGTTGTACTTGACCTTGTAGATGTCGAGCGCCTTGGCGATCTCGGACAGCTGGATCTTCGTGGTGTCGATCTTCGCCTGGTCGAGCTGGTTCATCACGGCCACACCCGCGATCGCGGCGATGATCCCCAAGATCGTCACGACCACCAGGATCTCGATCAACGTGAACCCTCGCTGGCGCCGCCGCCTCCGGGCCGCGGTCTCCTGCCGGGCAACGTCAGGAGCCCGCAATTCAAGAGCCCGCAATTCGACGTCGTCCTGCTCGAGACTCGCCGGATTCTCACCGACGAGCCCCTGCCGCGATGCGAGATGAAGACTGCCTACCTGATTCTGATTTGCCGGGGCTGAGTTGGCTTCGGTCATGAAATACCTCATCGGACGTGCTGCGAGAGCTGGAGGATCGGGACGAGAATCGAAAACACGATGTAACCCACCCCGACACCCATCACCACGATCATGATGGGCTCGATGAGAGTCGTGAGTGTGTCGACCCGTTGGTTCACCTGAAAATCATAATTGTCGGCGGCGTTCTCGAGCATGTTCTCGAGCTGCCCGCTGGCCTCGCCAATGGCGATCATATGGATGACGATCGGAGGAAACTCTTTGCTGCGACGGAGCGGCGCGGCGACGGGCTCGCCCTCCCGGATGGCGTCCCGGGCGTCCACGACGACCTCCGCGAGCCGCGAGTTGGCGAGCACGTCTTTGACGATGTCGAGCGCCGTCAACAGCGGTACGCCGGAGCGCAAGAGGGTCGCGAGCGTCCGCGCGAACCTCGCCACCGCGACCATCCGGACCACCGAGCCCAAGACCGGAGCTCTCAACACGAGCCGATCCCAGCGCTTGCGGCCAACCTCGCTCCGCTTCCAACGGACGAACAACCACAAGCCTGCGCTGATGACCAACAAGACCAACCACCACTTCGACTTCATGATGTCGGCCACGAAGATGAGGAGCTTGGTTTGGATGGGGAGGTCTGCCTTCACTTGCTCGAAGATCTTGGTGATTCGCGGAATCACCACTACGAAAAGAATCCCCAGGACGATCGAACCCACGCCCAACATGATCGCCGGGTACAACATCGCGTTCAGGATCTTGGAGCGGAGCCGCGCCTGGTTCTCCATGAAGTCGGCCAGCCTGAACAAGACTTGGTCGAGCGCGCCGGAGGCTTCCCCTGCGCGAATCATGCTGACGTAGAGCTCCGAAAAGACGTCCTTGTGCTGACTCATGGCGTCGGCCAAGGAGCTGCCTTCGTTGACCGTCGACTTCACCGCTCCGAAGACCTTCTTCAGCCTCTCGTTGTCGACCTGGTCGACGATCGCAGACAGCGACTCGATGAGTGTGATGCCGCTCTTCACCAGAGTGGCGAGCTGGCGAGTGCAGAGTGCGACATCTGCGACGGTGATGCGCTCCAGATAACGCCGGAAGTCGACCTCGGTGTTGGCGAGATCAGAGACCGTGGTCTTTGCGTCCTTGGACTTCTTCTGCGCGTTCTCCTCACGCTGCTCGATGACGCGAATGCCGTCCTTCTTGAGCGCCGCTCGCAGGGACCGCGGGGACTCGGAGTCGAGGAGGCCCTTGACCTCCTTGCCTCGGAGGTCGAGGCCTTTGTACGCGTAGACCGGCATCAGACCTCCACGACGATCTCCTCGTCGGTCGCCACACGAAGGACTTCTTCAGGCGTAGTCACACCCAGCACCGCTCGGCGAACTCCGTCGTCGAGCAGCGTCCGCATGCCGGTACCCATCGCGGCCTTTCGGATCGTCGCAGCGTCCGTGTTCTTCAACACCATCTGCCGAATCTGGTCATTCACCAACAGCAGCTCGTAGATCCCTTGGCGGCCCGCGAACCCGGTCTGAAAACACGAGTCGCAACCCACCTCCTTGTAGAGAACCAACGACGGGTCGGGCCGTAGCCCGATCTCTCGAAGTTGCTCCGCGTGGGGGCGATACGGCTGCTTACATTGCTTGCACAGAGTACGAACCAGGCGTTGCGCCAAGACGCCGACCAGGGAGGACGCCACGAGGAACGGCTCGATCCCCATGTCGACCAAGCGAGTGATGGCGCCCGCCGCGTCGTTCGTGTGCACCGTCGACATCACCAAGTGACCGGTCAGCGACGCCTGAATGGCGATCTCGGCCGTCTCTCGGTCGCGGATCTCGCCGACCATGATGACGTCGGGGTCCTGACGCAAGAACGCCCGCAGCCCAGACGCGAAAGTCAGCTCGATCTTCGGGTTGACTTGCATCTGGCCGATTCCTGGCAGCTGATACTCGACAGGATCTTCGACCGTGAGGATGTTGATGTCGGGCGAGTTGATCTTCGACAACCCCGCGTAGAGCGTGGTCGTCTTGCCGGAACCCGTGGGCCCTGACACCAACAGGATCCCGTGGGGGCGATTGATGAGATGGATGATCGTCTTGTAGTGATCTTCTGCGAACCCGAGGTCTTCCAAAGAGAGCAGCACGTTGGACCGGTCGAGGATACGCATCACGATTCGCTCGCCGAACGTCGTTGGAATCGTGCTGACACGGACGTCGATCTCTTTGCCGGCGATCTTTCGCCGAATGCGTCCGTCCTGCGGGAGCCTCTTCTCGGCGATGTTCAGGCCAGCCATGATCTTCACACGCGCGATGATCGGAGACTGGGCCTGCTTGGGCGCCTCGACCTTCTTGTAAAGAATGCCGTCGATTCGATTTCGAACCGTGACCGTTCGCTCGTAGCACTCGATGTGAATATCCGAGGCCCGCATCTTGACCGCGTCGCGCAACAACGCGTTCACGAACGCGATGATCGGCGCGTCGTTGCCCGCTTCGTCGATGAGATCGATCGCGTCGAGGTCGCGGTTGTCGTCGTCGTCCGACTGGAGCTGCTGCACCGCTTCGTGAGCCAAACCGGTCGCCCGGTCGTAGACTCGGTTGATCGCCTGAGTCACCACGTCCGCGAGCGCGACCGCCGGAGTCACTCGGCTACCCAGCAACATCGCGATGTCGTCGAGCGCGTCGGTGTTGAGCGGATCGGCGATCGCGACGATCACCGAGTCCCCCAGCCGACTCACCGGCAAACAGTTGTTCTGCTTCGCGAACGCGATCGGCACACTCTGCACGAACTCGTCGGGCACGCGATCGATGTCGATCTTGTCGAGGATCGCGATCTCGAGCTGCGCCGCGAGCGCCTTCACCACGTCGATGGAGCGAGCCCGTTTGTTCGCGACCAGGATCTCTCCCAGGCGCTCCTTGGGCTTCTCCTCCTGGACCGTGAGCGCGTCGTTGACGTCGTCCACGGAACAGACACCCATCGCGATGAGTATCTCGCCGATGGGCTGCCCCGCGAGCCTCTCGTAGCCCAAGGAGCGAGCGGTTCCCGCGAGGGGGGGCTCGAACGTCTCCGTCATGAGTGCCTCACTCGCCCTCGCCTGAACCTTCCTCCGGCGGAGGTATGTCGTGAGGCGGCGGAGGCGGAGGCGTGGAGGGCGTCGAGCCGCCAGCACCGCCGGGACCGATCTCGATCACGTCGTCGGCCCGAATCACCGTGTCGGTCCCGTCCCCAGGTCCTTCGTTCTCTGGCTTGAGCAGCTCCTCTCGGATCGACTTCCTGAAGGCTGCGAGCGGACCCACTTTCTTCTCCCAGTCGATCTCCGAGCGATACTCCTTGGACTCTCCGTAGTAGAGGTCGAGGAACTCCCTGCGCTCGGACATCTTCCGTTCATAGATCCGCCGGAAGTCATTGGGGCCTCGAATGATGTAGGGAGTCAGGATCAGCACGAGGTTGATCTTCTCGGAGACCTTCTGCTGCTTCTTGAAGAGCCAGCCGAGCAACGGAATGTCACCGAGGAAGGGAATTTTGGACTCATCGGTCGTCTCTCGGTCACGAACGAGGCCACCGATCACGACCGAGTCTTGGTCGCGCACCACGACGACGGTCTTGGCCGAGCGCTTCGAGGTGATCGTCTGACCGGTCACCGCGTCCGTCCCTGCGACGTCGGAGAGCTCCTGGTCGAGCTCGAGCCGAACGGTCTCCTGGTCGTTGATGGTCGGTTTGAGCTTGAGAGTCAGGCCGACGTCCTCGCGATTGAACGAGACCGATCCGAGACCGAGGCCGCCGAGATTGAGCCCTCCCAGGTTGGAGCTTCCCGCGAGGTTCGAGAGGCCGCTGAGTCCGCCGAGAGACAAACCAGAGGGGAACGGGCGCTTCTCGTTCACCTGAATTTCGGCGTCCTCGTTGTCCATGGTCAACAAGTTCGGAGTCGACACGACGTTGACGTCGTTGCTCGACGCGAGCGCTTGCAGCACGACGCCGAGGGCGGGAATTCCGCCTTGAATGAGGGTCTCGGTGCCCTCCAGAGTCGGACCGCGCACGGCGCCGGCAAAGCCGAGCAGGCTGGCCAAAGAGATTGGATTCGAGGTCAGCGAGAGCGAGCTGAAGTCACGGTGAGAGTTGCCAAAGAGGATGGGAGAGTCCTTCCCGTCGATGCTCGCGTTGACGCCACCGTGCCAAGACACGCCAAAAGAACGGTCTCGCTTGACCGCAACTTCCAATATCACGGCCTCGACGTACACTTGAAGCCGCGGCACATCGAGCTGGGCGATCACTCGCTTGAGCGAGTTGAAGTCGCTCTTCGACGCGGTGATCACCAGAGAGTTGGTGGGTTTGTCGGAGGTCACCTTGATGTCCCCTTCGAAGAGGACCGCTGCGCTCGGCGCAGCCGAGGCGGCCGCCGCGGGCGGCGGCTTTGGACCACCCGCCGTGCGACCGGTCCGTCGAGACGCGGTCGTGGGCTTGCCCGAAGCCAGCGAGCTCAGAGTGGACGCGAGGTCCTCGGCGTTGGCGTGCCGAAGCCGAACGACGTAGACCAGACCCTCCCCAGCTTCGGCCGGAGTGTCGAGCTGACGCTTCAACGACATGATCTGTTTGAAGGACTCGTCCGAGCAGATGATGATCAGCTTGTTCGTACGATCGTCGGGAATGATCTTGCTGACGGAATAATACTCGGGCTCACCCGATTTCGCCGCGCCACCCTCCGGCGCCGGAGTGTCCGCGCCTTCAGGGATGAGGCGCGCCGGGGTGGGCGCCGCCGACCCTCCCTTTCCGGCCTTTTGGGGCTCGAAGACCTGACCCAACTTCTCCGCAATCTCACTCGCCGAAGCGAATTCGACAGACACGACGTGGAGCCGTTCGAGCACACCCGGAAGGTCGATCTCCGAGAGAATTCGCTCCAGACGATCGATCGAGGTCGCAAAATCGGTCGCGATCACCGTGTTGGTGCGCGGAAACGGATGGATTTGACCCTTACCACTCTTGAAAATGTTCAGGTAGTTCACCACCGCGTTGAGGTCAGGAGAGTACTTGAGCGTCCAGATCACCGTGATCATTCGGTCGTCGCTCGGACGCTTCTCCGCCCCCTCGTAAATGTCCACGGGCGCACGGGTCGCGTCCGTCGCTTGGATGATCTTGTAATAACGACCGGCCAGGACCAGAGTGAAGTCGTTCGCTTCGAGCGCCGAAAGAAAGGCCTCCCACATCTCATCGACCGTAATGGGTGATCGAGAGATGATGTCGAACTTCTGACTGCGTACCTTGCTCGTCAGAATGAAGTTCTTGCACGTGTGCTTCGAGATCTGCTCGACGATGTCCTTGATGTCCGCGTTCTTGAACTCGAAGAGCAACTTACCGCGGGTGGGTCGGCAGCGCTCGCCGTCAGCCGGTCGCACGGTCCCGACGGTGGGCCCCGAGTCGCCGCCTTCGACGTCCGCCCGAAAGCCCGCGGGCTCCTCGATCACCTCTGGAGCTGGTTGGGCCGGCAAGACCGGCGGCTTGATCTTCTCTCGAGGTTGCTCCAGTTGCTTCGGCCTGATCGGAGCGACCCCTCCGCCCTTCGTCATGGGTTTCGAAATCAGCGGCTTTCGAAACGGGACCTCTTGCGCATAGCCAGAGGTCGCCGCTGTGACGGCGACGAGGGCTGCTGCGACGGCGGATCGCTGGAGCGTCGAATAGGTTCGTTTCGATGGGGAATAGGTTCGTTTCGATGTCATCATCTGGGATGGCTCTCAGCGGATGTTGAACGTGAGCGTCTTGGTCTTGCCACCGCGAATGAGATCGACGGTGACGTTCTGAGCGTCTTTGAGCTTGGAGTAAATCTCGAGCGCCTTGTCGGGACTCGACATTTCGTACCCATTGATATTCTGGATCACGTCACCATTCATGACGCCGATCTTCGAATAGAGGCTGCCCGGGCGAATCGAGAACAGCTTGAAGCCGTTCGGCTTGCCGTTTTGGAACGACGGAACGATCCGCGCCTGAGTCGCAACGACGGAGAGATTGCCGAGCACGTTCTCGATCTCCTGTCGCGGAATTTCATACTGATCGTTGCCCGTCTTCTTGATCCCTTCCCCGAGCTTCATGTCGGGCACGGCCTTCACGTCGTCCTGCGCCACCACCGGCGTCGGCAGCGGAGCGACCGCAGTAGCCTCGGAGGGCGTCCCCTCGTCCTCGATCGAGAAGTACTCACAGTGACCTCCGCGATCGACCTTGGCCTTGCGCCAGCGGACCTCGATCAGCGTCGCCTCGCTGAGCAGCTGCTCGCCGACCCGAAGGGTGATGGAGTCCTGAGTCTGTGGGTCCTCGAACGTCGCCACGGAGCTCGGCCGATGAGTCGAAACGACCGTGCTCACGAGATTCACGCGCATACTCGACTTCTGAGTGCAGTTGTCGGCATCGGCTTTTTCGGGAGACTCCGGCGCCTCCGGAGGAGGCGGGGTGAGATCCTCCCGCTCGGCGCCCAAGACGTTGCGCTCGAGAAAAGCGTTCGTAGGGATCGTGCTCTTGCGCGTAGCCTCGGTCTCGCCGCCCGCCGCAGACTTCTGCGCAGCCGCGAGCGTCGCGGCGGGTGAAGCCAACTGCCCCGCGACATAGACGTTGATCGAGCGAGCGACCAAGAACCCGGCGATCCCAAGCACCAGCAGGTGAAAGGTCCAGAAATACTCCTTGAGGTACGTGTCCACGGCTACACCTCGCTCACCAGCAGGCGGCGTGCCATCTCGGGCCGGCGCGCGCCGCTGTCAACTCCTTGAAACGACGAGGTGTTCTTTCCTCTTCCGATGAGGTCGAGGTTGCCAAAATGGCAGAGCAGAGGGGTGCTCGGGACAGAATGGCACGCTGGCCCCTTGCCCGAGGCCCAAAGCAGGGCCACGTGGTAGCCTGCATCCGTGCCAACTTGCCTCTCACCGACTTGTCGGTGGATCCCGTGGGCCTTGCCGCTCTTGGTTTCATGCTCGGTCGAGTCCGAGGGACCCCCGAGGCGAACCGCCCTCCCGCCGACCCCGCGGCCAGACTCTGGCCTACTTGGCCCGGATGCCGGACCCGACGGCAGACCCAACCCGACCTTCGCCATCGAGTGTACCCATCGGCGGGGCGACGTGTACTCATCCCTCGTCGAACCCTTCGACCCGACTCAACGGGGCGAGATAGTACGCTGTGCGACCGACGAGCCTTTCTCTCGGGAGAACTTGGCCAATCGCATCGGACCCTTGGCTTTTGACCTCGAAGTGACGAGTGGAGCTACTCAGTTTGTGGTCAGCTACCGAACCGACCGCGTCGCTGGCGAGCCCGGCGTCGGTATCGCACGTGTCTTCGTTCCCGACTCACCCCGATCGCGACCTCGACCCATCGTAGTCGTAGCCCACGGCACGACCGGTCTCGCCGATCGGTGCGCCCCTTCGGCGCTGCCCGTCGTCGACGATTCGGCCCACCTGGCCCTGCCCTGGGTGGGTGCCGGATTCATCACTGTCATGCCCGACTATGCCGGCCTCGGCAACGCTGGCGTACATGGGTATGGTAACAACGAGGACACTGCCCACTCCATCCTGGACGCGGCGCGCGCGGCCCGTTTCGCGCTGACTCCCGGTTCGTATGACGACACCGTGATTCTCGCCGGCCACAGTCAGGGCGGCGGCGGTGTGCTGGCCGCGCAAGCCATCGCACGGTCCTACTCACCCGAGCTCCAAGTCCGAGCGGTGATTTCGATCGCCGGGGTGCTGATCGACCGCTCCCTGCTGCAGGCCGCCCGATTCCCGGACGCCCCGATCGAGGAGGCCTCCGGGCTCGGCCGCGCCATCCTGTCACTCTCGCTCTACGCCGACGCCGCCAACTCACTCGGCCTCGACCGAGCCGACGCCCCATTCCATCCGGACCTCCGAGACCACGTGACCAACGCGGTCGAAACACTCTGCCTCGCCGAGCTCGCCACCGAGCTCGCGAGGGCCCGGGGAGACTATGTTCCTCCCCTCACTTTGGGCGCGCTGCTCGATCCGGACTTTCGCACGGACGTCGTACGCTGCGCTGCGAATCAAGCCCCGTGTGAGTTCGGAGCCTATGTCGACAGGGTCGAATCCAACCGAGTCACGCCCGACCCATCGGGGGCTCCCGTCTTGTTCCTGTCCGGCGACGATGACTATCTCCAGGCCCCCCAACGACAGAAATGTCTCATCGACCAATTCGCCCCCGTGGAGACGAGCTCGTGTCTTCACCCGGCCCGAGATCACGCGACGATCGTCCCCGCAGGCGCCGCCTACGCGATCGAATGGGCGGTCTCGAGAATCGAAGGTGAGGCGGCGCCGACCTGCACGAGCACGCTCTCGTACCCAGAGTGCGGCCTTTGAAAACGATCGAGACGCTCAACGAAGCTCGATCGTGAGCGTCCTGCGCTTGCCCTCGCGAATGAGATGGGCGCAGATCCGCCTGGCCATGAGTCCGAACGCGTCGCATACTATCGTTGGAATGCTCATGAAGATGTGCCACTTTTGAAGTTTGAGAGTATCGGCGGAGTGTTTTCGTCCACCTCCACGACCACGTATCTCGCCCACGTCCACGAAATCGTCCACGCTCACGCCCACGATTCACGCCCACGCCTACGAAGCCTGCCGAAGCCAACCCATTGGGCTGAGGTCGTTTCGGGAGCGACCTCGCGTGTTTCTTGCGGTGCCTCGAGCAAAATACTGCCGGGGATCGGCGCTGACCCAAGTTACGGGCGGACTTTGCGGGGGGAAAGAACGTCCGCCGGTCGTCGTGAGCGGACTTGCGGCGATCGATCGGTGTGCGACGCGTTGCCGTTCGGACTCATAGCGAGGCGGATCT
>CAYXDO010000140.1:0-30886 GCA_964463485.1 uncultured Myxococcales bacterium | reverse complement strand
AGAGACTCAGATGCACGCACGGATTCAGACCGCCGCGAAGCGGCTTCGTTCAACCAACGCCATAGAGCGAGACGCACCGCGGATGCGCGAGCTCCTATCGAGGGCCCGTATCCGGCAGCGGCTTTTCCGGATCTTCGATCCAAGTGTCGTCGTGAAACGGATGGGTCGCGACCAGCCGGTCGAACTCAGGGTAGCTGTCGAGGGAAACGGCGATCCCGAGCGATTGCGCAAATTCAGCATCGTAGCTGCGAAATGCAGCCCGCACCGCCGACGACGTGGACAAGGGGTACGGAGCGCAAGGAACCAACTCATTCTTCTTGCTGATCGAGAGAACTTGGCGTGCAACTCTCCCCAGAGCGTCCTTGGCGACGACCACCTGCCGGTTGACGTCGAGAACCAACGACGCCAGCCCGTCGATCAGGTAGCCCCCGAGACCGGTGCACGTGCCCGTCCAAGTGCCTACCTGAAGGATCTGAATCGGATCGGTCTCGAGCGCCAGCACGAGCTCACGCCCGTCCGCTTCGAATACGCGTCGAATTCCGTTGAGCCAAGTCGTCTCCAACCCAGAATGTCTCTTCAGCCACGATCGGTTGGCGGGATGAGACTCGCGGCCCCACACCCTCGTTCCCATCTGCCCGAGGGCGTGGCTACCCAACCACCTCCGGATCGCTCTTCGTAAGGCGCGCCGATTTTCGTCGATATCGAGCACGACCATCAGCGCCAGGCGTTCGTCCGACTCCAAGACCGACTTCGTACCCATCCTCCGCTGAGCATGCTCGGTCACGAGGAACCCTAGGAGCTCGACGCGCGACGCCAGCAACCCTCTCTCTGCCTGCGCGCGATCACGCTCGATCTGTCCCGGACGAAGCCGAGCACGACCCTCCACGTGCGCCCGAAGGCGGGCGGAGACGGGATTGTGCACCGACCTGGGTCGAGCCTGGTCGATCGCTTCGACCATCGCCTCGAGGGTCATGGACGCCAAGTCCAGCCGGACCAGATCATGACCTTCGAAGCGCCGGATGACTTCGAGGGCGACAGCGGTACTCAGCAGGCCGAGCGCCCTCGCTGATCGGAGCAGGCGAGATGGTTCGAACGCGAGGGCGTGCACAGTGAAGCTCGGAAGCTCCGCAGCCAGCACCGCCAACCCTTCTCGAGCGAGGCTGGCTGGGCCGTCGCGCTGCGAGAGAGTCTCGAGCTTCAGGAGGGACGCGTCCGGGGTGGCAAGGAGCGTTTCGAGGTGCGCGAGCGGCAAGCTCTCGATGAGCGCCTGAAGCGGAGCGCGGCCGAGCACAGGCGTTACAAGGACGTCAGCAAACGGAGGCCGGCACACTCGGTCCAGCAACGAAGGCATCACTGCGAACCGCCGCTGCGCCTCCTTGGCATCCACCTGAAGCACGAGCTGTTCGAGGAGCGCTTCGCCCTTTTCCCGGTGGGTTTCCGGAAGTGAAACGAGCGCTCCGGCCCAGCTCACAGCGACCCTCGTGGCGGCGCGCCAGATCTCGGCGTCGGCACCGCGCGCTTCGATCGCGGAAAGTACAATCGCCATGGGCGCGCGCGCCTGATCGGGTAGCCGGTCGATCAGCTCTCGAAACTCACCGAGCGATCCGGCAGCACGGAAGACACGGTAAGCTTGCCGTGAGTGTTCGTAGTCCCTGGTCGAACCAAGAAGCCGCTCGACCCAGGGCACCATTCCTCCGGGCCCCTCGAGGGGGCCTACGAGGTCCCATCGTTCCTGGAATCGGTGCTGGAGTTCGAGTCCCGCCGTGACGTATGCGAGCGGTGCGCCCACTTCGTGTGTCTTCAGTACCGCCAAGAGTCGCTGCTCATAGGAAGCGAGACCCAGCGCCGCTGCCGACTCGGCCGCTGGAAACTGGTCCGACGGTGCAAGTCGGTTGGCCTTGCTCGCACGCACCGCTCGAACGAATCGCGGAACCCTCGACTCAGGAATGGCCTCGAAGAGTCGCAGCCATGCGAGCTTGAGGCCGACGGGCGTCGTCGCAAGGGCCAAGGCGATGGTGCGCCGAGCGGCTTGGCGCGAATCGAGAGACATCCTGCGGAAGACGGCGGCCGCTTCTCGCACGCCGGACCAGGGCTCACCGCGGAGCGAGTAAAGGAGCTCTCGCACGAAGACCGGAGGGAGGCGATTGCGGTCGACTTGGCCGTTTCCGTGCCACCGAAGAAGGTAGGGGTCCGTAGGAAGCGCGTCGGGGGCTTCCGTCGTAACCCACCTCAGCACTTCTCGCTCGCCGCGCCGCGAAAGGAGGTGAAATCGCAAATCCCGAGAATCGAGCGGAGGCTTGGGCAGCTTGTGCTTGGTACCCCGATATGCGCGGGGATGCGCGGCCGTCCCGCGGACGTCCCGGGCGTTGGGTACCGTGAGTCGGTCCACCGTGCGTTCCTTCGTTTCGGGGTCCGGTAGGGAACTCTCGAGGACGGCGCGAAGGTCAGCCAGCGACCCTGCGTCGATCGTACTCACTCGAGCCAGTCGTGCCCAGGCTGACTCGAGCCCAGCCTCGCACGGAGCGTAGGACTCTGTCCCGTCCTCGGCGAACGAGAGCGCGCGGATGCGGGGCGCGCCGTCGGAGTCGATCCCGCGGAGAACGGAGACTGTGAAGCTCACAGCCATCATCGTATTGGATCATGACGAGGCAGCAAATCGCCGGGTGTGTTCGAAAAGCCCGGCCCGAGGGCTCTCGTCGATCCGTCTCGCCGGTTCGGCCGCGAACCGATGCACGAGGAAGGGTCGAGCTCGTCGCGGCTAAGGCCGGTCAGGAAATCGAGAACCCGGGAGAGCTCCAGCGGCCCGAAGCACATCACGCTGACTTGACCCCGGGGAGGCCGCCGGTGGAGTGTGACGCCATGAAACACGAGCTGCCACTCGGAACGCTGGAGCTTCCCGAGGGCTACGAGGACAGGAGCAGCTATCAGTTCCTCTCGGCCCCGAGCACCCTGGACGCGCCGCTGGCGCGCGGCCGTGGGAGTCGAATCGAAGGGATGCGTCTATCGGTCCTCTTGACGCGTGTGCCGCTGGTCGGCGGCAAGCTGGAAGACGTCCTCGGCGCTCAAGAGAATGGGTTCCGACAGACTCTCCCTGGAGTCACGAGCGTTGCCCGCAGTCGTTGGAAACACCCAAAGCTCGGCGCCGTGCCGATCATCGAGCTCGCGTTCGAGCCGGTCCCTGGTCACTCGGTGAAGCAAACTCACTGCTATTTCTCGCGGGACAAGTCGAAAGACGTCGTCACTCTCACGTTCACCACGGACGGCCGCGACAAAGGCGCCTTCGAATCACAAATCGCTGAGGTCTTCGAGGCCTTTGCGCTCCAAGACTGACTCGTTCGGGGGAGTCTCTCTACTCAGCCTTCTTCTGGCTCGGAGGCAACGCGGAGTTTGCCGCGTCGATCACGTCCAGGCCGGCCGCCACTGCGTTCGGAATCCAACCCACGACCGGAATCATCGCCAAGCCGCCGAGCGCCGCGGTCTTGAACCCTGACTTCACGTAGCTCGTCGCCGCATCGGAGCTCTTCGAGTCCGAACCGCCGCCTGCGAGCGCGGAGCCGAAAGCCATGAAAAAGCGCGCTGCGCCGTAGGCGATCTTGCCAAGCCCGTAGATCACGGACACCGGCGCCGATACCATGTGGGTTCCGGGCAGCGCGTTCAACGTCTCGAGGGTTGCCTCGGCGGCGTTGCGGAGCGAGGCGGTCGCCTTTTCCTTCACCGAACCCTGCGTGGTCTGAGGGCTGTTCTCAGCGTCGGCGCGGGCAAGCGTCTCGCGGATCCGGTGGATGGAACCAGAAATCGTCATAGATCCTTTATCGACAGAGGGCTTCCGCAGTTGCGCCTATTTCACCTCATCAGCCTACGTGCCGCAGCCCCATGAGGACGTATGCGTCCAGCCCCTCAGCTTTCACTTTTTGCCAAATGGGACCGACCTGCCCTCGTGGTGGACGAGCTCGACCGAAATCACGGCCAATGGGTCGTACGGGCGGGGTGAGTAGAGGAAGCGGTCGAACTCACGCGGGTCCGCGCTCCGGAGCTCATCACGCTTCCCTTCCACTCGGAATTCGGCTTGGATCACTCCGTGGTCCTGATCGCAGGTTCTCCCATCGGCCGTTACAAGGTGCTGGACCTCATCGGCCGCGGCTCGATGGGCGAGGTTTATCGCGGTTGGGACGAGGCGCTCGACCGCATCGCCGCGATCAAAATCGTCCATCCGGACCGGGCAACTCGCCCGGACGCCAAGAGTCAGATCTTTCGAGAGGCCCGTCTGGCGGCTCGAATCAGCCACCCGGCGGTGGCCCACATCTACGAGGTTGGAGAGGCCGAAGGGCGCCCGTACATCGCGATGGAGTACGTGCCCGGGCGCCAGCTGCGGGCCGAGATGGCGCGGCGCCAACCCATCGAGCGGGCGGTGTTTCTGATCCGGCAGATCTTGGACGGCGTTGGAGAAGCGCACCGAAAGGGGGTGATTCACCGAGACCTCAAGCCGGAGAACATCCTGCTTTGGGGGCGCGACCAGGTGAAAATTTTGGATTTCGGGCTGGCGATTCCGGTGATCGACGATCTTGGGAAGAGTGTCTCAAAACTCGTGGGCACTCCCCGGTACATGGCACCCGAGCAGTTTCGGGGTGAGTCTGTGAATCCGCGGACCGACCTGTTCGCAGTGGGTGCGATTCTCTACGAGCTCGTCGCAGGTCGAGCGGTGTTCGACAGCAACACCATCGAGGAAGTGCGCTCGGCCGTACTCAGCGGGAGCCTGCCGGAGCTCTCCGAGGACCTCCCCGTCGAGGTCGGCGAGACGATTCGGCGGGCTCTCGCTCAAAAGGCGGACGAGCGATTCATCAGCGCGCGGGCGATGTCCGACTCATTGGTTGGTCTTGGCGAAGTCGAGATTCCCAAGACGACGATCCAAGCGAGGCCGCAGCTTGGGATGGATGACGACGAAGTCACGGTCAAGGCGCCCGTGCTGCGGTCGTCCAAGGGCGCGGATCCCGTGGTGCAACCGAGCGTTTCGAGAAACTCGGCACCCACGACCGGACGTTTGTCGCTGCCGAAACTCGGATCCAACCCGATCGCCGCTCCGAGCCCGTCGGGCTCCCGGGGCTCTCCGACGGGCGCGACTTCGCGCGCGGGCTCAGGGAGCTCGAGACCCTCCGCCGCGCCTCGAAATCCCGTGGGGAGCCCAGCTGCCCGGCCTGCTTCCGGAGGAGCTCGAGTCGCCTCGGGAGCACGAACCGCCTCGTCCGACGGGTTGGAGCCGCATCCTCAGGCCAGGGTGTTGGCGCGGCGCGCGCGGGAGTCGCTGGTGGGCTTCGGATCAGGTTCGATCTTGGCGGCCGAGATGGCCGACAAAGCCATCGAGATCGATCCAGGCTACGCGCTGGCCCATGCGATTCGTGCGGAAGCCTTCGCCGCGCGATTCTATGCGGACCGGGCCGATCCGACTTGGCTCGACGAAGCGCAGGCGTCGCTCGATCGCGCGGAGCGAATCGACCCGAAGCTGCCTGACACGAGGGTTGCTCGTGCACAGCTGATTTGGAACAAAGTCTTCAACTTCCCCGCGGAGACGGCGCTCAGGGAGTTGGAGGTCGCGCTCGACACGGACCCCGATCACCCGGGCGCACTTCGTTTGTGGGCAAACATCACCGGCCACGTGGGACTCCTCCCGTCCGCGGAGCGAGCCATCCGTCGACGCCTGGCCGCCGACCCCAACGATCAAATCATGCGGTTGTTGAGGGTCGGCCTGCAGCTTCAGAAGCTCGAAGCGAAGGAGGCCGCCGAGGATCTGAGCGCAGCTCTTCGCCTCGATCCGGGGCACGAGGAGGTCCTGGCCTGGTGGCTCTTGGCGCACGCCAAGTTGTACCTCGGCGAAATCGGTGAAGCGGAGCGAATCATCGCGGAGACTCGGAAGAAGTGGCCCGAAGAGACCAACCTGGTGGGTTTGTTGGCGCTCGCGAGGGCGCTCGACGGAGATGCGGAGGGCGCTCGGAGGTGGGCGGGCACACTCAAGAGCTTCGTGAAGAGTGAGTCCCATCCTCACCACACGTTTCATCACCTCGCGTGTATGGAGAGTGTGCTCGGGGACGCCAAGAGCTCACTCAGGTGGCTTCGCCGAGCGGCCGACGAAGGATTTGTCTGCACGCCCTGGTTCGCGAGCGATCCGATGTTGCAGGAGCTTCGAAGGAGCCGCTCCGGTGCGACTTTTCTTCGGGAGCTCGAACGCAGGCAGACTTTCTACGAGCGCGCCTTCGGTCGAGCTTTGCCGGAGCCGCCGTGAGCACCGCGACTCAGCGAGGCGGCACCAACCCGAGTCGCGCCGCATCCACCCTCGAGCTCGCGGAGTGGCTCCCCTCGTGACGCGAGGGCCAGAGAAGTGATGCGCAGAGGGATCCTCTTCGCGCTCCCGTGCGCGCTCGGGTGTGCTCGGGAGCCCTCCAGAGCGCTCGGCGCCGACATCGGCACACCCGAAGCCGGAGCTACACTCACCACGGAACGAGACGCCCAGACCGCGCTCGACGCCGCGAGCTTCGACGCCTCCAGCCTCGACGCGGGCCACGCGGACGCCGAGATCACGAGCTCGCCTACGCTGACCGTCGTCACGCTCAATACGCACTCGTTCCAAGAAGGCGCGGACTCTCTCGCCAAGCTCGATCAGATAGGAGAAGGGCTCGCGTCGCTCGGGGCGGATCTCGTGGGTCTCAACGAAGTCATGAGCGGAACTTTCTGGGCCTATGACTTCAACGGGGCGAGTTACGACGGCGCGGCGATCATCGCCTCAACCCTCGAACGATCGTCCGGCACCCGTTGGCACCTCTATCGGCACGGCTTCGCCCACTGGGCGGACGGCGAGGAGATGGCAAACGTCATCCTGTCGCGCTTCCCGATCATCGAGAGCGAGCACCGCGCCCTGACGACCACCGACGCGTGGCCTGGGCCCGCGGAGCAGAGATCCGTCAGTTACGCTCGGGTCGACGTCCCCGGACTCGGGCTCGTGAATTTCTTCGTTACCCATGCAGCCCTGGCCGGTTCGAGCGACACGCCGACTCAGATTCGCGAAATCCGGCAGTTCATGGTCGACGAGTTTCGTCACGACGAGGCGCTCGACCTGCTGGTGGGCGACCTCAACACCGCGTCGACGTCGCCGACCTACACGACCTGGCTCGACGAGCCCCCGTTCCACCTCATCGACACCTACGCGCGAGCCAACCCAAGAGGGTTCGAGGACGCGACGATCTTCGATGCCGAGCTCCGCATCGACTATGTGCTGGCCGGAGAGGGCTCTGCACTCATCGAGGGCTCGAGCCGCTTCTCCTCGCAGCTTGCCTTCGACGGAAGCTCACACGACGGCCTAACGCTGCCCATCGTCTCGGACCACAAGGCCGTCGTGACCCGCTTTCGGCTCGATCCCTGAGCTCGGACCGTCGAACGCACAGTCACGAGCCCGCGCGAGGAGCTGCCTCCGAGAACACGGCCAGGATCCCGTCACATCACTTCGACGCTAACGCACGGGGCCTCAGCGCCAAATCGAGCGCTTTACGGTCGCTCCGAGGCGCCTAGGATTTCGAATCGACTCCGCCGGACCCAACCCGATCCCCGTTTCCACGAGCCTCGACGAGTCTTCACCCACCGGACCAAGCGCCCCCGTCGACGTCAGCACCGAGGCCAACTCCCCAGCCACGCCGTCGGATGCTCGCGCCTTCGTGGTCCAAACCGAAATCGCCAAGGTCACCGTCTACTCAGACTCCGCTCACGTGACTCGACGGGCCAAGGTCCGACTCAGACCGGGCCTCGTCACCGTCGAGATTCCCGACCTACCGGAGAGTGTCCAAGTCGGCGCGCTCCGAGTCAGCGCCGACGGTGCCCAAGTTCGATCGGTCGAGGCCACGACGTCGAAGCTCTCCAAACCCAGCCCGGAAAAGAGCGAGCTCCTCGCCCGACTGAGATCCATCGAGGCCCGACGCACGCAGGTGATGGGCGAAATCGGCGGACTCGAATCCGAGCTCGCACTCCTCGATGCCATCGGCCCCAAGCCAGGACGCGAACCCGACGGCTCGCCGCGGATCGCTCCGCTGCGCCCCGACCGATTCCTCGCGGGTCTCCAAATCATGAGCCTGCGGCAGGGAGCGACTTCGAAGGCGCTCAGAACCGCTCGGGCGGCCCTGAAGAAGCTCAACCGCCAGCAAGTCGAGGCTCGCGCCATGGTCCAACTCTTCGGAGCCGAACCTGAGAATCAGGCTCGCCGCGTGCTTCGCCTCGGCCTCGAGCCGACCGCCGCCGACGTCACCCTCGAGCTCACGTACTCGGCGGCATGGGCAACTTGGCGACCCCACTATCAACTCAGAATCACTCCGGGCTCTTCCACCCTGACCTGCGTGCGCTTCGGCGACGTGTGGCAGTCCACCGGAGAAGATTGGCTGGACGTCGACGCGCGACTTTCAACCAGCCAGGCCATCGATGGCCTTTGGATCCCGAGCGCCAGACCCTGGATCATCGAGGCCTCCCACGCGTTCACCGACGAAACCGAGGCCCTCTACGATCGAGCGCCTCGAGGCCACGAACCCGCCCCCGAGCTGCTCGGCGACGACGACGACTTCGCTGCCTATGCCGAACAATTCGAGTCCGAAGGCATCTACGCCGAAGTCACTTCCACAGGCGCAATGGCAGGGAGATTTCGAACTCTGTCCTCTGGATTGACCGACTCGGATCGAGCACCCGAGACGCGCCACCACGATCTTCGGCGCGCCCCGGCTCTGCCTTCCCTCGAACGCCGCCCTGAGCTCGAGGGACGGCCATCCCCGTTCGAGCTCGCGGGCGGCTTCAACCACGAAATCGACATCCCAAACCCCATGATCGTGTACTCGAAAGGGACTCATGCGCGCTTCCTCTTGGGTCAGATGCGTCTTCCGGTCGAGCTCGAATATGTGCTGCGCCCTGCGGTGCGGTCCACGGCTCACGCGCGCGCGAAGGTGACGAACCCCGAGGCCATTCCTTTGCTCGGAGGCGCCGCGTCCGTGCTCGTCGAGGGTCCGACCGAAGGGCCCGAATCGTACCGATCGGCGCAGTTCGTCGGAGAAACTCACTTACAGACTACGCCGAGCAACGGGACGCTGATCCTAGACCTCGGCGCGCAGACCGCTATCGAGAGCGTGCGCCGAACGAAGACGACCGTGAAGTCCGTGGGCCTGCTCTCGAGGGAGGAGAGGCACCTCGTCGAAGTCACCATCGAAATCGTCAATCACCTGCCGGCGCCGGCCAAGGTACTCATCGAGGACCAAATCCCCACGACGGACGACGAGCGGATCCGCCTCGATCTCGAGGGTACCGAGCCCAAGGAGGCGGACTGGGATCCGAAGACGGGGGTGATTCGGCTGAGCGCCACGCTCGCGTCCGGTGAGCGGAGGGTGATCGGTTTTTCGTACTCGATTCAACTCCCGCGAGAGCTCCGAGCGGAAATGCAGCTCGCGGAGCCCGTCCGCTGACTTTGGATGCGAGCCCGACCGAAACGAGGA
Organism: uncultured Myxococcales bacterium; assembly: GCA_964463485.1. GTDB lineage: Bacteria > Myxococcota > Kuafuiibacteriia > Kuafuiibacteriales > Kuafuiibacteriaceae > CAYXDO01. Next base: position 21,380 of record CAYXDO010000140.1, on the reverse strand, counting down.
GTGAAAATGTCCGCGAGAATCAACGAAGTCCACGTCTTCATCGACCGCGCCGCGGTCACGCGCCGAGCCGACCTCACCGGTGAGCGCACGCTGACGATCTCACCGCTTCCCCTCGACACGGATCCGGCGGCGTTGGATGTCCGGGCCTTCGACGAGTCAGGCCAACCCCTTCCCGTGATCTCGACGGGGCTGCGGCCGATCTCGCTCGATCGCACGCCTGAACGTCGAGCGATCGATCACGAGATCAAGAAGATCGATCAGAAGCTCGCCGCGATCGAGCTCGAGAAGGCCACCGACGCGCGGAGCCGTGGTTGGCTCGCTGAGTATGCCACGATCGCCACCGAGACGCTTTCGCGCGAGTGGTTGGAAAAGGAGGCGAGCTTCGAGGCTTGGGAGTCGAGCCTCGACTCACTTCGAGGCGCTTGGACTGATAGTCACGCCCGCGCGGCGCACTGGAACCACCTGGCTGAGGACCTCACCCGCGAGCGAGCGTCGCTCTGCGAAACGAAGAGCAGGCTCGGGGACGACGAACCCATCGGGTTGGAGGCCGTGATCACGCTCGATGCCGCCGAAGGAGTCACAGGCTTCGTGGAGCTCGTGTCGACCACACCCTCCGCCCAGTGGATGCCAACCTACGAAGCGAGACTGGACGAAGCAACCGGTGCGCTCGAGCTGTCGGCGACCGCCTTGGTCAAGAACGCGACCGGCGAAGCCTGGACGAATGTCGCGCTCATCGCGACGACGGCGAGGCCACAGCTCACCGCGCCCCTGCCCGAGCTGCAGCGAGCGGTGCTCTCCGCCGAGAGATCGAGGGCCAACGGACTCACCGCGAGCGAGCGCACGAATCGAAGACTTCAACCCGGGACCGGAGGTCGTGAGCAAACCGAAGTGGCCTACCGCGCGCCGGACCGAGTCACCCTCGCCGCCTCCGGTGAGGCAGTTGGAGTCCCTCTGTTTTCGGTGCAGATCCCAGCCAAAGCTCGGTTGCTGCTTGCCCCGGCCGAGTCGACGGTTTCGAGTTGGGTGGCCGAGGTCGCGAACACCAGCGACAAGATCCTCCTGCCGGGTCAGGTGAGTATCTTCCGAGGCGCCGCGTACGCGGGGCGCGCCGACATAGGGTTCGTCGTGCCCGGTCAGCGCTTTTTGCTCGCGATCGGCCACGACGCCTCGCTGCGTGTGCAACGACGGGCCGTTCGCGATACTCGCAAGGCCAAGATGACCGCGGCCTCGGTCCTCCAATTCATCGGTGGCAAGAACGGCACGGCCAGTGAGTCCATCGCGTCTTTCACCACGACGACCGAGATCGAGAATCCCGGCGATCGACCCGTCTCGGTGACGCTCCGAGACAGGGTTCCAGTGTCCAGATCGGACACCGTGAAGGTGACGGTCACGGAGCGTCCCCCCGACCTCGAGATCGATTCGGAGACCGGACTCACTACGCTCGAGCTCCTGCTCGGATCCCGCGAGAGGCGTCACCTCCAGGTCTCGTACCGGATCGAGGTCGACAGCGGCCACCAAGTTCCCCTGCCGGAGACTCTGTGAGCAACCTACGACTCCTGCGGGCGCTCCCGACCCGTCAGGGACGGCCCCCGACTCACCTCGGTGAATATGACGAAAATGGCCGAAAGATCCCGTGTGTGGTGCGGACCTTCGACCGGTCGTCGTTGGGCGGCTGGGCCGAGCAACGACACGCGTGGACAGGGATTCGGCACTCCAACATGATTTCGATCCTGGACTCTGGCATCGACACGAGCTCCGGACGACCGTTCGTGGCGATCGAGCTCCGGCAGGGGCTGGCTCTCGATGCAGTCGTGGCGCGAGGCGCTCGGTTGGGGCGTTGGCCATCCCGTGAGTCGACCGTGCTGGTGGGTATTTCGGCGCTCTCCGCCATCGCCGCGCTCGCCGCTCGTCTCGGGTCGGACGACGAAGCGGGTCGTGCCTTACGCCAAACCACTTCGGTCGCACCGGACGCGATTCACATCGGCTTCGACGGCTCCGTGCGACTCATGGCGACGACCGGGGCGCTCAGCTACCTGTCGCCCGAGCAGGCGAGGGGAGAACGCTTCGGCGTGCCGGCCTACGTGTACCAAACCGCGGTCCTGTTGTTCGAGCTCCTCACGCGAAATCACCCGACGGTTCTGCCGGGAGCCTCGCAGGGGATCCAAGTTTTCGAGCGCATCGCGAAGAGGGACGGGCCGCGACCCGATATCGCGTCCCCACTCGCCGAGGTGATCGAGCGGTCGCTCCGAAACAAGGTGACTGAGCGTCCACCCCTCGCCGAGTTGTTGGCTGCGCTCAAATCAAGCTGCTCCCCGCGCCGTTTGGATTCCGGGCAAGCCGAGCTCGCGGAGCTCGCTCGCGAGGCGGCCAGGAAGTCACGACCGTTCGGCCGTGCCAGCCAAGGCCGAGCGGGCCGAGAGCGCCCGAAAGCGGGCGGCCGCTGAAGAAAGAGGTCGGGCCACCCGCGGACCCGCAGGTGGCGTGGGCGCACTCCGGAGGCGAGGCAGCCCATCGACTCGGCGACCCCTCGCCACCCCTGGGCGTTGACCGATTTTTCCGCTATGTTCCCCGCGCTCGTGAGTCTCGCAGGCCCGACCCTGATCAAATTGGCCAGGGAGTCTTTTCGCGGCGCCAGTCCGATGGTGATTACGGAAAGAGATCTTCCTGACCTGCGCGAGCGCATCCGGGCGCTCGTCGAACCCATCGATTGGGTCACGTGGGATACGCGCACCGGGATTCACGGCCGGGAGTACTTCGCCACGTTTTCGATTCGGGATCCCGACGAGGCGAGTTGGCGAACGGAGGCGATTCTCCTCTCTCGTGCCAAAGAACACCTCCAGCTCAAGGTCGGCTTCGACGTCACGGCGCTAGTGAGCGACCTCGATGAGATTCGAACCTTCACACGCGAGTTCAAGTCGAGGCTCGAACGCGGCCGCGCCCTCCGGATCAAGCGGCAGAAGATCAGGAACCTCAAGTACGAAGGCGTTCTAGCGGAGATCAAGCGTGCCGCAGTTCTGGACGAGTTCGATTTCATCACCGAGATTCTCCCGCATCACGTGAACCTCTACGTGGGTCTCTCGGGGGATCGCTGCTTACTCATTCGCATTCCGTTCGGCTCCGTCCAGCAGACACTCTCGAAGATCCGTCCCACCATAGCCAAGGTCCGGCAGCTCCACGCCGATGGCGTCTCTTTTCAAATTACGGGCACCCGTTCCTGGCGCGGGATGTCCTCATTTTCCCACAAGGACCTGCCCAGGGTCGAAGAGGATGACGATGGCGATTCGGCTTGATGTCTCCCAGCTTACCGAGGTGCTCCGCGGGACTCCGTCTCATCACAACCTGATGTTGATCGGAAAACATGGGCTCGGAAAGTCGGAGATTCTACGGCGGTTCTTCGAGACAGAGCGCGGCATGAAGGTCGTCGCGTTCTTCTTGGGCCAGATGAGTGATCCAGGCGATCTCATCGGACTCATGCACAAAGACGAGGCCTCTGGGCGGTCGGTCTTCCTGCCGCCGTATTGGTGGCCCGTCGATGGCAAGCCCGTGGTCCTGTTTCTCGACGAGCTCAATCGAGCCCGCCCGGAGATCCTTCAGTCCATCCACGACCTCGCCCTCAACAAGACCCTCGCCGGAAAGAGGCTCCCGGAAGGAAGCATCGTCATCTCCGCGGTCAACGAGGGCGACGAATACCAACTCACCGAGCTCGACCCCGCGCTCGTCTCACGCTTCAACCTGTATGAGTTTGCGCCCACGGCGGAGGATTGGGTAATCTGGGCCAACGAGACCGGCCTCGATCCGCGCGTCATCAACTTCATTCAGAAGGAAAGCCATTTCCTCGACGGTGACGCCACTGCCACCGAAGACAAGGCTGCTTTGCACTCGGGCCTGGTCAAATCCCCGGACCGGCGCGCGTGGGTTCGAGTCTCCGAATATCTTCGACCCATCGATCGCGTCACCGACTTCCACTTGCGCGTCCTAGGCGGAATCGTCGGCCCCACGGCCGCTTCGGCGTTCGGAAAATCGCTCAGACAGACGATCACCGTGCCGGCCCACGAGCTGCTCCTGTCGTTCGAGAAGGTCCGAGAGAAGGTGGAGCGAATGCCGTTGCAGGAGCTCATCATGCTCAACGAGCAAGTCGTATATTGGATGAACAGCCCAAGTTGCGAGCCCAAGCACGAAAAGAAGGTCCGCAAGAGCCTCCTCGCCTATCTCCACCTCCTTCAAGCGCGAGAGCTCCGAGAGGCGATCGCCCACGTCGCGTCGATCCTCGAGAGTCCCAAGGTCGCCAAGGCCAAGTCGGTTTGGGCGGGATCAATGGAAATCGTCCAGTTTCTGACCGAGTATGTCGAGAGCATTCAGGTCCACTGACAAGAGCGCTCGAGCTCGGATCTTGGCGGTCGTCGAGAACTGGTTCATCGCCGAGCCACTCCTCTTCGGCGTCTGGACGACTCACAAGCTCACCGTGAGCCCGCGAGTCGAGAACATTCGATCAGGCCGAGGGGAGATCGAATACAACCCGGATTTCATCGATTCGCTCGGCGACTCGCAGCTTCGAGACGTCTTGCGGTTCGAGGCCATGCGAATTCTGTTGAAGCACCCCTACCTTCGACGAAAAGAAGATCCCATTCTGTCCTACCAGGCCAGCAACGTGACGCTGCAGGAGTACCTCAGCACGACCTTACCGCATCCTCGGGCCGTGGATCTCTTTGGGACTCACGATTTCGATCTCCAATACTTCGAGCGCTACTACGCCCTCCTCTCCGAGATGTCGCGAAAGGGGCGGGGAGCTTCCCAGCGGAAAGAGAGCGAGGCGACCCGTGCCGGGGCGACGGCGCAGCTGAAAGGCAAATCCGACTCGGATTTAGGTGACTTTGACGCGTCGAGCGCGGACTCGCTCGACGGCTATGTTTCGGCGGACCAGAGCGGTCCTCAGAACACGGAGAGTTGGCAGGAAGACGACTTTCTCGTCGAACGCGTGGACGACAAGATCCGCGAAGCGGCGGAGTCTAGCTCATTCGGTTCATTCAGTGGACAGGCCAAGGGCCTCATCTTGGCCACGCTTCGACCGCGCCTCGATTATCGTGCGGTCCTCAAGCGCTTCCGGCGGTCGATCCTCAGCACCGAGCGCCGGCTGACGAGAATGCGCCCGAACCGCAGGTATGGCTTCGATTACCTTGGAAGCACCTACGAGCGAGCGACCAAGCTCCTGTTCGCGGTCGACGTCAGCGGGTCGATGTCCGAGCTCGACATTGCAAAGGGCTTCTCGATCATCAATCGCTTCTTCAAAGTCGGTATTCAGCAAGTCGACGTCCTCACCTTCGATGCGCAACTCACGAGCTCCGTGACGACGCTCAAGAAGGCCCGGTTCGAGGTCAAGATCACCGGACGCGGTGGGACGAATTTCCAACCGGTGCTCGACTACGTGGACGAGCACCGCGGATACGATGGGTTGATCGTGTACACCGACGGGGTCGCGCCCGCACCCAAACCGCTGCGTCGGACGTCGACGTCGGTCCTCTGGATGATCCACTCGGAGTCGGCCTACGCCAGCGCCTGCAAGTCCCTGAGTCCCGTGGGAAGGGTGACGTTCGTCAGGCCATCGAGTGATGACGAAAAGGCAAAGGCGCGAAAGGGCGGAGCCTGATCGGCTCCGGCTCGTGATTCGTTGATTGACGTCCTGAGGGCCAAAGGCCCGTAACGAAGCAAGCCCCGGGGCGTAGCCCTGGGTTAGAGAGTCCGTTCCTCGTACTCTCGGATACCGCGATCCGGACCTCGCCCTCTCGGCGCCTACCCCGAACCGTCGAGCCGTTTCGTGCGCTCCTCGGAGATTGGCTGTAGCATCGCAGTCGTGAGCGGTCCCGACAAGTGCTCCTACTGCGGCCAACGAAAGGGCAAGCGCCCCTGCCCCGCTTTGGGGCGAGTGTGTTCAGCTTGCTGCGGTGAGCATCGCGGTGTCGCGATCGACTGCCCCTCCGAGTGCGCATTCCTCCCGAACTTCTCTGACCAGCTCCCGACCTCGTTCGGGGAAGACTGGTTCGCAGTTTTGAACTCCGAGTTCGCGGTCGCGCACCTGCGCGGGTCCAATTCTCTGGAGGAGGCCGCGAATGAATTCCTTCGCGGAGTGAAGGCGGCCGGGCGGCACGAGCTGGTGGCGTTTGCGTTGTTCGTTCTCAGCCTCGGCAGAGGGAGCGACGGAACGACGCTCGGAGAGCACGCCGCTGGGAGGCCTTCGAGCGACCCCGAGCATCGCCGATGCTCGGCGCTACGAAGTCTGCGCTTCGCGCTCCTGCGGATCGACCAACTCGACGACCTCAGGCACACCTTGACTTGCCTCGATCTCGTCTCGGATCGAAGGCAGGTCTTCTCGGTTCGCACGAGGTTGGGCGACGTCAAGGGATCGATGGTCGCGGCGTGGATCAGCGAGGCGACGGTGGATTCGGAGTCTTCGGCTTCGGCGTCCGGCACGGAACCCGACCTTCCGACAGAGAAAATCATCTGCGGGACGTTGATTTCAGGCTCGCTTCAGAAGCGGACGATGCTTCGGGCGTACCGCCGAGCCCTCGAGCGGCTGAAACGAGGCGACCCTTCCGGGGAGCGAAGAGTTCGAGAAATCCGGGCTGCGGCTCCCGCTTTCAGCGCCCTCAGGGAAGAAGCGGCAATCGCGTTCATGGGTCATCGTCTCAACTCTGACAAAGGCCGCGCTTTTCCCTGGAACAACGAGCCCAAGTCCGCGACGGACAACACACCTCGCGAGTTGGCAGTAGCCGAACATGCTCTCCCTCCCCCGGCCCACGAAGTCATGAAGGCTTGGATCCCGGGACTCGCAAACGCCCTCGCCTACTCGGTCAAGCACCTCCGGAGCAAGCCTGGCTGGTCCGAAGACATCACGCAATCCGGCGAAGAACTCATGGACATTCCGGGAGTGTCGGGGCTCCTCGAACTGTACTTCATGTCGCAACAAACGATGGCCTTCCACCCGCAGGCCAGCGTGGGATCGGTCGAGTTTTTCTCGCATCACGTCCACTACATGCTCAACTTCGAGCTGCACCTGAAGAAGCTCTTCTGGGTCGACGAGTCACTCGCGTTCATGCTTCGCCGGACAGACCTCGACATTCAAGGCAAATTCCTGAAGCTCCCCTTTGCCGCGTGCGCGTTCGTCTACACCGACCGAGATACTCTCGATCTGACGGAGGCCATGCTGACTCGAGACGAGACTTGCGGCATCTCGGGCGAGACCGTTCGGATCCTGACCGCGTACGTCGTCTCGGGACCTCGGTCGGCGGGCGGGCAGAGCCTCGCCATCTCTTTCGTCGCCGATTCGATGGAAGGGGCCTGGCCCTATTTGGTGGCCAGAGAGTTATTTGTTCGTCCAGAGGACGATCTCGAGTCGATCCTAACGAGCCATTTTCCTGAGCCTGGTGAGTCCCCCCGGGACCCATTCTTCCAAGGAACCGAGCTCAAGGCGCTCGTCCACCTCGTGGTGAACTCCATTCTTTTTGCTACGTCAGCGGACGCCGGGGAACGGAGACTCCGTCCGCCTCCCGCCAGCTTCCGACCGCGATCGAATCCTGGGCGCGCGGTCTCGAACGAGGAGGTCTTCTGGCTCCCCGGAAAGATCCAGATCTCCAAACTCAAGGAGATCGAGAGCTCGGAGCGCACGGGGAGTGGCCCGACCCTCGTGCATCGATCGATCGTTCGAGGTCACTGGCGGCGCGCGAACCCGTCCTGGCACGACCAGCGCGTGCGTTGGATCGAGCCCTACTGGAAGGGCCCCGACATGGCCACGATCATCGAGCGAGATTACAAACTCACGCCGTAATGGCTGGCGACAGTGTCGCGTGGACGTCCTTCGAGCCTGAACACGAGGACATCACTTATGAAACCGCAAGCCTACCGAGGCGCTCGCGGACGGAGTCTTCTCCACAACTTTCGAGTCAATCCAGACGCGGCTTCTGGGGCGCTGCCGTACCCATAGGCTCGCTGTAGATAGCCTGGCAGCCCTATCAAAGTCCTGACTCGGCCCTTCTCTGATCTCCTCATGTGGAGACACATGTGGCGCGGAACCATACCTTCGAGTCCCGGTCTGCGGATTCGAATCTGATGTTCGATCTTGTAGAAGGTCGACGGCGCGTGAGCGCTCAGCGATCGCCTGACTTCGTGGGGGACGTCCACGAACGCGAAGCGCCCCAGTAGTTCGAGCGCTTCACGAACGGGGAGCTCCAAGCGGAGGTCGATTGCCCGCCGCACCAATTGATTCCAATCGAGCCCCGGTCGGCCGGCCAAGACTCTCGCGTCCGCGACCCAGCGAAGCGGCGCCGAATCCCAGCGGACACCGTGAACACACACGTGGAACAACATGTCCGCCCGATTCAGCGAGACCGTCCTTACTCCGGCGATTTCGATCGGATCCGGGTTCGTCCAAAACGGGCCGCTCTCGAGGTCGCGACACTCCGGTAGCAACCTCCAGTGGAGATCGATCTCCACACCCCTTCGAGCGAACGCGAGCGCGTGTAGCACGTCGATGGACGCGCCGAGTACGGGACCACTCGGCCCGAAACCCAGCTCCTCCAAAACCGCAAAGGCTCGAGCACGGGCCTGCGTCTTCACGAGAATGTCGATGTCGTTCATGGATCGAAGACCGGGGTGAGGATAGTGGGCCGCCGCGAGCGCCACGCCCTTCAGCGCGAGCGTAGCGATCGATCGCGCGGAGAGCGCGCCGATCACCTCCGCGGCCACTTTCAGCCTCCTCGCATTCTCCGCCCAAATCACCATTCGTTGCCGATTCCAACGACGAGCGCACTCGTCTTCGACGCCGAGCTCCGCCAGTCGGGCTCCAAGGAGCGGAGCCAACGGCCGAGCAGCTCCTCCGAGCGAGCCGGGACCCCGCGTCGAGCTCCATTCCTCGAAGGCCCTCCGGGAGTCACTGTCGTCTGAGAACGCGACGCGCAGCAAGAGAGCCTCCTCCAGACTCGGAACGCGCACGCCCCTGCTTCACCATGATCTGCGTAGGTAGATCAAGCCGCGCCGCGGTGACGTCGTGGCTTCGCGAAACCGCCACGGGGCATGCGGTTGACGAACGCCTTCGGCTGGAGGACACCGTTCTATGCAAGCCGCCTCGGCCGCACTCGACCTCGTGATTTTTGGCGTCACGATTCGTCTCGTTGATCAAACGGACCTCGGCCTCCCAGATTCGGTACGGGCGACATATCCCGATTCGCTCGCTCACATCTCTTCCGCGGAGCTCGCGGAGCCGGTCGTCGCGCTCGTAGCCGCGGCGGTCGAAGGATCCTCGGAGCCCGAGTATCGACTCACGAGAAACGGCAAAGAGATCATGCGAGGCTTGGCTCGCGACCTGGAATTTCACCTTCGAAACTGTATCGATCACGCCGTCGCAACCCGCTGCGAGCCAAATTGGTTATTCGTCCACTCGGGCGTCGTGGCGTGGCATGGGCAAATCATCTTGATCCCTGGGCGCAGCCGCACCGGGAAATCGCAGCTTGTCCTGGAGCTCGTCCGGCGAGGCGCTCGATACTATTCGGACGAATATGCGGTGCTGGATTCGAAGGGCCTCGTCCACCCCTATCCTAGAGCTCCATTCACCCGGACCGGTGACGTGGAGTCTCGAGTCGATCTCGATGAGAAACCGAGAGTCTCGAGGCCCGCTTTGCCCGTCTCCCTCATCCTCTCGACGGCCTACCAAGACAAGACGACGTGGCATCCTCGCGTCGTGTCGGGCTCGAGAGGGGTCCTGCCGCTGATCGACAACGCGGTCATGGCGCGTTCGGACAAACTGCGGACTCTCCGAGTCGCCAGAGAGGTCGCGCGAACGTCCGTGACGCTGGAGGGGCCGCGAGCCGAGGCCTCGTTGCCCGCGGTGGGCGTACAGAAGCTGATCGCCGACTCCATCGTCGCGCGGGAGCTCGGCGCAAAGTCGTTGCCGCTCCAGCGGTTCATCGAGAAGATCTCCCACGACCGGGCCCACACCTTCACGCACGTGAGGAGACCCGAACCATCGGTCGCGCCGAAGTTCGTTCGATTCGAAAATTTTCTCGAGCCGCTCGCCTACCAAAAGGTCCTGGACTTCACTTTGAGTCAAAAGGACAAGTTCAACCCATCGGAGATCATCGGTGAGGACGGCGGCGGAAAGGTCGATCCGAAGGCTCGGATCTCTACGACGATCTATGAGCTCGAACCGATCTGGCCCCTCTTCGAGGCTCGGCTCCGCGCCTTGCTGCCTCACGTGCGCAGAGAGCTTGGGCTTCCATGGTTCTCGACGAAGAGCATCGAGAGGCAGCTCACTGCCCACCAGAGCGGCGGTCACTTTGCGCCTCACACCGATCAAGGTGACAGCGGACCGAGCCAGTCGAGAGTGCTGACCTGCGTCTTCCACTTCCACCAGGCTCCAAGGAGCTTTCAGGGTGGTGATTTGCAGCTCTACGGGATGAAGGTTGGCAGCGCGGAGCGCGCGGCTTCGTTCACTCCGCTCGTTCCGATCAACAACAGCGTCATTTTTTTTGCGAGCACAACCTATCATGCCGTCTGGCCGGTTCTGAACACGAGCTCCGAGTTCGAACATTCGCGGTTTGCGCTCAACATCTGGTTTCATTCCGGGGACGACCCGTTCGCAGCCCAGCGTACGAAGAGAACCGAAGTCGTCGCTCAGGCGTAGATCTCGAACGTCGCGTAAGAGTAGGTCTCGGCCAGGCGAGCCAACTTCTCGGGGCTGGGTTCGAAGTCGGCATACTCATGCACTTCGCGATGCCAGGGCAGAAAACGATAGGCGGCGGTCTGGCGATGCTTTGCCTTCACATAGTGACCGTAGGTCTCGTACTCGCTGAAGAGACTGATGTGGTTGCCACGCAGGTTTCGCATGATTTTCCACGCCCAACTCTCCTCGCCCGGAAATCGCCGCTCGATGGTCTCGAACATCTCCTTGAGGATTCTTCGATCCACCACCATGTGCTCGGAGATGAACGAAAACTCGCGATCGGCGCCGTGCCCGAGGAGCCGAGTGTAGTTCTCGAAGTAGTCGAGATGAAACTCCTTCGACATCGTGAACCAGACGCGCCCCAGCTCGTCGAAGAACGACAGCGGCCGGAGTGGGACCGTGTCGGCGTCCCAGATCAAGAAATGAGAATCGGTCGACGGGAGTAGCCCAAAAGCCAACTTGTTGATTTGCTGCAGGTACCACCCAGCCCGGGCCGGAAAGTACGGAAAGCCTCTGAGATTCTGGAGGCCCGCCAGGGTCATGCCCGGCGTAAGCTCGTCTGCGTCGAGGAGCTCGACGCGACCTCCGAGCTTCGACTCGAACGCGGAACGATACTCGGCCCGGGCGACCACGAAGATGCGCTTCGCCCGAGTATATTTCTCGAGCCCGTCGAGCGTGTACGGTAGCAGATTCAGATGCGTGATGACGCAGGGAATGACGACCTCGAGCGCGTCACCCACCGTCGTAGAGTCAGTCACCCAGCGAGCTAGCCTCAGTGAGGGAGCGAAATCAAGGTGCTCGTGTCGTTCTCGCCCTGGGAGAGATTCGTTGTATGCTGCGGCCGTGAAAGCTGGTCCCACCGTTCACCTCAGCGCCTACGGCGTCGAGCTCTCCGTAAACCTCCCGGATCGAGAAAGCCTCGCTGAGCTCGTGCTCGCGCTGCCGCCGGAGCTCGCGTCCATCTCGGCGCCTTCGCGTCCGGTCTCGGCCCACACGATCGACGTCGTTCCGGGCGATGACTGGCTCCGCCACCTCGAGCGGGAGCTGGGAAAGTCACTTGCGAGCCGCTCGGCCGAGTTCGTGTTTCTCCACGCGGGGCTGGTGGCGTTCCGAGGCCATGGAATACTCATACCGGGACGCAGTTGGGCCGGAAAGTCGGTGCTCGTCGAGGCCTTCATCCGCGCGGGCGCGAGTTACTATTCGGATGAGTTTGCCGTCTTTGGCCGAGATGGCTTGGCCCGGTCCTTCGCTCGAAGACTGTGCGTTCGGAGCCCCTTTGGGAATCGGAGATGGATCGATGTTCCTCGCGTCGTGGGTCCGCCGATCCCGATTTCGTTGATCCTGGCCACGCGGTTCGTGGCGGGCGCCCGCTGGAAGCCGGCGATCAAACGCGGAGCTTTCGCCGTCCTACCCGTCATTGACTCGGCCATGGTCGGAAGGCTCGCTCCGGAGCGTGTGCTGAGCCTCGCCGCCAAGCTCGCCAAATCCGCGGTTGGGCTCGAGGGACCTCGACCCAATGCGTCCTATCTGGCGTCTTGGACTCTGGACGTGCTCGATCGAGCCTTGGATTCGGGACCCGAGGACTTTGTCGAAGAGCTCGAGGCGACCGTTTGCAGGAAGCTCGAAACGAAGGAGTCCCCAGAGGACGGAGCGGCGATTTGCTTCGTTCATCTTGGGCCGAGCGCTCCGCCTCCGCACCTGCTGGATGCGATCGATCAGGCGCGGATCCACAACCCGAGATCGCCGATTTTCGTGGTCGTCGAGGACGGCAACGTGCCCATTCTCACCGCTTTGCTCGAGTCGATTGACCACGACGGCGTCACTGTCGTCGGGACCTCGACCCTGAAGGTGACCGCCGAGCATCGGTTGTTTCAGGAGACCCAAGGCTTCGAGCAGGAGTTTCGGTCGGGGTTCTGGCGCTATAGCTCCGAGCGATTCTTCGTGCTCGAGGAGTTGATGATCTCGTTGGGGCTCGAGGAGCTCTTCCACGCCGAGAGCGACGTGATGCTCTATTGCAGCCTGACTCGCCAGCGCGACTCGTTCCGTCAGGCAGGTGAGATGGTCGTACCCAAGGACTCTCCCGATCGAGTCATTCCGAGCCTAGTGTACATAGGTCGTCGCGCCGTCTTGAAGGAGCTGAATCAGCTCATTTCGTCCGTCGCGAACCTGGCGGCCAACGACATGAGGACGCTCGGGCGATTTTCCAACGAACATCCAGACCGAGTCGGTCTGCTCCCGCTCGTCCCACCCGAGCTTGGCCAACGAAGCCTTGGGTACGAGCTGTTTCAGTCGGTCTTCGACGCCGCCGCGATCGGCCAGTTTTTGGGTGGCATCGATCCCCGAAATACTACGGAGCTGGACACGACCGGATTCATCAACGAGACAGCGGAATACTCATGCGCGGACTTAGACTTTCAGTGGACCTTCGTCGCGGGCAACCGGGTGCCGGTGTGCCGCCCCAAGTCCCGGCCGCAAGACCAATGGACTCAGATCAACACCCTTCATGTCCATGCGAAGAACCTCCATCGCTTCAGCTCCAGGGTGTGGTTGGACAAGTCCGAGCTGGTGACCGGAGAACGGCTCCAGGCGCTGGCCGAGGCCCATTATGACGAGGAGACTTCCTTCGATCGGCTCGACCGGGCACGATCCATCTATGTCGAATCGGATCGGCTCGATTCGTTCTTCTCGGAGATCTGGCCGAAGCTGTCGGGCTCTCGATATTCGCTCATCAGCCACAACGGAGATCTCGAGGTGGGCGCTCGTTTTGGTGGGATCCTGATGGACCCCAAGCTCGAGCTCTGGTTGGCGCAAAACGCGCTGATTTCCCATCCGAAGCTCGTTCAAGCTCCGATTGGGTTTGCCAACTCCGAGTGGCCGCATGGCGACCTCGACCTGGCGTTCGAGGCGATCTCGAAGCTCGCCAAACGAAGGAAGACCGAGCTGCTGCATCTCGACTTCAGTCTCGAGACCCATGAGAGCCGGCCGCAGGTCTCGCGGATCGTCCGGGAGGCCTTCGCAGGAAGCCCGCCTCGTCCGAACCCACCCCTGCCCTTCGAGACCTATCTCGAGGTCCTCTCGAGGCATCGGTTCGCGTTGTGCCCACGCGGAAATGGAATCGATACTCACCGACTGTGGGAGTGTCTTTACCTAGGCGTCACTCCCATCGTCGAACGGTCCAAACACACCGAGCACTGGGCGACGCTCGACCTACCCATCCTGTTGGTCGATGATTGGAGCGAAGTCACTCGGGAGCGGCTCGAAGCTCATGTCCCTCAGTCCTCTCCGCCCTACGCGTCGATGTTGATGTCGTCCTACCGAAGGATGCTCTCGTGAGTCGCAGGCTGATCTTTCCGGGCTACTACTCGGGCTTCTCGAACAACCGAATGTCGCTCGACATTGCGGTGGGCCTAGCTCATTTGACCGGACGAACGCTCGTTCCGTATTCCTTCCGGATTCCGCGGAGGGTGAGATCGCTGCGAGACCCCCGCCGTCCGCTTTCGATCGTCCCGGAGCTCTTCGACATTCCCGTCTCGAACACCGACGAGTATTGGGAGGAAAGAAGGAATCCCTTTGCGCAGGCCCTCGAGTGTTCCTGGGCCGGGATCTGCGAGTCCATGTTTTACACGTCCGAAGCGCTCCGGGAAGACCAAGATCGCTTCCAGCAATTTCGGAACGGGAGGCAGTTCGTCTATTCCTTCGGGCCTCGCGAAGATGAAGCTCCCGACCTCCACATCAAGAGTCAAACCCTGGGCTTCTATTCCTACTTCTTCCACCTGCCGGAGCCGGAGCATCGAGGGCTCTTGAAGGTCATGAAGAGCCTCAGACCGAAGGCTGCTTTCCTGCAACTCACCAAGAGAATCGTGCGCTCCATCGGGCCGTTCAATGCCATTCATCTTCGAAGAGGCGATTTCGTGAGCGCGCCTTTCACTCCGCGGGCGCGAAGCGTGAGCGGCCGCGAGATCGCGACCAACCTGTCCACTCGGATGGGCCCGGAGCTCCCGCTCGTCGTGTGTACGGATGGGTCACCGAACGACGAGATCTTCGGGTCGATTCGAAAACACTTTCGACAGGTCCTGTTTCTCGATCAAGCCCTGCAAAGCGAATGGCGCCGAGAGCTGTCAGAGCTCCCTCAGAGCGACGAGCTGGTGATCGCGCTGCTGAGCCAGCTCGTGGCGGCCCGAGCCGAGGTCTTCGCCGGAACGATCTTCAGCACTTTCAGCGCGCTGATTCATCGCGAACGGGGTTTCTTGGGAAAGCCAGCCGAGTTTCTCTACTGCTATAACGAGTTTTCGCCGGCGGACGTCCGGTACCAGAGATGCGAATACCTCGCCGACGAGGACGGAGCCTTCAGTTGGAATCGAACGAGGATCCCGGTCAATCCTCACGCTTATGGCTGGGTTCGCGAGTGGAACGAGGCCTTCGAGACGCCGAGCGCTCATGCCGCGGAGGAGCTCGGTACACGGCTGAAGGCTGGTGAGGCGACGCTCCATGGTGAGACGATCCGCTTCATGCCCGATGAGCCTCATCCGTTGGTCGGATACTGGACGAACAGGGAGGACTGGCTCAGTTGGTCGGTCGACGCCGACGGTGAGTTCTTGGTGGAGATTCGGTACGCGTGCCCCGATTCTTCGCAGGGCAGCCGGTTTCGATTCGGGAGCGAATCCGGGGACTACGTCGAGGGCCAAGCTCGAGATTCGGGGGGGTGGTACACGCTGACGCCTTGGCGCGCGCTCGGCACGATCACCACGCGACCGGGAGACGATCTTTCGCTCAAGGTCCTCGCCAAGCCAGGTCACGCCGTCATGAATTTCAGCGAAATCCGTTTGATCCCGGTCGCCGGAAGAGCGTGATTTGCGGTCCCTTTTCTCCGAGGCGCTTCATGAACACTCCCGCCGAACCGACTCGTCTTTCCGAGAGCAGGCTCTTCGAGCTTCAGGAGGCGTTCTACCATCGAGAAGGCATGAGTGCGTGGAACGAAACGCCCCTCCACGCCACGAGCAGCTCCTTTGTCTCTGAGGCTTACGCGGAGGTCGCGCTCGCGTTCCTGCTCGACTCACGAATCGACCTGCGGGAGCCCGTTTGGTTCCTCGAGCTCGGAGCCGGCCCGGCTTGTTTCACGCATCGATTTCTCACCGAGCTCACACGAAAGATGTCGGCCTTCTCGGCTCTTCGAGACCTGAAGATCCAGTACATGATGAGCGACTTTTCTCCCACGATGCGTGAAGCTTGGACCACGAACGCGTTCCTGAGACCTTGGGTCGACCGAGGCATTCTTCAGTTCGAGATCTTTCGTCCAGACTCCACCCCGCCGCCAGACCGCCAGCTCGTGAACCCCGTCTTCGTCATCGCCAACTATGTGTTCGATACCTTACGGCAGGACGCCTTTCGAGCCGAGGCCGGTGAGTTGTTCGAAGTCCGAGTCCACGTGACGAACAAAGTTGGAACGACCTCGGATCAATTTTCGGACCTCGAGGTCCACGAGGTGATCAGACCGATCCAAGCTCGAGGATACTACGATGAGCCGGCGTGGAACGAAATCCTGGAGCACTACCAGAAGGTGTACTCATCCGCCGTCTTTCTCATCCCGATCGGGGCGCTCGAAGTGACCCGCAGGCTTCGGAGCTGGGCGAAGGGCGGTATGGCGCTCATGATCCTCGATAAGGGCCATTTCGACCTGGCGGCCAACGAGGGCGTCAACCTGATCGAACACTCGATCCACGGTTCGATCTCGTTTGGGGTCAACTTCGACGCGGTACATCGTTACCTCGCCACGTGCGGCGGGCAGACCTTCTGCGGCGATCCGAGCGCCAAGGACCTCTTCGCTTCGTTGAGTGTGATGGTCCCCGGCAGTCCCCCGCTCGAACGGACGGGCTATGTCTTCGCCGAGTCGCTTCGGCGGAAGGATCCTTTTGATGCCCTCCTGAGTCTCGAACGAATGTTACCGCCCTGGCTCGACCCAAAGGACCCGGACTGGATCCCTGTTTGCCTGGCGGGACTCCGGACCCTCAGCTACGACCCGTATGCCTTCGAGCGCTGCGCGGAAGGGTTAGAGCGCCTGACCATGGAGCGCCTGACCGTGGAGCCCTTTCTCTGGCCAGCTCTCGCAGTCACCCTCGAGAGAGTGGCGAGGAATCTGGACCGAACGAACACGGTTGCTCCCGCGTTTCTGTTGAGGATCTCCTTTGCGATCGGCGCCTTCGATCTTTGTGTCGCCATCGCAGACCAGTGTTTTGCGAAGCGCGAAGACACCCCCTGGGTGTTGGGCCTGGTCGCTCGCAGCCACCTCGCGCTCGGTCAACGTGATCGGGCCTTGGCGGCGCTCAAGAAGTACCGAGAGCTCGAGCCGCAAAATGAGTGGGCCGTCGCCGAGCTCAACCGCGTTCGCCTCGAGGTCCTGCTGAGAAAGAAAGGCTGAGTAGAGCGCCTCAGATCCCGTCCCAGACGAGCGGAGGAAATAGGTACCTCTTCTTGTCATGGGCGAAGCTCGCGAATGGACCGTCTGCGATTACGAAATGAGCAAAGACTTGCCCCATGACTGCTGCACCGGACCGACCGTGAAGCCGGTAACTGCGCACGTTGTGCAGAAATTTGCACGATTCCTGGGCAGAATCGGTCAGGCGGTGCCGGGTGGCGGCGGCTTCGAATTTGCATTCCGCTGTGCTATGAAGATCCTGATGAGGCTACTCATCTCACTGCTGTCCCCGGTGACGGCACGTTGGCCCTGCATTTCGACGGTACATCCTGTGAGAAGAGAAGGTCGAGGGTGTTTCTGGGTTCGCGGCTTGTGGGGGAGCTCATCGCGTCTGGTGTGGGCCATCGACGGCCAAGGTCGCCTGATCAGTTGGAACGGCGCGACTCGTCCAAACTCTCTGCGATCGCAGCTGCGCCTGCGGTTCAGAAGGTTGCGCCATCGCGATCCCCGACGGTTTCCAGAGCTACGGTGCGATTGTGTTGTCACTCCTTCGGGCCGGACCCGAATCTCGCCGCCTGCCCGAGTATGAACAGGCGTCATGCGTCATGGTCGACGGTGGCGACGGCTTGATCTCGGCGGCCGAAATTGGTCGCGAGTGTCTGCCATGAGTACTGTTCGAGTTAGGAGTGAGTGTATGAGTTCTGTCGTTTGGAATTCCCGTGTCGTTTGCGGGCCCGCACGGGAAATTCGAGCTGAGATCGAATGCATCGCTACTCGCGTGTGCAGGGCGCTGCGCGCGGGAGTGCTCGCTTCCGTGCTCCTGTCGTCCGTCGGCTCTGCCCAGATGCTGGTTGATCAAGGCCCGCCGCAGCACCGCATCATCCACAAGAATACCTTCGTGCTCCGATACAACCCCCTGGGGCTGATTTACGACGGACGCTTCGTCTACCGCTATCGCCTCTACGAGTCCGACTCGAAGGTTCTGCGGGACAACTTCTTGGGCCTCGGTCTGGCCCCGATGGTGAGCCCAGCCTGGGCGCGCATCGGGCCCTACCTAGAGGTCAACCCCCTCACAATCCTCACCCTCTCGGCGATGGTGCACTTCGTCCAATACTTCGGCACCAGCGATCTCGCACAGGGGTTCGCTGGCGCACAGTCCGACTACTCAGACAACGCGATCAAGGCGAACACTTCCAATCCCCGGGCCACGAATGGTTATGAGGTCACCTTGGGGACCAGCCTGCAGGCGAAGGTGTCGGCCCTGGTGATGCGAAGCCAGGCGAGGATGATCTACGGAAGCCTCGAGCTCAAACCGGCCGAGCGCATCTACTACGACCAGACTTACGACATCGGAGCGCCTAACAATGGGTGGACCTTTACCAACGATCTCGACGTGCTCTACCAGGGCCTGGAGAATACGTTGCTGGCCGGAGCCCGCTACACCCTCACGGCGCCCCTCTACGATCCGAGCAAACACTTCGACCCGCTCGACCCGGAACGGTCAGCCGACAACTCGATTCACCGGGTGGGGCCCTTCGTCGCCTTCACGTTCAAGTCGGAAGACGGCGCGAAGCTCAACACGCCCACTGTGTTTCTCTTGGTGCAGTGGTACCTCAAGCACCGCTTCCGCACCGGGAAGGACACCAGCCAGGCCCTGCCGCTGTTGGGCGTCGGCTTCCAGATGACGGGTGACTTCCTGCCGATCGAGTGATGTTGCTGTGCCGCAGACCGACGGTCTTCGGTGCCAGCCTCGCGCTCGGTCAACGTGATCGGGCCTTGGCGGCGCTCAAGAAGTACCGAGAGCTCGAGCCGCAAAACGAGTGGGCCGTCGCCGAGCTGAACCGCGTTCTCCTCGAGGTTCTGCCGAGAAGAATGGGCTGAACCGAGCTCTTCAGATCCCGTCCCAGACCAGCGGAGGGAACAGGTACCTCTTCTTGTCATAGGCGAAGCTCGCGAATTGACCGTCTGCGATCACGAAGTGAGCGAAGACTTGCCCCATGATTTCGCCCTGAAACTCGGGGCGCCAATGTTCGGCCTCGCGTCCCAAATAAATGGCACCGTCACCCGGATTCATCTCCACCCGGTTGTTGGGCTCGAACCAAATCGACGGATCGCCCCCGGAGCATCCAAGGTTGATCGATGCGCTGATCTCACAGGCCTCGCGGTCGCGATGGGCCTCGAGCGTGTTTCCGTAGAAGTAGAGCCTTGCGTAGGTATACGTCGGAATGAGCTTGCAACCGGAGAGCTCTTCGACCTTCGGGAGCAACTCATACAGGAGCGCGTCGGTGATGGAGTCTTCGAAGAACGCGGCGGAGGACGGCACCTGGCCATCGTCGCCTTTGTGATCGCCCCGCCAATGTTTCAGCAACAACGATCGATAAACGAGTCCCGCGACATTCGGAGCGAGCAGCGCACGGACGGGCAGGTAGAGGTTGCTTCGGAGCTCTGGATTCACGAGCTAGCAGGATGAAGGCGTAAGCGAGGGCGTGATCCCAGGCGTCAAAGAAGGAACGAGCACGGGCACGATGGCAGGGACGAGCGCGGGTTGCGCGGGTTGTTTGACGGCGGGTTTCGTGGAAGGCTTTACGCCAGGCCTGGGAGTCAACCCAGGCCTGAGTCCCGGCGTAAATCCGGGCTCAAACGACGGCGTAAGCGACGGCGTTTCGGAAGGTACGAAGGTGGGCGTACACCCCGGCGGCGGCGAGCCTTGGGCGTGGGCCGAAGGCACGAGGATCGTCTCGACGATCGGCAGCATCGCGGCCGCCGTCGCCGTCAATCCGAGCCGGCGAATGAGCGCGCGGCGAGATACGTTTTCAACGAGCTCGGCCGGAGCCACGGTCACCAGACCGGCGTCCGCGAGCTCGGAGAGCGCGAGACCGACAATGCCTTCGTCGGGCGGAAGGCCAGTTCGCCGTTGAACTTCCTCTGCCATTTTCGAAACCGATGTCGAACCGTCGCACAGATCGAACACCGCGCCTGCGGCCATATTCAGCGCGTGCGCCTCCTCGGAGGCTGTCTTCATCACGAGGACTTCGCCCTCGACGCGTTCCACCAGTAGATCGTCGACGTTTTTTGCCACGTAGCGTTTCTAACCATGCCTCCAAGCAAAGTCAATGCCAGCGATGCGACCACTTAGGGGAAAAACAGCGAACGAGATTCCCGCCCAGTCCCACGGATTCGCCCGCGCCCAGCCCCACGACGATGCACGAGGCCCGAGGCGTGAGTTCCTTGATTAGCAGGTCGCTGAAAATGGCCAGAACTCATTCCGTACGAGCAGCGAGGTCGAGGGGGACTGCCCGCCCGGCGTCTTGCATCAAGCGACGCATCTCGTTATGATGAACCGTATGGTTCAGTATTCGAGTGACCGCCTCAACGCCTCGTTCGCCGCGCTCTCGGATGCGACCCGGCGTGGCGTCCTGGACCAGCTCGGGCGTGCAGACGCGTCGATCTCGGACCTCGCCGAGGTGTTCAACATGACCCTGACTGGCATGAAGAAGCACGTCGGGGTCCTGGAGCAGGCGGGGCTCGTCTCCACCGAGAAGGTCGGGCGTGTGCGGACCTGCAGACTCGGTCCTCGTCGATTGGAGGAGGAGACAGCCTGGATCGAGCGCTACCGCCAGCTCTGGGCCGCGCGCTTCGACGAGTTGGACACGGTCGTGGATGAACTGAGACCCCCACCACCGGCTAAAGCCGGTGGGTTCTGGCTCCGTCGACTGAAAGTCGACTGAGCGAGCCGCGTGATGCAACTCGTTACTCGCTTACTTTGAACTCGTCATCGCCTCGCTCGACGTCCTGGTTCGCGATATACTCAGCCACTACTTCGTCGGACACATTCCCAGTGCTCGCGACGAAGTATCCGCGAGCCCACAAGTGTCTCCCCCAGAACTCGCGGTTTATGTGCCGAAACTCGCGCAGCAGCTTGTGCGACGTACGACCCTTTACGAGTTGCATCACGCGACTCGGCGCCAGGTTCGGCGGGAGGCTCAGCAGAAGATGCACGTGATCCGGCCGAACGTGACCCTGGAGGATCACGACGTCGTTGGCCTCGCAGATTTGCCGCACCAGATCTCGAACCCGAATCCCTACTGGCCCTTTCAAGACCGGCTTGCGGTACTTCGGAATGAACACGAAGTGCAGATGGATCTTGTGGACCGTGTGCGATCCCTTCCGATATTGCGTCACCGACCCAACAGTACCGCAAGCCTCCTGAAAGGCTTCGCCTAAAGGCGAGGGGTTTACTCCCCGAACGGGACCCTAAGA
>CAYXDO010000139.1:0-31391 GCA_964463485.1 uncultured Myxococcales bacterium | reverse complement strand
GTCCTGGACGTCACGAACCAGAAATTTTCGGGGGTGTTCTGTCGGATGGGTCGCATGAGGTGTGCATGCACGAACGATCGCAGGAGCGCAATCGTTTGGGCTCCGGGAATCGTTCCGATTCCTTGGGCCCCAGTCTGGTGCGGTCATCGAGCTCCGAAATTCGTTCCGTTCGACGAAGCACGAAGGAAGACCCGATCGCGATCAGCCTGTGTGTTCTCTCGAGCGGGTCGCATGCCGCTGCACGATCGACCCACGTCGTGCAATCGTTGGAGGTCGTACAAACGTACCGATTGACTGGGCGAGAATGGGATGCCGACGTACCTATGAAATTCGTTTCATTCGTTCGAGCGCGATCGACGGGTTTTGATCCCGCGTCGCCGGCCCGTTCGAACGTCCGTCCGAACGTCTTCGTGCATGGGTCGCGGGTGTTCGCAGTCGCGATTGAGCAGAGAGTTGGGGCGACGCCCGCCCGGGTTCGGTCCCTGCGTTCGCTCGCAGGTCTGGTCCGCGTCCTCCGGCCCGATCGACGTGTCTCCTTTTCGGCCCAGCGATGGCCCTTTTTCGCTCGATGCCAGCGACCGCGTGCGAGAACGGTCCGCTCAGGTCGCTCGTCGGCCGTGCAATCGGCGCGCGCAAGGAGTAGAAGGGCCGCCATGAGCCCGACGCTCGACGCGAAGGAGATCTATTTCGTGCGTTCCGACCACGACCCGACGGCACTCCTTGCCCGTCGCGCGGGGATTCGGGATGGCTGGGTATTTTGGGACGACACGACGAGGGAGCGGGCCCATCGAGTCAGTCGCGTCGCAGCGGATGGTCCTCACGTCGTCGTGTACACGGACTCAGGCTGGGTGTATGCGTTCCGGCCGCTCACCCTCGACCTCTACGACGTCTGGGTGAAGCGCAACGTGGAGCTCTCACCTGAGTTCCACAGCACTCACGAGTTGAAGACGTTTTACCGGCAGGCCGCGCTATGACGACGATCGACTCAGCCATCCCGAAGGCGACCACCCTCTCGAACACGCCGGTCTCGGCCGATCCCGCACCGGCGAGCCATCCTGCGGGCGTCAAGCCTGTCGACCGGGACTTTTTCGAGGTCGGCGGAGCGCAGCGAAAGGCCGTCCGGGTGACGTCTGGGCCCGCCGTCGAGGGCGTGCTGGCCGGATTCCCAACCGACCTCTCCGAGCTGAAGACCGAAGGGCGCTGGGCGACCGGCTTCCAGCTCGATGGCGGGTCGCTGCGGACGATGTGGATGAGTGCCCGCAGAGTCCTCGAGTCCGACGGGATGCCGGGCGTGGAGGTCTTCTTCTGGCTCAACGGGAGCGCGGTCGAGACTTACTCCAAACGTATGCAGGACAAGGGTGCCAAGCTCGTCGATTTCCCCTTCTTCGAAGGCTATCCGCCTGAGGGCGTCGACCCTGAGAAGTCCTTCCTCAAGCGCACTGGGCAGCGCTGGAGCCCTTCGAGCGCTCAGGTGCTTCAGTATGTCGACCCAGGAAAGTCTTGCGTCGATCTCTGCACGAGCTCTCCGGAGGCGCTCCGGGGGGCGATGCGAGTCCGGGTGTACGGGGCGGACGCGGAGGCGTCCAAGGCGTTGGCGTCGGTTCAGAAGACCCTGGGTCTTCAAGGTTTGTTCGCGCCTGCAAATCCAACGTCGCTCAAGCGATTGAAGCTGATGTCTTTGCTCTCCCAGGTCGCGTCTTCGGCGGCAGAGCGGCTCCGCTATTCGCGGCTCGAAGACCTCGGATCGGAGAGTTTGATCGAGGCCCTCGACAAGTCCGGGCAGCACGCCGGTCAAGCCCAGTTCGACGCCGTCGACAAGGCCGATCTCTCCAATGGGGAGATCCAAAAGCGCGTGAAGTTGGCGAGCCTGTTGTTGGGCCGCAGCGGTCCCGCCTTCATGACTTGGGCCAAGACCGAAGGCGGGAACGGAATTCTGCCGAACGGAAATCACTATAACCTCGAAAACGCGCTGACTCAGCTCGGCCTAGGGCCGACGAGCGCCGAGTATCAAGCGGCGGTCGCCGCAGCGCCAATGGCTCAGGAAGACGCGAAGCGCTTGCTGCTCCTCGGATTGCTCGTTCGAACGAATGAGCCGGCCGCGCGGGGCCTTTTGACGATCGACCCGGAGAGTACGAAGGTCTCCGATATCGAGGCCGTGTTGAGCTCGGTCGGTGTCGATCCGAAGGGCTCGAGGGTGGCGAACCTTCGCTTCGAAGAAGTCTACCCGGGCTACTTCACGACCATGGATCCTGCGATGCCCGAGCTGTGTCGGCAGGCCGGCGCGCGTTATCTCTACTCGACCCTCGACAACCCAGAGAGAGTTTGGCAGGCGCTCACGGGCGGGCAAAAATCGTCGCTCACCAGGTTTCAGGAAGGCATGTTGGTCCAAGGCAAGTCGTCGAATTCGGACTTCGGGACGGGCGGCGCGACTTCGGTCTTCACGCGTTTGGTGACTCAGAGCGCCATCGACGGCGGGCAACGATTCCAGGACTGGGGCGGGAGTCGGCCCTACAAGCTGGTGTTGAGTCGAGACGTCCTCGCACGTACGGACTGGTACGGCTACAACGGCGACAACTTTGGCCGGACCACCGGCCTCAAGGACGACAATCACGGCGCGAAGATCTGCGCCACGATTGAAGCCAAGTACGCCTCGAGCAACGAGCTCTGTTTTCCCGTCGGCAACGACCCGGCGTTCATCAACTACGTCGTCACCGACAACCAGCAGCGCAAGAACGACCTGATCAACTACCTGAAGAGCAAGGGCATCGAAGCTCACAACGGAAGGTCCCTCGACGATCTGATCCGAGTGTCTCCGAATTTCTTTCAGCTCCCTGAAGACATCAACGCGGAGTACGCGGCGACGACTGCGGCCAAGGAGTTGGTCAAGCAGAAGGCCCGTCCCGCCGCCGACGAGGCGTGTAAGGCGAGCGCGGGCGCTGTGCTCACGCCGGAGCTCAAGGAGGCGGCGAAGCAGTCGGCTCGTGGCGTGTTGAAGACGCAGCTCGAGAGCTCCGCGAAGTCGTCGGCTGAGTATGCGGCGGCGCAGGCCGCCCGGCAGGCCGTGGCGGACAGCTTGAAGTCGACGGCGGAGCCAGCGATTCAAGAGGCAGGCCTCATCACGGATGAGTTGCTCGCCGAAGCCCAGGCAGCCGCCACGTCCGCGGCGGTGAAAGTCGCGGACGCGGCGACGTGGTTGCATGAGTGGGCTATTCGGGATGCCGCGGGTAAGGCTGCTCAAGAGGCTATCTCCGAGAAGCTGAAGGCGAAGAAGGAGGCGATCCTCTCGACGCTCTCGACCGAGTCCGTGTTGGCTGCCGTGACGGACAAGGCGGCGAAGGCGGCGGAGCCTTCCGCCAAAGGTTCGGTCTACAACCTCGACTATCAGGCGCGGAACGCGGTCAGGAGCGCCCTTCAGCAGGCGGCGAGCCCGGTGGTGGCCAAGGCCGCCGAAGCGGCGATCCGCGAAGCCACGTATTCGGCGGCGGTGGGCGCGGCGGAAGCCGCGGCCAAGGAGCTTCAGGCGAAGGCCGCGAGCTCGGGGGAGTCGGAGCGGGCGACGAAGCTCCAGGCGGAGCTCTCGGCGCTCGATTTTTCGGCGCTCGTGGGCAGAGTCATCGAGCGAGTGAGCGCAGAAGTCAGCCCTCAGGCCGTGAGCACTGCGCTCAACCCGACGCTGGAGCCGGTGTCGGCCGAGATATCGAAGGACTTGGGCGCGGAGGTCATGGGCGAGGTGCTTCCCGTCGTGGTGAGTACGGTCGCAGCGAGTGTGGCCAAACAGGAGCTCGATCGGTACGTGGCAGGGCTCATCCAGAAGCTCGTAGACCCAAAGCTCGAGGCTCTGCGCGTGACCGCCCTGGAGGCGGCCAAGGCCCACTTCGCGGCGAAGAAGCCGCCTGGGTGAATGAAGCCAGGGCTCGAGTGCGACTTTCCTACGGTCGCCCAAAGGGCCCGAGCTCGAGGGAGCAGACGCACCGGCGGCACGTCGGGTCGGTCGCGACATCGAGCCTCCGCCGGAACGCGACCGCGCGAGGAGAGCTCAGGACCTCGGTCAGCGAGCCTTTCGTCAGCGAGCCGATCGGTCGGTGAAAGAAACACGGTCGGACGTCGCCGTTGGCTTCGACGACGGCGGAGACCCACGGAGCGTTGCAGC
Organism: uncultured Myxococcales bacterium; assembly: GCA_964463485.1. Classification (GTDB taxonomy): domain Bacteria; phylum Myxococcota; class Kuafuiibacteriia; order Kuafuiibacteriales; family Kuafuiibacteriaceae; genus CAYXDO01. The sequence continues at coordinate 27,241 of CAYXDO010000139.1, read as the reverse complement.
GGGGCTGCGGAAATTCTCCGAGCCCGTGGAGCGCCAGAAACAGCCTTGGAATTCGGCGTAGCTTGTCCGGGGACTCGGTGACGAAGCGGCTCGCGAAGAGCTCCGGACGCGAAGCTTCTAGGTGACCGATCAGTCGTAGCAAAGAACGCGACTCTTCTGGCGTGGGTGTGAGTTGGTCAGCGGATGGGGTCTCGGCCGCGAGACCGGGGGTTCGTGCGAAGGCATCGCTGGTCCCGTCGAACGCGAGGAAGCTGATGGCGTCCAGGCCCAGGGACCGAGCGGCGTCGATCGTGGCTTCGAGCAGATGGTGGTTGAGTCGCTGTACGACGGAGCGCGCGGTGACTCGGAGCTCCGACCTCTGTGCCTTGAGCGCGGCTACGCCGCCGCGGAGCTTTTCGAATGCGCGGGGAACGCGTCGAATCTGGTCGTGAACGAGCTCCGGGCCGTCCAGGGACACGACGATCTCGTCGAAGAGCTCGGCGACGAGCGGTGCGTTTCGGGCCAGAGTCAACCCGGTCGAGAGTAGCGTGAGCTTGGCGCCGGCCGAGGCGAGTCGTCGCGCGAGCGCTTCGAACTCGGAGTGGAGCAGGGCCTCGCCCCCAGAGAGAACGATGCGTTCGGTCGAGAGTCCTTGGAGCTCGGGGAGGAGGGTGTCGATGCGCTCGAGCGGGAGCTCGACGCCGCGCGGGTTCGTCTTCCAGATATCGCACATGACACACTTGGCGTTGCAGCCCTCGTGCGGGAGGATCACGAGCATCGGAAGCGAGTGGGCGCGGCCGGTGAGTTGTGTGACCGTTCGCGCCGCCGCGGCACGGAGCGAGGGGAGCGGCCTCATGGGGCTGGGATCGGATCTCCGGCCCACTCGGTGAGCTCCAGGGTGAGCTGAGTGCAGGCCTCACGTAGCTCGGGAAAGATAGGGTGTCGCGACAGTCCCAGCGTACTCATTCGAAAGTGCAGCTCGGAGAGCACGAAGGACGAACGGACGGGAGAGTGGCGATCGGACCGACCCTCGCGCTCTCGGGTACTCATGTCGACGCCGACGTCTCGCCGCTCGCGGTCGAATTTTCGCGATTTTTCGACCCGCTCCACAGACTGGAACAATTTGGAATGGGTGAGAGTCCGGACCCAATCGGGGTCGGTGCGCGCAGGCAGGTTCACGGGGCGAGAGGGGAAGGCGTTTGGCAGGTAGCTCGTGACCCATGAGTTCGCGAGGAGCAGCCGCTCATGAACGTCGAAGCCGAACATGGGTACGGCCTTGGCGAGCTCCCAGGCGGTGAACAGATTTTGCGGGAGGATCGCCAAGTTGTTTTCGGGCATCGCGTAGTTCGCGCAGCACCGGGTGAGGCCGGGGAGCTTCGCGGTCAGCCGGACCAGCGCAAACGAGGTCCACGTTCGCTCGGGCGGGTACGTGAACAAGAAATCGATGTCTGCGTGCTCGTCGGCGTTATCGGCGGCCAGCGATCCGGTGATGAACCCAGCCGTGGCGAGCCCCGTGCGCTCGATGATGTTCGCGATCTTCTTGGCCTCCGGCCAGAGGCGGCGCGAGTGTTCCAGGAAGCGGATCCTTCGAGGCACCAAGTGGAGCTTGCCTCCGAAGGACCACAGGCCCGCGCTCGTCTCGACGGCGCCGCGCGCTCGCAGTCGTTCGAGAGCGCCCTCCACCGCCTCGAGGCTCGCGGCTCGCCCCACCAGGAATCGGTGCACCTCCCGCGCCGCAGGCGCGCATGCATGGACGTCGAAGTAGGCGATCGTCGTGAGCACGGCCACCTCGAGCTCGTCCTCGAGCTCGCGAGCCGGGACGTCCGGAGAGCTGAGCCGGAGCGCGCCGTTGGAACGCATCCGGCTGCTATACACGAACCTTTTCCGAATCGGCGAGGGGCCACGGGGTGTATCGACGACTCCCGGCAAGCGGCGTACAAAACCGGCGGTGTCGGATTCCGTGAACGAGGTGGGAAAGAGCGCTCGCTCCTGGGTCCGCCGCGCGGCCGAGGGGCTCGTGTCCGACGAGCTCCGCGCGCGAATGCACCGGGTCCCTGTGGATCTGGGCGAGCTCGGCGTGGATCCGTTCGGGCTCGATCCCAAGGTCGTGCAGTACGCCGCGGCGCCCGTCGAGTGGTTGTATCGGCACTATTTTCGGGTCCTCACCCAGGGCCTGGAGAACGTGCCGGGGGGGCGTGTCCTTTTGATCTCAAACCATTCCGGTCAGCTTCCGTTCGACGGAGCCATGATCGGGGCGGCGATGATCCTCGAGCACGAGCCTCCGAGGATCGTGAGGTCGATGGTCGAAAAATGGGTGCCACGGCTGCCTTTTGTGTCGGTGTTTTTCGCGAGGGTCGGGCAGATCGTCGGGACGCCGGACAATTGCCGACGACTCTTGGAAAGAGAAGAGGCGATCCTCGTCTTTCCGGAGGGCGCCAGAGGGATCTCGAAGACGTACGATCGCCGGTATCAGCTCGAACGCTTCGGCACGGGGTTCATGAGGCTCGCGCTCGAGACGCACACGCCTATCGTTCCCGTAGCGGTCGTCGGCGCCGAGGAGCAGGCGCCGTCGTTCTACAACATCGAGCCGATCGCCAACGTGCTCGGCATGCCCGCCTTCCCGGTGACGCCGACGTTCCCGCTCCTTGGACCGCTTGGCTTGCTGCCGTTGCCCACGCGCTATCGAATCTACTTCGGCGAGCCCATGAGCTTCGAAGGCAACGGCGACGAAGAAGACGACTTCGTGTTGCAACACGTCGCGAAGGTGCGGAGCGCGATCGAGGCGTTGCTCGCGCGCGGGCTTTCGGAGCGCCAGGGAGTGTTCGCGTGAGCGAGGCGCGCGGAACGATCTTGGTGACGGGCGCCGCGGGTCGCTTGTCGCGCCACGTCGTTCAGCGCCTGCACCGCGTGTTCGAGGTCGTGGCGATCGACCGCAGACCCATGAGCGGGCTGCCCAAGGACGTGACGCATCACAAGACGGATCTGCGCCTTCGCTTGGTGGACGAGCTCTTCCGCAAGCACAGGTTCCGCGGCGTGGTCCATCTCGGCATCACTCACAACCCGAGATCTGACGACGGCGACTACCGCTTCAACGTCGTCGGGACGCGGCGGCTGTTGGACTTGGTGGCGAAGCATCGCGTGCCCAAGCTCGTGGCGCTCACGAGCGCGAACATCTACGGGCCTCACCCCGACAACTCCCACTTTCTCACCGAGGAAGCTCCGCTCCTTGGAGCGGATTCATTCCCCGAGGTTCGAGATCTGATCTCGGTCGATCAGATCGTCACGAGCTTCATCTATCGCGAACCTCACGTGGAGACTGTGTTGCTGCGGCCGGTCCATATCGTCGGGCCGCGCGTGAAGAACGCGCCGTCGAATTTTCTGCGATTGGAGCGGCCAGCGGTGGTGACCGGCTTCGACCCGATGATTCAGTTCATCCACGAAGAAGACGTGACCCGCGGGATCATGTGCGCGTTGGCGTCGGGCGTTCGCGGCGTGTTCAACTTGACGGGACCCGGGGTTGCGCCGCTGTCAAGAGTTTTGGCGCTTTTGGGCCGAAAACCCGTGTCCGTGCCCGGTCCGATGTTGCGGTGGGCCCTCGAACGGGCCTTTCGGGCCCGGATGACGAGCTTTCCGTCTCCCGAGCTACGGCACATCCAGTTCAATTGTGTCGTCGACGGGTCGTTAGCTCGACGGGATCTCGGTTTCGAACCAGAATGGTCGATGGTAGACACGATACGCTCGGTGCTGAGCCAACCGGCCCAGTAAATCGAGGGAGGAGCGAAAGCGGATGATCCGGTGGAACTCGTTGAAGCAGAGCGGGCAGAAGGTTGCGCTCGCGTCAGGGCTGGTGGTGCTCGGGAGCTCGTCGTTGGCGCTCGGGCGCGGAATCGATGATTGCCAGCTCGCATGGGGACAAGCGGTGCGCAGCTATTTGACGCAAAACCGCACCAAGGGGCCCGAGGACGCGACGTGGAAAGCGGCGTGCGAAAAAGAGCAGTCGGGCGACAAAGAAGGCGCGCGCATCGAAGCGATCTCGATCGGAGCGGAGGCTCTGGCCAAGCTCGACAATCGCGGATGCCAGGGCTTCTTGAAGGCCTATGTCGAGGCGAGCTCACCCGAGCGGATCTGCGAGGCCGCCGCGGCGAACAAGGGCGACGAAGTCCGAAAGCTCGTGAAGGACAGCGCGCCGCCCGCGCCGACCAAGCGCAAGAAGTAGCCGCGGCTCCTGAGGACGAGGTCGGCTCTCCGGCCTCTCCGATGCACAGCTCCCCAGAAACCTCGGCACTTTTGTCGGTGGATGCGTATGCTTCGCCCATGACCAAGTCGCTCTTGGCGTTCACGGTGAACGGCGAGCGAGTGGAGCTCGCGGTGTGGCCGCACTGGACCTTGCTCGAGGTGCTTCGCTACGAGCTCGGGCTCACCGGCTCGAAGCAGGGCTGCGACAAAGGCGACTGCGGAGCGTGCACCGTTCGGCTCGACGGCGACCCCGTGCTCGCGTGTCTAACGCTGGCGATGACCGTGCGCGACCGCGAAGTCGTGACGATCGAAGGGCTCGCGCGAGGCGGCAAGCTCGACCCCGTGCAGGACGCCTTCGACGAGTGCGGAGCGCTCCAGTGCGGGTTCTGTCAGAGCGGGATGATGATCTCCGCTCGCGCATTGCTCGACGAGCGCCCAGCGGCCGACGAAGTGGAGATCCGACGGGCATTGTCCGGCAACCTTTGCCGATGCACCGGGTACACGAAGATCTTCGAGGCAGTGCGACGCGCGCAGGATCTCGAAGCCGCGCAGAACGCGGATGAGGAGCCGGCCGCGACGGCGACCTAGGCTCGTCGAGAACCTGGCGCGCCTGCGTCTATCTACGACTTTGGCTCCGACGGCGGCGCTTCTCGAGACGGCGCCGTCGCTTGTGTCGCAACGGGCTCCGCCGCGCTCTCCGTCGCCGGCGTCATCGGTCGCTCGAACAACTTCGCCGCTTCGTCCACCGCGTCCGGCGCACTCGTCGCGATCGCTGACGGCACAATCGGCGCGTCAGCCTTCGCCTCCGACTTGGCGGGCAGCGCAGCAGGCGCTTGGCCCACTAGCATTTCCGACGCGAAGCCTTCGCTGAAGACCTCACCCACGGCGACCGAGGTCGCGTCGAGCTCCCGCGAGAGCTCGTCGATCGTGTCGGCGAGCGGCGACGACTCGCCTCCGAAACGCTCGGCGTCTGCGCTCCTTGCGTGAACCAACGAGAACCGCACCTTCTCGAGCATCGCGACGTTGGCGTGAAGTCGAGCGATCACTCGCTCGAGCCCGAACCCGATGGCCTCGCGCGCTCGCCGCTGCCCGTCGAGGCTCTCGATCGCCGCCTTCAGCGTTCGCTTGGCGGCCGGATCCTGAGCGGACTCGACCTTGACGTTGAGGTCGGCGATCCGTTGCTCCAGCTCGTCGCGAGCGTTCCCGCCCAGATCGCGTTGGATCTTCTGGCATTGCTCGGAGATGTGCAGGATCCGCATCGCTAGGTCGCTCACCTGCCGTCCGAGGCGCTTCTCGGTGGCTCCTTTCTTCCCTGCGAGGTCGGCCCGAATCGCGCGGTAGATCGTGAACGACCGATCGAGGATCTCGAGGATCTCACCTTCGGCGGACTTCACGGCGCGGCCGAACGCGGTCTCGACCGAGTCCTCGCGTGAGCCGAGATAGCGGGGGAGGGCACCGAGACCGATGAACAAGCCGGCAGCGGCGCCGGCGATCGCCGTTGCGAGCGGCCCAGGCATCAGCGGAGGACCAATCAGTCCATTCCTGGCAAGTACTTTGAGCACATACAATCCTGCATAAGCCATGGCCCCCGTGAACACGCCGGTCGTCGCCATCTTCGACGGGCTCTCTCCTCGAGCGAGGATCGGCGCGGCCGCGACGCCGGCGAGGAGCGCTCCGAGCCAAGGCCATTGTGCGGTGAGCTGATACAGCACCGCTCCCACGAGCCCGAGCGCACCCCCCGCAGCGGCTCCGACCGCCGAGGCGAGCGAGCTCGCCTTCGACGGGTCCTTGGTGCTGCCTACGAGCGTGAGCGAACCGGCGAGCGTCGCAAGGATGAGCCCCCACATCGGCGGATGGAGGTAACCGGCTGCTTGGGAAAGCAGATCCACGAGGAGAGCGCCGCCAGCGGCTCCGCCGACTGCGCGCGCGACCGTATTGTGGAAGACCGGAGCGTCGCGGACCTCGATGCGGGTGAGCGATCCACCGGGCTCGACGCGGGTGAGCGACGTGTTGGTCATGGTCAGTACGCGAACACGCTGCGTGCGGCGGCCTTCTCTCGTTTGACGAGGTCCTTGCCGCCTTCGCTGCCGCTCTCGAACGAGGTGATGCCTTTGAGCGCGGACTCGAGCTGCACGCCTTGTTGCTCGAGCGCCGGGCTGTTGAGCGCTGCTGCTTTCTTCTTGGTGTCGGCGATCTGTGCGCGAAGCGATCGCTCCGCGTCCGCTCGTCGGCCGCTGGCGAACTGATTGGCCGCGTCTTGGCGGGCCTTTGCCGCTCGGATCTCCTCGACGGTCTCGATCACGTCACGACGCTCGCTGCGAGCGACTTCGGCGGCATCGGAGCTCGCGGACAGCCCCATGAAGGCGGAGTGTTCGATCGCAGACCCACCCATCGGCGGCGCGTAGCTCAGCGTTACGCGCATGATGTCGAGCCCGCCTGGCGATCGCGAAGGCGTGGACAAGCGCACGACGACCTGGCGCTTCTGCGTGGACGTCATGTCGCCGACCGGGACGATGATTCGATTCCCGCGAAGCTCACTTCGATATCCAAAGAGCTCGACGAGCTGAACGCCGGGCGCCAAGTCGAGGCCAACCTCGACCGCTCGCGCGGCGAGCGACTCGAGATCGCGCATCTCGTGGGCGAGCGCTTCGGACATCGAGGCGCCGTCTTTGACGTAGTAGTACGTGCCGCCCGCGGCCTCGGCCACCATCGTCATCAAGTCCTCGTTGAAGTCGACGCCCACGCCGAGCGTCGAGACCGTGATGCCGCGCTGACGAGCAGCGGCTGCGATCTGCGCGAGGGTACGCGGATCGGTGATCCCTTGGTTCGCATTGCCGTCCGACATGAGGACGAGGCGTCGAACCTCGGTGGAACGATGATTCTCGAGCTCCGCGAGCCCACGCTCGAGACCGCCCGACAGGTTCGTTCCGCCTCCATCGTAGATCTGGTCGATCGCGCGTGTGATTCGCGCCTTCTGGTCCGGCGTCGCCATGACGAGCGGTACGTCGAGGCTGACGTCGGTCGAGTACGTCACGATCGAGACCAGGTCGTTGGGGGAGAGACGCTCGATCAGTTGCTTGGCTGCGATGCGAGTCTTCTCGATCTTGTCGCCGGCCATCGATCCCGAACGATCGAGCACGATCGCGAGGGCGACCGTGGGCCGGCGGCTCGAAGCGATCGCCTCGAGATCGAAGCGCGCGTAGAGCTCTCCCGGGGCGCCGGCCGCGATCCGATCATGGGAGAGCGCGCCATCGAGGCGAACGGTGTCTCCGATCCGGATGGTCGGGGTGCCGGCGCCGTCGTTGGACGTTTGCACCGGCGGCGGCGGGATCGGTCTGGGTGTCGGCGGCTTCGACCCGCCTCCTCGCGGCCAGTTGTTGATGACGATCGCCCCGACGAGGAGGGTTCCTGCGAGGCCAAAGAGCGCGGCGGTTTTCCTCATGACAGCTCCCAACGATCGAGATGGCGTGGCGATCTAGATCGTACTCGAAACACGCCCGATGCGGGCATTGGCTCGAACGGGCGTGGCCAGGACGAGAATTCCCGAGGCGGTCCCTGACGAAGACCCCGAACCGTGCCCGTGCATGACGATCCGCGTAGCAAGTTCAGGATCCCCACCGGACCGATACCTGAAACCGAGCGAAGCGAGGTTTCGCGCCGTGCCCGTGCCCATGCCCGATGCGATTCCCCTATGGAGCACAGCCGAGCCGTGTCTTTGCAGCCGGGCAGTCCACAGGGCTTGATGCCTTGCCACGCCCCGAACTCATGACGTGGCCGTGGCCGTGCCCGTGCCCGATTCACAAGTCCGCGATGGAAATCGACTTTTTCAGCGAGTCGCGGACCTTTCGTCGCGATCTCATTGGGCCGAGCAGGCGTGATCACTCCGTACGCACTGCTTCACGACGGGATCTTCAGGCGGGTTCTTACCCTCGTAGATCGTGGTGCACGTGTAGTCTTCCGGGCAATCGGCTGCCGTCCCACACGATTTTCGCACGCAGAACCTCTGGTCTTTGGTGAAGCGCACGCAGTTCGGGTTTTCAGCGGGGCACGGGGGCGAGTCGGACTCGACGACGGGCTCGCATTGAAAGCCTTCGCTGCACGGATGGTTATCGTCGCAACTCGATGTGCAGAAGGCCTCCGATGCGCGGTACGAAACACATGTCAGCGAGTCGCAATCGAAGAGCGGGTTCCCGCGAATCTGATTGGTGGGGATTCCCGAGCCCATCGGCAGGGTGCCCTTTGGGATGTCGCCTTGGGCGTCATCCCTGAGAACGCGGCAACAGAGGCCGGTATCGTCTTCGAGGCATCCGGACAACAGGCTGGCTGCGGCGAGGGCGGAGACGAAGATCCGAAATTTCCCTGATGGGCGAAGATCTTCACGGGGGTCCATCTCTTGGCGCGATAGCATGGGTGTTGAGGCCTCGTCACGTCGCTCGTTGGCGTGAGGCTTGATACGGCGGTGTTTGCTCTCCCGCGCCAAAAAACATAGCATCCCTCGCGAAGTCCAATCATGACGTCGAAAGCCCTGCACCAAGGACTACTTAGGTGTGCGATGGTCGCCGCCCTTCTCGTTCCTGCCACTTCGTGGGCGGAGGACGAGGAGTCTGAAGAATCCGCCAAAGAGAGCGAAGAAAGCGAGGAGGCCCGAGTCGAGAAGGCCGAGGACAGCGGCAAGTCCTTCGAAGACCGTATCAAGTCGGTTCAGCGCAAGGTCTTCCTCAAGAAGAGCCGCTTCGAGATCTTCCCTCAGTTTGCGCTCGACCTGAACGATCCGTTCTACCAGCACCTGCTCGTAGGTGCGGCGGTGGGCTATCACTTCGCGGACTCGCTGTCGTTCGAGGCGCGAGGCGGCGTAGCGATCGCGTCCTTGAAGCAGAGCGTGATCCGCTTGGTCAGGGTCGAAGAGGGTGCGTTGTTTCAGAATCCGCCGGAGCTGAAGTTCCACGCGGACGCGGACCTCCTGTGGGCGCCGGTGTACGGAAAGATCTCCCTCTTTGGTGAGAGCATTCTCCACTTCGACACCTACGTCACGGCGGGCGCAGGTGTGTTCGGCACCGACCTCGCCGCGGCACCTGCGATCAACGTTGGCTTCGGTCAGCGGTACTTCATCAGCGACTGGCTGGTCGCTCGAGTGGAGATTCGCGACTACGCGTTCGTCGAAGACCGGAACAACCGATCCAGCCTTCAGAACTTGCTGGTCCTCGGGTTTGCGGTTTCTGGCTTCTTCCCCACGGCCTTCGAGTACGAGTTCCCGTGAGGACCTCCATGAGCAGCACGGTTGATTTGGTCGAACGGCGCCAAGCGCTCGTCGTTTTGGTGGCCTTGTGCGTCGCGTCGACGGCCGCCGCGCAGACCGACGAGGGATCGAAGTCGGCCACCGAGGAGGCATCGAAGGCGGACGAAGGGTCGAAGCCCGACGGGTCTTCGGGCTCCGCGTTGGGAGCTGTCGCGGCTTCGCAGAGCACGGGCGAGCGGGGCCGGCTGGACGCAGCGCTTCAGCAGATCAAGGACGAAGACTACGCGGGTGCGTCGGTCGTGCTCTATGAGCTCGCGAACGATCCGGCGGCCGCGGCGTTCAAGGACGACGCCGAGTACCACCTCGCGAAGTCGTTGTACCGGCTCGGTCTGCACCACTCTTCGCTCGTTTTTTTCGGGAGCATCTTGTCTCGCGGGAGCTCGGGCCGCTTCTACAAGAGCGCGCTCGAGTGGTGTTTGTTCATCGCGCGCAAGATCGACGCTGACGATGAAGTGTTGGAGGTCGTAGCGAAGTACACCGACGGCACGTTCTCCGAAGCCTACAAGAACGAGTTCCGTTACGAGCTCGCGCGCTACCACTACTCCCAAGGGCTCGCCTACGAGATCGCGGAGCGAAGGAAGGCAGCCGAAGAAGAGACCTCGGTCGAAGAGGACAGCGAGGGCGGCGTGTCGGTGAGGGGCAATCTTTTTGGAGAAGAAGAGGCCGACGAACCGAAACCTACCGAGGCCACCCCCGAACAGAAGAAGTCGTTCGACATCTTCGACGACGGGAGCACGAAGAAGGAGCCTCCGAAGGTCGAGGCTGCTCAGGACCCCGAGCCCGAGAAGTCGACCGAGAAGAAGAAGAAAAAGAAGAAGGGCAAGAAGAAGAAGAAGAAGTCGAAGAAGAACGGCGGCGGGCTCTCGTTCGACGATCCTTTCGCGTCTTCACCCAAGGAGCCCGAGAAGCCGGCTCCTCCGCCTGCGCCGAAGCCCGCCCCCGTTGCGGCTCCAGTCGCAGAGGCGCCCAAGCCACCGCCGGCCCCGAAGACCGAGCAAGAGGAAGCGAAGAAGCACATCGACCTCGCGAACAGATTCGTCCGGATGGTCGAGCCGAGCTCTCCGTTTGCCGCTCGCGCCAAGTTTCTCGAAGGTGTGCTCCTCTTCAAGGCCGGTCGCGAGAGCGATGCGGTCACCGCGTTCAGGACCGTCATCGCGCTGACCAAGGGGAGCGACTCCGAGGAAGACGCGCAGCTCCGACAGCTCGCCTTTTTCCAGTTGGCGAGGACCCACTTCGGAGCGCAGCAGCCGGATAAGTCGATCTTCTATTACGACCGCATCCAGCGGTTGACCTACGAGTGGTTGGAGGCGCTGTACGAAGCGAGCTGGGCGCAATTCCGCTTGGGGCGCTACGAGAAGTCCCTGGGAAATCTGCTCACGTTGCATTCTCCGTTCTTCAAGGACGAGTATTTTCCAGAGAGCTTCATTCTGAAGGCCGTGTCCTATTACGAAAACTGCCGATACGCGGAGACCAACGAGATCTTGAAACTCTTTCTCGCCGACTACGAGCCCGTCTTGAAGACGCTGACGGACCTCACCGAGACCGCCGAAGGTGGCAACTACTACGACACCCTGAACAAGCTGCGCGGCGACGCCGACGAGGCGGGCGGCGGGCAGGCCGAGATCGTCTCGCGAATCGTCTCACTCTCGATGAGCGACGCTGAGCTGAAGACGCTCGACGCCGCATTTCGCGAGGTCGACACGGAGCTCTCTTCGTTTGACTCCCAAGCATCTGGTTTCGGGACGTCCGGCCTGCGCAACCACCTCGACCAAATCGTGGGCGAGTCTCGGGGCGAGCTCGCTCGAAGCGCGGGCGCAGCCGTGAAGCGGCGACTCGAAGAGGAGCGAGACGCGATCAAGGAGCTCATCGACGAGGCGGTTCGAATCCAGATCGAGACGTCGGCGTCCGAGCAGGCGCGCATCGAAGCGAAGCTACGCGAGGTCGACCAGCGCCCCGCAGACAAGACCAACGAATATCTTGGGTGGACCGACGACGAACGGCTCGTGTGGCCGTTCCAGAACGAGTACTGGCGGGACGAGCTCGGGACCTACGAGCTCACCCTCGCTCAGACTTGTCAGTGACGGAGAATCTTCGTGCGACTCCGAATCAGCTCGAACTCATTGGGACGCCTGGCGCTCCTATCGACAGCGGTGGCCGTCTCCTTCGCGCTCCTCGGAGACGTGGATGCGAAAAAGAAGAAGAAGAAGAAGAAGAAGGCTGCGGCCGACACCGAGCAGACGACGCCTGCCGACGACACGCCTCCTCCGCCTACGCAAAAGGCGAGTCTTCAGGCGGTGACGGCCGCCGGCCCGACAGTCAAATACGAGGCCTTTCGTAAGAAGATCGAAATGCAGGTCGCGGAGAAGCGCGAGGAGCAGATCGAGCGGATCAAGAAGCTGCTCGACCTCGGAACGAACAAGGAAGACATCCCGAACCTCAAGTTCCGGCTCGCCGAGCTCTATTACGAAAAGTCGCGGTTCTTCTTCTTCAGGTCGCAGGAGGCCGACGACAAGGCCTCTCAGGCCAAGACCGAAGACGAGAAGTCGCTCGCGCTCGAAGACAAGGAGCGCAACGGCAAGGAGTCGCTCGAGTGGACCGCCAAGGCCCTCGAGATCTACGCGGAGATCCGCAAAAAATATCCAGACTATCCTCAGATGCCCGAGGTGCTGTTCGCCTTGGGGCAGAGCTACTGGAGCGAGGGCAAGGAGCAGGACGCGATCGAGGTCTACACCGAGCTCATCAAGAAGCACAAAGACAGCCCGCTCGTGGCCGACGCCTGGCTCGCCTTCGGCGAGTTCTACTTCAACCAGAAGATGCTCAAGCAGGCGCTCAAGGCGTACGAGCTCGCGGCCGCCGACAAGCGCTCCCGCGTGTATGGCTTCGCGATCTACAAACAGGCTTGGTGTTACTACAACCTCGGCGAGTGGCAGAACGCGCTCACGAAGTTCCGCGCGACCGTCTTTTACTCGGACATGTCCAAGGAGATGGCCGGCGAGAACAAGATCTCCCTCGCCCGCGAGGCCAAGAAGGACTTCGTCAAGACCTACGCGCACGTCGGAGATTCGAAAAAAGCCAAGTTCGTGATCGGTGATCTGATCGGAGAAGAGTCCTGCCAGAGCGAGGAGTGCTTGAAGCTGATGGAGCAGCTCGCGGGGCTTTGGGTGGAGCAAGGCTACTTCGACGACGCCGCGTCCATCTTCAAACAGATGATCGTGCTCGACCCGCGGAACTCGCGAAATCCGTTCTTCCAGGCGAAGGTCGTCGACATGGTCTCGCGCAATCGAGATCGCAAGGCGACGACCCGTGAGGCGCGTGAGCTCGTGGAGCTCACGAATCGGACGAAGAAGATCGTCGAAGATCAGCACCTCACGGGCGACAAGGCCACGACGGCCAAGGCGAACCTCGAGGAGGCCGCGACGTTGGCGGAGTCGACGATTCGAAGGCTCGCGCAGCTGTGGAACCAGGAAGCCAAGAAGACCGGCCAGAAGGCGACCTACGCGGACTCACGCATGATGTACGAGGACTATCTTCGTTTGTTCCCGGAGTCGAAGTTCACGTACGAGATCCGGTTTCAGCTCGGCGACCTCTATTACAAGCTCGAGGAGTTCGGCAAAGCGGCCGATGCCTATGAGGCCACCGTCAAGGCCGACCCCAACGGAAAGTTTTTGGTCGAGGCAGCGAACGACAACATCCTCGCGGTCGAAGAGCACCTGAAGGATCTGCGGCTCGCCGCGCCCGCGCTCAAGGACGACAAGCCGGTGACGATTCACCCCGAGCGCATGAAGCTGATCGAGGCGTGTGATCGCTACGTGCAGTTCGTGCCGGGTGACAAGGCCGACAAGCTCGTCAGCGTGAAGTTCAAGTCGGCGAAGATCTTCTACGACCACAACCAGCTCGAGGAGGCGATGAAGCGCTTCGAGGACGTGGTGGCCAACCATCCCAAGGCCGAGCAAGCCGAGGTCGCCGCGCACCTCGTCGCGGACGTCTACAACCTGAGGAAGGACTGGCAGAACCTGTACGACACGGCCTCGCGATATCTCGGCGTGGCCGATCTCGTGGCCGATCGCGAGAAGCTGCAGACGGACCTCAAGAAGTTCTGCGAGTATGCGAAGTTCTCGATGGTCCAGATCCTCGAGGAGAAGGTGAAGAAGTCAGGCGACTCCTTGGCGATCGTGGGCCAGGCGTACCTCGATTTTCAGAACGAGTTCCCGGGGAGCGAGAACGCCGACGAAGCGCTCTTCAACGCGTCGGTCGCCTTCGACCAAGCGGGAGAGAAGGCTCGTGCCGAGGAGCTGCGCAAGAAGCTGCTAGAGGACTACAAGGACTCGCCGCTCCGCGCGGACGTCCAGTTCTACATCGCGCGCGCTCACGAGGAGCGCGCCGAATACGATCAGGCGGGGCAGTTGTTCTTGGCCTTCGCTCGCGACAATCAGGCCGACAAGCGAGCTCGCGACGCGCTCTTCAACGCGGCGGTCTTTTACGCGGGCACCGGCAAGGTGAAGGAGGCCAACGAGCTGCGGCTCGAGTACCTCGAGAAGTACGGAAAACAGAAAGGCGGCGAGAAGGAGGCGGCGACGATCTATTTCGCGATGGCGCAGGATCTCGAGCGCGCGGGGAAGCTTCAACCAGCAGCCAATCGCTACCAGGAGTTCTACAAGAAGTTCGCTGACGACGAGCGTGCGATCGAGGCGATGTGGCGCGAGGCGCAGGTGTGGCGACAACTTCGACAGCCCAAGGCTGCGGAGAAGGTCGAGTCCGTGATCCTTGGAGAGTTCAAGAAGCTCAACGCTCAGGGCAAGGCGCCGCCGGCGGCCGCGGACTACGCATCACGGATCGCGTTTCTTCGGATCGACGACGGTTTCGACAAATACAAAAAAGCGATGAACGTGGGTCGCCCCAACATGCAGCGACTTCCGGCCTTCGTGCGGGAGCTCGAGAACCGCGCGGTCTCGCGCGAGAACGTCATCAAGACGTACACGTCGATCGTCACCGACTACAAACAGGCCTGGTCTTCGATCGCGTCGCTGTATCGGATCGCGTCGGCTTGGGACGAGTTCGTCGAGATGATGCAGCGCATTCCGTGCCCAGCCGGCATCAACGAAGAGGGCTGCATGGTGTTCAAACAGGGCCTGGAAGAGAAGGTCGAGCCCGCGCGTCAGTCGGCTCGGAAGGCCTACGAGGCCTGCGTGGCCAAGTCGAACGAGCTCGACGTCTTCACCGAATACTCGAGCAAGTGTGTCAAACAGCTGGAGCAGCTAGCGCCTGAAGCCTTCCCGGAGATCACCGAAAAACGGGTCGACTTCTCGAGCTCCGGTCCAAGCCTCGATGTCGCGCCCAACGATCTGATCCTGAGACCTCCGCCTCCAGCAGCCCCACAGGGCGCGGTCGGGCGTCTCGACCGAGGTAACTGATGCTTCGATCCTGGGTGAGCACGGCTCGCGCGAAGCCCGCGCAGCTCTTGGTGTTGAGCGCCTTTCTGGCTGCCTGCGCAACGCAGAAAAAGTCCGTGAAGTCGACGGACGAGGGTGCTGCGGGTGACGAGGAACCTGGCTCTTCGGAGAGCGACGGCTCGTCGGGTTCCAACCCGACCAAGCCGCCGAGCGCGGAGGAAATGGACGCAGCGTCTGCCGACTTTCTCAAAGCGGCGGAGCGGGCGGCGTCCAAGACCAAGGGATCGAGCCCCGATTGGGGATCGGTCGCCGACACGTGGAGCAGCTTCTTGGACAATCACCCGGGGCACCCGGTGGGCCTTTACAACCTCGGCGTAGCCCAGGAGCGCGCCGGGAAGAGAGAGCTGGCCGAGCAAGCGTATAGGCGCGCCATCGACTCTGGATCGGCGCCGCGGCAGGCCTACGAAAATCTCGCCGTGATGATCTCTCGTTCGGGGGACTCGTCGGCGGCCTTTCGGATCGTCGAAGAGCTCGTCGAGCGCGACCCTGGCGCGGCAAAGGCGCGCGTGATGGTCGCCAAGGCGAAGCTCGCCGAGGGCGACTTCGACGGCGCCGCTCGACTCGCGCAAGATGCGCTCGCCCACGAGCCCAAGAACATCGACGCTTACTGCCTGTTGGCTCGGGCGCTCCACGCGACCAAAGACGCGCTCCGAAGCCGGCTCGTGATCGCGCAAGGCATGAAGGCCGGCGGCGGAAACGTCGGCTGCCTGCACCACGTGTTGGGGCTGTTGTTGTTCGACGAGCAGAAGACCGCCGAAGCCATCAGCGAGCTCGAGACGGCCATCAAGCAGGATCCGAAGCTCGTGGAGCCTCGGTTTCTCATCGCGCAGATCTCGATGGGCTACAAAGACTTCCGCAAGGCGGCGGCTCAGTTCGAGGGCATCGTGAAGAACGACGCCAGAAACGGCCCGGCGTGGCTCAATCTCGGGGTCGCCTACAAGGCGATGGGCCGCTTCGCCGAATCAGAGAAGGCGTATCGCAAGGCGATCGAGGTGAGTGACGGCCGCCTGCCGGTCGCTCACTACAACCTCGGCGTCCTCTACTATCGCAACCTCAAGCGGCGGCCGGAGGCCAAGGAGGAGCTTCAGAAGTATCTTCAGACGGGCGGTGCGGGCTCCGATGATCCGGCGTTCCAGCTCATCGAAGAGATCGAGCGCATGGACGTCATGGAGCGAGAGGAGCGGGACGCGGCCGCCGCGGAGGCCGACGAAGCCAAGCGACAGGCCGAGATCGATCGACAGTTCGCCGAAGAAGAGAAGGCGCGCAAAGCGGCGGACGCTCGCGCAGACGAGGCGGTCAAGAAAGAGTCTGAAGGCTCGACGGCGCCGATCCCGCCTCCGTCGACGCCCGCTACGACGCCACCGAAGAAGCCCACAAAGAAAGAATCGGAGCCTTCGGATCCCGGGGAGCCGGGCGATCCTGGCTGATCCTCGGGACGCCTGGGAGCGCAGGCATCTTGCCTGCGCCTAAGCTTCGCGGACCTTGGGAGCCCTGCGCCCTCCGAAACTCATGACGTGCCCGCGCCGTGCCCGTGCCCGATCCATGCTGTGCTAAGTACAGGTCCCCGCAAATTCGTGACCATGGGAGAAACCACAGAGAGCACAGAGCCGAAGCCCACAGAGCACACAGATGATGGAATGAGCACTTCTCTGTGTCCTCTGTGTCTTCTCTCCGCGTCCTCTGTGGTTTCAGCGTGGTCACGAACTTCCACGGACGTGTACTAAGGGAACAAACGGTCCGTCCCTCCGTGGTTGTGAGACTCGGATGCTTGCACAATCTAAGGTCTTGTCCCGATCTGGCACGGAGGTCGGGATTTGGGGCAGAATAACCGACGAAAGGTTACCTGTAGGCGAGGGTCTCGACGAGATCCGGTCTACGAAGTGGTGTAACCTTTCCGTGCTGAGGAAGAAAACGGCCATGACGCAGGTTCAAAAGCTCTTCGTCGCTCTCTTTCTGGGTGGGTCGGTGATGGCACCAGCACTCGCAGAGGCTCAGGAAGAAGCGGGCGTGATCTACCAAAAGAAGACGACCGTCAGCTTCGAGGAGGACACCATCGACGGTGATCTCACGAGGCCCGACGCGACCTACGTCGAGGCGAGGAAGCGCGTCCGACACTCGAATCTCATTCGGATTCGCGAAAATTTCCGCGAGCAGGTTTTGCGGTCGGTCTCCCGACTGTAGCGAGGCAAAGCATGACGATCCCTCTCAAAGTCCTCGTGTACAAGGGCTCGGACCTCGTGACCGAGCAGAGTTTCGATCGCGAGATCATCAAGATCGGGCGTCTCTCGTCGGCGCACCTGCGGCTCGACGACCCGAAGGTCTCTCGAATTCACGCTGTGATCGAGGTCGCTAGCGACGGGCAGGGCTACTCGATCATCGACATGGGCTCTTCGGACGGGACGTTCGTCAACGGCGAACGTGTGTCCAAGGAGCGGCTCAAACACGGCGACGAGGTCGTCGTGGGCGAGTGCAGGCTCGTGATCTCTTTGGAGGACCCTGCGGTCGCAGCGGCAGCGATCGCGGCCGCGGCCCAGCCGACGCTCAACACGCAAGAAGCGATGGCGAGGGATCCGAACGCTTGGGTCGCGACGCAGTCGGTCGCAGCGGCCAGCCCGGTCTCGGCGGCGCCCGAGGTCGCGCCGCCTCCGATGATGGCGACGACGGACGGAGCCACGATGCCGATCCCGGTACCGTCGCCGCAGGCATTGGCGGCAGCGGCAGCGGCAGCGCCGCCGGCGATCGCTTGGCCTTCGCAACAAGGGCAGCCGACGTACGCGCAGCCGTTCGCTCAGCCGCCGCAGCAGGGCCAGCAGCAGCCGCCCTATCCGATGGCCTACGCGCCCGCCTATGCCACCACGCAATCGCCGGCTCCGCCTGCGCCTCCGCACGCTTGGGGCAGCGCGCCGAACAACCTCGCGAGCCGCGACGTGCCGGAGCGCGAGCGCGCGCTCGAGATCAAACAGATTTGGGGTGCAACGGTCGTCGACACCGTCAGCGTTCAGACTCAACCGATCGTGACCTTGGGCGACGAGCCCAGGTCCGTTGGCGTAGGCCCCTTCCGCAAGGTCATCGGGTGCGATCTGACCGCGCCGTCGCGTGGGCTGCCGAGCCGAGCCTATCCGCTCGCGGTCTCGCAGAACCCAGAGGGAGCCACCTACCAGATCAACGTCCACTCCAGCTTCACGGGGCACCTCGAGAAGCCGGACGGCACGTGGAAGCCGCTCGAGGAAGTGCTCAAGAGGGCCTCGGCAGGAGACTCGGGCGCGAAGGGCTACATGTTGAGCGCGGAGGAGACGCTGTATCTCCACCACGACAACCTCACGTACCAAATTCGCTACGTCCGCACGACACGCTGCATCCCGCCGCCGCTCGCCGAGCGGCTGAACTACACGTGGGTCAACACGCTGATCTTGGTGATCTTCTTCCACGTCCTGGCAGTGGCGTCGTTCCTCAACACGCCGCGCACGACCGAGATGTTCGACGATCAGCTCTTCAGGAACTCGAAGTCGTTCATTCAGCTCAAGCTGATCAAAGAGCAGAAGAAGAAGTCGGGCGGCGCGCTCGGTCTTTTGAACTCAAAGGATAAGGACGCGGCCAAGGCCAAAGGCAAAGAAGGCAAGGCCGGGAAGAAGGACATGAAGGAGACCGGCAAGCGGATGTCGGTCAAGGCGATCAAGCCCGACGACAAAGAGATCGCCAAGGGCATGCTCACGCAGCTCTTTGGCGCCGTAGGCAACACGCGTGCGAGCGCCATCGTGGGCACCGGCGGTCTCGGCGGCGAGCTGAAGAACGCGCTCGGCGGCGTCACCGGTCGCGAGATCGGCGACTCCGGTGGCCTTGGCGGACTAGGAACTCGCGGCAGCGGCCCTGGCGGTGGCGGGCTCTCGATGAACAGCGTCGGCCTGGGCACGCTCGGCACGGGCGGTCGCGGCGGCGGCGGAGACGGCAGCTACGGGACCGGCGCGGGAAACATGGGCAAGAAGGCCGACCGCGACATCGACATCACCGCGGGCACTCCGCGTATCGAAGGATCCTTGGACAAGGAGCTGATCCGTCGCGTCATCGAAGCTCACAAGGCCCAGATCCGCTACTGCTACGAGAAGGAGCTGGTCCGGGCGCCGGGTCTCTTCGGCAAGATCAACGTGCAATGGGTGATCACGGCCGATGGCGGCGTGCGTGATGCCGAGGTCAAGGACTCCACCATGCAGAGCGACGAAGTCGGTCGATGTATCTGCTCGAAGATCCGCACGTGGGAGTTCCCAAAGCCCAAGGGTGGCGGCACGGTGCTCGTGAAGTATCCGTTCGTGTTCAAGACCACCGGCTGATTCAACTCCAAGGCCTAGGCTCGGAGGCCCCAACAGCGAGTCCCTCGGAAGGACTTCGCTGGACCCCTCTTTCGCCGAGTGCTTCGGTGCGCTCGTGCCTTCAGATTCGTTGGCGAGACGTCTCGGGCTGATCGCGACGATCCTCGCGTTCGCGGTCGCCGTGCTCGGGAGCTACGTTCGTGTCTCTGACGCAGGTCTGTCCTGCCCCGACTGGCCGTTTTGTTATGGCCAGCTCACCACGCCCGACGAACCTGCCGAGATCGAGCGCGCCAACGCAGCCTTTCCCGCTCGGCCGGTGGAGACGCACAAGGGCAAGAAGGAGATGTTGCATAGGTACCTCGCGAGCACGTTGGGGCTCGTGATCATGGCGATCGCCGCGAGGGCGGTCTTGCGCCGCAAGGAAGACCCACGCCTGCTCGTGCCCATTCTGCTGCTTCTGCTCGTCGTCTTCCAGGGGATGCTCGGCATGTGGACCGTGACCATGCTGGTCCATCCCGCGATCGTCACCGCGCATCTGATGGGTGGGCTCACGACGTTTGCGCTCTCGCTCGCGTTCACGCTCGAGCGAAGCGGCTGGCTGAGTGGGCCAGAGCTCCCGCGCTCGATGCGTGTGTGGTCGGTGCTCGCGGTCGTCGTCGTGTTGACGCAGCTCGTGCTCGGGGGCTGGACGAGCACACACTACGCCGCGTTGGCTTGCATTTCCTTTCCGGGATGCCTGCCGGGCAATGGGTGGCCGGCGATGGACTTCGCGTCCGCGTTCGTGGTGCTGCGCGAAGTGGGTGTGAGCTACGAGCGCGGTGTGCTGAGCGCCGAAGCGCGCATGGCCGTTCAGATGGCCCATCGTCTGGGCGCGCTCGCCGTGACGCTCGTCGGGGGTGGCGCCGCGATCCTTGCGATCGTTTCCGGCGGCTTGGCCCGTCGCGTCGGGTGGGCGCTGTTGGTCGCGATCGGCCTTCAGCTCACGCTCGGGATCTCGGGCGTGTTGTTGTTTCTTCCCAAGATCCTCGCGGTGCTCCACAACGCGGGGGCCGGGCTGGTCGTTGGAGCTGCAACGACCTTGGCGGTCCTGGCCTTTCGACGCGCTCGCTGAAGCTGCGGAATCTCTCCGCGAGGGAAGACCGGTCAGGCGCCTTCGCTGGCGGTCGTTTGGGCGGGGACCTCGGTGGCTTCTCTGAACGT
This sequence comes from uncultured Myxococcales bacterium, assembly GCA_964463485.1. Lineage (GTDB taxonomy): Bacteria > Myxococcota > Kuafuiibacteriia > Kuafuiibacteriales > Kuafuiibacteriaceae > CAYXDO01. The sequence continues at coordinate 6,776 of CAYXDO010000139.1, read as the reverse complement.
GAGCATACGCTCGGCGCGTCCGTCCCAAAGGTGCAGGCGCAGACAGGTCCAAATCTCCTTGGGGCTCCAGGAAGTCGTCCGGGGCGATTGAAGCTCCGGGATCGCGTTCATGGCCTCGTCGAGCCGGTAGAAAGGGATCATCGAGTTCAAGTGATGCACGTGGTGGAAGCCGATATTTCCGGTGAACCAGTGCATCGGCGCGCTCATCGTCATCATGCTCGAAGAGTGGAGAGCCGCCGCTGTGTACTCCCAGTCTTTGCGGTCCCACAGGCGCATGCCCGGGAACGTATGCTGTGCGTAGAACATGTAGGATCCGAGCGCGCACGCCACGAAGACCGGGACGAAGTGCGTGCGCAGCGCGAGCCCGAAGCCGCCGAGGTACGCGATCGCTGCGAAGCACCCATAGTGGAACGCGAGCGCAAGAGGCGCAGTCCAGTAGCGGCGCGGACGCATGATGAACGGCTTGATACACATCCCCCACAGAAAGACCGTGAAGTAGCCGAACGCCATCGTGAGCCAATGGCGCGACGCGCGGTACATGAAGCGCTGCGACGGCGTAGCCGCGCGGTACATCTCGATCGAGAGCAGCGGGAACGAGCCGATCGAGGAGCCCACCATCTTCGAAGTGTGCGCGTGATGATAGTTGTGCGAGTCACGCCAAACCGGTCGTGGGGTCAGTACGGTCCAGCCGACCAAGTCCATGATGAAGTGGCCGAGCTTGTTCTTTCGGAAGATCGCTCCGTGAAGCGCGTCGTGGAAAAAAATGAAGAAGCGGACGGTGATCAGCGACAGCCCGAGCGTCCCGAGCCATCGAGCCGGTCCGAGCATCGGCGCCGCGGCGATCGCGAAGAATGCCGCGGCCGCGACGAACGTCAGCGCGAGCTCCCTCCACGTTCGCCTCGGGTCTTCCTCCGCAAAGGCGCGTGAGGCCTGAATGAGCTCGCTCCCGGTCCGTTCCATCTGCGCTTTCGTCCTCCCGCCCTGTTCGGCGTTCGACGCGGCTCGTTAGCACACGACTCTCGCGACCAACAATCGGATCGGTGCTGGACTTCACCGACCGACCGGCCGGAATGCCAAGCAGCAGTAGGGAATCCTAAGCACGTGTCCAAGTCTGCCGATATTCGCGATCACGGTCCGAGTCAAAGCGGTCCGATGGCTTCGAGCTCCGCCGCCGGGTCGACACGTCGCAGATAGGAGGTGCCGATCTGAGGGCGCAGAGAGCGGACGGTCCCCATGTCGCGCTTTTGGGTCCGATGGTTCCGCGTGATCTCGAGCGCGACGTCGAGGCACGTGCGACCCGGGGGTCCGCAAGGCGTGTGTGTATCGAAGGTCTCGGTCGGCTCGGAGGGGTCCGAAGTCCCGGCCAGGCGCGTGATCCAGAAGTGGTTCAGGAGCTCGTAGAATCTCGGAACCTGGTGGGGCTCACCGGGAACTTGGGCGTTCGGATCGGCCGCCATCACGGCGCCTCGCAGCGCGAAGCGAGAGGCGAGCTGGTGCTCCGGGTGGCCCGTGAAGCCCCGGTTGGGCTCGAACGTGAGGAGCACCGTCGGCCGGAATCGACGGATCGCCGCTGCCACTTTCAGGGTTGGGTCGCCCTCGCTGATCCACCGTGCCGCGATCGCCGCTCGCGGCGGAAAACTTTCCCAAGGAAGCGGCGCGTTCCAGTAGCGGTTGTGCACGAGCTCCGCGCCGTAGGCGTCTGCGACTCGCTGGAGCTCCCTGCCTCGCATGGCGCCGAGCGTCGGATAGCAGCCTGGTTTCACGAGGCACTCACCGCCGTCTCCGCGGTTCATGACGAACAGGAGGCACGGGCGCGAGAGCCCGATGCACGCGCGAGCAAGCAGGGGGCTCGCGAGCGCCTCATCGTCCGGATGCGCGCCGACCCACATCACGCGAGCCTCGGGGAGCACGGAGTCGATCCCGCCATCGGGAGGTTCCGGAAGGTGTGCGCAACCCACGAGCAACGCGAGCAACCACGATCGGTTTGCGGTCTGCTGCGCTGCATGAAACAACTCGGCCGCGTGTCGGCCCGCGAGCTGATCGTCCTTGGGACCTCGAGTCAGGTCCCTACGCGTTACCGAAACCACAACGGCTATCTCCTTCGATGGGATGCCGAGGGATTTTTGTTCGACCCCGGCGAAGGTACCCAGCGCCAGATGATCTACGCCGACGTGACCGCGTCGGCGATCACCAAAATTTTCATCACTCATTTCCACGGTGATCACTGTTTGGGGCTGGCCGGGTTGTCGCAGCGGATCTCACTCGATCGAGTTCCACACCCTGTCGACGTCTATTTCCCCGCGTCGGGTCGGGTCTACTACGACCGACTCCGAAAATCTTCGATCTTCCACGACGTCGCGACGGTGGTGCCTCACCCGATCAAAGACGAAGGGCTCGTTCACGAAGACAAGGACCTCACCGTCCTAGCCCTCCGCCTCGATCACGCCGTCGAAACCTTCGGCTACAGGCTCGAGGAGAAGGACAAAGTCACGATGATCCCGGAGAAGCTCGAGGCGGCTGGGCTTCGCGGTCCGATGATCGGTCAGCTCGTGCGCAACGGGACCGTGTCAGTCGACGGAGTTACTCACGCCGTCGCGGACTTCAGCGTACCGAAGCTCGGGCAGAGCGTTGCGTTCGTGATGGACACACGAAAGACGAAGAACGCGGTCGAGCTCGCGCGCGACGTGGACATGCTGATTTGCGAAGCGACCTATCTCTCGACGGAGTCGGAGGAGGCCTTCGAGCACGGGCACATGACGGCTCGGCAGGCCGCCGAGGTGGCGGTCGAGGCGGGCGCCAAAAAGTTGGTGCTCACTCACTTCTCGCAACGGTACACGAGCCTCGCGCCGTTTCTCGACGAGGCCCGCGAGCTCCATCCAAACGTCGTCTTGGCGAAGGACGGCAAGCGAGTCCCGATCGAGAGGCGCAGGAAGCCCGGAGAGGTCGACGAGCATCTCGAGCCCGAGGACGAGCGGTCAGACTGAGTACATTCCGCTCATACTCAGCAAGTCCGCACTCATGCGAGGACATCGTGTTACGCCGCGAGCTCACCGAGGAGGCTCATTCGCGCCTCTTCATCGACATAGCCCAAATTCTTGAGATGGTAAGTTGTGACGTACGGGCCCGCGCGAAAGTGCGACATGACTTGGCGCGTCTCTGAGACTCCAACTCTGGCGCCCGAAAGCAAATCTCGGACACCATCTTCCGGAATCTGCAGCATTGCGGCGAATGCGCGCGCGCGCGCCGCAGTCGGCCAGTGCTCGAGGGTTCCATCGACGGCGATGGGTTCCTCGTCCATGATGACGTGCCCGAATGCGGCAGCGAGCGCGATCTCCCGACCGAGCCTCGACGCTCCGACCGAGTTGAGCAGGCAGCGTGCTCTCGTCACTCCGAGGTGTCGGGAGCCGGCCCCGATCGACTGCGCATGCTCTCTCCTGGAAATCCCATCGATCGACGGCGAGAGCTCCGCGGTTGCGACATGAAAGCTCTGGGAGACCAGCCAAGCGGCCAAATCCGGCAAGGGTCGTGCACCCCACCCCAGGGTCTCGCGGACCTCGAGCGCCACGTCGTATCCTTTCCGCCATGGGCGGATGGGCGCTGCGCGCGTTGGACGAATCAGATCGACGAACTCACGGTTCAAGGGCCGCGTGGGCTCCATTTCGAGGCGCTCGACGATCGTGAGGAGCTCTTTGCCGGATTCAATCTCGGCCTGCCTCAGGATTTGCGTATGAAGGGAGTGAGGAACGAAAATTCCGCAGTGCCTCAGGCGTGTGTGCTCCGTAAGCGCGTCGGAGAGGCTTGGGATCTCGTGCTCGATCAGCTCCGCGCACGCGCGAGGGATGAGCCAGTGCCAATCGTGGTCGTGCGCGATCAAAGCGCTGCTCTGCTTCGCCAGCGCTTCGATTCTTGGACTCTCGACATGGCTGGCGAGCACGCGGCAAACCTCTGCAAGGGTCTCGGAGAGAACCCGCGCGACGACGATCGCCGGGACGAGCTCGCGCCCCCTACCCTCGACGAATCGCAGTTCTGGGCGGACAGTCCCCCACGACTCGTTGTCCCAACTCACCTCGACGAACTCTCCAAGCCGACGCAGCACGACGTTCGGCAAGGCCACGGACAGATCGGAGAATCGAAGGGCGTGCCGTGATCGCCAGGCAGACCTCGCGCTGAACCATGCGGACTCCTCGTCATCGCTCCGACGCTGGTACGGCACCTCGGAGGCATCTATCCAATCACACGCGTCACGTGCCCGTTGCGACAGCGTGAGCGGAAACGGCTCCTCGTTGACTATGGGCACCGCGGCGCGCTGAAGCCATTCCAAGATTCCAAGCAGATTCCATCGAACCTCGTCGCAAGGGACTCCGTCGGAATCGACACTCCGGGTGAGACAACGACCACCCGCCCAAAAGGCGAGGCCACCCCAGCTCGCGTCGAGCTCCGAGTCTCCAGTGGGATGGGTGTCCCGAGAGAAGGAGATGATGAAGGCAAACGAAGCCGAATCACCAAATTGCCGAGAATACCAATTGCTCAAGGGTACTCCTCGGGGAGCTCGCGCTGTCCTCTTATCTGCTTCGCGTCATGCTTCGTGATACGGCCCGATGAGACGAGGGCCGACAGAACACGCTCGTCTGCGTCGCCGCCGATGATCGGGAACCCATGCCACGCGTCCGGTCCGCCGCCCGTGGTCGGGTGCAACTGGAAGATCCACCGGCCATTTGCGATCCACAGCGCGTTCTGAGCCACTCCTGGAAGCGAGATCGCCAGGTCAAGCAGGCGCTGAGGCTCGTGCGGCGACATGTGTGGGCACAGCGAACCGAAGCCTTTGGGCCGCTTGTGCTTCTCTGGATACGGCACATAGACCCTTGGCATCGTCGAAGGACGAGCCTAGCCCCCAGTGCCTCCGCGCGCAACCACGACCTCGGGCGTTGCGGTGACACCGGCCGCGAGCAGCGTGCCGCAGCAGCGACGTGTTGAGCGCGGAGCCGCGACGAGGTACGCTCAAATCATGGCCTCTGCGCCCCAGCGTGATGTTCGGGTGCTTGCCGGCGCCTCGCTCTATTTTGCCCGAGGCGAGCCTCCCAAGCTCGTTCGTCGGCCGCATGTCCTCCCTGAATGCGATATCCCGTACTACGACCCGGAGCTCGATGTGCCCACCTCCAGAACTCACAGCCTCGCGATGTTCGACCTGCAGGCCAAGCTGGCGCCGATCGCGAAGGAGTTGAAGCTCGAGCTCTTGAGCGACAATGGGATCTGGTACATCGACCCGAGCTCCGACGAACAAAAGGCGTTCTACCCAGACGTCGCGCTCGTCCGGCAGCTCGACGGTGTGACGGCCGAGGACGCCGCGTTCGTCCTCGAGATCGTCAGCACTCACAACCGGCGCAAGGAACGCAAGGACACGGTCCAGCAACGGAACAACAACGAAGCAAATCGTGTACCCGAGTTCGCACTCTACTTTCCGGACGTCGACGACGCTCGAGTCCTCCAGTTGTTTCGGCTCGACGAGGACACCGGGATGTACCAGCTTACGCCAGTCGTCGCCGGCCGTATCGCCTCGGACGCGATTCCGGGCCTGGCGTTTCAGATCTTGCCGAGGAGTGACTGGACGGAGGGGCACAAAATAGACGTCTATTTCAAGGGCGAGCGCTGTTTGTCGCTTGAAGAAGAGCGCCGGCGCGCGGAAGGAGAGCGCCAGCGCGCGGACGAAGAACGGCGGCGCGCGGAAGGAGAGCGCCAGCGCGCGGACGAAGAACGGCGGCGCGCTCGACTATCGATGAACGCAGCGGTCGAGGCGATCATCGATCTGTGCGAAGTCATGGGAATCGAGGTGAGCGAGGCTCGGCGAGCGAGGCTCTTGGCCCTCGACGCGGCGACGTTGGACGACCTCCGCCGAACGCTGAAGTCATCGCGCGCGTGGCCGTTTCCGGACTGACGTATTCGGCTGTTTCAGTTGACCGTATTCGGGCCGGGTGCCTTCACGGCGCGTACCGTCGGGTCGACATTCAACGTGCTGACTCTCATGACCCAGGTTGGAGAACCCATGATGACCACGAGGCCCTGCCGGTCCTCGGTGAAGTAAATGATGGCGCCCTGCACGGAGCTCACGACGAACGCGCCGTGAAGAAACCTCGCATCCTCGATTTCGACCAATCTGAGCCGTTCGACTCGGGCGCCGCCGCGGTATCGACTCACTGCGACCTGGATCAACTCGTGGATCTCCTCGTTCTCTTTCTCCGAACCCAGATCCATGAAACCGGGGCTCTGGGCAACGGCCAGAAACTCATCGAACACGTCGGAAAACGACGTCAAGTCCGCGCCGTGAGGAGCGGTCACCAGGGACGTGCGAACGGACTCGAGGGCTCTCAAGAATCGAGCGGGAGTTTTCATCGACGACGATTCTACGACGGCCGAGTCATCTGCGGTAGCCGGCTGGCTGTGTCGATGAAGTCTCTGCGCTGCCGAAGCCCACAGAGCACGCAGTTGCCCTCTGTCAGAACCGTTGCCGTCGCCGTCGCCGTCGCCGTCCGAGTGATATGAACGAACGAGCGGTGGACGTCGCACGAAACTGCACCACGAGGACCTGGAGTCCTACAAAACTGCCGTTATGAGTTCGGCGACGGCGACGGCGACGGCGACGGCAACGGTTTTTCGGTAGTCATGGAATTCGTCTGAGTGCTCGAAATGATCGACGAAATCGTTTGGGCGCAGATCCGCCTGGCCCTGAGTCTTGGAATGCTCACGAAGATGTGCCACTTTTGAAGTCAGAGAGTATCGGC
>CAYXDO010000138.1:0-31554 GCA_964463485.1 uncultured Myxococcales bacterium | reverse complement strand
ACGTGGACGATCCGGAATGAAATAGGCGCAGATCCGCCTGGCTATGAGTCCGAACACAACGCGTCGCACACCGATCGATCGCCGCAAGTCCGCGTTCTATATACTATTTTTTCGACCAACCTCCCCGCAGCGCACTCAGCCCGGCTGCACCCGATTCATTCCCATGCCGATCGGTTAGAGCCTCGGCTCATTGCGGTCCCGGTAGCGCCCGGGCATGAGCGCGGAAGGGACTAAGACCCCCCCAAGATCTCGTTCAGCCGCAGCAGCAGGCCGCGGCTCGACACCTCGAGCTTTTCCGCCATCGCTCGCACGTCCCCCTTCAACTCTCGATGCAGCTGCAGAATTTCGTCACGCGGGATGTCCTTCGCCTTTCGAATGTCCGGCGTACGCTCGATGAGTGCGTACAACGAGGCCCGGCTGATTCCGAGCGCCGCCGCGGTCGGCTCCAGAACGAAATGATTCGCTCGAAGCGCCGAAATGAGCTCCGCTTTGGACACGTCGGACGGCTTGCGCCTCGGACTCGTACTCACCGACGCGGGAGTCTCCGGAGAGAGAGGCTCCGCGCTCGCCTCTGAATTCATGTCGATCCCCTGACTGAGAAGGCGATCGATGTTGACGTCGATGACCATCTCGGACCGCCCGTGGCTGGCGATCACGAGCTGCCGGACTACGTTTCTGAGTTGCCTGACGTTACCCGGCCATGAGTACCGAGCGAGCCGCGCCATCACGTGCGCAGGCACGAAGGCCGTCGACCCCTCGATCTTGTGCCGCTCCGACGGTTCGAGCTCCTGCTCGAGGAAGTGCACGAACAGGCGACCCAAGTCGTCGAGCCGATCTCGCAGGGCGGGGACATGAATTTGATACCCACCTAGCCGATACAACAGCGGACTCCGAAAACGACCCTCGCTGGCGGCCTGCTCGAGATTCGCGTCGGTGGCCGAAACGACGCGCACGTTGGTAACCACGGTCCGATGCGCTCCAATCGGTACGAACGAGCCGCCCTCGAGCGCCCGCAGCAGCATGGGTTGGACGTCGATCGGTGTCTCGCCAATCTCGTCGAGGAAGAGAGTTCCCCGATCAGCGCGTTCGAAAACGCCCTGATGGTCGGCCGCTCCCGTGAAGGAGCCTTTGACGTGGCCGAAAAGCTCCGACGCGGCCAGAGTTGGAGCGACCGCCCCCATGTTCACCACGACGAACGGCTGGCCCTTTCGACGGGAGGCCAAATGAATCGCGTTCGCGACCAGCTCCTTGCCGCTTCCCGTCTCGCCCCGCAAGAGGACCGGGACGTCTCTTGGACCCACCCGCAGGATCTCACGCCGAAGCTGCAACATCGATGGGCTCTCGCCGATCAACCCGAGCTGATCCACCCGCCCGGAGCTCGGTCCCTGCAATTGCGCGAGAATCACCACTCGCTGACCCAGCTCCAGAACCACGCCCCTTCGGACTTCGTCCGCGTCGAAGGTCATGTCCTCCACCACGGCAGCGTCGTTCGCGCGAATGGCGATGGCGCCCTGAGGTCTCCTCAGCATCATCGTGCCGTCGGATCGAAACACGAGCTGAAAGGGGCTTCGGGAGAGAAACGGATCGGCCAGCGGCCACACCCGCTCACCGTCGATGGACTCGAACAAAGGTGTCAGGCGAGAGACCTCGAGCCCCTGCTCGGAAGGTTCGACCCGAAAAATCTCGCCGACCCGACTCAAGTCGGCGTGGCAGAGCACGGTGAGCACGAGCGAGTGACCTGCGGAGAGCTCGGCGGCGGCCCCATGGATCTCATCATGGGTATCGACGGACAGCTCGCTCGTCGCGGTCGACATGAGGAGATCGTACGCCTCTTTCTCTCGAGGGCAATGCGCTTTCGCTCACACTGACTGCATCTTCCATTCCGGAACTCATGCCGCGCCCGGCCCGTCGGCCACGCGCATGCGTCACCTCGAGCGAAAAACGAATGGGTACCGAACCACGACGATCCCGCCCCCCCGGGGCTTCGGGAATGTCCACGCCGAGACCTTGGCTCGTAGGCATGACTCCACCGCCGCGCTCCCCATGGTCGAGCTCTTGACGTCGGCTCGGGAAACACTCCCGGTCGCGTCGATTACCCACTCGAGCTCGACCTTTCCAAAAAGGCCCGAATCGGAGACCAAGGCTCGCTCGTAGCAATACCGGACTTGACTCCGATGCTCCTCGACGACCCGCCGAATGAGCTCCCGGTCGAGGCTCCCCTCCACCGTGACCAACCCCGCGACGATGGTCGGAGCTCCTCGATCGGGCTTGGGGCCGAGTGATCCGAGGTCGTCGTACCCGCCTTTGTCGCCCCCGCCGCGACCTCCCGTAGAGAGTACGCCGAGGGCGACCGTGCGCCCCTCGAGCCCGCCCCCACCGCCCCCACTCCGAAGATCCCTCGCGCCCTCGATCCCGGCAACGGTATGCCGGGACGACTCGATCCCAGCCAGCGCGCGCTCGAGCGCCCCATCCTCTCGGCCCCGCGTGACTCGCGAAAGGCCGGCCATGATGGACTCAATGCCCGCTGCCGCATTCGACGACGCATTCGGCGACCCGTCGGGGCTCCGGGTCCGTCGGGACTTGTTCGCGGTCTTCAAGCCTCCCCTCGCCGATCGCTCGGGGGCCTCGCTGAGTTTCTTGGGCGGTTGGGGACGGGTGGGCTTGAAGCGGTAACTTTGCATTTGCAGGTTCCGCGTGAAGAGCTCGTCGACCCCCGAGGCGCGAGCGGCCGAAGCCGACGATAACAACACCACGGCCATGACATGCGCGAAGCCCACCAGCATCAGCGTATTCAGCCACGGGTAGTTGATCCGCTCGGAGAGCGGCGTCGCTTCGAACGGAATCGAAGAGACGCGCCTGAGCCGAAAACTCTGAGAGCCATGGGTGATGGTGACTTCCTCGCCGTCGCGGACCCGAGTGGTTCTCGAGTCAGGAAGCTCGGCGTCGGCCTCCCCTCTCGAGGCCCACTCCGCTAGCGCCTCCACGCGCCCACCTCGCCGAACCCAACCCTCGAGGCTTGGATGAGTCGTGACGTGTGGCTCTCCTTCGATCCAGCGGACGAGGGGAAAGCAGTCGGCAGTGAGAGCAAAAGGCGGCGCGTCGAAGTGACGAGGGCCCGCACCGAGCCTCGCCCCGACCGTCAGGTCCTCCGCGTTGAGTTGAATCGACTCTAGAACCGTTGAGCCCCAATGATGTTGGGCCTCGAGGATGGGCGTTGTTCTCATGACCTCTCCCGGTGCGTGAACGCAAAGCGATGCACCTCACCGTGCGAACCGGTCGAAGCCCCCCCAAATCTTCCCTTAGGGCCCGTTAAAGAATTACCGGATCAACTCGGTCTTCGATGGCTCCGAAGGATCCCTACCGTCGCCTTGGGACAGTAGGATACGGGCCCTTAGTGCATCCGTGGAAAGGATAGGAATGCTGCAAGTTATTTCCTCACGGTGCCTTAGCTTTCCTTACGGTGCCTTAGCACGTCGCAGTCGATTTTGCCGGCCGCGACGCCGGCGAATCGGGCACGGGCACGGCACGGCGTGAGTTTCGGAGCCCTTTCACCGACCTGCGGTCAGGGCTTGAAGACCCACCTCGAAGAAGCTGCCGAGCTCCGGCACGACGAGGTCGCTACCAGCCCACCTCAGCCCGTTGCCGTTGCCGTCGCCGTGGCCGAACTCATGTCATGAATGACGGCAGTCTTGTAGGACTCCAGGTCCTCGCGGTGCAGTTTCGTGCGACGTCCAGCACCGCTCGTTCATATCACTCTCCGCCCACCCCCCACGGCTATGTTTCCCGCCCAGCCCCACGATGACGGCCACGTTCACGAAGTCCGAGGGCGTTGGAATCCGCGACTGACGCAGGCTCATGCTCATGCTGACGACCGACGCGGTGATGGTGATCGTGATCGTCGGCGTTGTCGTGGACGTGGAGGTGGACGAGCTCGTGGAGCTGGGCGGGAAACGTGGGCGTGGAGGTGGACGAATTCAGGCACGTTCGCGACGCTGGCGCTTCGGAGCGTCATGCCTACCCACGGTCCCAGGTGTCCGAGCGTTCGTTCGCACTCAGTCGGGGGCTCGGTGGCCGACTCGGGGACTCACTCCGACGATCGTGGCTCTCACGGCGGAGACGTTGAATGCCACTGAGAAGCCGTCCTGCATCTGCGGCTGAAACGCGCAGCTCCTCGCGGCCGTGGAAATGATCGGAGGCACGACGCAGTCCGCTCCGCCGCTACAAGACAAAGGGCCATCGAAGCATTTGGATATTCTCCCTGCTTCGGTCTCGAAAGCCTCCAACCCGTCGCCGTCCAGGTCCACGTCCGGGTGATAGAAGCTAGCGAGTAAGTCGGCGAAGGTGCCATTCGGATCGACCTGCGGACACAGGTTGAGCGCCTCACAGGTCGGGCCGTGGGTCCCGGCCATGCTTCGGACGGAGATCGCCCCTCCGAACGCACCCGAAAGCTCGGTGGCCCGAACCTCGAGCGCGGAGGCTACGCGCTCGAGCAGGATCTGGCCCTGTTCCCCTTCGGACTCCGTGCCCGTCGCGGTGCTCGTACGGGAGAGCAATCTCGCCAACCCGTCATCGACCCAGACATCGGAAGGCCCGTCGGAGACGAACCTGCGCCGCTCGATTTTTCCGGGGATCTGATTTCGAGGGACCATTCGTCCGCCTCGTTCGACGGCGTCGCGCCCCGAGATCACAAACTCACAACAGGTCGAATGCCCCCTGGGCGTCTGGAAGTTGTTCGCGGGAAAGAACGGCTCATCGGCGTCTGCTGCTCCGTAGACCGCCAAGGTCACCTCGTCGTCTTCCACGAAATCGTCGACTCCGAAGAGCTCGAGGACGTAAATCCACTCAGCGCCGAGGAGGGCCTGTCGAAGTTGGTCGTTGCCGAGCCACCCGAATTGCCAAAGAGCGTTTTCGGAGCAGTCACCGGGTGCGCGGCATCGCCCGTCGAGGTCGAACCCCGAGCCTTTGTCGGCGATCGCGATCGAGTCGACGACGTACGCAAAGCCGCTGCCCGGCATCTCGTCTCGACCGCTCGTATGCCGGCGCTCAGGTATCGCATCGCAGCGACCCCGCGCTGAGCAATAGGAGCTGACAGGCTGGGACGCGCAGTCTTCGGGCGCCACGCACTCCGTCACACAGAGTCCCCTGGCGCAGAAGGAGCCCGCGGCACACGCGGCGTCGCTCTCACAAGCGGACTGCTCTAGGCAGGCCGAGGTGGAGATCAGTCCAGCCGCGAGGATGAGGGATCCGACATGCATGAGGCGGATATTACAGGATCGAGGATAGAAGCTCTAGGAGAGAAGCTCGAGGAGGCAAGATCGAGGCGAAAAACGCCCCCGGGTCTTCGACGCCGAGTGACTCGCCCGAGTCGTTGGGCCGCAAGGGCTCCCGAATCCTTGGACCTCTCTGACCGGCGAGACATGTTGGCGACGCGATATCTCGGTAAGTAATTACTCACCCATACCGATCGATGCTCGGCGGCCGCTTACTTGCGCTGGAGCTCGAGCTCTGTCGAGGTCTCGATCGACATCATACCCGCGGCGCTCGTGCGGGTGCGGATCGTTCCTTTCACGCGCTCGAGCGTACCCTTCGCCGGATTCATCTCCGTCGTCGCTTCCCCATCGATCTTGATCCCCATTTCCGTGCCCGCCCCCGCTTTTGCACCGCCCCCCATGCCAGGCATTCCGGGCATCCCAGGCATTCCGGCCATCCCTGGCATCCCTGGCATCGCGGGAGCGTCCTCCTCGGACTCGTCGTCGTCCGACCCATCCTCGTCTCCTTCAGGGGGAGCCCCGGTCGCTTCGGTGTCGCTCTTGAACGTCGTCTTGAGCCTCACGAGCTCTTTGGTCTCCTCGAGCAGAGTCGCGGTGATCTTGGTTTGGGACGAGACCCCAGGCGTCGCAACGGCGACGTCAGCGCCCCCGGAAATCGCGCCCTCCGGCAGCCGGAGCAACTCCAGAAACTGCTTCGGGAGCAAATCGACGGTGGGTTTGTCTTGTCGCACCTTGATCTTCTTCTTCTTCTTTCCGACTTCCTTCACCGTCGCACCGCCCGAGAGTTGGCCGGTCTTGGGATCGAACGTCGCCCAGACGGTGACTTCCTCGTTGCCCTGTCTGGCCGTCGCAGACGCTCCGGTGGGCCCGGCGTGCCCAGACAAGAGAAGATTTCCGCCTTCGTCATCAACGAGCAGGTAGAGCTCTTCCTTGAACTTGAACCCACCCTTTCGATCGATGTCGACGAGGCTCCGGAGCGCGGACGGAGGCAATCCGTCCAGGCTGGCCAGCGATCGGCCTCCGTCGTCCTTCACCGAGAACGTCTCGATCGTGAGCGTCGCCTCGGCGTTGCCATCCTTCTTCACCTTGTTGATTGCCAGCGCGAAAGTAACGTCGGTCGTGAAGCGAGCGTTCATCGCGACGCCCATGCCCGACATCGTCATCACGTCTTTGGACTTCGCTTGAAAGCGGTGAGTTTTGCCCTTCTCCCACTTGTAGAAGAGCTCGGCACCTCGAGCGGGCCGAGCGGTAGCGAGCAGAGCGAAGAGCCCAATCGATCCAAGAAAAGCAGTCGCGGTCCTCATAGTTCCTCCAGTTCGGCCCCTGATACGTGCCGCGGGACGCCGAAATTCACCGAGCCGGCGAAGTTGTCGAACATCGCTCTGCCGAGGGCAAGAGCGCGCAGTACGAAAACCGACGGCACCTGCGGACAACGAGACGCTTCACCTGAGCGAGCTCCGAGGTTTACACGGAGGCACGGATCACTGCGGGATGGGTTTGGGGATCACGAACGGAGGCGCGAGCTCGACCTGTCCCATGTCCTCCGCGGAGTAGTATCCGGCGACGAGCTCCTTGGCTCCGGGCCGAGTGTAGACGTCGGCCCTAGGTTCGTCGATGACACCCGAGATGACTTCGGCAACCTCCTCCACACTCTGCGCGTTGGGCAGCTTCCGCGAATCGACGCCGCCATGACGCGCATTGATCCCGAAGTCGGTCGCGACCACCCCCGGGTGTACCGCGGAGACGCTGATTTTCGGAAACTCCGTGCGAAGCTCCATGCGTAGGTTGGCAGTCAGCGCGTTGAGCGCGTGCTTGGACGCCGAGTACGCCGAACGAATCGCTGCAAAAGGGACTCGCCCCAGCATCGACGAAACATTGATGATATGGCCTGCTCCACGCTCCTTGAAATGGGGGAGCACCGCCTGCATTCCATACAGCGCCGATTTCACGTTCACGAGCATCATCTCGTCGAAATCCTGGTCGGTCAGTTGGGAGACGGGCCGGCTGATCCCTCGACCCGCGTTGTTGACCCAAACATCGATGCGACCGAAACGATCGAGGGCCGCGTCGCGGGCTCGATGGACGTCTTCCCGACGAGTCACGTCGGCCACGACGGTCAGATGCGGCCTATCCAGACGATCTGCGACTTCTTCGAGCTTGTCCTTGCGACGCGCGACCAACACAGGGATCGAACCCTTCGACGCGATCACCTGAGCGAGCGCCGCGCCAATCCCTGCGCTCGCTCCGGTGATGACCACGACGCGTTCTCGTTCGTTCGACATACGAGGAGGCTATCAGACCTGAACAACGACCTCCACGTCGAATGTCATACTCACTGCCGCCCGCGGCCCTCGACGTCCGCTGAGTTCGTGCACTTCAGACCGCCCGTGGCCACACGAACGTCAGCTCGTGTTTGTTGTGAAAACCGTGGAACAGCCAGCCCGCCGGAAGCTCGAGATACCGACGAACGACCTCCGCGCTGCCAGCGCCCTTGAATTTGAGAGTCACGACCAGATTTTTCGCTGCGCCCGACTCGATCCAACTCATCACCCAGGGGAGCAACCGCTCGGGTGTCGCGGCCACATCCGAGACGACCCAGTCGTACGAACGCTCGGCCGGGTCGATGGAGAGTGCGTCTCCAATTCGAGAAGACACCCCCGGAAGGCGAGCCACGGCCGAATCCAGAGGGGCCCGATCGACCGCCAAGACGCTCGCGCCGAGCGTCGCGAGCACCCACGTCCACCCTCCGGGGCTGGCCCCCGCGTCGAGGCAACGATCCTCCGGTCCTGGACGTCGACCGAGCCGCGTGAAAGTCTCCCACAGCTTGAGGTACGCGCGGCTGGGAGGCGCCTCCCTTTCCTCGATGAATGCGACTTCTCCGTTCGGAAAGGGACTCGAAGTCTCCGACGAGGCCAAGACCAACCCAGGCTCGAGCAGGACAAAGGCGCCGAGCGGCGCCGCGGGGGGCGGCGAAGGAAAGGAGAGCGGCTTTCTGCTCACGTGCGGCAACGCCTCGGAGATCAGCTGAGTACGACGGTGATGACTCAGCGAAAACGGGATCCAATTGCGCTGCACGGCTCGCAGCTTCTTGGCGGCGTCGGAGATGGAAGCGATCTCGAAGATCGCCGGTGACCTCCACACGTTCTGCGCCCAGGGAACGGCGGCCTCGGCCGTGCTCGAGAGGACCAGGGGCTCGAACACGATCGGGTCATCGGTCAGCGCCAGGACCTCGAACATCAGGCCTGCGGGCGCGACGAAAACGCGCCCGTCGATCGCTCCGTCAGCCTTTGCTCGCCTCTTCAGCGCTGCGGCCACCTCGGCCAGCCCTAAATCTCGCCCAGCCTCGGGCGATGCCGGGCCGCGGGGCGCAAAACGATCGCGTCGGCCCATGCCCCAAATCGTTCAGAAAACGCCCGCCGAGTCGACTGCCACGGAAAATTCACGGGTCGAGACCTTTTCTTCATCTCGGGCGTTGGGTAAGCCACTCGGAGGTCTCACCATGAAGCCCAAGAAAACCAACCGGCCCATTCGGCTACGGCTGCTCCAAGGAGCGCCGCTCGCCTTCGCGACCCTGCTCTCGTGCGAGCCGATGACCAAGCCCCCCGAGACGGGGGTCCCAGACGCCAACAAGGACCAAGCCCAGGTCGATCGAGCGCCCGGCGCCGAAAAGGAACAGAAGCTCGCGCTGCCGGAGACCGCTCCCGCGGCCTCCCCTCGCGTTTCTTCAGGAGCACCCCACGAGGATCTGCTCAAGAACGTGCCGACCTGGTTCGCCGGTCACCAAACGCGACGAATCCACCTCCAGCTCGACAAGCCGCTCTATCAGCCCGGTGAGACGATCTGGGTCAAGTCCTGGGACCTCACGACCAAGGCCCTCTCAGGCTCTCCGAACCCCAGCGTGCGCTTGGAGCTCATCAACCCCAAGGGCGCGGTGATCTCGCAAAAGCACACTCAGCAGCAAAATGGCCAAGCCACCAATGACTTCGAGCTTCCCGCAGGAGTCGAAGGCGGTGAGTACAAGCTCCGAGCCACTGCCCAAGACGGCGTCGTCGGCGAGCGACCCTTCATCGTGAATGCCTACGAAGCCCCGAGGATCAAGAAAAAACTGGAGTTCCTCAAAAAGGCCTACGGTCCGGGTGACGAAATCTCGGCCACGGTCAAGATCAACCGACCCACCGGCGAGCCCCTCGGCAAACATCCGATCCGTGGCGTCGTGGTGCTCGACGGCGAAAATCTGCCTCCGGTCACCGTTCAGACCAACCCAGAGGGCGGCGCGGTGGTGAAAGTGCAGCTCCCCTCGCGCATCGAGCGCGGCGACGGCCTGTTGACCGTGCTGATCGAAGACGGCGGAGTCACCGAGTCCGTCTCCAAGCGGGTCCCGATCGTACTCAAGAAAGTCCAACTCTCCGTGTTTCCGGAGGGCGGAGAGCTCGTGACGGGTCTGCCGAGCCGCGTCTACATCGAGGCCAAGAATACGATCGGCAAGCCCGCCGACGTCGAAGGCCGGATCCTCGACGATCACGGCAGCGCCGTGGCGAAATTCGCGACCTATCATGCCGGGCTCGGTCGGTTCGAATTCACACCGAACACCGGGCGGACCTACCAGGTCGAAATCACCCGGCCGGTCGGCATCACGGAAAAAATTCCGCTGCCCGTGCCCCGCGAAGAGGGCTGCGTGCTCAAGACCTTCGATGACTTCGACTCGCAGGAGGACGCGATTCGCGCTTCGGTGCGCTGCACCTCTGGGCGGCGAGTGGTGGTCGCCGGCCTGCTGCGAGAGTCGATGATCGACGCGGCGACGGTAGACGTGCCCGAAGGGGGCGAGGCGGTCGTGTACCTGGCCTCGACCGATCCGGCGATCAAGAAAGGCCAGGGCGCGGCCCGGGTGACTTTGTTCGACGACAAGCTGACTCCGCTCGCCGAGCGAGTCGTGTTTCGAAATCGGCGCCGGGGCCTCAAGATCGAGGTGGCGAGCGACTCGGCGACGTATTCACCGCGGGAGCAAGTCGCGCTCACCGTGCGGACGACCGACGGCTCCGGAGCTCCGGTCGCCGCGGATGTCGCACTCAGCGTGGTCGACGATACCGTGCTCTCGTTTGCCGACGACAAGACCGGGCACATGCTGAGCAAGCTCCTGCTCGAGCCCGAGGTCCCTGGAGAGGTCGAAGAACCGAATTTCTTCTTCGACGTAACCGAGGAAAAGTCGGCGATGGCCATGGATTTTCTGCTCGGCACGCGAGGCTGGCGAAAGTTCGAGTGGACCGAAGTCAACCGGCCGCCGATGCCCGATCCGACCGCGACCGGACTGCCTTCCGCCCCCCAAGCGGCGGCGCCGGCCGAGCCCGAACCCATGCCGGAAGCGCTCGCCGGAGCCGTCGAAGAGGACGGTCGCGCCGGTGGTAAGGGAGGCGGCGTTCGCCAACAGCCGGCTCGAGGTCGGCCCGCGATGGCGCGTCCGGCCGTCCCCGCGTCACCGCCACCCGCCCCCCCGATGGGTGCCGTCGCGCCGCCGATGCCCGCCAAAAAGCCAGTGGCCCGAGCGCCCATGGCCGACAACAAGCCGGCCGACAACAAGCTCGCCAAGGACATGCCGGCGCAGGGTCCGATGGGCGCCGAGCACCGCGCCAAAGAGGTCGTCGCCGAAAAGAAGAAGGCCAAGGCCGAGGCGTTCGAAGGCGACAAGGAGATGGAAGAGATCAAGCCCGTCTTCCTGCGGCCCAACGCCATCATCGATGACGATCGGGTTGCCGGGGAAGCCAAGGCCGACCGCGGCGCCATGCGCCGACTCGACCTCGCCGAAGAACCCATGATGCGCGACGAGGCTCAGGCCCTCGCGCCCGTGCGCGTGTTCCCGGCCCCGAAATACGACGGAGCGTTCTCCGGAACCCGCACCGACTTCCGCGAGACCATTCATTGGGAGCCTTCGGTGAAGACCGGCGCCGCCGGCAAGGCCGTGGTGACTTTCTATCTCTCCGACGCAGTCACCTCGTTCCGCGTCGTCGCCGAAGGCGCCGGCGGAGGGCTCCTCGGCCGCGGAGACAAAGTCCTGAAGTCTTCCCTACCCTTCAGCCTGTCGGTCAAGCTGCCCCTCGAAGTCAGCCAGAACGACAAGCTGCTCCTCCCGCTCACACTCACCAACGAGAAGGCGATGGAGCTCCCCGTCAACCTCACCGCCGACTTCGGACAACTCCTGAAGCTCGAAAAATCCGTACAACTCTCGAAGCCCAACCTCGCCGCCAACGCCCGCGAGAGTGTGTTCTACCCGGTCGACGTCGTCGGCACCAAAGGTCGCACCCAGGTGGAGTTCGCCGCGGACGCCGGCGGGCTGAGCGATCGATTCACGCGCGAGGTCGTCGTGGAGCCGCTCGGCTTCCCGGTCAGCGACTCACGCAGCGGCACTCTCAAGGACCGCATCGTCATTTCCGCAGACCTCGGCGCCGCCCTCCCCGGCACCGCCGAAGCCAAGCTCACGCTGTACCCGAGCCCAGTGGCTACGCTCCTCTCCGGCGTCGAAGGCATGGTCCGCGAACCTTACGGCTGCTTCGAGCAGACCAGCAGCTCGAACTATCCGAACGTCATGGTCCTGAATTACCTCAGGTCCACCGACAGCGCCGATCCGGACCTGGTCGAACGAGTCGGCGGAGTCCTCGATCGCGGCTACAAAAAACTCGTGTCCTTCGAGAGCCAAGCCAAAGGGTACGAGTGGTTCGGCCGCAGCCCGGCTCATGAAGCCCTCACCGCCTACGGCGTGTTGGAGTTCGTGGACATGAAGAACGTCTACGACGTGGACGACGGCATGCTCGAGCGGACCATCAAGTACCTCAAGTCCCAGCGGGACGGCCAAGGCGGATACCGACGCGACCCGAACGCCCTCGACAGCTTCGGCCGCGCCGCACCCGAAATCACCAACGCCTACATCACCTACTCGATGACCGAAGCCGGCATGACCGACCTAGGAGTCGAAATCAGCGCGGCCGAAAAAACCGCGATGAGCACCAACGACCCCTACCTGCTCTCGCTCACCGCCAGCACCCTGCTGAACATCCCAAACATGAAGGACAAAGGCCGAACCGCGGCCAAGCGACTCGCCTCGATGCAAGACTCGACTGGAGCTTGGAAAGGCAAGACTCACTCGATCACCTACAGCACCGGAATGAACCTCGACATCGAAACGACCGCCCTCGCGGTACTCACCCTCCTCGAGGCGGGTGGGTTCGAGAGCGAGCTTCGAGGCGGCGTCGACTGGCTCGTGAAGAACCGCGGCGGCTACGGAAACTTCGGAAGCACCCAAGCGACCGTCCTCGCGCTCAAGGCCCTCACCGAGTACTCAAAGGCCTCTCGCAAGACCCAGACGTCCGGATCGATCGCCCTCGCCGTCAACGGCCAGGTCGTCACCGAACAAGCTTACACTGCCGGCCGCAAGGAACCCATCGTGCTCGAGGGCTTCGGAAAGAGCCTGCGGCCCGGACAGAACGAGCTCGTCCTCACCCACACGGGCGGCGGCGAGCTCCCGTACTCCATGGCCCTCGACTACACGACCGCCAAACCGGCCAGTCACCCCGACACCGTCGTCGACCTGAACGTGTCCATCGCCAAAACGGAGCTCAAGATGGGTGACGCCGTGCGAGTGACCGCCAAGCTCAAGAACAAGACCAGCCAGGGCCAACCGCTGACCATGGTGCGCGTCGGACTGCCCGGCGGGCTGACTTCTCAGACCAAACAACTCAAGGATCTCGTCGACAACAAAGTCGTCGCCTTCTTCGAGACTCGGCCGCGAGAGGTGATCTTGTACCTCTCCCAGATGGCTCCGTCCGAGGAAAAAGAGATTCCGCTCGACCTCACCGCGGTCGTCCCGGGAACCTACACCGGCCCGGCGTCGCGCGCGTACCTCTATTACACCGACGACCGCAAGGTCTGGGTCGACCCGCTCAAAGTCTCCATCGCCCCCTGACTCCCTTCCCCCTGACTCAGTCCTTTACGTCGATCCCGAACCTCTTTTTTAGAATTCTCCTCGCCACCGCGGACTTGTGGACCTCGTCCGGTCCGTCATAGATCCGCGCCGCCCTCTCGGATCGGTACCAGAACGCGAGCGGCAAATCGTCGGTGAGCCCGAGCGCCCCGTGCACTTGAATACTCCGATCGAGCACCTGCCCGAGCACGTTGGCCACGAAGAACTTGATCGTGGAGATTTCGTCGCGAGCCGACGCCGCCCCGCGAAGCTCGATGGCTTCGGCCGCTTTCAGCACCATGAGCCGCGCCGCGTCGATCTCCGCTCGGCTGTCCGCGATGAACGCCTGCACGAGCTGCTTGGTGCCGAGCGGCCGGCCTTTCGAGATCTCGCGCGTGGCCGCCCGCTCGCACATGAGATCGAAAGCGCGCTCGGCGATCCCAATCCATCGCATCGCGTGGTGAATACGGCCGGGACCCAGCCGGTCCTGGGCGAGCTTGAACCCGGCGCCTCGCGGTCCGAGGATATTCGCCGTTGGCACACGACAGTCCTCGTACCTGACCTCCGCGTGACTATGATAATCATCGCCGGAGTGCCCCATGACCGACACGTTTCGGACGAGCCTGAAACCTTTGGTGTCGGTGGGTACGATGATCATCGAGGCGCGCGCATACTCGGGCGCGTCCGGATCGGTGACCGCCATGACGATGGCGAACGCCGCGCCCTCGGCCGAGGACGTGAACCACTTGTGCCCGTTGATGACGAGCTCGTCTCCCTCGATCTCGGCGCTCGTGTTCATCAGGACCGGGTTGCTGCCGGCGAGCTCCGGCTCGGTCATGGAGAAACAGCTCCGGATCTGCCCGTGCGCGAGCGGCAGGAGGTACCGCTCCTTCTGCTCTGGCGTGCCGTGTTGCATCAGAAGCTCGGTGTTGCCGACGTCGGGAGCTTGGCAGTGAAACGTGTAGTGCCCGAGCGGGCTGCGTCCGAGCTCCTCGGCGACCCTAGCGAACTCGAGGAGATCGAGACCCATGCCGCCGAGCCCTCTTTGCAGCCACGGCGCGAACAGCCCGCGCTCCCGAAGCTCAGCCCGAATCGCCTCGAGCTCCGGCACGAGCGCTCGGAAGGACCCGGTCACGAAGCGCGGTTCGAGGGGCCGAAGGCGCTCCACCACCGCACGAACCTGAGTGAGTGTCTGGGCGAGGGACTCGCTGATCGCAAAAGAAGGAGTCACAGTCGAGGCCTGAGCCTCGAGTCGGCCGGAGTCAACACCTGTCGACCCTCGACGTCGCGGCGATGCTCACGGCCGGGCGAGCCCAGAAGTCCGAGTCACCTGCTCACTTACGATTCCGGTACAACTCGCCGTCCACCGCCCTGACCATGGCCTCGAGATCCAAGGGTCGATCGACGAACGCCCGGATTCGCTCTGCCTGCTCCTTCGGCGCGGCCACCACTCGTTGGTATGAAATGTCGAGACTCTCGAAGTGCGACCCATGCCGGAGCAGCCACCGAACGCGAAAGAGATGATCCTCGTACAGCTCGATCATACGTTCGTCCGCGGTCTCGTTGGGCTCCCCTCGCCGCTCCAACATCTTGGCCTGGGATTTGACTACCTCGGTGAGCTCGCGCTCCATGAAGATGACTTTGTAGTTGTTCGTGCTCGGGAGCTCCTTGAGCAGGTAGGAGATGACTTTGATTCCTTTGCCGCGAGCGTTCTCGAGCCACGACCGGTCGGCTGACTTCTCCAGGTCTTTGACCCGCTCGTCCTCGAAGTAGCCTCTCGGGTTGTCTTCGTTGTGCTCCCGGAGGCCATCGGTCACCACTGACAAGCCCCCCGCCGCGAGCATCTGCATCGCCATCGAAGTCCCGGACCGAGGCAGACCCGAGACGACGACGACCGGATCGCCATAGCGGACCCGCCGGATCGCGCGGACGAACGCACTCAAGGCGGCGAACCATACAGCTTCCGGGGACCTGGTGGGTACGAAATTCGCCGATCGTCAGAAGGTATGGTCGAAGACGATGTAAAATCCAAAAGCCCAAGTGTTGGTGGTGCGCCCGTCGGGTTCGACGATCGGGTCGAGACCCGCACCCGCATCGATACGCGCGACGAAGTCTCTTTGCCAGATCGCACGAAGACCGCCACCAAACCCTGGGTGAATCTCGGGTCCGCCGCCGTGGCGAGTCTCGTCCCCCAAGAACACCACACCCGCGTCGGCGTAGGGTACGAGTTGCCACACGAAGGGCTCGTCGGCGAGGGTGTGTTCGAAGACGGACAGGCGGAGCTCGGTATTCAGGACCGCCTTCCCAGGCGCGCGAAATCGCCCGAACGACAGACCTCTGATCGTCTCGAAGCCGCCGAATCCGGTGACCGGAAAGAGCCCGCCCCAATGGACCATTTCATAAAAAGGAATTTCGCCGAACATGACCTCGCCCATGAGTCGTCCGGCGAGGACCAACCTGTCGGTGATGCCCCAAAAGGCCCGGACCGAACCCATTACGCCCCCGAACGTCCCGGCGCCGGTTGGGAGCGGCGGCGCGATCCGTGCTCCGAGCTCCGCGAGGACTCCGCTGGTCGGAGTCCCCTCGGGCTTTCGGGAGTCATAAAGGAGCCCTCCTTGGAGCTGCACAGTCACACCTCCGTCGAGCCCGAAGGGTCGCTCGAGCGCCAGTAAAGACCCTGGATAGGTTTCGACGATCGAGTATTTTCCGGTGAGCGCGCCATATGCGAGCCACGGGCCGTCGATACGCGCGCGGAGGGTCATGTGTGCGAACGGTTGAAAGAGCGAATATCGATAGCGTCTGCGGCCGGGGTCCCCCTCTTCGAAGTCCTTTACGTACTCCCGTTCGCGAGCGGTCCGATTTCCGATTCCCCAGTACCCATCGTTGAGCCACTGGCGCCAGGCCAGATGAATCGTGAGTCGGAGGCGCTGCTCTGGACCAAATCCTACGCGGTCGAATCGAACCCGGTGGTGATGATAGCCCCGGGTTGAGGCAAACGCATGCACCACCCAGCCCGTGTGATACGGCTCGTAACCGTCTTCGTCGATGGCTAGCTCCCCACGAATCCCGAAGCCCAACCCATCGTCGGTGTCGAACGCGACGTTGGGTACCACCATCCAGCGGCGCGTCGACTTCGACTCGCTCGCGGAGCTCGTGCCCGCTGCCGTCGTCCCCGCGAGCGCCGAGCCGCTCAGCAGCAAGCTCCAGATGGGGAGCCACCGGTTCTTGGTCATTGGGCGCTCCGCGCCGAGATCTCCGCGACGGCTCCCAGCAGCACTCGAAATCCGCGAAGAAAAGCGGCGGCGGGCAGTCGCTCGTTGGCGGCGTGATAGGTCGTCGCGAGCTCCTTACTCACCTCGAACGGCACGAACCCATACGCTTTCGCACCCATCTTCCGAGCATAGAGCGAATCCGTGAATCCAGGCGACAAGGCCGGACCCGCCACGGCATCGCGCCTGTCCGCCTCGACGTGACGAACCAAGACGTCGAACACCGGGTCGGCCGACGACGACTCGAGCGCCTCCGCGGCAAACCGAATCGACAGCTTCGCGTCGGGCCCGGCCAGAGCCGAAAGCTCCCTCAGCATCTCGTCCGTTCGCGTCCCCGGCAGAATACGGCTGTCGATGCGAGCGCGCATTCTGGACGGCACCACGTTGTGTAGATTCCCACCGCTGTCGAATCCGGTCACGTAGGCGGTGTCCGTGATCGCTGCGCGTGTCGCCGGATTCTCGAGTAAGGTCTCTTCTAGAAAAGTATTCACCATCCAGCGACTGCCGAGAATCAGGGACTCAGGAAACCCACGATGACGACCGACTCGACTCAGGAGCTCATACAGCGAAGGATGAATGCGCGGAGCCGACTTCCAGCGATCGAGCCGCTTCAACGCGTCGAGATATCTGCGGGCCGCATGCTCCGGCCTCGGCGTCGAGCCATGCCCACCCTCGCCTCGCACCTCCACGTCGATCCAAAGCACGCCCTTTTCGGCCACCGAGATCGGAAAAACAGTCTGCCCAGCGAACAGGAGATCTCGAAGACCCAAGCCCCCTTCGTTCAAGAGATACTCACACCCCAAGCGGTCCCATGCGTCTTCGACGAGCTCGATCATGCCGCGATTCGCGTCTTCCTCGTCGGCTACGGCGATGAGCACGACGTCCCGCCCCAGCTTCACGTCCAGCCGCTTCAGCCACAACATCGCGAGGAGCTCGATAGCGCCCATGCTCTTCATGTCGAGCGCTCCTCGGCCCCAAATCACACCCTGATCGTCGACGTGCCCGGAAAAGGGAGGATGAGTCCACTCCGAAGCGAGCGCTGGAACCACGTCGATGTGAGAAAGCAAGCACAGCGGCCCTCCCACGGACTTGTCCCCGCGTAAATGAGCGATCAGCGAGCCACGAGTAGCGCTGCCGCGGAGCGGAACGAGCTCGGAGTCGATCCCGACCGAGGCGAGTCGCTCGGCGAGATGGCGCGCTCCAAGCAACTCGTTGCCAGGAGGATTCGACGTGTCGACTTGGAGGTACTTGGAGAAGACTTCGATGGCCTCGGCGTCGGACTCTGGCGGCAGGCGGCTCAAGAGTTGGATGGAGCTCTGGGCCCTCCACGCCGGGGGTAGGCCAGCACAACCGAGAGACAGCGCGGCGAGGTGAGAGATCAGTACGAGCAAGCCGCTGAGCTGCACTGGACTTTTGCGGCGCACCCCGCCTCTACAGCACTTCTCTGTGCAAATCACAAGCGCGCGCGCACGGCGCCTCTTCGCAGGGAGAGCCTTGTTCGGTCTGGCGACCGCCTCGTCTTGACCGCGACTCGACGTCCGGAGGAAATCGACGAATGTCCTTTCGGCTCCGCGATGGCTTTTCTCTTTTGGCGCCCTCCCTGCTCCTGCCAAGCGTCGCGCTCGCAGCGGAGAGCGCTCGCTCGGTGGCGAGCCCAATGGGCGGAAACGGGCACAACGTCAGCTTCGACGGCCGCGTCTTCGTCGTGACTCGCGGGAGCGTAGATGGGGTCGGCTGGCACGCGAGCGCCTTCCGCCCGGAAGCGGTGGGACGGGACGCCTTCGGCTATCCAGACGTATCTGCCGCGTTCTCCGACTTCATCATGGTCCAGAGGGATGACAATGCCGAGAACGCGCTGGCCCTTTGCGAGCCCGACGCCGCGCGCGCCCCCTTCGCCTGCAACGAGACGGGCGAAACGGACCAAGCCGGTCCCTACGCTTGTTATGACTTCGCGGTGTTCGACTCGGACGCCCTGAACCCTGACGCAAACCGAATGCGGAAGAGGAAGCTCATGCTGTGGGTCCGAAACCCAAGCAGCCCGAGCGCAGAGGTCCACAAATTCGTTTGGACCGAAGGCATCACGCCAATCCCCACGACGCTGCGTGGCATCGAGCCCACGGTGACTCGTGATGGTCGACTCATGATCTATCAGGGCCACCCCAACAACGACGGCGCGATCGACGTGCTGATGTACTCGGTCAACGACACGCCGTGCGGTCTCGATGGGTGGTCGGCGCCCCGAGTCATTTCGGAGATGGCCACCGACTCTCGAACCGTTGGGGTCTGGCGACTCGCGGAGCGACCCTTTCGCGCGACCGACGGATCACTCTACGCTCCCGGTGAGTTGGTTCGCGGAGCCTATCCGTGGCTGTTTCCCGAGGGCGACGCGGTGATCTTCACGGCCGCCAACATGCCCTGCCGAGCCATCGAAGACCCACCCGGATGCGGCCCGCGTCGAAACGCTCTGTCGATCCTCGGCTATCCGACGAATTGGGGCGTCGCGCACATCGATGGCGAGGTCAACCCATCGACCGCAGACACCGTGCGACTGTTCTTCTCGTCCCCGGGCAGAAATCGATTCTCGCAATTGCCGGTCACGCCTGGGTTGGACGTATGGCCCTTTTTTGGCTCGAACACCGCGAATTACACCGAAATCGTGCTCGATGATGGGCTCGACGGTCAGTACGCCGGAGTGTGGCACATGAACGAGGTCGTGAGTAGGTCCGGAGATCTCGATCCGAGCCGAACTCCGGACAGCTCGGGCTACTTCAACACCGCCCGGCTCCTCGACGGGGCTCGATTTCCCGCGGCGAACAACGGCCGAAGCAACTCGAGCAAAGCCGTGGAGCTCGACGGGGCGGGGGCGCGCCTGTCCATCCCGCACAGCTTGAGCCTCAACCCGGTCAACGCGATGACCGTCGAGCTATCGATTTTTCCGGTCGGCGACCCCGACTGCGACGGCAACAACAACTGGCGTATGCTTCTCGGCAAAGGGAACATCAATACCGGCGCCTACACCTTGGTCTTCGAAGAGAGTCGTCAATTTCAGGCCCGCGTTCGGGTCGGCGCGAAGCAATACTCTCTTTGGTCGAACGCCTCGATCCCCGTTGGTCAGTGGTCGAATGTCGCATTCACCTATCACGCGGACAGCGGACAAATGGCTTTCTTCGTCGATGGCGTCGAGACGAATCGAGCCTCGTATGCGCCGGGCCAGCTCCAAGGCTCACCCGACCCGCTCGACCTCGGCGGACAAAGAGTAGCTTCGAGCTGTCCCGACCAGGACGGGACCTTTTTCGGACTGATCGACGAGGTGCGCATTTCGAGGGTGGTGAGGCTGGGCTCGATCCCCGCGCCCGACGCGGGATTCTTGGACGCCGAAGCCCCGGACTCCGGGGTGAGCTTCGAAGACGCCTCGACTGGAGACGCAGAGGTGAGTCTCGATCTTGGCCAGGTCGCTGCGGACGCGACGAGCGCCGACGCCAACTCCCCGGACGCAGGGACCGGACCCACGGACGCGATGTTGCAGGACGGGAGCCAAGGGGACGGGAGCTCGACGCCGGACGCTCTTGTGCCGCGGGATGCCGCAGCTCGCGACGCCACGCCCGCCCCACCCCCGGCGTCGGACTCGAGCTGCGCGTGTTCGAGCGAACCCAGCGCAGAAGGCTCGCGCGGGCTGGGCTTCTTGGTCTGGGCACTCTGCTCGCTCCCAGTGCGAAGACTCCGCTCGAGGAGATTCGCCCGACGCTGAGCTTCGCCTGCGGACGGGTCCGCGAAGCCA
Organism: uncultured Myxococcales bacterium; assembly: GCA_964463485.1. GTDB lineage: Bacteria > Myxococcota > Kuafuiibacteriia > Kuafuiibacteriales > Kuafuiibacteriaceae > CAYXDO01. Next base: position 11,289 of record CAYXDO010000138.1, on the reverse strand, counting down.
TCCTCGCGCCGACCCTAAAGAGGAAGTTCGGGATCGACGTGAGAAACTGACGACGAGCTGTCGCGAAGATGAGCTCGGGTCGGCACGGGCACGAAGCCGCATCTAGAGCGGAAGGGCAAGACGGTCGGTACTCATTCGGCCGCGGGCCTCACGACGAACTCAGTCGGTCGGGTCGAAGAGCGTCGGATTCAAAGCCGACTCAGGACCTCGAAGGGCGAATTTCGCGAAGAGTTTTTTGGCGAGCTCTGAAGATGTCTGCTCGAGGACCCACTCCATCACGAGACGACCCGTGAGCGGGGCGAACTTGAACGCGTGTCCCGAGCAAGCGCTCGCGACGAGGATGTTCGAGTCCGGCGACAGGGGACCTAGCTGGAAATCTTCGTTTGGCGCAACGGCGTACAGGCAAGTCTCCTGTGCGAGTGGGGGTCCTGGATCGATGGCGAAGTGGGTTCGAACGAAAGCTTGGACGTCCGCGGCATCGAAGAGTCGCGGACTCGGGGAGTCCGGTGGGTCGGTCCCGTCCAGGCGGTGCCGCGCGACTTTCAGCCGGCCTCTGCCGAAATCGGGCAAGCCATAGAACCCGTCTTCTCCGAGCCAGGCCCAAACTCTGTCCGACCCGGGGACCTCGGGGTAGTAGAGTACGGACTGACGGACTGGGCGCACGGTCACCGCAAGCTCGGGACAGAGGGACCCTAGCCGGGCGCCGGCCGCCAACACTGCTTTGTCGCCGAGCAGCACGCCCGAGGTGGTTGCGACGCAGACCCCTTCTGACACGTCGTGCACCGTTTCGACACTCGTGTGCTCCAAAAATGTCGCACCCGAATGGCGCGCGAGCCTCTCGAGCGCTCGACAGGTTGACTCGGCGGCCACCACGCCTGCGCTGTGGTCATGAAAAACCAAGTGAGACTCATCGAAGGACAAGAACCCGAAGCGCTTCCGGGCTTCGGAGGTCGACAGAGGCTCGAAAATCTGCGGGCCGATCGTCTTCATCGCCTTCAGATACGATTCGACTTTTGGGCCGGGGGTTCCGAAGAAACATCCTCCTTTTGGGAAGAGGAGATCCAGCTCCAGTCGGGGCCAATCTTCATTCAGGGCTGTTCTCATCAAGTCGACGTAGAGTGGGTCTGCGTAGGCCGTGCGATAGATGCGAGACGCACCGTGTGAGCCACCGTGATCGTTGCGCACCGAGAACTTCCCGATCACGGTAACACGAGCCCCCGCTGCGGCGAGCCGCCACGCCGAGGCCAATCCGTTGATTCCGGCCCCTACGATGATCACCGAGGCGATGACGCCATTGAGCAGGAATTGGCCTCCCGGCGCAAGCGGGCTTCGGCATGAGTAAACCATCGACATACTCGGTGAGAGAGGCTTGTTGGAGCCATCTCGCCCAAGACCACCAGAGTGACTGCCGCGTCGAGGCCGAACAAGGCCACCTCTCCGTCTCGGAGGCTAACTCGGAATCGCGTTTCGGAATCGCGTTTCGGAATCGCGTTTCGGAATCGCGTTCGCCTTCCGGTGTTTGGCGAATGGTTCGGAAGCTCGGATTCACTTCGAAGCGCGGGCGCGGGCAACGTCCAGAAAGCCCGTTGCGACCGAAGGGTAGCGCGGGGTCCATCCGGCCACGCCCTTCAGCTTGGCATTTCGTACCCGCTGGCTTCGCATGAGCATGCGCGCGTCCTCGCCGCCAACCAGTGAGACCAACCAAGGTGGTAGAAAACGGCTTCGCTGGGCTCCGAAGGCCTCGGCGAGAAGGCGGACATACTCAGCGCGCGAAACGGGCTCGTCGTCCACGACGTTGTAGATTCCAGCCGCGAGCTCGAGCGCGGCGACATTTGCGGTCGCGACGTCGTCGACGTGAATCGACGACAAGAACGCGTCCTTGGGCCCAAGCACAGGAGCCACTCGTCGCCTCAACAGGGCCAGCCCTTCATCGATCGATCGACAATCGGGGCCGTAGAAGAGGCCGTTTCTGAGCACGATGCCGATGCCTCCGGAATCCGTGAAGCGACGCGTCTGACGTTCGGCTTCCTCCATCGAAAGCTGACCTTTGGACGGCTGAGTTGGCGTCGCTTCGTCGATCCAGTCACTTCCTCGATCGGTGTAGACGAAGGTGATGCTGTGCTGGATGTAACGCGAGACTCCGGCGGCGAGGCACGCCAGTACGAGCCGGCGAGCACCTTCCGCGCGAAGGGCCTCGTTCTCTGCCCAGGCGCTGCGTTTTCTCATCTCCTTGATTGGGGGGATTCTCGTTGCGGCGTGAATCACCGCGCTGGCGTTTTCGACCGCGGCGCTCAATTGGCTCGAGGAACACTCGAGAAAGTCCACATCGATGGCCGTCACGCCGACGGCACGGAGTCGCTCGGCGCGCTCCTTTCCACGCGCGAAGGTGGAGACTTCGATACCTCGTCTTTTGAGTTCTCTGGCGATCGCTCGACCGGCGACGCCCGTAGCACCCGTGAGCACGACGCGCATTTGGGGGGACAGTAACCGCAATTGGGGGAGGCGGCCACATACGTAGCGAAACCGTCATCAACCAGAAACCATTGGGAGCGAATGACAGCAAAGGGAACTCTCGGCCAACGGTATGCACGGCTCCAAATCTAAAATGCGGCGTAACACTGAGAGTGCCGAGTCCCGACTCCCTCGAAGGTTTGGGATGGCAACGAGCTACGCCTCTGAAGCTCTCCGTCACACATCAGCTACTCAGCCCGCGAACGCGCCAGCCGTGATTTCATCGACTGAGACCCCGCCACCGGGTAAAACCGGTGGTGAGCTCGGTCGACTGAAAGTCGACTGAGCGAGCCGGATGAACTGGCTACCCGCCTGCGCTCCTAGGAGTCCGCGGAGCTCCAGGGACTTCCTTTGAACCTTGGAATCGAACAGCATGCAGCATGGCGTGCGCGGGTCTCGTCGTCTTCGTCTTCACCAGCATATTTTGTCGCGCGGTGCCGGAGCTGACAGGAACGTCCTCCGCGACCATGACGCGAACGCCCGCAGCGACGCAAACCTCCACGCCTGCACGGGCGGTCCGGGCCGTCCGACCCGTTCCAATCGCAGAGACATTGCGTGACTCGAGCTTCACCGACTCACGGGTGACTTTCGTATTCGGAAACAAAGACGTCCTCTCCAAACCGGGCGAAAGACGACAGACCCCGACTTCGGGCTATCGCATCGGGCTCGATCCGGGCACCTCGGTGCCCTTTCTGGAACAACTCCACGACGAGCTCACGGGGTACGAATCCTTCTCTCACTTCGTGGTCTATCGAAAGTTCGAGAGCGCTTGGCCTCGGTGGGAGGCCGACGTGGCGCTCGCGGGTCTCCTCTCCGTCTCGCAGAGCTCGGGCACCTTCGAGCTGTCCGACAGCGGAAGTTACATCCGAATCCTCAGAAAGCTCGGGGATGGCGCGGAAGGCGAGACCCAAACCTACGACCTGACGGCGTGGCCCCTTTCGACGGATCGTTTTCGGCTGGGCTCTACACATGTTCTCTCCTGGGCGGACAACGCCGCTTTCCCCGGAAAGACTTCGGTGGGTTCCTTCACGCGGGGCTCGGTGCCTGGAATCAGGCTCCGATGGCGCTCGCCCCGGGACGCCGACTACGTCTTCGCCGGGCTCAAATCGGCGTTACTCACCAGCCGTGTTCCGGGGCTCGAAGCAGGTGAGTTTATCCCCAATTTCGCAGCGCTCTTCGGCGCGGGGATGACGCTAGGCGACGCCATCATGTTCGAGGCCCACGGCGCCTATGTCGAAAAAGGAACTCAGGAGCGGCCCGGCCTCGAGGGTGAGCCCATTTACTCCGTTGGAACCTCGGGTGCCATTACTCTCTTTCATGGCACCTTCGTTCGCGAGCGTTCCGACTTGCGACTCTATCGCGACGACACCGGACCCTGGCTGGACGGCACGGTTCTGCGCCCGTATGAACCGGGATCCGGCTATTTCGTATCGCTGGAGGGCGTTTACCAGACTCAGAGCCTCGAGGATCCTGAACGTTTCGGGAGAACAAAGCCACTCCCTGGGATCGGCGTAGGCCTCAGCGGCAACCTGAAAATCGACGAGCTCAGCGTCACCCTTTACGCCTTCTTGCGCACGGCTGGCTTCATTCTCTTCGACGTCCCCGGCTTCGTGCCATTTCAGGCGCTCGCCGACGCCACGGAGACCGAACCGGAGCTCACTCTCTCGGCGAAGCTCGAGTATGACGTGACGGGACTCGCGCTTCGGCCTGCGCTCCGGCTCGGCATATTGTTTCCGGCCACGCTCACGAGCTCGATCGACGAAGGCGCGAGAGTCCAAGTCTTGGTGAACGGCACCGACCGGATCGTGCTCCCGGTGGGCATCGACGCCCGGCCCGTCTTCGCCGGAATGTTCGAGGTCCCGTTCGCATTCTCCGAGGCCGTCTCGCTGTCGGCCGAATCCAGAGTCGTCCACGACCCAAACCAGGCTCGGTTCGCCCTCGATTCCCAGACAGGTACCCTTCGATCCGTCTTCGACTCACCACTGAGACTGAGTTTCCACGTCAAGCTCCAGGCACGATGGTAGAGCCCAGCGCGACCGCCTCACGGAGACAGGAACGCGGACCGAAACGCGGACGGCGAGGTCACACTCGTCGGACTTTGAGAAGTACCCCTCGAAGGAAGTCCGTTCTCGACGCCAGGAGAGAGAACCCACGATAGCTCCATGCTGGCCACTGTCGAATAGGTAGGTCTGGCGGCGACGATTCAAGGAGGCAGAAATGGGTCGGGCTGAAGGGGCCCAAACGGTGAGTCGGGCGGCTCGTCGCGACTCAAAGCTTCGAGCCGCCGCTCGAGCGACGAGGTCCTCCTCGTAGAACCGCGCGAAGGTCCACTGGGCCGTCGTTTGGACGAACGCGACGGCGGCGGTATGGCCATCCCCTCATTCCGAGCGGCACCTCATGCCGAGCGGCGCCTGGCACTGTCAAGGCACACAGCGCCTGTCAGTGTCCGAAAAGCGCAAGAAGGCCGCCCCGCGTAACTCGACACGCGTCCCTGCTGCAATGGCTGCGAACAAGATCCGGTCAGGCTCGGGACACCAGGGTCAGTGACGCGCCAAGTCAATCGATCTTCAGCTCAAGCAGCTTGAGGAGGCGCCTCAGCGTGCTGAGATCTAGAAATGGAATCTTGATTTCCTGCCGGCCCGTCGCGCTCGCGTCGGGAAACTCGGATTGAATTCGCGCCTCCAGCGCATCCTTGGAGCAGCCAAATGCCGTCATCCAGGCGGTGTCGTCGACGTGTCCAGCTATCGGCTGCACGAGGAGCCAGTCCACCTTTGCGTCCGGATGATTGTCTCTCAATCGGTGACGGACCCGCCAGCGGGCTCCCGAATTCGCAACCAGCCACGGAGAGAACATGCTGATTTCCCGATCTCTGGCCCACTCAAACGTGTAACGCGACCGAAGCTTCCTGTCCTCGTGGACCGCCTCGACAAACTCGCGACCAGTCATTCGGGCCTCTTGACCGGCAATTCCGAAAATCGAAGTCCCCGCGATACAGTGAGCGATCTCGAGCCTGTCGAGTCCCAGCTTCAAGAGTGCCCGGACCAAAAGATCGATAGACGTCGCATCGTCTTCGCGTTCGAGACGAGCGACGTTCGATTGGCTGCATCCGATAATCGACGCCGCTTCGCCCTGAGACAATCCCAGCGACCTGCGCCGGTTCTTCACGAGAACGGAGAGACTTCGCTTCATTTCGGAGAGTGAGTCGCGATCATTCAAAAAAGCTCCTTGACGTCGTCCCGATCAGAGGCCACTATGAGCCCCAGTAAATACAACATGACCAGGTCAAGCCCAGTTTGAATTGAATGAGGGACGTCAGCGTCGGGATTTTCGCAGACGGGAACAAACCAGTCAAGGATCCAGAGGATCCAGGGATCCAGTCGAGATCGACGCTCTTCTGATGAACGCGCCGATACTCGTCAGACCGCCTTAGAAAGGTAGGTAGCGAAATGGACATTGCCGCCATTCTTCAACGATGTCTCGAGGATCCCAACAATTCCGTGGGGGGAGTCGAGCGAAACACCGAACAGAAGTTCATACTCCTCACACTTGCCGAACTGGGCTGGGACATCGCGGACCAGCTCGCGTTCAATTTTCAAATCCAGAAGGAGCTCGTATCAGAAGGGGCGCTGGCCTCGGTCGCTGCCGACGTGGTTGCTCGAGACTCTGTCGGTCTGTGTCTCGTCGGCGAGGTGAAGAGCTGGCGAGTGGGGGAGGAGGCGAAAGGGGGGCTCATCGCCCACCGCGGACAGCTACGACGATACACGGACGCGCTCTGCCCGGCGCGGTCATTCCTGACCAGCGGCCAACGTTGGATCGTGTTTGGACCTGAAGGCGAGAAGCTTCTGAAGGAGACGAAGTTTAGCAATGCTCAGGAAATGATCGCCGCGTTGAGGCCACTGCTCGCCCCGTCAGCCTTCGAACGTACGCATCGTCCCAAACTCGATTGGGCATGGGGAGTAGGTCAAAAAGACAAGCGGCGAGTCGCGGTGGCGGGAAATCGCCCCAAGAAGATTTCGGTCAGTCCGCCCAGAGGCAGACAACCGGTGGAGGACGCGCTTGCGGAATTGGTCGACCTGTACCGCGACAAAGTCTACGTGGACCATACGGACATCGCGGCACAACTCAAGGTCGTCGGCAGTGGAGCTGCGTTTCTGGAAATCGCATTCACGGATCGGACGCCCGACGGAATCATTCGCGACAGAAAAAAAGACCGCAACGCGCTGCCAGTGCCCGATGAAGCCAAGTCGAGGCTCGCGAGCCTCTGCCGCAGACCGCTCACCGATCTTGCGGCGTTGATCGGGGCTGTCGAGGGCATTGTCTCATTCCTGTGACGGGCCTCGTAGAAGTTTCCGGAGTCCTTGGCTCCTGCGCTCAGCCTGCTCGCTTCGCCGCTGCCCCGGCCCGAACGAAAGTCTCCGGGGATTTCAGGTCAGCTTCCGGTGGTCACGGTGGAACAAGCGCACGTAGCTCCACCGTTTGTCGGGCCAGGGAAGTTGGTCATCACGACACGCCGGCTCCGGCTCAAATTCTTCCCATCGAATCTCGCGAGTCGGATTTCCAGAAAAATACTCTCTTTGCGTCCAAACTCAGCGTCACGGACGGCGAGTTTCGGACAGTGCTCCTCAGTCTCGAGTTTCGGACAGTGCCAGGCAGTTTCGGACAGTGCCAGGCACCGATCGGAAAGGGGGCACCGATCGGAAAGGGGGTGCGAGCTCGATAGCCGATACTAGTAGACCCGAAAGTGGCACCCACCTTCGCGCGAGCCCTCCGCACGTCTCTGTTCCGAATCGGAGCGGTGCCCGGCACCGCCCGAATCGGAGCGGTGGCCGGCACTGCTCCGAGGACACCAGAAAAATCAACATGTTCCACCTGATCGGTGCTCTAGTACGACCGCGCTCACGACGCGCGCACCTTATCCAAAAAACGGGCCGAGGATCTAGGGCCGGGATGTCACTCGACATGCTGAGCTGCGCGCAGAGCGCGCAGAGCCCAGCGACGCATCGTCCCGCTCGCGCTCACGATCTCCGGGCCAGCGCCCATGCACCGCCGATGGTAGAAGGGTGCGTGCGTCAGGTGACCTCCTTCCGCTCCGCCCCCTTGCGCTCGGTGGTCGTACTAGCTTGCCTCGTGGAGGCGTGCGCTTCCGTTCGGTCGATGCCGCAGCCGGCGACGCTGAGGCTGCCTGAGCATCAGTCCGGCCTGCGAGTGGCAGTGCAGGTACCGACCCTGCGGGGCAACAACCTAGACCTTGCGGACGAGCTCGGCGTTGAGCTTTGGACGGCCGTGAAGGCGGCATTCCAAGAGGCGGGTTTCGTTACTGCGTCCTCGGGTGTCGCGGACGCCGTCGCCGATCTCACGCTCACAGTGCGATACGTTTACGCAGACTACCTCGAGGTCGCCCCCGAGCTCGTCGTTCGGTCGCCGGGCGGACTCATACAGACCTCGCTGCCGATGGCTAAGTGGGCGACATCTGGCTACTCAGCAGCCGCGGCGAAGGCGCTTGTGAACCAGGTCGTGTCCCAGCTACCTGGTAGCGTCTCGGCGACGAGTTATGTACCAACGAAGCCTGACCCAGTGCAGCCACCACGCCCTTTCGTGATCGTCGCTATATTCGACGTCCAAGATCTGACTGATACCTTTGGACCAACGTTCTGTGACCAACTCACTGAGTACCTTGTGGCGACCGGAGCTCGGCTCATGCGGTGGCGAGCGGTTCCTCGAGCCGAGATCACGTCGCAGCTCCAAGATGCGAAGTCGGGCAGCTACCGCGCGTGCGTAGACGAGTCTTGCCAGATCGAGCTTGGGAAGGCCGTCGCCGCCGAGCAGGCGCTCGCGACCAAAGTCCTGCGTTTTGGGACAACGTGCGCCCTCACGGCGAGCTTGTTCGACTTGCGCACGGAGGCAACAGAGCGTACGGGCTCCGTGCAAACCAAGTGCGACCCGGACAGCCTCGTGGCGGCGGCCGACGTTCTCGTTCAACAACTCGCCGCAGAAGCACCTCAGCGGCGATAGCCTGAGCTCCGCCGCCGACTTCCCGACAGGGCTTGCCTTGCTCACGCACCAGACTTCGGATGCTTCAGCCAGAAGCCCACGGCTGTACCGATCAATCCATGCGCCCAGTTGACAGTGGCCGCGTCGTACCGAGCCGACAAGATCACGTAGAAGCCGACAGCGAACAGAGCAGCGCTGACTGCTAGCTCGATAGGACTCCCGAACGGCGGCGCGACTCTTTCTAGGACGGCCAGGTACGGAGCCACTTTCCCCTCGAGATATGCTTGGGGCGGTGCCTTGGCCGAGCGCTCGAGGTTTCTCTCGCGTATTGCCGACTCCTTCTGAAGAAGTGCGGCGAGCGCTCGGCCCGCATCGGGGTCCGCAGGTTTGGCGATGAACGTGTCCTTCCGGCGAGAGTGCGTGCCACCGACCAGCGTGAAATCTAGTCTCGGCGGATGGAAAAACCTGCATCCCCAATCGAACCCCTCAAATCCCTCGGCGTACGAATCGAGGAATGGCGGCGAGCCAAGACGCGCCGCGGCGAGCACATGCCCCAGACGCTGTGGGACGACGCTGTCGCTCTCGCAGGCGTCCGCGTGTTTACAGGACGTCACGGGAGTTGCGGCTCAATTACGAGCACCTGAAGAATCGACTTGTCGGTGGCGGCCGTGCATCCTGGCGGAAGTGACGATGGGCTTAACAGGGTAGTTCTCTGAGATCATGACAGATCGATCTTGGTGAGATCCAAAGCCAAAATCCAGCCAGAAATCCGCTTCTCCGTAAGCGACCTGACGGTTGTCGTGTCTCGCGTTCTTTGAGACTATCGTCTCGCGCACTTTGATATTTTCGTAAATCGGAGGAAGTCCTTGTTGCTGAAGGGGGCGAGCAGGATTTCGACGGCGCTTTTAGTTCGCGTTAGAAAGGTGACGGCCCGCCTCGTCTTGGCGGACCCGAGCGGGCCGTCGGAGTGCCGTTTGGTACACGTGCTCGCTGTAATGTCTACCATGTACGAGGACTACGTGGCCAACAACTCCGACGCCGTTTTGCTCGCGGGGGTGCGCTTGCGCGCGCTGTGGCGGTGTGGATCTTCGCGTGCTTCGGTACGAGAGGCGATTCCGAAAACTCTATCGTCCGGCCAGTTCGGTGGGCGTCTGGGTTGTTTTGTCGAGGTGCCAGGATTGTCGTCACTGGGAGCGCCTCCTTCCGGTGGATGCGCTGCCCGGCAAGACATTCAGCGTCGAGGCCATAGCGTTGGTGGTCCGCCTGAGGCTGGATGGAGCGCCTGCTCGCGTCGCAGCTAAGGCCGTGGGTGCCCGCGGGAAGTCGGTCGGGCTCTGGCTGATCGGCCTCGGCAGGCGAGTGTTGGGGCTCGTGAAGCTCTTCAGACACCGGGCGATTATTGCGCCGTCTCAAGCAATCGGGCCGGCGATTTTATGTGCCTGGAGTGCGGTCGTGGTCGCGCTGCGATCCGCTGGTGCTGCGTTCGTGGTCGAGCCCGGGAGCGATGAAAAGTCCGCACTGCGAGTGCTGTTGAATTTCATCGACAGGCTCGGCGGGGTCATTTCGACCGTGGAGTTGGGCGCGAGCGCGTTCCACCAAGCCATTTTGCTGTTCCGAACGACGAAGGCCCCAACGTCGAGTGACAGACGGTCAAGAGCCGACCGCGGGTGGTGCTGACTCCAGCGGTGTTCAATTTCCTGTCACAAATCGCCAATTCGCCAACAAGCGAGCATCGGCTGCTTGAGCGCAGTCGAATCGTGCTGGCGGCCGCAGCTGGCGTTTCGGATGCGGAGTCCGCCAGGCGCTTGAGCGTCGATGTTCAGCGGATTTCTCGCTGGCGCAGGCACTGGCTGGACACCTCCACGCTCGCGAGCTCGATCGACGAAGGCGCGAGAGTCCAAGTCTTGGTGAACGGCACCGACCGGATCGTGCTCCCGGTGGGCATCGACGCCCGGCCCGTCTTCGCCGGAATGTTCGAGGTCCCGTTCGCATTCTCCGAGGCCGTCTCGCTGTCGGCCGAATCCAGAGTCGTCCACGACCCAAACCAGGCTCGGTTCGCCCTCGATTCCCAGACAGGTACCCTTCGATCCGTCTTCGACTCACCACTGAGACTGAGTTTCCACGTCAAGCTCCAGGCACGATGGTAGAGCCCAGCGCGACCGCTTCACGGAGGCAAGACTGGGTCCGGCTGGAGCGGCCCAAACGGTGAGTCGGGCGGCTCGTCGCGACTCAGAGCTTCGAGCGCCGCCGCTCGAGCGACGAGCTCCTTCTCGTAGAACCGCGAGAAGGTCCGCTGGGCCGTCGTTTGGACGAACTCGGCGTCGGCGGTATGGCAGACCGGACAGCCGACGATCTCCAGATTCTGTCGAAGCCGCGGGCGACTCGCCAAAATGGCCGGATCCAAACCCTCGAGGCTCAGCGGCTGCCGCAACACCCCGACCGGCGCTCGCGCCGACCGCGGACGAAAGACCTCCGGGATCTCCACTCTCCGAGCGTCCACACCGTCTGCGTTCGTCGAGCCAGCGCAGAAAAGAGTCCCGTCGCGGGCCCGGCACGTTGAGTCCCTCCGTGTCCCCGGCCCGCGGGACGGCGCCGGCACCGCTCGGAATCCGAATCCACCACCGCTCGGAATCGGGGGCAGGCACCGCTCGGAATCGCGGGCACCCACCGCACCGCTCGGAATCGCACCGCTCGGAATCGGAGGGGCAGGAGGGACTGGGACGGGGTGCTCTCCAGGGGTTCCGCACGCACCTGAAGAGATCGATTTGACAGCCCGCCGCGGCGGGG
>CAYXDO010000137.1:0-31626 GCA_964463485.1 uncultured Myxococcales bacterium | reverse complement strand
CGCGTCCAAAGTCTTGCCAGATCGTGCGCGAACTTTGGGAGAAAGAGACTATCGTGGGTCATCCCAAAGCGAACGGTCTTGGCGCCATTCGTCGTGACTCCATTGCTCGCCAAGGGAATCCTCACGATCTCGTTCGTCTCCGAGTGAATCATGTGCACGAAATCGGGCGAGCTCACCGCGACGTAGACGTACCCATCGAGGTCGATGCCGAACGGAGACTCCGTGTACGTTCCGTCGAGATGAAAACCAGTCGGCACAAGTGTTACCTGGCCGGGTTCGCGGAAGATCGGTTGCGCGAAGGTGAGCGAGGGAGCGAGGAGTATGGCCAGCCAGAGGAGCGATCTCATCCTCCACCTCCGATGGTCTCCGTGCGCTCGAGGCTCCCGTCTTCGCGATAATAGTTCCACTCGCCCTGCTTGACTCCGTCGACGTATCCACCCTCGGCCTTGACCTGCCCATTCTCCCACCAGTCGATCCAGACCCCCACTCTCTTGCCTCGATCGTAGCGCCCAGAGGACGAGAGCTCGCCGTTTTCGAAATACCAGGACCACGGTCCGTGCTCCAGATCGGTACGAAAGCGCCCGGTCGCTCGCGGTCCGCCGCTTGGCCACCAGGACTCGAAGAGTCCGTCGCGTAGACTATTCAGGTAGGACACCGTCCATGCCCGGCCCCCGCCGTCGTATTCCGCCGCCCATGGACCTTCCGCTTCGTCGCTGAGGAACACTCCGTGGACAATCGTCGGTCTCAGACCGCGGTACTCCCAGATCGTCCAGGCTCCGTGGCGCAGGCCGGACTGATAGGGTCCCTCGGACTCGGCGAGCCCGTCCGGGTGTGAGTAGCGCCAGAGTCCCTGCTTCCTCCCTACGAGCCACCCTCCGCGTCCAGACTCGCCTCCTGACTCGTGAAACTCGACCCATTCGCCGGTCTCACGGTCGTGGTCGAATCGGCCGGAGGTCTTGAGGTTTCCGTTTTCGAACCAGCTTTCGAAGGCACCCTGGCGAAGTCCCGCGGCGTAAACGGCCATCTCCCGCCGAATGCCGTTCGAAAACTGCTTGGTCCAAGCTCCTTCTTTCTTGCCAGCGAGGTAGCTCCCATCCGATTCCAGGGTACCGTTGGTGTAATAGGAGCGAAACGAACCTCGTTCGAGGCCGCCCACGTATGCCGTCGTCGAGATCAGACTTCGATCGGGCCTGAAGTGGCGCCACTCTCCGGACCGCCCGCCCGCTCGTTGGCCGGTGGCCGCGACGACTCCGTTCGCGTGAAACTCGGTCCAGGTCCCGGACTCGACGCCGGACGCGAAAAAACCGATGGTCCACACCGACCCGTCCGCACGCCACTTTCCATAGGGCCCATCCGGGACACCGTTCGTCTCGCAGCGACGGCTGAGGCTGTCGTCAGGGTCCGTCACGAGCTCTCCCTTTTCACAGGCCAGGCCGTCCCAGCTCGGGCGGAGCGCTGGCGACCTTGGCGCGGCCTCCGTAGGAGCTGGCGGTGGGATGGACTCGCAGCCTACGAGCGCGCCGCGACTCTGCTGCCGTCCGTTCACGCGATCGACCCAGACCCCGCAAGGTTCGCCGAACGCGAAGAAATGCTCGTAGACCAGCCCCTCGGCGTCGTAGGCTCGAAAGGGTCCGTTCGGTAGAGATCGCGCGAAAGTCTCTTCTTTGACGACTAGGGTCCCGTCGTAATAGCGCCAGGCTCCGTTGGCGAGCCCGTCCTCGAACTCACCTTCGACGAGCAAGTTGGCCGCCGAGTCGGTGAGTCGATAGGGTCCATGGGCGACGCCGAGCTCCGTGCGACAATTGATCACGAGCTCGCCGTTCGCTGTCGGCTCTTCGTAGGGAGTCGTCCCGCTGGGACAGTCGGACTGGCCCGGATCAGCTGCGCAGGACCAAAACAAGACAACGCATGGGTAGGCGCGCATCTCCGCATGTTCTCGCGCCGGTCCCCGCGAATCAAGCCGGCGTGGCGGTCCACTCGGAGGCGCGACTGGCGAATTCTTCGGGGGCCTCAGGTCTCCTCTGACGCATCATGGAAGTGCTTGTCCTCCAAGTCGAGATTCAGCCGCATTGTACTCGGTCCAAACGATTCCTTTCAGCTCGAGGCTTCGGCTTTCCTGTCGGGCCGCCTCCGCGCGCAAGTCAGAGAGTGGGCGGCGATTTCTGAGCACTTCGTTTCTGAGTTCCTTGAACGCGCGCAGCTCGCGTTCTGTCTCGATGTCGAAGTGGCTGTGAATTCCGAAAACTCGCTCCAAAATCGCTTCGTAGCTCACCCCGGCGAGGGCGCGGGTCCGGTTCGTGGCCTCGCCAAGCTCTAGCTCAAAGGTCTGCGGGCACGCACGTCTCCCCGTCCCGAGCCCTCCAAACCAACTCACTTCGAGCGAGCTCGAACGTGGGCATGCGCAGCCGGACCGCCGGATCGAGGTCGCCGCTCTCGATCAACGAATCGATGACCTCGAAGTCGATGGGTCGAATCCGCATCTTGACTCGGACCTCATCCACGACATCCGGCAGAGAGAAGGCCCGAGTTACATGAGTCTCCACGTAAGCAGGGTCGAGAACGCTACGCGTGGTGGGGGCGGGCAGGAGCTCCCCCTCCGTTCGCGAAGCCTCCCAGAACATGTGGACCTGTTCGCCTGAATCGCTTCGCATCGTCTCGCCGAGCCACCACACCCCTCTAGCTTCATCGAAAGCTCGGTCGTCCGCGGTCTCTCCGAGCGAAAATACAGTTTGACCTCCAAACGTCCCCTCGAGCTCCAACCAAGCCCGCCGGTCCTGCGCCGCTCCACTCGGAAAAGCGTGCCCCGCAGCGACGTTCTCGAGCGTCACTTCCACGGTCCAACCCGATGGACCAACTTTCACACACAGCTTGGGCAAAACCGTCGAAGCGAGGAGCTCCAGGACGGCGGCCTTTTGGGTCTCGACCTGTGGAGAGTCTGTGAGTGCGACATCCACACCAGGCATCGAATGGTCATGCACCTGCCGTAGGGGCGTGCCCTCGATTTGGGCGGCCTGACCCGAGCGCGATGGCATGTGGCAATCCACACAAGTCTGCCGCTCCTCTGCCGTGTCCCTCGAAAACAAACTCCCGCGCCACTCCGCAAACGTCCGCTCCAGATGTACACCCGCCGGCGTCACGATGTCGTGACACGAGCCGCAGAGCCTCGACGACCCGATCCGACCCCCATCGTGGAGCTCCGAGTACAACGGATCATGAGCCTCCGAGTCGACGGGATCGACGATCCCTCCGCGCATCGATTCGTCGTCGGCGAGGCTCAGCGCCGCGTCGTGGTCCCCGGTAACTTCATCGACCTGGTGACAAAACCAACAAGTGACGCCCCGCGCGTACGCAGGCAGCGCCGCCAGGTCGAGCCCGTCCGAAGTGAGACCCTCGCGCACCGCAACCGGCGCATGACACTTCACGCAAAAAACTCCCAGCTTCCCACCAGTCTCCCGCTGGCCTCGACGGTTCATCGCCAAGAAAACCGGATCCTCACCCGCATACGCATGCATGCTGCCCGACCACTCCTCGAGCTGCTTCGGATGGCATTCGTTACAGGACGACGGATTCAAACGATCATCACGAGTGAGGCCGCCACCGCATCCCGCGATCGAAATCGCAAACGCGAGGGCGCTTGGCGCGTTCCTGAAAAAGGCCCCGAAACTCATGCCGTGCCCGCGCCGGATTCGCCGCCAAGCGACGGATTTTGCCTACCCATGCCGATCGTGCACAACGTCTCGGCCCGACAAATCGAGGGGAGACGATTCATCATTTGCTATGCGCTTGGCCTGCGAGCGACTCGCCGCGATTCGACTCGGGAGCGATGGGTGCTCCTACGGACAGGTGGGATTCGGTGCTCCGGGTGTTCCGAGGTCCGTCGAGTTGTAGGCAGTCACCCCATCGCACCAAACGTTGCCGAAGTCGTTGGTGCTCGGATCGATGCTCGCGGCATCGAGGCTCATGCTCGCACCCGCCGAGTCAGGGAAGGTCACGCCGTTGTCGTAAAGCACGTAGTCGATGTCCATGTCCCCGAGCGGAGTGGGACACGCGAGCGCGACCTCGTCGTCCGCGTTGGCCAGCAAGAATCCGGCATAAACGTAGTCAGGTGTGAAACCTGGAGTGGCACTCGAGGCCAGCGTCGCATACTCACCCGGGCCAACGACCAGGCCGTTGATGATGAAGCTATCGGTCCCGAGATCGTAGACGTAACATCCCGTGAGATCGAACGCGAGACCCGTGGGATTGTAAACCTCGAACCACTCCCCGACTGAGTCCGCCACCGCCGAGGGGTCCTTCATGATCTCCGTGATCACCAGATCGCCAAAGAACTCGGGCGTGATAGGCGCCTGAGTACCGCCGTCGACGCCCGCGTCGGCGCTCGCGTCGGGACGACCTGCGTCGAAACCGGAGTCCGGGGACCCGACGTCGCCGGGCCCCGCGTCCACCGACGCGTCCACGGACGCGTCCAAAAAGCCGGCGTCGAGAGCCGCGTCCGGACGCCCAGCATCCACAGCTCCTGCGTCGATCACACCTCCATCGACGCCCGCCGGGCCCATGAGGCGGGTGATCCGTCCTTCGATCGCGGGTGAGATCGTTCCCCGCTTTTTGACGAGCTCCGCGAGCACGACGGCATCGAGCTCCCGACTGGAGCCGGAGCCATCGGCGAGCATCGTGTACCCGTCGCCTCCGTTGTTGATGAAGTCAGTGGTCGCCAGAGAGTACATCGAGGCGTCGTTGGGGATCGGTGTACCGTTGTCGAGCGTGACGGAGACGATGCGGGAGCCCGCAGCGTTGCTCGCAGTGTACGTGAAGCGCATGCCCGAGACCTGAGGGAACCTGCCGTTTGCGGCGGGCATCGCGCTGACTCCGTGCTCGAGCAACGCCCAGACCTGTTGGCCCGTGACCGTGCGCGTGGTGATCGTGTTGCCGAAGGGTTGAACGGTATACGCATCTCCGAGCACGAGGTCATACGGAGGTCCGACGACGTACGGCGCTGCGGAGCGGCGGAGCGTCGTGTTCGCCGGAGCGTAGCTCGAGGGCAAGGGCGCCCTGATTCCGCCGCCATTGATGAACGCGAGCTGCACGCCGTAGCGGTCGCGCATCGCGTCGGTGAACAGATTTCCGATCGCCACTTCGCCGAGCCGCTCCACGTTGCTGCCCCGCGGGAAGATGCCGGTGGCGGTGCCGATCGAAACGTCGAGCTGCGCGGCGAGCTGAGCTCGGTAGGGTTCGAGCAAAGTCACCATCGCGGGGTCTGGCGTCACCGAACCGAGCCCGAGCGGCGTCACGATGTCAGCCGACTCGACCGCGACCGCGCCTGCCATGTCCACGGCGAGTCGTACGCGCCCGTACGTTCGACCTTTGCTGCGATTCTCCAGGACCACGGCGCCATGAATGACTTGGTTGACTTCGATGTCCGTGTGGTCGCCGAAAATGACGTGGAATCCGGTGACTCCGTTCGCAAAGTCGAGCAGCGGTCCGGTCGGAGCCACCCCGCCCGCGGTCGCCCCGAGGTGCACGAGCGCCACGAAGACTTGCGCCCCAGCCCCGACGGCCGCGGTCCGAGCGGCGAGCGCGGACGTCACCGGATCGTTCACCGTCAGCGAACCCATACGCCCTGGGAAAGTCAGCGTCGGAGCGTCTGGGTTCGTGATTCCGATGAATGCGACCTTCACGCCCCCGATGGTCTCGATGTGGAAGGGCGACGCCACGTTCGTGAGCTGCGTCGACAGGCTGCCGAGGTTGCTCGAGACATAGGTATAGTCGGAGAGATCGATCATTTGTTGGAGGTGCGTCAGCCCCCGATCGAAATTGTGATTGCCGAACGAGTCTACCGCGAGCCCCATGGCGTTGAGCGCCAGGATCGCGGGGCGCTCCTCGAAGAGCGAAGAGAGCGGCGGTGTGCCGCCAAACGCGTCTCCCGCCGTGACGAGGAGTGTGTTCGCAACTTCAGCGCGCTCTCGCGCGAAGTAAGTCGAGAGCACCGCGGCGCCGCCGATCGTGATGGTGCTGCCCTGCGCGGGCGCCAGCGGATCGAGCTGGCCGTGCCAATCCGA
This sequence comes from uncultured Myxococcales bacterium, assembly GCA_964463485.1. Classification (GTDB taxonomy): domain Bacteria; phylum Myxococcota; class Kuafuiibacteriia; order Kuafuiibacteriales; family Kuafuiibacteriaceae; genus CAYXDO01. Next base: position 25,570 of record CAYXDO010000137.1, on the reverse strand, counting down.
GATAGAGAGGAGCTGGATGCGAGTGCTCGTCGCTCCGCCCGTGTCCGAAGGACTCCCTGCATCTCGACCGGCGTCGACCTCAGCCGTTCCGGTGTCCCCCGACGCGGTCGCGTCTGGATGTGCGGAACCCGTGTCCGCCCCTTCGCCCGAGTCGGGCTCCGCGACCCCCGAATCGGCCGGCCCGACGCCGGTATCCGAAACAAAACCTACGTCCTTCTTACCTGCGTCCTTGGGGCCGACGTCCTCAGGACTCTCTTCACCACCGCATCCCGCGAACACCAAACACAAACCTAAGGTCGCCTCGAACCGCTTCATGAGCTCTCCTGCCTCGGTTTCCCGAAAGCGGCACGACATCCTCTGCCTGCCCGAAGCTGTCAATCGGATATTTGTGTGGAGGACCGGTACCCACGCGCCGCCTTGGGACGCTTTCACGTATAAGTTCTCCGATGCGCGTGACGCTGCTCGTCGTCCCTCTCCTCGCCGCCTGTAGCGCCGATCCGGTGTTGGGGATCGCGTCCCGCTGGCAACACGACACGCCCGCCAAAGCCGCGCCCGTGGCGCTCGGCCCGGAGCGGCGAGTCATCGTGCTCCTCTCCGAGGCCGCCTCCCTCGGAGGTGAGTTGGTCACCGTCGAGGAGCAGAACGGGTTGCCAGTCGAGGGGCCCACGCCTGGCGCTCCTCTGACCGCCCGCGCTCCCGTCGTGTCCGGCACCCGAGTCTTCGTCATCACCACGATCGGCAAACTCACGCGCCTCGACTTCCTCGCACAGAGCGCCTTCGTCGCTCCAGAGAGTCCGCTCGGCCCGACCACGACGCCGGTCTTCGCAGCGGACGGTTCCGTTCGCTTCGGGACCACGTCGGGCCGTGTCTTCGGGTTCGACGCGGATGGTGCCCCAGTGCTCGACGTGCCGGTGGGGGGCGCGGTGACTTCGATCTTCGTCGAAGGCACGACGACGTACGCCACCACCGACGCCGGACGGGTCGTCGGCATCGACGAGTCCGGCGCGCTCGAGGTCGATGTCTCCGTAGACGCTCCGGCCCAAGGCATCGCCGTCTCCCCCGACGGCAACCTCTACGTAGGCGAGGCGACCGGCCTGCGCGCCTTCGATCCGATCGGAGACGAGTTATGGAAACGGCCTCGCGCGGCCCGCGTCGTGGGCGCGCTCCTGCAGAAGGACGAGACCCTGCTCGCGTGGGGAGAAGACGGAGTCCTCGAGCGACTGGACCAAAACGGCAACGTCATCTTCAGCGCTCGCAGCCGACCCGACGGTGAGGCCAACCCACCGGCGATCTACGCCGCGCCGCTGAGTATCGAGGGAGACCGGATAGGAGCCTTCGATGCGTCTGGCCGGGCGCTCCTCATCGGTCCCGACGGAGCCATCGAGGACACCCTCGATCTGGGTCAAGCTCCGACCGGCGACCCTGTGATCGGAGAGCTCGGTTTCGCGTTCATCGCGGTCGGATCGTCCGTGCGCGCCATCGACTTCACCGCCGAGAAGTGACTAGTACTCTCCTTTGCGCACTCTCCTCCTCGTTTCGGAAAAAAACGCACTCAGCAACTGTGAACCCTCCTCCGCTCGCAACCCGCGGACGACCTCGACGCGGTGATTCAGGCGAGGGTCGTCAGCGATCGTAAACAGACTCCGGACGGCGCCAGCCTTTGGGTCGTCCGCGCCGTAGACGAGGCGAGAAACTCGGGACGAGACGAGCGCGCCGGCGCACATCGGACACGGCTCGAGCGTCACGTACAAGCAGGCTCCGGACAGCCGCCAGCGCCCGAGCTTTTGCGCCGCGCCTCTGAGCGCCAAAATCTCGGCGTGACCAGTCGGGTCGAACGTGCGCTCGCGATCGTTGGCGGAGGTAGAGATCGCGACGCCGTCCACTGCCACCACCGCTCCGACCGGGACCTCGCCGTTTCGGGCCGCTTCGGCGGCGAGCTCGAGCGCGAGTCCCATGAGCACGAAGTCATTCATCGTAAGACCAAATCAACCGTCGGAGATGGGCACCACCAGCACTCCCACGTCGGCGCCACGAAGGACGTGCACGCCTGTCGAGCCGAGCACCGCGAGCGGTCCTTTTTTCTCGCCGATGACGATGAGGCGCGCGTCGAGGTCGCGAGCAAAGCGCAGCAACACGTCGGAGGACTCTCCGCGGACGACATGTCGCTCCACGCGTTCAGGCCGCGGAACGCGTTCGGCGAGCCGTTCGAGCTCTGCGCGAGCGGCTTCCTCGAGCTCGCTTTCGAACGCCGCCAAGAGCTCGGCGTCGGCGATACGACGTGAAGTGTCGACCGCGTGAACCAGCGCGAGCTTCGCGTCTGGGCGCAGCGCCTCGGACAGAAGCACGGCGCCATCGAGCACCTCTTCGGCGCCTGGGCCTAGCTCGATCCCGACCAGGATCGTTTCGAGGCCGAGGAGCTCCGCGTCAGGCGGGACACCGTCGCCGCCCACGTGCAAAACGAGCGACGGGACGTTCAGTCGAGCGACCGCGGCCTCTGCGATGCTGCCAAAGAACAGTCGCCGAATCCCACGCCTAGAATGGGTTCCGAGCACCACCAGGCTCACGCCCAGCTCTTGCGCAAGCTGTGGAACGACGACCGCGGGCCGGCCAGCCACCGCGCGCACCTCGACTTTTCCGGAACCTCCGACTCGGGCACAGAACGCCCGCGCGCGCGCCTCCGCCTCCGCAAGAAGCTTCTCCTGCAAGGCCTCCAGCCTCGCGCGGAGCACAGACTCCCGGGCCGACGGCAAGACGACCGGCTCGGTCGCGTGGACCACGGTGACGCGTTCACACGACACCATGGACTCGGCGAGCCGAAACAGAGTCCGCGCGGCGACCTCGGACTCGTCCGAAAAATCGATGGCGAGCAGCACGTGGCGAAACAGCATGGAGCGACGCCAAGAATATAAGGCTTTCGGCATCCGGCGTTCAGCATTCTGAACGCCACACTCCATCGAACGATTCTTGCGGAATCGCTTCGAGCCCGACAAAGATGCGCGGCCCATGCGATCCGAGGTCCTCGCCGCGCTTCCCGACGCCCCAAAAGCCCCGCCTCCCGTACCTCCCCCGGTCGGCCACGGCGTCCCAGAGTCGCGTCATCCAAGCCGCGAGGAGCTCCTCGGGTTGGTCCGCGGCATGCTCACCGCCCGACGCCTCGAAGAGCGCACCGTCGAGCTCTACCGGCAGAACGTCATCACCGGCGGCTGCTACACCGGCGTCGGGAACGAAGCGACCGCCGTGGCAACCGCGTTCGCTCTGGGTCCCAACGACGTGCTCGTCCCTACTCATCGGGACATGGGTTCGCACGTCGTACGCGGCAACTCGGCGCTGACGATCATGCGCCAGTATATGAAACGGGCGACCGCAGAGACCAAGGGCAGGGACTCGAGCCTTCACCTCGGTCGAGAAGGCACCAACATCGTCGGCACGATCTCTCACCTGGCCCACATGATGTCCGTCGCCGTCGGCATCGCCTTGGCCGAGCGAATGAAGGGAACCAACGCCTTCGTACTCACCAGCGTCGGAGAGGGTGCGACATCCCTCGGAGACTTTCACGAGGCCCTCAATTTTGCGAGTGTGTCCAGGGCCCCCGTCCTCTTCGTCATCGTCAACAACCAATACGCTTACTCGACCCCGACGACGGTTCAGTACGCGTGTGAGCGACTCTCCGATCGGGCCCGCGGGTACGGAATGGCCGGCGCAACCATCGACGGGACCGACTTCGTCGAGGTCTTCGACGCGGCGAGACGCGCCGTGACCCGCGGCAGGAGCGGCGACGGCCCCACCCTCCTCGAGTCCGTCACCATGCGCCTGCGCGGTCACTCCGAGCACGACGACGCGAAGTACGTCCCCAAAACGCTGCTCGAGAGCTGGAAACGTTGGGACCCCGTCGACCGCGCCGTGGAATATACTCAGGCCCGCGGCCTCGGCGCGGAGCTCGACGTCATTCGACTCGAAATCAACGCCGAGATCGACGCGGCCATCGAAATCGCTCGCCTCGAACCCTCCCCAAACCCAGAGTGGGCCCAAGATGCGGTGTATCGGCATTGGGACCGAGCCTGGACCGTCCCGAACGGCGTCGACCGGCTCGGAGGTGGCAAGTGAGGGAGCTGACTTATCTCGAAGCCATCAAAGAAGCGCACTTCGAGGAGATGGCCCGCGATCCGAGAGTCTTCGTGATCGGCGAAGACGTCGGCCAGTATGGCGGCGCCTTCAAGGTCACTCAGGGGCTCCTCGAGCGCTTCGGCCGCCAGCGCGTCGTCGACACACCCATCGCCGAATCCATGATCATGGGAGTCTCCATCGGCGCTGCGATTCGAGGGCTTCGGCCCATCGCAGAGATGCAGTTCGCCGACTTCGTGACTTGTGGTTTCTCGCAGCTCGTCGCCAACGCCGCCACGTTTCACTATCGCCTCGAGGTCTCCGTCCCCATGGTGGTACGACTGCCCGCTGGCGGCGGCGTGGGCGGCGGACCTTACCACTCCCGCAACCCAGAGGCCTGGTTCACACACTCGCCAGGAATCAAGGTCGTCGCGCCAGCCACGCCGGCTGACGCGAAGGGCTTACTCATCGCCGCGATCCGAGATCCCGACCCGGTGATCTACCTGGAGCAGAAATGGCTCTACCGACGGGAAAAGGGTCCGGTGCCGGAAGGTGAGTATGTCGTTCCGCTTGGAAAGGCGAGAGTCGCCCGAGGAGGGCAGCACGCGACCCTCGTCGCATACGCCAACGCGGTCCCGATGGCGATCGAGGCGGCCGAGCGAGTTTCGAAGGAAGGCTTCGAGGTCGAAGTCATCGACCTGCGGACGCTAGTGCCCTGGGACTGGCAGACGGTCCTCACGAGTGTGGAAAAGACCGGGAGGCTGCTCCTGGCCTCGGAGGCGACGCGGACGTCCGGGTTCGTGTCCGAGGTCGCGGCAACCGTGGCTGACCTGGGTTTCGAAAGCCTCGACGCTCCGATCTTGAGAGTCACGGCCCTCGATTCACCGACGCCAGCGGAAAAGGGAATGGAGGACTATTTCCGTCCCAACGCCGACAAAGTGGAACGCGCGCTGAGGGCCCTCCTCGCATACTGAGTACCGCGGTCGACCCTTTTTCTGCGCCTGGAGCCTTGATACTCGGTGCCGGCCCGTTCATTCTCTCCTCGTGACCCCTCGTTCGCTCTCCAAGAGCGGCCTGAAGCTCTCGATCGGCTTCGCGCTGTTGACCGCGGTGCTCCTCGCTGTCACCTACGCTCGGCCGATCGACGCGCTCGTTCCTCCGACGTTGATCCAACTCACTTGGGTCGGCTACTGCTGCTCGACTCTCTACGTGATTCGTCGCTGGGCCAAACGCGGCGCGATAGGGCTGGGGTTCGGCGTCCTCGCGCTGGTGAGTTCCATGTTCGCCTTTCTGATGTCCAAAAGCTTCGAGGTCGCCGCGAACACGTGGCAAGTCGAGGCGACCGGCCAGACGCTCGAGCTCGTCACCGACCACGTCTGGGCCGAGTGGCGAAAGAATCAGTCGAAGCCCAAGTTGGACGGGGAACAGGCCCGGCGCTTTCGCCCACCGCTCCGGCTCACGGACGTCCGGCTGCCTGCCTCCATCGAGCTCCTCGACTACTGCCGCAACACCCAGCACGCCAGCATCGACGTACGCTTCGCCGCGGACGGCGCGATCCCGACAGGACCTCACTTCGAGATCGAGGTTGGTTGGTGTGCGGGAGGAGATCGCACGTGTGAGTCTAGGCGGTCCCACACCCGACGGTTCTCACTCTGCACGACCATCGGACCGGACGGTCCTCTCGGGCTCTCCGAGGCTCCGAGGTCGCCGATCTCGCTCTTTCGGCTCGAACCCGACCTCCTCGCGAGCTTCGCCGACGACGACGGCGATCACGAGGTTTCACGTTCGGAGCTCGCTGGGCTGCTGAGTCTGGTCAGCGCGCAGCCGGAGCGTTGGATCGACAGAGTCGAGGCTTCGGCGGACGGAGATGGCGATCACCGGATCCTCGAACCCGAGCTCGCCGAATGGCTCCGAGACGCCGTCTGGCCCGGGCGCACGCCGGCAGAGCGAGCGGTCGCCCCTCGGCCGCGTGCGTTTCGCCCCCCATTCGCCCCGACGCCACCCGAGCGATTGCCGGTGAAGGTCCCGCCTAGCGGGCCTTCGCAGAAGCCTCGCCGACCCCAGAAAGTCGCACCCCTATGAGCTCGAGAATATGTGGATCCTGTGAGGAGCGATCGACCGAAAATCCTTGCGAGCGCTGTGGACAATCTCCGCTCGTGGACGATCGGTATGAGTTGCTCGAGGAGCTCGGACGAGGGGGCCTCGGGACGACCTTCAAAGCGCTCGCACCAGGAGGCTCGATTGTCGCACTCAAGGAGCTCCCTTATCGACGCGCCCAAGATCTGAAGACCCTCGAGCTCTTCGAACGTGAGGCCAAAGTCCTGCAGGAGCTCGATCATCCCGGGATCCCGCGTTACATCGACCACTTCGTGTCGGGCGTGGGCAAGCAGCGCGCGCTGTACCTCGCGCAGGAGCTCATCTTGGGCCGAACGCTCGAAGACGAGGTCCAGAGGAAGCGACTGACCGAGCCCCAGTTGATCTGGCTGATGCGCGAGGTGGCCAAAGTCTTGCGATATCTTCACGAGCTCGAGCCGCCGGTGATTCATCGCGACCTGAAGCCTGCCAACCTCATGCGGGATGAGTCCGGGAGGATTCGGCTGCTCGACTTCGGATCGGTTCGCGACGTCATCAAAGACCCGAAGCTCGGTGGGTCGACGGTGACCGGCACGTACGGGTTCATGGCGCCGGAGCAATTTCAGGGGCTCGCCACGCCCGCCACGGACGTGTACGCGCTCGGAGTCACCGTGCTGGTGTTGGCCTCGAAGCTCCCGCCTCAGGAGTTGTTCGACCCCCTCGGCCGGGAACGCTGGAGAGACCGAGTTTCTCTGTCCGGACCTCTCTGTGCGCTCCTGATGACGATGACCGAGCCCGATGCAGCAGCAAGAGTCGCGTCCGCGCCCGCGCTCCTCGACGCGCTCGACCGCGTCGCGCGAGGCGAGTCTCCGTTCGAGCCGGACCTCGAGCGATCGTCGCTCGCGTACCGGGTGCCGCGGACAGTCGTCCACTCTCCGCCGCCGCCTAGAAAGGACGCGGTGAAGCTGGCGCTGGTCGGAGTCGCTGGAAGCGCTTTGTCGTACGGCGCCTGTTTGCTCGAGCCCGTCCTCGTCCCGATCGCCGTCATGATCGGAGGCCCGATGGCCATCTTGGCTCTGCTGGGTGGGTATGGCGTACTCGCCGCGCGCGGAGCGCGATGAGCACCTCAGCATCGCATCCGACGTCTCATCCGCGATATCGATGATCCTTGTTCGACGCAATCGACCATTATGCCTTGCATCATCCATCTTGATGCGTTATGCATCGCTGGTGCGGACGACTGTGGACATCGGAGCGCCGCTCCTCAAGCGCGTGCGCCGGCTGATGCAAAAGCGAGGCGTCACGCTCCGGGCGCTGGTGGAGGAGGGGCTCGAGCGGGTACTCGAGAGCGACGCTCCTCGTGAGGGTGCTACTCTGCGCGACGCGAGCTTCGACGGTGAGCTTGGCTTCGCGCGCGGAGCCGGCCCGGAGGATGTCCGGGAGGCGATTCGTGCCATGAACGAGCCTCGGCTTTGATCGCGATCGATACGAACATCATGGTGTACGCGCATCGCCCGGAGATGCCGCTACACGATCGGGCGAAGGCGGCGCTCTCGGATCTGGTGGCCAGCGGTGGGCGATACGGACTGCCGTTTCACTGCCTCGTCGAGTTCGCGGGCGTCGTTGGTCATCGGAAGATCTTCAAGGTGCCGTCGTCTCCCACGCAGGTGCGCAAGCAGATCGACGCCTGGCTCGAACCCCCGAACGGCTGGTTGCTGACCGAAGATGAAGCGATGCTGCCCGTCTTTCTGGACGCGCTCGAGCGATCGAAAGTCGCAGGTGGCGCGGTACACGACGCTCGAATTGCCGCGTGCTGTGAGTTTCACGGAGTCAAGGAGCTTTGGAGTGCCGATCGGGACTTTGGCCGCTTCTCGCGGATTCGGTTCCGTAACCCGCTCGTCGATTGAAGCTTCAACTCGCCTTTTTCGGCTCGCTGGGGTCGATACCTGCATGAGCTCGAGCCTCCCGTGATTCATCGAGACCCGAAGCCTGCCAACCTCATGCGGGATGAGTCCGGGAGGATTCGGCTGCTCGACTTCGGATCGGTTCGCGATGTCATCAAACCAAGCTCGAGAGCTCAGACTCGGGGCACAATCACAGCCGCTCGGCGACCCAGCGTTCCGCTTCGCTCCCGCGACTCAGCGAATCCTTGACCGCCGCCAAAGGAATCGCACTCGTAGACAAGATCGCACGCACCTCCCCTACCAGACGCTCCTCGGCAGAGCCTTCGGTCGGCGCGCCCACGGTGGCTTGTCGATCTCCCGCAGCTTTCAGCGCTGCCTCGGTCAGCGCCACCAGGAAGTGAGCGAACGACGCCACGAAGTCATCCCTTGGAGATCCGGCCGCTCGCCGCTGCTCCGCAATGCTACCCGTTTGCGAAATCAGCCCAGGGCTCGAGGCTCTCATCGCCGCCGCGACCTCGACGCGAAAATGCCGATTCACCGCGAGGAGCGCGCGGTCGAGCCCCGCCTCGATCGGGCTCAAGATACCGTCCCCGTCTCCCATGACTTGGTCGACGTACGCTTCGCGCGACCCTTCGCGGACCGGACCCAGTTGGTACCCGAACACTCGCTCTTCATCGCCGTTCGAAGGCACCGTGACTTTCGGAAAGAACGCCTCGAGCTCCGTGCCGTCGCGCAGCTGTCTCGCCTCTTCGGGGACTGATCGAATCGCCTTCGGCTTGGCCTCCAATAGGTCCCAGCTCGGCGCGGTGAGCTTCTCCTTGGTCTTCGCGAGCTCGTGCTCGACCTTCTTCACGATCGCCTCCTGCCAGGAGCGCGGCACGTCGACGAGCCCTGACTCACCGCTCCGTTTGGCGGCGATCGCTCCGGCCATCAACAAGGCGCGAGTGAGTTGAATGTAACGCGGCGGAATCGGGTCCCGCTCCCCCGTCATGTTGACGACGTACCCACGGTTGACCAGCAACAGCTCCTTGCCCGTGGGTTGCCGGACGACCTTGTCCGAGTGCGCTTCAGCCGTTCCCAGCCCGAGGCAGACCGGCTTGGCCTGGAACTTGGACCAGACGTACCCATCTCCGTCCACGTGAATTCGCGACTGCGGGAGGATCCCGAGATTCGAGCCCAACTCATCGTCCGCGCTCGCCGCGTTGACCAAGATCGCGCCGTTCGGGAGCAAGTCATAGTCGGCCTTGGAGAGCGTCCGGCGACCCACACAACTCACCAAGACGTGCCCGTGCTCGAGCGCATCGGTCAAGTCTCGGTGAGTGGAGAAACCGGCCTTCTCGGCGGCTCGTCGCTTCTCCGGATCCACGTCGAAGACGTGCACCTCGAGGCCGCGCTCGGCGAGAGACTTCGCCACGTGCGCTCCGACCGCGCCGAAACCCACGACCACGGCCGAGCGTCCCGCCTCGATTCCGTACCCTTCGAGCTCGTCGAGCTTCTTCTGGACCTCCACCACCACCGAGTGACCAATCATCGGAGACTCGAGCTCGAGCTTGGCCCAACTCTCCGCGACGTTGGCCACGGGCATCGCGAGCTCCATCCCGTGCAGCAGCCGCGCCCCTCGCCGCGTCTGCTCGACCCCGATGAAATACGGAGCGTACTCACGAAACTCATCGTGAAGCAGCTTGATCGCTTCGGCCCCGTCATCGAGGAGCAGCACCCGGGGCGTAGGTTTGGCCTCCGGGGGATGGGGGAGCTCGGCGATGATCGCCCGAAGGCGGGCCCGAATCGACGAGCGCATCGTCGCCTCGAACGCGCCCTGCACCTCCGTGCTCGCGCGGTCGACGCTCATGCCGGCAGCCTCGGCCCAGGCCGCGGTGTGGTGATTGGTGGAGTAGACCTTGCCGAGCACCGCGCTGCCGTCCAACGAGACCCCGCTGGACGCGAGGCCCTGAAAAAGGCCAGCGGTCGACTCGAACAAATGCTGAAGAGCGAAGAGCTTCATCCCGGCGAGCTCGCCGGGTTTGGCGATCCGTTCAGTCACGAAATCGACCGCCGGGAGCTTCGGGGCCTTGCTGTGCGAGAGCAGCGCCCGCTTTCGATCTTCCGAGACGTGCGACAAGAGGATTCGGTCGGCGATCGGGTCGGCCGGAAGCGCGGCCTTCCCGAGCGTGGCTACGAGCCGCGCCGCGCTGGGTCCCAGGAGACTGCGCACCGAGACCTCGTCGATCATGCCGTCCCTCGAGCTGTCGATCAGCACCTCCGCGACCGCGCCTGGAAGACGCGATCCGAGGCGAGACCTCGGCACGACGTTTTCGAAGAGTCGCATGACGACGCTCTTGTCGAACTCGTCCTTGGGGAGCGCGATCCCGGTGGGGTCGCCGGTCGCGAGGAACATCGCGCAATCGTCACCTCGCTCGGAGAGAGACGGTCGAACCCGATCCGCCAGCTCGGAGAGCAGCGCCTGCCCCTCTTGGGAACGAAGCTTCGAGACGAGGGTCGAGACTTCGTAAGAAGCGCTCTTGGTCGTCTTGACGGCCACGAGGTCGTCTACCAGGAGCGGACGTCACAGGACAACTGGCCTGGCGCCCGATCCCACGAATGTCCCGGGCCTCCCTTCAAATCGGGAGCGTCTCCCGCTACGCTCGCTGGGTCATGAGTCGAGCCCGAGCTTCTGCGTCGCTCGCTTGGCTCGCCTTGGGTTGCTCCGGTGAGCATGTCGCACTCATCGCTCCCGACTTGCCCGAAAACCTCCAGAGCCTCGCGGTGCTGATTCAATCAACCGATGGCTCCGCTCGAGGGTCCGGGCTCTTGCCGTTCGGCGGTTCCAGCCTGAGAATCTCGAGCCTGGATCCCGAGCTGGGTGAACGCGCGCTCGTCGTGGGTTTTGCGGATCAGGACCTAGCGCGCGTGCCGATGCCCGACGATGGCCGCGCCGAGCAGAACCCCGTGCGACCTGCCTCCCCAAATGAGTCACTGCTTCCAGCTCCCGCCTGGGCCGGCTCTGGAATCGTCGAGGAGCTCACTCGACTCACACCCACCACAGCTCCGCCGCTTCACGCCGATTGGCTCGGAGCCTGCCGGAATCCGTGCGACCTCGTTCCCACGAAAGGGTCGAAGGTCATGGAGCTCGGACCCAGGGACCGCGGGCACATCACGGTCGCGGTCTCGTGGCCCGACGATCCGAACGCGAGCTTACTCCTGACCGCGGACGGAACCGCGTTTCGAGTCACGACTTCGTCGGTGGCGACCCTTGGACCCTTCGCCTCCGGAGCCGCCTTGGGTGACGCCGACGAAGTCACCTTCGAAGATGGAACCATCTGGATCGCTTCGGAGTCCGGTGCGGTCTTCGGCGGCCGCGCCGGTGAGTCCTTCGAGCTGCTCGGCCAGGGCCCCCGCCGCGGGCGACTGTGGGCCGCAGGCGGAATGACCGACTCCGGAAAGCTCATGGTGATGGTCTCCCAAACCGGCAAGGTCGAGGCCTTCGACGGACGAAGCTTCCAGACGATCCACGAAGAGCCTCCCCAAGAGAACCAGAACCTCGGCGTGCACTGGCTAGGGCCAGATCGGTACGTCGTGGCCTTCACCGAGCTCGATCGCATGGTCTGGATCGATCACGGCGTGGTCACGATCGATCGCTCCATTCCGCGTCCGCTGAGTTTCGCGGACATCCCCGGCTTCGGCTTGGTCCTCGGAACGGAGGGTGAGGCTACGATCCCTGCCGGTGTCTTTCTGCGCGTTGGAGACGTGTGGGTCGACCTAGGAGTGCAAGACGCCACTGCGTACTCGGTTCGAAACCTCTGGCCCTTGGATCAGGGCTTTCTGTTCGGAGGGATCCGCGGCTACCTGAGTTTCTACCGGACGGGAGTCGGCGCATGCGCCGGCCAGAAATATGCGAAGAGCTCGGTCGACTACCTCACGCGGCTCGGGACCTCGCTGCTGCTCATCGGTCGCAGAGAGTTTGCCACCGATCCGATCGAGCTGGTCGTGGTCGACCTGGACGAAGGCCCAAGAAAGGCGCCGCGGTGCCTTGGCGTGCGATGAGATGGACACGGTCAATCTGCCTGGAGAGTCCGCGCCCACCAGGAGCGCGGCCTCACGATGTCGCAAATCGAAGTTGACGGAGGATTCATGGCCGACCATCCTGCGTTCGTGCGAATTCGGCTCCGAACCGTGGGTCCGTTGACGGATGCTCCACGAAGTCTTCTTGCTCGAGGAACAGGTCTATTTTTCCAGGGACAATGTTGTCTTGGAGCTCAGCCGAATCTTCGGCAGCGGCTGAGCGGATCGTCGCTCCGTCCGCTTCCGAGCCACGTACTCACTTCTTTGGCTGAGCCTCCACGATCTCCTTCTCGAGCTCCTCCAGGCGCCCCAGCCAGTGCGGACTCACGAGGCCCTTGTCGAGCCTGGCGATCTCGTCCCGCGCCGCCTTGATCGCGCCTCGAGCTTCGTCCCATCGACCGCCCTTCACGAAGAGCTGCACTCTCAACACGTGAATCCGCAAACGCCTGGGCCCGTACGCTTTGGCAAGCGCACGACTCACCGCGTCGAGCCCTTCGGCCACGCGACCGGCTTCGAGGTAGACCAACGCCAACCGGGCCGGGTGGTTGAAATCATCGGGAAACGCGCGCTCCGACTCACGGACCACAGACTCGGCCTGTCCGTGTTTTCCGAGCCGAACCAGAACATCGACCAAGTGTGCGTCGAAGGTCGCTTTGGCCGCGGGGGTCTTGGCCTTCGAGCGTGCCGCACTCAGGACCTCCAGTCGAGCTTGGGTGACTTCCTCGGCCCTCTTGTCTTCGCCGAGAAAAGACCATCCCGACGCCAAGAGGTCGAGCAGGCCGGAACGATCGTCGGCGGAGAGTCGGGGATCGTTCTTCTTCGCTTCGAGCGCGAGGCGGTCGACGATGGGTTTAGCCAGCGCCCGACCCGCGTCCTCGAGCTCCTCCGCGCAGTAGAGTGCGTTGGCCAACGCGTCGATGCCGGGGGAGCTCCCCTCGAGCTGAGTTGCCAACTCGCTCCCTTTTTCTGCACAGAGTTTCTTGTCCGTGTTGCTGAGCGCTTCGAGGTACCCATTCGCGAGCTCGGTCTTCAGGTCCGCATCCTTTTCGGCGGCGAGCGCGGGCGCCAAGATGGAGATCGCTTTTGCGTAGTCCTCCTCCGCCAGTGCCCTCTGCCCCAAGGAGGCCGGGTCCTTGGCGTCCCAAGACGCACTCTTGAAGAATCGAGCCATCTGGGCGGGCGTACCCGTTCCGACCCATCGACCCACCACCTTCTCCAACTTCGGATCGACGACCAAGAAGGTCGGGAGCGCACCGACAGGGAACTTATCGAGAAACGCAGCATTCTCCGGCCGGTCGAAGTCGATCTTCAGCCACGACCGCTCGGCGGCGATCTTCGTCACCTCGGGCTCGTCGAGCACGAAGTTCTGCATCGACAAACACGAGTGACACCACGTGGCCCAGACATCCACAGCCACGAGCTTGTTCTCGGCCACGGCCTTCTTCTTCGCGGCCGCCCAATCGTCGGAGATCCAGGGAAGCGAGGCCACGAGGCCCAACAAGAGCACGGACATGACCCCAGAACCTAACACGAGCAGCGCCCCGAGCGTTCGCGAGCTGATCCTCGGTTCGTCGGTTCTGCCGTGGTATGAAGCGCCCGTGGCGCTCGCCGTCGTGATGCCCCAGCTCGGGGAGAGCATCGTCGAAGCAACCGTCGTTCGGTTCCTCGTCGAAAAAGGTCAGGCCGTCACGCGAGGACAAGCGATCGCCGAGGTCGAAACGGACAAGGCCACCAACGAGGTCCCCGCCCCGGCCGACGGCACCGTAGACGAGCTCCTCGTCCCCGAAGGAAAAACGGTGCCGGTGGGTACCGAAATTCTGAGGCTCGCGACGCAGGATCAGACGGCCCCAGCCCCGAGCGAAGCACGCGCGCCGAGACCCGCTGAAGCCATCGAAGCGATGGCGCCTCCTTCGACGCGCCTGCCGTCCGCGCACCTCGCCGATCGACCACGCGCGCACGACGGCTCGTTTCGCGGCGCCTCTCCTGCCGTCCGGCGTCTCTCTCGAACCCATGACGTCGACCTGAGCAAGCTCAGCGGCTCTGGACGGAACGGCCGGATCACCCGCGCCGATGTGCTCGCCGCGATCGAAAACGGTGCGAAACCTGCGGCGCAAACGGCCGCGCCCGTGGAGCTCGCCAAATCGAGCTATCGGCCCCCGAAACACGCGCCGGGTCCCAACGACCGCGTCGAGCCCTTTTCGAAGCGCCGCAGCTTCATCGCCGATCACATGGTCTACAGCCTCGCGACCGCCGCGCACGTCGCCGCGGTCGTCGAGATCGACATGTCCCGCGTGGCGCGTGCGAAAGAGGCCGACCGCAGTGCAGCCGAAAAGCAGGGAGCCAAGCTCACCTTCACCGCCTACGTCGTGGCCGCCGTCGCCAGAGCCCTCGAGGAGCATCCGCGAATGAACGCGACGGTCGTGGACCGGTCGCTCGTGCTCCGCGGCGACAAAAACATCGGGGTCGCCGTCGATACACCTGAAGGCCTCATCGTCCCCGTCCTCAAGCACGCCGATCGCCTCAACGTCGTCGGAATCGCACACTCGCTCGCCGCCTTGACCGAGAAGGCGCGGAAGGGAGCGCTGACCGCGGAAGACTTGGGCGGCGGCACCTTCACGATCAGCAACCCAGGCAGAGACGGTAACCTGTTCGGTATCTCGATCATCCGGCAGCCCGAAGTCGGGATCTTGAGAATGGGTGAGGTCGTCAAACGTCCCGTCGTCCGCGAGCTCGACGGCGAAGAGGTGATCGTGATTCGCCCGATCATGTACGCCGCGCTCAGCTACGACCATCGCGTGATCGATGGGGCCGTAGGAAATGCGTTCCTCCACCGCGTCCGCGCGCTGCTGGAATCCGCCGAGCCGAGCTGAAGCCACAGAATCTTCTTGATCAGCGCCGTCACTTCCTGCCTAGTTCGCGGCCCGGAGTTGTCATGGCGGTTCCAAGGAAGCGTAAGTCTCACCGTCGTCGCCGCGAGCAGCGCTCGCACGACGCGCTCACCGCGCCTACGATGAGCGCGTGCTCGAATTGTGGCGAGCCTCGTCAGCCGCACCGCGTCTGCGGTTCCTGCGGCTGGTACAAAGATCGCGTCGTCGTCGAGATCGCGGCGAGTTGAGCCGCGTCCGATCGCCACGTCGGGCTGAGCTCCGCGGCGATCTCCCGAAAAACCCATGAGCGCGCGCTTCGACGTCGCGCTCGATGGCATGGGCGGCGACCGCGCCCCCCAGGTTCCCGTTCAAGCTGCCCTCGCCGCTGCCCGAGATGGTCTGTCCGTAGCGATCGTTGGAGAACCAACGATCCTCGAGCCTCTGATCCGCGAGCTCGGCGGCCCGTCGCCTCGTTTGACGTTGATTCCAGCCAGAGACGCGATCGAAGAGCACGAGGCTCCGACCTTCGCCGTTCGGCGAAAGCGAGACGCCTCCGTCCGCGTGGCCGCCAAGCTCGTTGGCGCGGGAGACGCGGAGGCGCTCGTATCGGCAGGCAGCTCCGGGGCGGTGATGGCCGCAGGCCTCATGGAGGTCGGACGCATCGACGGGGTCGAACGACCGGCGATCGCCGCTCTGTTGCCCACCGCGCGCGAACCGGTCGTCGTGCTCGACCTCGGCGCCAACGTCGATCCGAGCGGCCTTCAGCTCGCGCAGTTCGCGCTCATGGGCGCGGTGTACGCGGAGATCGCGCTCGATCGAAAGTCCCCTCGGGTCGCTCTGCTCGCGAACGGAACGGAGCCCACCAAGGGCACCGCCGCCACGCGCGAGGCCCTGCAGCTGCTCGCGAAATCGTCGCTCGACTTCGTGGGCTACTGCGAAGGACGCGACCTGTTCACGGGCGACCTCGACGTGGTCGTGACCGACGGCTTCACCGGCAACGTGCTGTTGAAGAGTGTCGAAGGCTTTGCGTTGGCGCTCTTCGACGTGCTCGAGCGCGAGATCCGAAAGAATCTGCTGCTGACCGCAGGCGCCGTCATGATGAAGAGCTTGTTCGACAAGCTGAAGAAGAAGGTCGACTACGAGGCCGCGGGCGCCGCGCCGCTCTTGGGCTTGCGACGACCCTGTCTCGTCGCGCACGGCGCTTCCTCACCCAGAGCCCTCGAAAACGCGATCCTGGCCGCTAAGAAAGGACGTTCGGAACGATTGCCCGAAGCGATCCGTGTCCGCGTCGCAGATCACATCCAGGTTTTTCGATCCGTAAAGTGATCACATCCGCGTGAAAACGGAGGACGAGCTTCGTCAGATCCGATATCCGCACGAAGCCCATGGGAATGAGTCGCATCGTAGGGACCGGGTCCTACGCACCCGAACGGATCCTCACCAACGCAGAGCTCGCTGCACGGATCGATACCAGCGACGAGTGGATCACCAGCCGGACCGGCATCAAGGAGCGCCACCTCGCCGCCGAGGGCGAACAAACGTCCGACATGGCCGTGGCCGCCGCTCGCCGCGCGCTGGAGATGGCCGGCAAACAACCCAGCGACCTCGATCTCATCATCGTCGGCACGATCTCGGGAGACATGCCCATGCCGTCCACGGCTACCTTCGTGGCCCACAAGCTCGGCATCCGCGTCCCCGCCTTCGATATCTCCGCGGCCTGCGCGGGCTCGGTCTACGGCCTCTCGATCGCCGACCAGTTCGTGAAGTCCGGCAGCAAGAAGTGTGTGCTCGTCGTCGGCGTGGAGCTCCTGTCGCGCCTGCTCGATTGGGAGGACCGAAACACCTGCGTCCTGTTCGGCGACGCCGCCGGCGCGATGATCATCGCTCCCTCGGACAGCGACCGCGGCGTGCTCTCGACGCACCTTTGGGCCGACGGCTCGCAGACCGGCATTCTCAACATCCCCGGCGGGGGATCGCTGCACCCAGCGAGTCACGAAGTCATCGATCAGCGCCTTCACAAGGTGAAAATGTTGGGCCGCGAAGTGTATAAGTTCGCGATTCGGTCGCTGACCGACGTGGTCATGGAGGCCGTGAAAGCCAACGGCCTGACCGTCGCCGACATCGACCACTTGGTTCCGCACCAAGCGAACATCCGCATCGTCGAACAAGTCATGGAGAAGCTCGGGCTCCCTCCGGAAAAGGCCATCCTGAACATCCATCGCTTCGGAAACACCTCGAGCGCCTCGGTCCCGGTGACGCTCGACGAGGGCGTGCGGTCGGGGCGGATCAAACAAGGTGACTTGGTCGCGATGATGGCGATTGGCGCGGGCATGACTTGGGGCAGCGCGCTCGTACGCTGGTGACCGACCCTACGCTCACGCAGGAGGCCAAATGATCGCGTTTTTGTTCCCCGGACAGGGAAGCCAAGTCGTAGGCATGGGTAAGGCGCTGGCCGAGCATTCCGCAGCCGCCAGACGAACCTTCGAGGAGGCCGACGAGGCCCTCGGGTGCGCCTTGTCGAAAGTCTGCTTCGAAGGGCCCGAGGCCGAGCTGAAGCGAACGGAGACGACTCAGCCGGCGCTCCTCGCCACGGGAGTCGCGATCCTCGCCGCGCTGCGAGAGGCTCGCTCCGACCTCGAACCTTCCTTCGTGGCCGGACACTCCCTCGGGGAGTGGACCGCGCTGGTCGCCGCCGGAGCGATCTCGTTCGCCGACGCACTCAGAGCCGTGCGGGAGCGCGGAAGACTCATGCAGCTCGCCGTCCCCGAGGGCAAGGGAGCAATGTTCGCGATCCTCGGAGGGGACGCCGAGCTCATCACGGAAGTCTGCCGTGAAGTCGAAGCCGAGCTCGGCAAAGTCGTGAGACCGGCCAACTTCAACGCTCCAGAACAGACCGTGATCAGCGGAGACGCAGACGCAACCAAGGTCGCAGCCGATCGAATCGTGGGGCAGGGAGCCAAAAAGGCAGTGGCGCTCGCGGTGAGCGCCCCCTTCCACTCACCGCTCATGCGCCCGGCCGCCGAAGGGCTCGCGGTCTTTCTGGAAAAAGTCGCAGTCAAGGCGCCGAAGATCCCGGTGATCACGAACGTGGAAGCGACCCCGAACGCGGACCCGACGAGAGTCAAGGCGCTGCTCATCGAGCAAATCACCGCGCCGGTGCGATGGGTCGAGTGTATGGGAGCGCTCCGAGCCGCCGGAGTGACGCGCGCGTACGAGCTCGGGCCCAGCAAGGTGCTCGCCGGGCTCCAGAAGAGAATCGACAGGTCGCTGAGTATCGCGGCGATCGAAGATCCGCAGAGTCTAGCGGCAGCGATCAGGTGATCATGGTCGCTTCGAGTCACCCTCGAGACCTCGGGCCGCTAGGTCGGCGAGTGTCTCGATGAGAGTGACTTTCGTCTTCAAGTCCCGCGGGACGTCTGCCCGACACGCGCTGGGCACGAACACCTCCTCCAACGATTCGCGCTCGGCGGCCAAGACTTTTGCCCGGATTCCACCCACTGCCGAGACTCGGCCCGACAAATTGATTTCGCCGGTCATGGCTACATCCGCCCGAACCGGTACCCTCGTGAATGCGGAGAGGAGCGCCAGAAAAATCGCGACGCCGGCGCTCGGTCCTTCTTTGGGCACTGAGGCTTCGGGTAGATGTACATGTACATCACTCGAAAACACGGCCTCATCGACCCGAAGATCCTCCCGGTGCACCTTGATGTACGTTCGCGCGACTTCGACACTCTCCCGCAGCACGTCACCCAGCCGGCCGGTCATTTTGACCTCGCCCTTGCCCGCCGAAATGGCGACCTCGACCGCCAAGATCGAGCCGCCATCTTGGCCGACCGAGAGCCCGAGGGCGACGCCTACTGGCAGGACCTTGGGACGTCCGATCTTGGCCAAAGGAGCCCCCAGGCGCTCCTCCACTTCACTCGCGTCGATCTCCCTTGGCCGGGCAGTCCCATTGTATTCGTCGAGCGCCCGGCCTCGGTAGAGACTCGAGAGCACCCGCTTGAGCTGCCGAACTCCCGCCTCTTTTGTGTATCCATCGATGACCCTATCGAGAATCTCGTCACTGATTTCGGGCTCGGCACCAAGGCCGTGCTCGATCTGGAGCCGATGGAGAAGGTGAGCTCTGGCAATGTGTTTCTTCTCCAGTCCCGAGTACCCTTCGATCTCGAGCGGTTCGAGGCGATCCCTGAGCGTCGGGGCGATCAACGATTCATCATTGGCCGTTGCAACGAACAGCACATGCGAGAGGTCATACGGGAGCCCGAGGTAGTTGTCCCTAAAGTGAGTGTGCTGCTCCGGATCGAGGACTTCGTGCAGCGCCGCACCAGGGCTCCGACCTCGGTCTGTTCCGATCTTGTCGATCTCGTCCAGCAACACCAGTGAAGTCATGGATCCGGCGTGCGCGATTCCATTCAGGATGCGGCCCGGAGCCGCGGCGACGAAACTGAGCCGGTGACCTCGAATCTCGGATTCGTCATGCACGCCTCCGAGCGCGATTCGAACGAACTTCCGCCCAAGAGCCTCTGCCATCGCTCGCGCGATGGTCGTTTTTCCAACACCGGGCGGGCCAACGAGACACAAGATCATCGAAGCCGACGTACCCCCCAGCTCGCGCGCGGCCAGAAATTCCAGCGCCCTTCGCTTCACCTTCTCGAGGCCAAAATGGCCTCTGTCCAAGACTTCGGCGACCCGCTTCAGGTCGGCCTTCTGTACCGGTTCGGGATGCCACGGTAACCGGGCGATGAAGTCGAGGTGCGAAAGATAGGTCGCATAGTCGTGGTGGGTTGGCGACATCGTGCTCAGCAGCTTCAGCTCCCGATTCGCCGTCGACATGACGTCGGCCGGGAGCCCTGTTTGCATGAGTTTCTTCGTCAGTCTTCCCAGGTTGTCACTTTCATCGATCTTGAGCGAAGGGTCATACACGTCGAGGCGTTTTTGGATAGCTACGATCTCGGACCAAAGCTCGTGACGCCGCCGGAGGCTGAGCTCTCCGGCGAGCTCCGGACCGATCTCCAGGAGTCTCTGCGAAGCCTCTCCGGCCGGCTTGGCGGCCCTCCAGTTTCGGCTGACCTGTTCCAGCACCTCGCCTATCGGCTTGATCATCGAGAGCTTGAGCTCGTCGGGCGTGAGCAAGGTTCGGACGAGGTCGAGCAAGGCCTTCTCGAAGTTGGCTTCCCAACCCACGACTTCGGGCACGCCTCCTTCCGCGAGCGCCGAAATCATGCTCCGGGCCGACGCGATCAATTCTGCGGGTAGACTTGGCGCTGCGTCCAGACCTTCCACCTGGGCAATGAACGGAGGCTCCCGGCCCTTGGCCGATTTGATGCGAACTCTGGATTGAGCCCGAAGCGTGACCGACTCGGCGTCCAAAGAGGTGACTTCCGCGAGCGAGCCAAAACGCCCGGATACCAAACTGGGAACTTCAACCGTCGAGCTCACCGAGATGACACACAAGGACTGTCCCACCACCAAGGTGCTCGGTCCTGCCACGGGCACGAACACACTTCTCGGCAAAGTTCGGGTCTCCTTTGGCAGGAGACTCTCTTCCATCAAACCCAGAATCGGCTGCTCAGGCACCTTTTGCTCCTCACCGTTCGCGTCGATCGGACAGCGTCCCAAGATCCGATGCTCTCCTCGTTTCGAAATCCAAACCCCGACCTAGTCGTCGTCTTCGACGGAGCTGAAACTGGACCAACTTCCCGCAAGATCAGGATCGAGGCCCAATTTCGTGAGCACTTCCTTCCCTTGCCGTCTCCAGTGGCGGTGAAAGGCCGCGGTGTTGGCGGTAAATATGCGGCCGAAGAGGTCCGCGAAATCCGGAGGCGGATTTTCGAGCAAGGCCTCCCCGATGGAGAACGCGATCCAGTTTTCCGGTCCGACCGCGCCGAAACATACCTCCAAGAATCGGCGGTCCTCCGGAGCCCATTGGCCGTCGGACTGGCGCTCGATGCACTTCAGCGCCTTGGCGCTGGGCTGGGAACGATCCCGGATGGCTCGAAACGCTCGCCACTCGGCCTGGCTCATCGGCTGGGCCGGCACGAAAAAAGGGGACGGCTTCGGATCACCACTCCCGTAAACGCGCTCAATCGACCCAACCACCTTGCAGGCGCTCTCGAGCTCGAGCTCCTGCGCGAGCAAGGCCTCGCGGGCCATCGAGACCACGAAATCGACGAGAGCCGGATCGAGAAGAAGAGGGCGAAACCGTGGATCGGAAAAGAGAGCTCGGGCGAGCACGGGCCCGGGTGGATCTCGCTCTGGATCGTAGGCTCGAAACAGGGTCAAGAGCCCCCAACGCACGGTACCATCGTCGGCGCTCGAAAGAGCCGCCTCGGCGAACGGACGAAGCTCCTCATTGGTGCCTCCAGAGAAGACCTGGCTCGACACATTCGCCAAAGGCCTCCAACCTCCTTTGAAGCCTTCGAGCCGAGCCTGCAAAAAGCGGCTCCGAACCGAGCTTGCGCCCTCTTTGGATTTCCCGAAAAGAGGCGTGACGCAAGAGATCGCCAAGTCCGACTGGCTGGCCTCAGCTGAATCCGAGCTACTCCAATTCAACACGAAATCGAGCAGCGGCTCGAGATTCGCCAGGGGAGGATAGATTTCGCCGGCGATCCTCATGAGACTCGATGCAGGAGAAAACAACTCGGCCCGGGCGCTCCTCGGCTGCGTGGAAGCCGCCCGAACGAGAGCCCAGAAGAGCTCGGTCCTCGAGCTCTCGGACTTGGTGGCGGCGAGCGCACCCAACTGCCGGTTGGCTGAATTCTTGTCGGAGCGAGCGAAGGCTTCGACCAGCTCTATGAAACGTCCCGAAAGGGCGGGCCTGTCGAGCAGCACACTCACCAGCTCGGGGTAGTCGAGAGAGTGACGGCTCCGTCCAACCAGGGTGATGGTCAAGTCTGCCAGGAGATCGTCGGGAAGCACTCGGGCGAGCTCGCCGAGCGCCGAGGCATCGTCCGTCGTGTACCCGTCGAGCAACGCGGAGAGCCGAGCCAAGGTCGACTTCAGCGTCTCGGAGACCTCAGTACCGAGGCGAACGGCGGGGTCGGACGAGAACTTCCCAAACCACCACGGGACCTCCTGGCTTGCCTTTAGGCGCCGCTGGGCGGCCGCCCTCACCTCAGGAGCCGAATCCCGAGCGAGCCGATCCAAGATCGTGCTCGCCTCGGGACTCGTAACCTGGAGCGACAAAGCGACTGCTCTCCGAACTTCTTCGGAATCGTGCGATGCCCACCTCTTGGCAAAGCCGAGCGGCACCTGGCCACTCGAGAGAACGCCAGTCACCCCTCTCGTGAGCGAGGCGAGCGGACTCTCGAAAGTGCCGGCGAATCGCTCGGCGGCTTGAAGGGTGCGCAGAAGTAAGTCGGTTGCGGCGTCGCCTTCGAGCGTCGCCGCCGAGCGCGCAAGAAAACACATGGCAGCCGTATACGGTTCGGCCAACTCGCGCAGCTTGACCCGTGAAGTGATCGCTTCCGCCTCGGCCGAGAATCCACTCGTTCGCTCGAGGAGCCTCGCCAACTCAGGCAAGGCCATCAGCTCATTCGTGAAACCCATGACTACTCCTCCTCACCCGCAAGCCCACGATACGCTCGAATGAGCTCCAGGCCGCCCGGACGCGCCTTGGCGTCCGATTCCGCGGAGAAAAGCACCAAGTCGCGCTCCCGTGGACCAGCCATGCGGAGCAATCGCGAGAATCGATCGAATGATTCTTGGTCGTTCGGGAGTGGGTGGGCTTGAAGGACACCGGCCAGGGTGTACGGTAGCCCCTCGGTCTCTGGAGCCGCTTGAAACGCGAGCTCGAGCAGGGCCTTGTCGTCCTCATGCCAGTCACCCCCGGCGACGGTACGGATCCAGCAGAAGACGTCGCGCCAATAGACCTCTTTCTCTCGAGCGGCAGCCCTTCGCAATCTGTACAGCTCATCGACCTCGACGGCATCCATCGGCGGAGCTTCAGCCGCCTTGCGCTGGGCGAACACGACCGAGGCCGCTCGAGTCAGATCCAGCCGGCCTGCGCGAAGCTCCTCACGAGCCAGAGGGAGAACGAGACGAATGAGCTCGTAGTGCTTGTATACGAGATTCCGGTGCCGTTCGAAGAGGTCTCGTGTGGTGCCTGGGTCTTTCGACAAACTCAGCAAGACACCAAGCCCCCAGGCAATGCGCGCTTCATTGGCTGACTCGACGGCCTCTTGGGCGAGACTTCGCTGAACCGCGGCCGGAGCGGTTCCGACGAGCAATTTGATGATGTCCTCGCCACCCGGGTCGTTCCAGTCGATACCCGTGAGTTGATCGGCGATCGAGCTCAAATTGGCATCTTCGTGCCGGAACGGGCCTCGAAGGTTAGTGAGCACGAAGTTGTGTCGATCGTCGGGCGGAGCTGGCCAGCCCTCGAAGGCGACCGGAAAAAGCTCGGACAGGTCATGTCCGGGCGGAAAAAGGGTGGAGGTGAGCAGAGACAGGCGGTAGGCCGAGGAGCTCCAGTCGTAGTATTCAGACTCCGGCCGAGCTCGGCTGCGCCGCGCAGCCTCGAGGGAGATTTCCAGTCGGGCCGCCGAGGAAAGCTGGGCGAGCGCGGTGGACCATTCGTGGGCGTTGAATGACAGCTCTTCGAAGGCTGGGATGAGCGCACGTCGCGGAACTGGGCGGTCGAGAATAGCAATGAGCGCGGGACACTGAAGCTCGCTCACCATCTTCATGACCTGCGCGCCGAGGTTGGTCGCCAGCTCGTCGTTCAGCTCGGAGAGCGCCTCGAGGAGCTGCGATTTGGGAGCAGGTTGGTCGGCCGAGTTGAACAGAGTCGCGATTCGCTTGGCGGCCTCGAGCTGGTCCGGTGACTCAGTCGCGGGATCATGGGAGAAGGTTCCCACCCACCACCCGACCTCGATGCTGGCCTTCGCGAGCCGACCTCGAGCCAGCCGTCGAATCTCGGTGTCCGGGTCACGAGAGAGTATGTCCAACATTCTCCGACCAATTGGGTCTTTGGGCGAGAGCCTTCGAGCGAGCACGACCCGAATCGAAGGCCACTCATGTTCGGCGAGAGGAACGAGACGTTCGTCGAGCGGTCGCGCCACGAACGATCCGACCGCTTCCGCGATCTCATTCTCGAAGAAGTTATCGTATAGATCCGCCTCGGAAAGAAAGACGACGCAGGTGTTCATGGACGAAGCCAGCTTTGGATCTCGTAGCCGTCCGACGACCTGGCCGGCCAAGCGAAGGCCGGCATGCGCGGCGAGGATCCAACGGGTGTCGCTCGTTTCGTCGAGCCTCTCCCCTTCTTCGAACTGCCGGCAAATGAGGGCCGCTCGACTAACGAGGGTTTGGACTTCACGGGCGTCCAAGAGCAAGGTCTCGGGACTGTCGCTGGTCATGGCTCGTTCTGCAAAATTTCGCGCTCGAAGTCCAGAGTCGGGGACTTGTTGACTGGTTGAGGGACCCGCGAGGCCCTCTCGAAGCTCGTGCTCAATTACTCATCCGTGCGCAAACGAGGCACCGTGAACCGTAATGGTCATTCATTCGTCTAGGTACACGGCGCCGACATCAAACCCTTCCTCCGGCGTTCCGAAATCTTCGCCCGAGGGGAAGAAGCTGGGCTCGTACTTTTCGTGGCTATACGTGTAGAACGCGAGTGTCCAGCGGTCCCCTCCGAAAAAACGAAGTCGAACGAGGCGCATCTGGAACTCATCGCCATCCCTGGCGAATGCGTCGACGTAGCACAAGGCTCCGCGGAACCGGACCTCGATGCGCCAACGCCTGCCGTATCGTGGCTCGGCATGAGCAAGGATCCGTTCGCGAGCTCGATCCTGGACTGCCTTCGGAATCTGGATTCCGCCGGTGTGGGGGCTGTAAACCCATGGCATTGCTCCTTGAAGCACCTTTCGCGACGGAGCGAAAGACGCTGCAGGCGCTCGTGGAGGTGGCGCTCGGTCCCACCCCGCCTGGAATGGGTAGGTCTCGCTCGCCCCCCGATTCCAAGCGGTGCCCTCACCGTCCCCTGATTCGCGCCCAAAACGTATTCAGTGCCCGGCCCCGGAACGTACTCAGAGCATACTCATTGCCTACTCGCAACGTACTCGGTACTCGCAACGTACTCGGTGCCAGGCACCGTCCGAAAACGGGGGCAGGCACCGTCCGAAAACGGGCGGCACCGTCCGAAAACGGGCACCGTCCGAACACGGGCACGCGGGAGCCCAAAAGGCGGTGGCCTTGGCGGTGAGCGCCCTTCCACTCACCGCTCATGCGCCCGCGGCCGAAGGAGAGTCAAGCCGCTACTCATCGAGCAAATCACCGCGCCGGTGCGATGGGTCGAGTGTATGGGAGCGCTCCGAGCCGCCGGAGTGACGCGCGCGTAGGAGCTCGGGCCCAACAAGGCGCTCGCAGGGCTCCAGAAAAGGTTAGACAGGTCGCTGAGTATCGCGGCGATCGAAGATCGGCAGAGTCTCGTCGCCGCGATCAAGTGATTGACCCCGAAGCCTCGACCGAACTCCCTAGGTCCTGGAGGCACACGCTTGGCGATTATTGAATCGGGTGCAGCCGGGCCTGGATCTGAGTGCGCTTCGGGAAAGTTTGTCGAAAAAA
>CAYXDO010000136.1:0-31667 GCA_964463485.1 uncultured Myxococcales bacterium | reverse complement strand
ACATCTTCGTGAGCATTCCAAGACTCATGGCCAGGCGGATCTGCGCCCGATTGAACTCGAGCTTCGTCCCATCCTTGGGCGGCCAGCACCGAACACACCCGTGGCTGAAATCACGGCGCGGTTTAGCGAAAAGCTCCTGCGCAGGCGGCCAGGTGGTGCTTCAGGAGCTCGTTCTGCGTGAGGTCTGGCTCGGCCTCGTGGAACAGCTCCGCGATCCGATCGGCCCGCAGCGCGTCGGCCAAGACCCGAGCCAGGTCGTAGTCCTCGCGTGGCGGCTTGAACCCAAACCCCAGCGTGCGGGGATTGACTCTTCCGAAGCGAACATCCGACAGGAATCGAAGGACGGCCAAGCTCAGACTCACGTCGAAGCTACTCAGCTCGGCCGGACCCGCGCCTTCGAGCTCGAAGGCTCGCGAGCTCAGGATCTCTGCGCCATAGTCGTTCGGATCCAGCCCCAACTCTCCCGCGCTCTCGAGGGAGAAGATCGCTTCGTAGGCTTGCGAAGAGGGTGCGCCGCTCGCTGCCCAGATCGGCACGAATCCAACTTCGGTGTACAGCCGGAGCAGCGCCTCGCGGTGTTCCGGAGAACCCGGGCGCTGCGACCCACTTACTCGATCCCCAAGGATCAGCTTCTCGATGTCTCCTTGCCCTGCTGCCGCGGACGGACAGGTCGCCACCAGCACGCTCCACAACGACAGAGACCGGAGACTCTGTCTGGAGCGGCGGGCCGACCTCATGTCCGATGATTCAGCAGGCCACGTGCCACGGGGCGAGGACACTGCGTTCCACGGGACTCATGCCCTCGGCCCACGCAGGGCAGTGACCCGCGCGCAACTTTTGCCTCCTCGGTCTCAGCCGTCTCGACGAAACCGTCCGAGCCTCGACTTCACCAACAACGCAGCCTCGAAGGCTTCGGCCGAACGAGGCTTTGACAACCCCAAGACCTTGGGTGCGATGAGGTCGTGCGGCAGCAGGTACTCGGGCCCGTCTCCGTTCGCAAAGTCGCCGTTCGCAAAGACCTTCTCCAGCGCCGAAACCCAACCTCGACAATACTCCACGACGCGCTCGGGATCGGCTCGATGGGAGCGCGGGACGAGCAGGACCTCTTGCTCCTTCACGTCCCGAATCGAGAGCTGACCGCGCACATCCTCCCAGTTGATGAGTCGCATGATGACGAACAGGTCCTCATCGCGCTCGGTCACCTCCACGAATTCGAACGAAACGTGGCCACCCCGAACTGGGAGCAGCTCTCGGAGGAGCTTGCCGATGATCAGCGGCGAGCATTGGGCGCGACATCGACGGGTCATGGATCGGAATGGGACCCGAAGCAACCCATTCAGCGCAAGGCGTTCGGATTCGTGTGACCCATGATGTGGGCTCCCATGATTCTGCACCCGAAGTCCTTCCGAACGCCCCTGGCGGCGGCCGCGAGTGAATCGGCACCGTGAGTTCACCGGCGCGTTGAGATAGAAGACTCGGCCGTCGACGTCGCGCTCGAAATGGAGCGCTCGAAATGAGTACCTGCTCGTGAGCTCTCGATTCCCAAGTCTCGCGTTAGCCTTCCCCCTGAAATGGGTAAGTTGGGAGAGAATCTGGGGTGGGTCGAGTGAGGAAGTGGAGCTGCCCTTCGTGCCACCGAATTTTTCGAGTACAGGGGGGAATTGCCGCGGCATGGGTAGTGCCTGGCATTTCCGCGCCTCGCGACGATTGGCGGGGTGGTCGTCGGGTAGCTCACCTGGGTCATCGGAAGGTCCGGTCGCCCGACAATACCCTCGTCGATCCCCGGGCCCTTCCTTTCTTGGTTCGAGGCCGAGGCGTACCTTCGTTGGCACGGCCAGAGGTTGCCGACGGAAGCCGAGTGGAGCGTGCTCGTCGAGCGCTTTCCGCCGAGTTCATCGCAGCGGTCGTCGAGTGTGACGCCTGTAGGCTGGTCCGTGGATGACTCTGAGTTGGGGGGACTATCGGCGGATCTCGGTGGGACGATCTTCGAGTGGTGCTTCGATTGGTATGACGCAGCGTACTCGACGGCTGGACCGAGAGAGAGCGGACGAGGTCCACGGAGCGGGGTCGAGCGATGCGCGCGGGGACCAGCGTGGTGGGTCGAGAAGGAGGAACACCGTTCCCCGGATCGTCGCTGGCACTTCACTCCAGAGAGCCGGAGACCCGACTTGGGCTTTCGGGGATTGGGTCCCAAAAGAGGCACAGGAGCCCATCTGCGACGCCCCGAGTTTTGAGGGCGATTTAGACACTACGCGCGTGTAACGATCGACAAACACGTCGGTGACACCATCATGGGTTCCTTCCCCGAAGCGCGGACGACGCGGTCAGAGGAGCGGATTGAGGACGTCGTGACTTGGCGTGGACACCCCTCACGCGTCCGAGCGTGCAAACATCATAGGTATATGCGAACCCGTACTCATACTCAGGACCAGAACGTTCCGCGCAGCGCCGTGCGAACGGCCTCACTTCGCTCTGCAAGCCGTAGGCGGACCAAACCCGAGTTTGCGCGGCCCGTTCCATAAAGGCGAAGAAGACGGGGACGACGATCCAGAGGAGGCCTATGGCCAACGCGAGTCAGGGGGACGTCTACCGTGATTTCAACTGTTTCTTGATATTCTGAACCGCACTGCACGCGGCCCGATGCCCCTGCTCTGCGGCACGCTCGTACCACCGCAAAGCGACTCCGCGATTGCGTCGCACAGTAGACCCGACCTCATAATCACGAGCTACGGCGAACATCGCATCCAAATCCCCTTTTCTTGCTGCACGCATGTACCAAAGCGCGGCCTCCCGCTTGTTCCGCCGACACCCGAATCCGTAAAACAAGCAACGGGCCAACTCCCCCTGCGCATCAACATCTCCGCGTTCCGCGGCTTCTCGGTAGAGTGCGAAGGCGCTTCGCAAGTTCCTGCGTCGTCCTCTGCCGGTGTCGAAGCACACGGCAAGGTCGAACATCGCTGCGGCATGACTCGTCTTCACGGCTCGGCGAAGTAAGTCAGCGCCCTTTCGATAGTCCCGACGGACTCCCACCCCGTGAAGATACCAGGTGCCGAGCGCATACAGGGCTTCGGGGTCACCGTCCGCGGCGGCGAGCTCGAGGAGGGAGCGCGCACGCCTCCTGCTTACGCGGGTCACTTTCTGATCAAGCAGGAGTCGCCTGGCCTCTTCGACTCGTTCCGCTCCACTCTTGTTTGCGAAATCATTCGTGAATTTATCCTGAGAATCAATTGGGCGGCGGCCACGGACCTTCCCAATCCTTTGGCCTTTGGCGATTGTAGTCTCGCCTTTCGTCGGCCTTTTCATTTCCACGATCGCGCTTCTTTCACGCTTCACCCTTCTCAGGTTTGCGCTTGTTCGAGGGCCTCTTGTTTCCGATGCGGGGCACAAAGTCCAACGAAGGCGATACCCCCCGAGCCTTCGGACGGTGCCCCCCGAGCCTTCGGACGGTGCCCGGCACCGCTCGGAATCGGAAGCACCGCTCGGAATCGGCATCGGCATCGGCGGGTCAAGTGCCTACATCCAAATCGCCTGACCGAGGACGGTCCTGATTCGCTTGACCATTGCAGGTCCGATCGTTGGCAGCGCGTCCAGCGCCGCATCGTCGGCGTCGGCCAGGTCGCCGACCGACTTGATTCCCGCCTTCGCCAGAACCTTGATCTTGTGATCGGTCAGTCCGTAGGGATACACGTTCGACTTGTGGAGCTTCGAAACTGGCTCGCTGAAAATTGCTAAATCCGCGGTATCGGGAAGCTCTGGAAGGCTGACAGACGATAGTTTGCTGGCCTTACCGAACTGAACTGCTTCCTCCCGGGTCGACGCGGTCCAGAGATCGAATAACTCCTTCGTAAGGCGAGCCGTTGGCGTTTGCTCGAGAAGGTTACAGAGATTGAGCGCATAGCGAGCACCGCGTCCCCCGGATTTCATTGCCCTCGAGACTTCGCGCTTGGAAACAAATCCCGCGTACTCGAGGATCTGCAAAGGCCTCGAATGGTGCTCATCCAGCTCGCGGTGAAGCAGCACATCTCGAGGATTACCTGCCTTCACCGCCGTCTCCTTGAAGATGATCTCAGCCACCTGTCGCGATGCGGTCACCATCGGTTCATACTTCCCAAGCTTCGGCCGAATCTCTTCGAGCAAAGGCCAATAATAGTTACGGGAGAGTTGGATCAGAGTGTCGCCTAGCTGCGGAAGGCCAATTTTCTCGTGCTCCCCGGACGCCGCCTTCAGCGCGTTGCAGGCGAAGACAAAGCCCCGCATGTTTCCGAGGACAGCCTGAGCAAGGAAAGCAGCAACCGACTGCCGCGTGAGTCCCTTGGAAAGCTTGTCGTCAAACGCGATTGGGTAGCGAGCGGCCATGACTTCCGAAAAGGTCTCAGAAAATCCTGGAATTTCCTCGCTTCGTAGAAGTTCGATGACGCTGGCGTCGTTGTAGACATCGAATCGCACTCCGAAATGAGTGACGCCAGGATAGATCGCGGCTTTGCAGGAAATTGCGTTGCCAGACAGAGTCCGATAGATGTCGAAAAACTCCTCGAGCGAAGCCTCCCGCCCCAAGTGAGCTGCGTCGTCGAAAAACAGGACGATCCGCTTGCCCAAAGTTCTCGCCAATCTCGTCAGCGCGAATTGAATGGAGCTCACGTCGGCAGGAGGGTCGAACTCTCCAACTC
Source organism: uncultured Myxococcales bacterium (assembly GCA_964463485.1). Lineage (GTDB taxonomy): Bacteria > Myxococcota > Kuafuiibacteriia > Kuafuiibacteriales > Kuafuiibacteriaceae > CAYXDO01. The sequence goes on along the minus strand of CAYXDO010000136.1, from coordinate 27,000 downwards.
GTTTGCCAAGCGCCTCCTGAACGGCTCGGATGATGATGGTGCACAGAATTCGCTCATATTTCCGGCCTGTGCTCTTGAGCAGCGGTGCATTCCTCAGGCTCATGTATATGCCGACTGCTGTTGCGCTCGGCGTTGCCGGATCAAGCTTTCGCGAAGCCGCGATCATGAAAGCACTTTTTCCCGTGCCGCGGCCGCCGCGAAGCAAGACCGGTCCGTGAGCCATCAGCGAGCCCAAGACTCGCTTATCGTTGCGGGTTGGAAACTTGTGGAGCTCGTCGAACAATTCGGCGTCGCAGTCCTCAGCCGCAAGGATAAGTTCGGCCTGGGCTTCTGCTTCATCACTCATGGCATCACCTCAAGTTGCTCGATGCGGTTGAAAACCTCGACGGCCTCGGACGGCGAGAGAAGGAACTCCGCGTGGGGCACAAATTGCGAGACCAGAGCCAAATCGGCGATACTGTGGATCGTGCCGCGGACAAGGTCTGATAGCGTGGCGCGGTCATATACGGCTCCAGGCGGCATGACAAACTCGTGGTGGATGCCTTTCGAAAGTGAGGAGTATTGCCGGGAAATATCGTCGCGTTTTCGCGCAACGAAGCTCTCGGCTTGGATGCCTGCGAGCTCTGCCAGCCATCTGTCCCCTCGCGGTGCCAGCGAAGCCAATCGAAGAACGGCGGGTCGCCATATCAACTCGTCGTAGTAGTCGCCGAGAAGGGCTCTCGTCACCTTTTTGTACTCGACGTTTTGTCCCCAAAGATCCTTCTCCTTCTCGGCAAGAACGTCACCCTGCCAACGAATGGACGCCTTCCAAGCTTGCGAGGTCGTATAATCTGGATGGGCCTGGACTCGTCGAATGAACAGGACCCGGATCGGGTCGAATCGGCCGATGAGTGCGGTTGTCGCCAGGTCGAGAAGGGAACGCCCCAGGAATGGCGCCAGGACTGAGACGCGATCATCCTCCTGCCCTGAGAGCCATTCGAGTTGCTCGAGGAGCAGATCAATCACCTTCCGGATGTACGTGAAGATTGAGCCGAGCTCTGAATCGGGCGACTCCTCGGGTCTTCCGCAACATAGCAATCCTAAATCCGTCATCATCGGCCAATCGCTCCGCGGAGTAAACTCACCAGCAGACTCTCGGCCACTCGAATCACGGCGTCAACAGGGTGTGGCACGAGATCGCGACCTGGCCTCCGATCGGAGCCAGGATGCCTCGTCGGCTCTGGCCCGGCCGGCCTTCCGAATCACGGACGGCCCGCTCATCCTTCACCCGACACCGGGCGAGGCTACGTCGGGGCCTCTCGCCACGCAAGTGCGGCTCGTTCGTTGCGGCTCGTTCGTTCGTTCGACCCCGGCCGAGCTACAAACCGAACGCGTCGAGCACGGCTGCGACGATTCGGCGCTCTCCCTTGCCCTGCGGGTCAGGCATGACTACGGCGTCAGGGCGCGTGAAAAGGAGTAGGGCGCAGGCACGTGACGTGACCAAATCCTCGAGATGATTCGAACCCTTGGCTTGGTGCCGAATAGTGGTGCAGATGGCGCGTTCTCATGGGACATGGGTGGGTACCAAGCCAACCCAAGACCGTCCAAACGTGCAGGCGTTGCGCATAGCCGTTCGCGCACGTCCCCAGGCCATCGCAGGCCTCGAGCCCGTCGCACGCGTTCCCGTTCGAGCAGCTCGTCCCCGCAGTCAGCGGCGTATGAGTCACTCGGGCGAGCGCATCGCAGCCGTCCGCCGTGCACGAGTTGCCGTCATCCACCGTCGGCGCAACGCCGTTCGCACAGGCGCCTGTGCCATCGCAGGCCTCGCACGCGTTCCCGTTCGAGCAACTCGTCCCCGCGCTCACCGGCGTGTGAGTCACTCCGGCCAGCGCATCGCAGCCATCCAGCGTGCACGAGTTGCCGTCATCCACGGTTGGCACAACGTCGTTCGGACAGTCAGGTGCCCGCGCCATCGCAGGTCTCGAGCCTGTCGCACAGTCACCGCCGTATGAGTCACTCCGGCCAGCGCATCACACCCATCCAGCGTGCATGAGTTGTCATCATCGACGATCGGTGGCATCCCGCTCGCGCGCGAAGAGGCGCTTCAGCTTCAAACCGAACGCTGCAGGCGCTTCAGCTTCGAACCGAACGGTGCCAGCTTCGAACCGAACGGTGCCGGGCACCGTCCGGAAAGCCGGCAGGCACCGTCCGGAAAGCCGGCACCGTCCGGAAAGCCAGGAGCGCGCTCCACAACGACAGAGACCGGAGACTTTGCCTGGAGCGGCGGGCCGACCTCATGTCCGACGATTCAGCAGGCCACGTGTCACGGGGCGAGGACACTGCATTCCACGGGACTCATGCTCCCAGTTGATGAGTCGCATGATGACGAACAGGTCCTCATCGCGCTCGGTCACCTCCACGAATTCGAACGAAACGTGGCCACCCCGAACTGGGAGCAGCTCTCGGAGGAGCTTGCCGATGATCAGCGGCGAGCATTGGGCGCGACATCGACGGGTCATGGATCGGAATGGGACTCGAAGCAACCCATTCAGCGCAAGGCGTTCGGATTCGCGTGACCCATGATGTGGGCTCCCATGATTTTGCACCCGAAATCCTTCCGAACGCCCCAGATGTAGGCGATGAGGCCCATCGCGAAGACATTTCCGAGCGACAGACACCAAACCACGTGTTTCGGGTCGACCATCAAACTCACGAGGAACGCACCGAAGTAGACCCCGGTCACGAGCCGCAGTCGCACGTCGATCGCCAACGCGATGAACCCGGCGGCCACGATGAGACTGATGAAGTCGAGCTGAAACGACTGCGGCGCAGAGAGTCCGTTGAGAAACGCCCAGGCCCGGGTGAGTGTCATTCCGGCCATCGTGATGATCACCGAACCCATGATTCGTAGGTTGATGAGATTCCGAGGTATCTTTCGACGACTCACCCACGTCAGGACGGCGACCATCGCCCAGCCGACACCGGCATCCATCAAGACGACCTTCGCGTCCGTCGGATGGCCCGCCCGTTCCATGAACGCGAAGAAGATGGGGACGACGATCCAGAGGAGCCCTATGGCCAACGCGCCCAAGGTGCGCGCGCCGCTGGCCAGCGAGAGGTCGAGCTCCCGCTCGAGGCGCTCGAGCCTGACCACCCGCTCCTTTTCTGCTTGCTCTTCTTTCACGAGCGCCGCGTGCGCTGCTTCGAGCGCTGGGTTGGGTTCGGGGAGCTGAGCCAGCGCGTGCTCGAGAGATCCCAACTCATGCCGAGCAATGGCGCGGTGGGCCATTCGCTCGACGGCCTGAACGAGCCCCGCGCGGGCGCTCTGATTCTCCGGCCACTCGCGCAGAGCCTGACGAAAGCCGAAAACACACTCACCAAAGATCGACATGAGACGCGACGCGTTCTCCGGGCCGCTCTCGAGGACCGCCACGAGCTCGACGAGACGCGCTCGCGCCTCCGTCGCGAGGGCCTCCGAGCTTCGATGCCGCAGGAACCCTTCCAGCGCCTCGCGAAACGCCGTCGTCGACTCGAACCGCTTCTCGGGTTTCGGGTCGAGCGCTCTCTGGCAGAGCTCGGAGAGCTCTCGAGGCGCCGTGGAAGGGTGAGGCGGGACCTCGCCCTTGAAGGCGTGGAACAACATGTCCGTCACACTCTTGGCCGCGTGGGGCGGCGAGCCGCAGATGATCTCGTGCAGGATCGCGCCGAGAAGGTACACGTCGGTACGCGGACTCAGCCGATCACAGCGGTCGTCCACCATCTCCGGAGCCATGTAGGCCGGCGTCCCGGCCATACCCACCGACTCGGACACGACCGGCAACCGTCCGCTCGGATCGGACATACTCAGCGCGATCCCCCAGTCGAGGAGGTAGACCTCGCCGAAGTTTCCAATCATGACGTTCTCGGGCTTGAGGTCTCGATGCAAAATCCCGCGATGGTGCGCGAGCTCGATGGCTCGACACACCTGAATCAGAATCTCCAGATGCCTCACCAGATCGAGCTTCGCGGTGCGCAGGGCCTCGGACCATGGTCGGCCTTCGATCCGCTTCATGACGAGGAGAGGCGCGCCTTCCTTCGATCTGCCGAGCGCATGAACGGGCACGATGTTCGGATGTTCGAGGCCGCCGGTGACCCAGGCCTCGCGCATCAGTCGAATCGTCGAGTCGGACGACTCACGATCGGACCGCAGCGTCTTGACCGCGACCTTGCGGTGGAGCGGAACCTGCTCCGCGAGGCGGACCAGGCCCATGCCTCCCTGTCCGATAGTCTCCTCCAGGCGGAGCTCTCGGTCTTCTTCGGACAGGACGGGGAGCTTGGCCACCGCGGTCTCCACGATGCGTCCGGTCGTGGAAGGGAGGATGGTTCCATCGCTGATGCGCAGCGCCGTTTCGTCCATACCCATCGAGGCGAGGGTTTGGGCAAAGGTCGCGGCGTCGACATCTCGAGGTTCGAGCGAACGAAGCACGGACGACATGGTACGTCGGGCGCGTCCCGCCGTCGATGCGCGACCGTTGAATGGGAGGAATGTCGAGGTTGTCGGCGGTCTGCGGGAATGAGTAGGCCGCGTGGCTGAGGGCTGGGCCGAAACCTAAATGGACGCGAGGATTTCGCCGCGTTTTTTCGCGTACTCATCCTCGCTCAAGACGCCCGCGGCTTTGAGCGCGTCGAGCTTCTTGAGGCGCGTGACCATGTCGTCAGGCGACAGTGGGGCGGGCGCTGGGGTCTGAGAAATCTGGGCGGCCGCCGCGGGAACGGGGGCTTGGGGCGCGAGCTGAGGCGCGAACGCGTTCGCCATTTGACCTCCCATGTGCCAGCCCGCCGCCAAACCCATTCCGGCTCCAGCCATGCTGTTCGGTGTCTTCGCCGCGTCAGGAATGGCGGACGCTGCCTGGTACGCCGCGAACTGCTGAATGTTGCCGATCAGTCCCATCTCGCTGCGCTTGTCGAGGATCTTTTCCACCTCTGGCGGCAGCGAGATGTTCTCGATGAGGAACTTGACCAGGTCGACACCGAGCTCCTGGAAGTCGGACTTCAGGATTGGGCTGACTGCGCCGGAAATCTCCTCGTAGTTGCCCGCGAGATCGAGCGCCGGGATTTTGGCTTTGCCGAGGGCTCCGGTGAACCGCGAGACCAAGTTGCGCTTGAGCTGTCCGAGGATCTCGTCGACCTCGAAGGACCCGTCGGTGCCCGCGCAAGTTCTGAGGAACTTCGTCGGGTCGCCCACTTTGACGGAGAAGATGCCGAAGGCCCGCAGGCGAACTGGTCCGATCTCGGGGTCACGAAGCATGATCGGATTCTGAGTTCCCCACTTGAGGTCGGTGAAAACGGTGTTCGCGACGAAGTAGACTTCGGCCTTGAAGGGTGAGTTGAAGCCGTATTTCCAACCCTTGAGTGTCGCGAGGATGGGGAGGTTCTGAGTCGTGAGCGTGTAGGTGCCCGGGCCGAAAGTATCGGCGAGCTTTCCTTCGTTCACGAACATCGCGGTTTGGCCCTCTCGAACGATGAGCTTGGCGCCGTTTTTGATTTCGTTGCCGCGAACGGGGAATCGCCAGACGAGGGTCTGGTGATCGTTGTCGAGCCACTCGATGATCTCGATGAACTGGGTGGTGATTCGGTCCCAAAAGATGCCCATCTTCTCTGCTCCTCGTCGCGGTCCGACCGCGATGGTCGGTTAGCACGGACGCATTGGGCTAGCCACCCCCGGGCACGGCGTCAAGCGCGGCGCTCTGGTCAGGCCGAGACGGGCGCTTTGGGTCGACTCATGAAGCGGAGGTCAGCCATGGCCGGGGCGACCTCGGGCTGTTCGAGCGCGAACTCGATGCCGAGGCGGTCCTCGCTGACGTAAGCGACGCGTCCTTTGAGCGCGGGGCGCTCGTTGCCGAGCTCGAGCTCGAGGCGCACGGCGCTGCCTTCCGGCAGTCGCTTCGAGGTCAGCACCAACCCGCCCGCGCGCGCGATCCCGACCAGACGGCCCGCCGCGAAGCTCCCGTCGGGAGCGACGACGCGCACCGTGAGGCCGCCGACGCGGCGGCCGTAGCTCCGCTGCTCTACACTCGACGTGAACAAGAGGTCCGACAACGCCACGGCGAGGTCGAGCACGCTCGACGCGCCGTGAATGATTCGGTACACGCCGGTCGCCGCGAACGCGCGCACTTCGTTCTCGCTCAAGCGCCGCGGCGCTACCACCAACGTACGAGAGGCTGGTCGGCCACGAAGCGTGACGTTCACTTCGTCCGGAGCCGACGCCTCCAACACGATGACGTCGGCGGCGCTCCCCTCGGACACGACCTCCACGCCGTTCGCTTCAGCAAACACCCCGACCCAACGAGCGGCGTCGCGCCCGAGGACCAGCAGCCTCTTCCGATCGACGCGCGAGTCACGCATTGCGGCCGCCTTACCAGACGTTTCCTTGACAGATCAACGATCTCGCGGGTATTCGCCCGGCTGCGAAAAGGGGAGACCTGCCCGCTCGCCTTTGTGTCTCAAGCACGCGCACATCATGAACGAACCAAGTCGATCCGGGACCAACGAGGAGCCCATGATCGAGGTCCGAGGCCTCACCAAACGCTACCGAGACAACGTCGCCATCGATGGGCTCGATTTCTCGATCGGCCGCGGCGAAATCGTCGGATTCCTCGGCCCCAACGGCGCAGGCAAGTCCACCACCATGCGGATCTTGGTCGGCTTCCTGCCCGCCACCGCAGGATCCGCTCGCATCGCCGGCGTGGACGTCTTCGAAGACCCCATGGAAGTGAAGCGGCGCGTCGGCTACCTCCCGGAAATTCCGCCCGTGTACCTCGACATGACCGTCAAGGAGTACTTGGGCTTCGTCGCGCGTATCAAAGGCGTGTCGCGATCCAGCTCGAAAGCCGAGATCCAGCGAGTCTCCGAAAACGCCGGCGTCGATCACATCCTCGGGCGCCTGATCCGCAACGTGTCCAAAGGTTACAAACAGCGTGTCGGCATCGCCCAGGCGCTCCTCGGGTCCCCTGACGTGCTGATTCTCGACGAGCCCACCGTCGGTCTCGACCCCATCCAGATCGAACAAGTGCGCAAGCTGATCCTCGAGCTCGGCGCGTCCAAGAAACACACGATCATCCTCTCCACGCATATCCTCGGGGAGGTCCGCGCGAGCTGTCAGCGCATCATCATGATCGCTCGCGGCAAGATCGCCGCCGACGATTCGCTCGCCGCGCTCGAAGAGAAACACGGCGCGCCCCTCGAGCAAGTGTTCACGCGCCTAGCGCTCGGTTGAACGAATGAGAAACACACTCGCCATCGCGAAGAAGGAGCTGAACGTCTACTTCACGACGGTCATCGCCTACTCGGGCTTCGGCGCGTTCGCGTTCCTGATGGGGCTCGTGTTCGTCAGCTCGCTGAACCGCTACGTGGAGCTCCAGAACTTCTACATGGGCCAGCAGCAGCCCGAGCTCGCGGCTCGTTTGAACTTCAACGACATGATCATCACGCCCATGTTCACGACGGGCGTTTGGATGTTCCTCTTCTTCGTCCCCTTCCTCACGATGCGCCTGTTCGCCGAAGAGAAGAGCTCGAGGACGTTCGAGCTGTTGATGAGCGCTCCGATCGGTTCCTTCGAGCTCGTGCTCGGAAAGTTTCTCGGCGTCAGCGTCATCGTCGTAACGATGACCGCCTTGCCCTTGGTCTTTCCGTTCATGCTGGATCTCTACGGACAGACCGCGCTCGGAAGGCCCGTCGATTGGGCTCCGGTGCTCGCAGCGTCCGTCATGTTCGCGCTGCTCGGAATCGCCTTCTGCTCCGTGGGGCTCTTGATCTCGTCGCTCACGGAGTCGCAGATCGTCGCCTCGCTCATGACCTTCGCGATCCTGCTCGCGAGCTTCGTGTTGCCGATGATCGCGGGCCGACTCGAAGGCGACTGGCGCGCGGCCGTCGAATACCTTTCCCCCGTCGCTCACGTCTCGCGCGGGATCGAGGGCCGACTGTTGGTCGCCGATCTCACCTATTTCACCTCGATCAGCGTGTTGTTCGTCTTGCTCACGCAGCGTGTGATCGAGTCGCATCGGTGGCGCTGAGATGAGCGATTCGAAGGAGACGCGCTCGCGTGAAGGCATGCTCACCGAGACCACGATGGTGGCGACGATCGGCATCGTCGCGGGCGTCTTGGGGGTGACTGCGCTCGTCTTCGGCGCGGTCTTGTACGCGATCGATCCATCGACGTCTCAGATCGGGATCTTCAACGCCGTCTTCGCCGTCGCCGCCATCGCGTTCTACGGCATCTCGAATCGATCCTCGCTCTCTCGCGCGTTGGGCGCACGTTCGATCGCGATCGTGCTGCTCGAGATCGTGTTGGCGATCGGAGGGCTCGGGGTCGTGGTCGCGGCGAACGTCATCGCCCACAAGAGCGGCAAAGAGTGGGACCTCACGGAGGGCGCCAAGTTCACGCTCGCGGACCAGTCGGTGAAGGTGGCGAAGTCGCTGAAGACGAAGGTGAAGGTGATTGGATTCTTAGGGCCCCAAAGCACCGAGCGCGCTCGCCTGCAGACCCTCTTGGAGCTCTATCGGACACACTCCGATCAAATCGAGCTCGAGCTCATCGATCCCAAGAAGGCGCCTCCGGACATCCAGGAGAAGTACGAGATCACGTCGACGGGGTCGAAGATCGTGGTCGTCGGAGAGGGTGAGCGGCGAACGAAGATCAAAGTGCCGAACGAGGAGCTGCTCACCAACGCGATCGTCCAGGTCGCTCAGAAGGCTGCGCGCAAGGTCTACGTGCTCACGGGCCACGGCGAGCCGAGCCTCGAAGATGGACAGTCCGAAGAAGGCCTGGCTCGTTCGGCGAAGGAGCTTCGGGACGAAGGCTACCTCGTCGAGAAGCTCGAGCTGTTGTCGCGGGATCGCGTGCCTGAAGACGCCGCCGCGGTGCTGCTCGTCGCACCCCGTAGCCAGCTCTTTCCCAACGAAGTGGAGGCGATCTCGTCGTATCTGGCGCACGGGGGTCGCGTGACGATGCTGCTCGACGTCGGGCTCGACGCGGGTGTCGACGCCATCGTCCGGCCCTTTGGCATCGACGTCGGCGACAACCTCGTGGTCGATCCGGATCCGAAGGCGCGCGTCGAACCCTTCGGGCCGGACTCCCATGCGATCTTGAAGTTCGAGGAGCACGCGATCACGTCGCTCTTGCGAGGGAGCGCGGTCTTTCTCTACTGGGCCCGAAGTGTGGCGCCGGTGGCGGGCACCGCTTCGGTCGAGCCGGTCACCTTGTTCTCGACCGGCGCGACGAGCTGGGCCGAACGAAAGTGGCGCGAGGGTGGCGACCTCTCCAAGGACGAAGACGATCTACCAGGCCCCGTGCCGGTCGCCGTGGCGTCCAAGAAGAACACGGCCGCGGTGCCGAACAAGACGAGCGACGAAGCGCGAATCGTCGTCTTCGGTGACGCAAGCTTCGCCTCCAACCGCTTCTCGCCCATGGCCGCGAACGCCGACCTCTTTGCCAACGCGATCAACTGGACGGTGGGCGACGACGCCAAGATCTCCATTCGACCACGCGAGGTCTCGGGCGACACGTTGATCCTCACCGAGGTCCAGCTCGCGTTCATCACGTTCGTGTCGGTGAACCTTTTTCCGCTCCTGATCGTCGGGTTCGGGTTCTCGGTGTGGGCCGTTCGGAGGCGCAAGTGAAGCGGATCGGCCGGACGGCCATCGGCGCGACGATCGTGGTGTTGCTCGCGGGAGCGCTGGCCTGGAAGGCGATCGCAGACCTCGACGCCGACCGTCGACATCACGAAGACATGAAGAAGCGGGAGCGGCTCTTCACCGGCTGGGGAAGCGCACACGTCAAGTCGTTCGATCTGACCGTCGGCGGCACGTCGTTCCGCTTCGTGAAGACGTCCTCGCTCGCCGCGCAAGGTTTCTGGCTGATCGAGCGCCCGATCAAGTGGCCCGCCGACCAAAACAACGTCGGCGCGGCGATCGACTCGATGGTGTCCGTCGCTTCGACGAGTGTGGTCGCGGAGGCCGTCACCGCAGCGGTTCGCGCGCAGTACGGGCTCGACCACCCGCAGGTCATCGCCAAAGTTTTCCTCGAAGACGGCACGACCCACGAGCTCCGCGTGGGCGCCCGCAACCAGTCCGAAGAGTGTTTCTGGGTAAGCGTCGAGCAAGAGGACGCCATCCACTGCGCCCGGGCGAACTTTTACGAGCCGCTCTCGCTCGATCTCTACGCTTACCGAGACAAGCGGATCATCTTGTGGCCCAAGGACGCGATCACGAGCGTTACAGTAGACAAGGGCGGCAAGCTCGCGTTCGGGCTCGATCGAACGGGCAACAAGTGGCTCGTGCGAGGCCCAGGTCAGGTCCCCCGCCCGGCCGATTTTCTGATCGTGGATTCGTTTCTTCGAATCCTGACGAAGGACCTCAAGGCCGAGAGCTTCGCGACCGACGCGATCGAAAAGGACCCTCCGGAGGTAACGAAGCGATTCGGATTGAACCCTCCCGCGTATGCCTTGGCCGTGAAGCAGACCCTCGGCGTCGAGGTTCGCGCGGCGGTCGGGCTGGCGGCAGGCGACGGGCGCGAGCCCCGCGGGCCTTTCTTACAGTTGGAAGGCACCTCGTTCGTAGCCGAGGTCTACGACGCGTTCCCTTCGGATCTCGACAAGAGCTTCGCGGACTTCCGAGATCGAACGATCTCGAGGTTCGACATCGACGAGGTGCATCGGCTCGACCTGTGGCTGCTGAGCGGCCAGAAGATCCGGATCGAGCGAGACATCGCCGCGGCGAACGCCAAGGAATCGACCTGGCGCATGTTGGAGCCGACGAATCGATCGGCCAAGCCATGGAAGGTCCAGGCCGTGCTGACCTATTTCTCGACGCTGAGATCGTCGCGGGTCGTGATCGATGGCGCGACGCCGGATCAACTCGCGTCATGGAAGCTCGCGCCTCCCGAACGTCGGGCGACGTTTTACAACCAGAAGGGAGACCGGCTCGCCGACGTGTGGTTTGGTAAGCCGATCGACAGCGGTCACGTGTACGTGTCCTCTGCCGGTTTGGGGCGCGTGGATGGGATTCAGGACTCCACGCTGGCGAAAGTTCTGCCTACGAGGCTCGACGAGCTCGTCGACGACGAGAAGCGCTGAAGTCCGAGTACAGGGTCCCGCTCAGCTCGCTGTGTTCACCTTGCAGGTGCCGACCCCGAAGAGCGTGTACAGCGGACAGCTCCCGAGCGCTCCGGTCAAGAGCGGCACGAGACCAACGAGACCCCACATCGTCTTGGGCCCCACGACCATGAGCGACAATAGCGCCAGCCCGGCCACAACCCTGGCGATTCGATCGGGCGTTGCTTCATTCTTGACGAGCATCTTCTCCAACATGGCTTTCCTCCGGTTCGCGCGATCCAGCGCGTACGTTCGAAAGTCAGATGCTGGCAGGCGCCCAAAGGATTCTGGGTGCGGCGCCGCGCCGCACCTGGGGTCACCACCCGACGAAAGTCGCTTGCCCAAGCAAGGGGGCCTGACCTACTCCCCTCCCACGGAGCTCGGAGCAGATTCCCGTCGATCGGGCGAAGCTCCGTGGCACTATCGAGGCAGCGCAGCGGCGCGAGTGAGGTTCAGAGTGGACGAGACGAAGACGTACAAAGTGGCGGACATGCGATTGGCCGAGTGGGGCCGCAAAGAGATCCGCATCGCCGAGACCGAGATGCCGGGCCTCATGGCTCTGCGCGCCGAATACGGCGAGGCAAAACCGCTCCAGGGCGCACGAATTGCGGGCTGCCTTCACATGACGATCCAAACGGCCGTCCTCATCGAGACCCTCGAGGAGCTCGGCGCCGAGGTCACCTGGACCTCCTGCAACATCTACTCGACGCAAGACCACGCTGCGGCCGCCATCGCCGCCACCGGCGTGCCCGTGTTCGCTTGGAAGGGCGAGACCGAGGCCGAATACGAGCAGTGTATCGAGCGACAGCTCACTGCGTTCGCCGGAGGCAAAGGACCCAACATGCTGCTCGACGACGGCGGCGATCTCACGCTCTGGGTCCACAACAAACACCCCCAGATGTTCTCGGGATCCGATCCGATCCGCGGCCTCTCCGAGGAGACCACCACAGGTGTCCATCGGCTCTACGAGATGTCCAAGCAAGGCAAGCTCTTCTGCCCCGCCATCAACGTGAACGACTCCGTCACGAAGTCGAAGTTCGACAACCTGTACGGCTGCCGTGAGTCGGGCCTCGATGGCATCAAACGCGCCACCGACGTGATGGTCGCCGGTAAGATCGCGGTGGTCGCGGGCTTCGGAGAGGTTGGCAAGGGCGTCGCGCAGTCCCTACGAGGACAAGGCGCCCGCGTGCTCGTGACCGAGATCGATCCGATCTGCGCGCTCCAGGCTTCGATGGAAGGTTACGAGGTCACCACGATGGAAGACGCCGCCCCCATGGGCGACATCTTCGTCACCGCGACTGGCTGCTGCGACGTGATCCGCGGCGAGCACATGAAGCGGATGAAGAACCAAGCCATCCTCGCCAACATCGGCCACTTCGACTCGGAGATCGACATCGCGTGGCTCACCAACAACCCGGAGATCAAAGAGGAGAACGTGAAGCCGCAGGTCGATCAGTTCATCTTTCCCGACGGTCGCAGGCTCACGGTGCTGGCGCGCGGTCGTCTGGTGAACCTCGGCTGCGCGAGCGGTCACCCGTCGTTCGTGATGTCGACGTCGTTCACGAACCAGACGCTGGCTCAACTCGCCCTGTGGGCCAATCGCTCCGAGTACGAGAAGGGCAAGGTCTATCGGCTGCCCAAGCACCTCGACGAGAAGGTCGCCTCGCTGCACCTCGGAAAGCTCGGCGTGAAGCTCACGCGCCTGAACGAGAAGCAGGCCAGCTACCTCGGCGTGGCTCGAGAGGGTCCGTACAAGCCGGAGTGGTACCGCTACTGAGCTGCTCGACCGCCTCGCTCCGCGCCCGCAGCGCTCCTCAGCTCCGCGCCCGCAGCGCTCCTCAGCCTTGCCGTCCCGCCTCGACGAAGAGCTCCTCCAGGATCTGATCGAGCCAGGACTTGAAACCTTCGCTCTGAATCAAGCGCTTCGCGGCCGGCCACGTGATCATCGCGAGCTCATGGAACGGGGGCGTCACGTTGGCGCCCAGCTCGTCGAGGGCCTGCCCCAAGGTCTTGTGACCGTTCCCTTTGGCGAGCTCCGAGATCACCCGGGTCGCGATCTCCTTGGATCGCGGATTCGCCGCGATCCGCTCGGAGATGAGGACGGCTGCTCTTTCTACGTCGGCGAGCACCTCCGGCGAGAGCGGGTCGATATGGAAGGCCGGGCTCTTCGACAAGATGAACGCAGCGACGTTTTTTCGCAGCGCTCGGGATGCCGGATCGTCGAGGTGGTCGATCGCGAACACCGACGCGCGATCGAGCGCTCGTCGAGTCCCGCCCGCCAGAAAGGATCGGATCTCCGGCTCGAGGAGCCGTTCGATCTCCTCCACGAGCTTTCCGGCGATCCCTCCGCCTCCGAGGATCGGAACTCGCCGAAGGATCGGGAGGTTCTTGATGAGCTTCGAGATCACCGTCGAGAAGTCCTTGAGGGCCCGAAAGAGGGCTTCGGCCGCGATCTTCTCGATCGCTTCTTCTTTGAAGATCGTCTCGACCCACTCTCTGCGAACGAGGCCGGGGCGATTCGCGGCTGCGGCGATCACGGCTTCTGCTTCGGGCGGAACCCAGTCGCGCAGGGGCAGCGTGTCCTTCTTCGCGTCGCTCACCAACCTTCGCAGGCCTGCGCCGAAGATGGGCCGGATCGCCGCGGCCAGCCGCGCGGGTTCGAGCGTGACGTTGGTGAGGGCCAGGACACTCGACTCCGGGACGAGCTCCGAGAGGGGAGCGGCCAGCCACGCCTGGTAGCCGGACTCCAGCAGGCGCGCCCAATCCGCGAGATAAGCGTCGTCGGTGAGGCGCCCGACGAGCCAGTCCCTGAGCGCCTGGCGCTGTGTCGAGCCCGATGTCGAGCCCAAAGAGTGGTCAGACATGGTCAGAGTCCTTCGAGGTACTTTCGAAGCTCGTCGTCAATCTCTTTGCGGCTCTCCGCTTCCGGGATCTCGACGAGCGCGGCGGGCTCGAGGACGGGCGGAGACTGGGGCCGAGGGCGCGCTCCTTGCGGCTCGAAGCCTCTGGTGTTGGCCGGCGGTGGAGACTCGTGGGGCCGCTCGAGCTTGGCGCGCATGGCCTCCAACGAACGCAGCGCGGCGTCGGAGTCCGCTGGTGGCTTCGGCAGATCCGCGGTCTTCCTCTTTCCTGGATCCGACGGCGCGGGCGGGGTCGCTTCGCGCGCCTCCTTGGACCGGTCCGGCATGCTCCAGGCTTCCTTCACTTGCGCTTTCGGGCTCGGTGCAGGCGCAGCCGGTGCTCGTGCCCAGGCTTCCGCAGGAGTGAGCGCCTTCGCTCGGGGCGGATCGGCGGGGAGGGGTTTGGGCGGAGGAACCGGAGGAGTGACGTCGGCCCAGGGCGATGCGACCTCGCGCACCGGCGCCGCAGCCCCAAACGGGTTGAAAGCAGGAGGCTGCTGCGACGGAACCAACCGGGGAGGAGGCGTGGGAGCCAGCGGCGAGATCGGCTCTTCGACCTGCAAAGGCCTCGGGACCTCGGGCCGCACCTGGGCGAGCTGCGGCCACACCTGGGGCCGAGGCTCGGCCTGCGATTCGGACCAACCATGGTCGGTCTCCGGAGAACGACCGGGTGAGGGTGCCCGAGCCGGCGGGAGAATCTCCGCGAGCGGCCGGATCGGCTCGAGGGCCGGCCAAAACGAATCATCGGGCCGCGGGGGCGCTGACTGCGCCTCGATGGGTGGGCGAGACGGCAGAGGCACCAGCGGCTGAGAGGGCACGATAGGCGGGGCAAGCGCGTCGCTGCGCCACGCAGGAGGCGCCGACGGGACGTGCGGTCTCGAAGACGCAGTCGCCGGAGCGGACGAGGGGCTGGTGGGTCCGAGCACCAAGTCGCTCGAGAGATCGAGGCCCCACCCTGGATCCGCGAGCGGATCACTTCGAGGCGTCGGGTGCTGATTCGAGTCGGGCCGTTCGAAGCTCGTTCGCTCGACGACGGCCGAGTCCACGAACGAAAGGCTCCCGAGGTCGGGTCCTTCCATGGGCACCGGGACAGGGATCGCTTCGGGGCGCTTTGGGAGGTCCTGTGACGCCAGCACATCGTCCGGAAGCTCCAAATCATCACTTTGAGCGGGCCAAGACGGAGTCGGTGACCTCGGCAACTGGGGGCTCGCGGCTGGCCAAAGCGCGGCCGGAGCCGCCGCCGCGGGTTGCATCGGTGCAGCTTGCAGCGTCGCAGGCGCCAAGCCGGGGGGCCAAGCCTGCGGTGCGGGCTGCGCGGGCGGCGCGGGCGGGGCCGGCCAACCCCATGCCCCTGCAGGCGGCGGAGGCGGCGTCGGCCATGGCGTCGACGGGGCCTGGGCCTGCCGAATAGCCGTCGACGGCCAACCTCCGGGCGGCGGCGGGACGGGCGCGGGATGAAGCGGAGCGGCCGGCACCTGCATCTGCGGCACAGCCTGCATCGGCGGGGACGGCATCGGAGCCGCTGGGCCTGCCCCCATGCCTAGCCCTGAGCTGATCGATGCCGGAGAGGCTTGCATCCAGGGCAGCGGTGTGCCGAGCGGGGGCGCCGCGGGAGCGGCCGGCGGCGCCGAAGGCTCCATCCAGGGAGCCGCGCCGGGGGCTCTTTGGGGCCCTGGCGCCTTCGAGCCGAGCGGCGAGTTGCCGAAAGGTGAGCTGCCGAAAGGCGCGGCCGGAGCACCCGCCGCGCCCCAAGGGGCCGGCGTCGGTGCTGCTGGCGCCGCGATGAACCCTGGAGCCGCGGGGGCCGGCGCCGATGTCGGAACCGCTGGAACGGCGCCAGCAGCCCCTAAGGACGCGTCATGCTCGGGCGGCGGCGGCCTTCCCAGAAACGACATCCCGGTACCGGGGCTCGTCTTTGCCGCAGGAATTGCACCTTTGACGGCCACTGGCTTGCCCGCCAATGGCTTGATCGATTGCACTCCTTGTGCAGGCGCGAAGATCCGAGAGGCGTTGGCGTCGCCGTGCTCCGGCCGCAACCAGTACCCACGCCCCTGAACGAGCTGCTCCTTGCGCGCGCGAATGCTCGTGCCGTCGACGAACTCGACCGTCGAAAGATCGCCCGGCGGATCGGGGGCCGCTTCACCCATTCGCTCGTCCGCACCGTGTTCGAGCGATCGAACGAAATACACCGCTTTGACGGCGCCCAGCGCGACCTCAACGGCCGCGCTCGAACCGAGCTCGCGTGCCACCGAAAGGACTCGTTGCTGCGGCTCGAATTCGTGGACGAACCCGAGCGTCAGCTTTCCTCCGATGTGATGAACGATGACGGCGCCGGAGGCACCCACTCCGCGCAATATACAGGATCAAGACCCGCGGTGTGAGGCGCGACTCGCTCTTGCGACCGGAGCGCGATGGCGCGACCGTACGGGACCGTGGACCCCGCCCTCGACCCGGTGCTCAGCGCCTTCGGAGTCTCCCCGGATCGCGTCGAAAAAGTCCCCACCGGACTGATCAACGCGACCTACCGAATCCAAAGAGGACCCGAAGTTTGGGCCCTGCAGCGCGTCAACGGCATCTTCTCGCCCTTGGTCCACGAAGACATCGACTCGGTGACCCAACACCTCGCCCAGAAGGGAGTCACCACGCCGAGGCTCCGACCCGCCCTCGACGGAAAGCTCTGGATCGAACGCACCGACGAACCGCACGCTGGCGTCTGGCGCATGCTCACCTGGATCGACGGCCGCAACATCGACAAGCTCGCCGATCCGGCCGAAGCCCGCGAAGCGGGCGTCATGCTCGGGCGCTTCCATGCCGCCCTTGGCGACCTCGAGTGGTCGTTCCGAGCTCGCCGCCTGGGAGTCCACGACACGCCGCGACACCTCACCGCCCTCCGCTCCGCGCTCGAAGCTCACAGCGCCCACCGCTTACATGCCCAAGTCGCAGCGCTCGCGCAGACCCTCTTCGACTCGATCGCCACGCTGCCCCCTCTCCAAGGCCTGCCGGAGCGAGTCGTCCACGGCGACCCAAAGATCACCAACATCATGTTCTCCCACTCCGGTCCTCGAGCCATCGCCCTCGTCGACCTCGACACGGTCGCCCCCATGCCCCTCCCGCTCGAGCTCGGGGATGCGTTCCGATCCTGGTGCAACCCCGCCGGAGAGGACGCCACCCGAGTTTCCTTCGATCTCGATCTTTTTCAGCCCGCCATCGAAGGCTACGCCCAGGCCACGCGAGGGCTCCTCGAACCGCACGAGGTCGCTGCCATCGCCCCCGCCATCGGCACGATCATGCTCGAGCTCTCCGCCCGGTTCGCCGCGGACGCCCTGCAGGAGTCCTATTTCGGCTGGAACCCCAACCGATACGCGACTCGCGGCGACCACAACCTGCTCCGGGCACGCGGCCAGCTCGCCCTCGGCCTCGACTTCCTGGCCAAAAGACCCGACGCCGACGCGATCACTCGGCGGATTTATCGGTGACGTGACTCGCCGGCTCGTGGCAAACACACCTCCATGGAGAAGACAATTTTTGCGCGCATCATCGATCGCGAAATCCCAGCGAAGATCGTCTTCGAAGACGACCTGTGCCTCGCCTTCGAAGATATCCACCCGGCCGCACCCACTCATCTGTTGGTCGTCCCGAAAAAACCCATCGACCGACTCTCGAGCGCGGTCGAGGCCGACGAACAACTCATCGGTCACCTCCTCACGACGGCCGGCAAGATCGCAACGACTCGCGGAATCGATGACTTTCGGCTGGTCATGAACAACGGTGCCGGAGCCGGCCAGTCGGTCTTCCACCTCCACGTCCACCTCCTCGCCGGGCGCGCCCTCTCATGGCCGCCAGGCTGACGCCACTCGGACTCGCGCGCTCCGCCGAGCCACCCAAACCCGAGATGACTTTCCCAGACCTCCTCCTCGGACCGCAAGAAGCTCCGGGGCCCATCGACGTGCCCGTTCGCGACCTCGGAGTCCGGGTGGCGAGCGGTCGGCCGTCTGAACTCACCGTAGTCACCTGGAACATCGCGTGGGGTTTCGGATGGGGGAGCGAAGGACGGCAGAAGCAAGCTCCGAAATCGGCCGAGCGACTCATTCGCACGCTGACCGAGATGGGCTCCACGCTCGCAAACGTGGGCGCGGACCTCGCGCTGCTGCAGGAGGTCGATTTTGCGTCCGCCCGCAGCCACGACCTGGACGAAGCCGAAATCATCGCGAAGTCGAGCGGTCTACGATATGTCGCACCCATCGTCACGTGGAGATCCAACTTCGTCCCTTATCCGTCGTGGCGTCCCTCCAACTGGTGGGGTCACATCGTCTCCGGTGGGGCGATTCTGAGTCGGCACCCGATGACGAGCGCCTTCGGAGAGCTCCTCCCGAAACCCAAGAATCAACCCTTTTGGTACCGCCCCTTCTACCCCTTTCGTTTCATGTCGTGCGCGAGCGTCGAACTTCCAGGACGAGCGCTCCGGGTCGTGAACGTACACTTGGAGGCGTTCGACGCCGAGAATCGAATGGACCAAGCCCGACGGATCGCCGCTCGGCTTCGCTCCCTCGACTCGGTCACCTTGTTGGGTGGCGACTTCAACACCGTGCCTCCGGAGGCGCTCGCACGTCACGGGTTTGTTGATGAACCCAAGACCGACTTTCGCTCCGACGAGACCATGCTCATTCTGCGCGAGCTCCTGGAACCCAGCCGAGGGACTGAGCTCGGGCGCGCTCGGAGTGCACTCTCGGACGTGATGTCGCGGGCGCGCTCGGGCCAGGAGTCCTTCACCTTTCCGTCGCACGCGCCCAATCGAAGGCTCGATCACCTCTTCCACGACGAGTCGCTCGTGCTCAGGGAGGCGCGAGTCATGAAGGAAGCAGGAACGCTCTCCGACCACCTGCCCGTCATCGCGCGTTTTTCTTGAACCCCCGGGCGGCTGAGGGGACCGTCGTTGATCTCCTCGACAACCGCCGAGGTCCCGAAAATGCCGTGCCCGTGCCCGTGCCCGCGCCCGTGCCCGATCCTAAAGCAGGATGAGGATTAGGCAGGATTACGCAACGGGCCCTAGAGGCGGCTACCTACCAGGTTGGTGAAAAACGATTCCATCGATTATTTCGGGCACTTAGACGAGTTTCATGACTACCGAAAAACCGTTGCCGTTGCCGTTGCCGTCGCCGTCGCCGTCGCCGAACTCATGACGGCAGTTTCATAGGACTCCAGGTCCTCGTGGCGCACCCTCGTGCGACGTCCGGCACCGCTCGTTCATACATACGCATCTCGTCTTGATTGAAGACCCCTAGACTGCGGCCTGCTTCTCAGGCCCAAAACTTGCTATCCTCACGTGCTCCACCGGTTCCCGCGAACGCGGGCCCTCGGACGAACGGCCAAAGATGCGATCGACCTTCACAAAGCTGACACTCGTGTGCTCGAGCCTCACGGTTTTCTGCGCCTGCGAGCCGGGAACCTCGACGAGCTCGGACGGAGGCACTCCGTCTGCCGATGGAGGCACCGGGTTCGACGACCATACCGTGCCGAGGATCGACTCCCGCCAACAACTCTCAGCCTTGTCCGCGCCCGGCCCGCGCCCCGAAGTGAAGTTCGTGATCGCGCCCTTCTTCGACTCTCCGAACGTCCTGTACATGGACAGCGCCACCTACACCCTCCACGACGAGTGGTACTGGTTTCGGCTGCTGAACGGCCATCCCGTTCCCGGCGACCCCGACACTCAGCCCGTGACCGGCCTGAGCTTCTCCACGGTCGAGGAAATCAAGCTCTGGGCGAAGGACAAGACGACTCTCCCGCTCGACCTCAAGTGGGTGGCCGACGGGCGCCTGTACTCTCCGCGCTTCTACACGCTCGCACTCTCCGGGGACGATCGAAAATTCGGCGTGGGTAAGCTCATCACCGTCCCCGCCTTGTCCGAACCCATCGTGCGGCCCGAGATGTTCGTCTTCGAGCTCGAGTATCAAGACAGCCTCTCGGCTCGTGCGCTCGAGCTATTCTTCGCCGCGCTTCGAGCAACTCTCCCTGCAGAGATCGGTGACGCGCTGGTTTGGGCCGTACGATCGCCCAATCAGGAGCGACTCTTTTCGGAGCTGCTCGCCCAAGGCCACCCCCTCGCGAGCAAGATCATTCGCTACTCGGACCTTGCGGTCCCGGGTGAAGTCGAGGTGTATGCCGACGGAATCACGGCCGGGCGACTACGTGTGATTCGCGCCGCCAAGCCCGAGGACCTCGCCCTCGCGCGCTCGTCGGACGTGCTCCTGACGGACTTCATCCCCGACTACCTCCCGCCAGCGTCGGGCCTGGTGACTTCGGTACCGCAGACGCCCCTCGCCCACATCGCCGTGCTCTCCAGAAACCGTGGCATTCCGAACGCCTACTTGGGTGGGCTCTTCGACAACCCGGAGATCGACCAGCTCGAACGAGGGTACGCGCCGGTGATTCTTCGCGCCCGATCGCCTGACGAGCTCGACCTGATGGCGATCACCGAGGCTCAGCTTCGAGCCTACCAAGGACTCACTCAGAAACAACCCATCCGGGTCGATCCTATCGATCTCAGCGGCGTTCCGTACGTGTTCGATCTCGCGAGCTACTCGTTCGACCAGGTCGAGCAGCTCCGGCCGGTGATCGGCGGAAAATCAGCGGGATTTTTGGCTCTCTTGGACGCGGGCGTCGTGACGACACCGGATCGACCTGTCGCGATCTCGGTTCGCGCCTACGCCGAGCACCTGCGGCCCCTCGAGCCGACGATCACAGCGATGCTGACGGACCCTGAGTTCGACGGGCCGCGCGGGTCGGCCAAGATCAGGTACCTCTGCTTGGAGGGTCCGGCTGATTACGATCTCCGGTATGCCAGCGCCGAAGACAAGAGCTCGAGAGAAGGTTTCCTCGCTCGCCACCCCGCGGGCGACGCCTTGGGAGACTTGGTCCGCGCCGGGGGCCTACGAGCGAGCGTCCGAGCCCACCCCATGAACCCAGCGACCCTCGAAGTGATCCGCGCGGCGCTCCAAGCCGCATTCTCGGACTACTCAGAGCTGCAAGGCCTGCGATTTCGATCTTCGAGCAACGTGGAAGACATCGAAGGGTTCAACGGCGCCGGCCTGTACGACTCCAACACCGGCTTTCTCCACCCGGAGGCCCAGCCCGATCCGCTCGATCGGAACAACTCGGTCGAGTTCGCGATCAAAAAGACCTGGGGATCTTACTGGTCCTTCGAGGCCTTCGAGGAGCGACGATCGGAGCTCGTGGACCACACGAGCGGCGGGATGGGTGTGCTCGTGCACGCGCGGTTCGACGACGCGCTCGAATCGGCCAACGGCGTCGCCCTCTTCACCGTGTTGCCTAGCAATCACGCGGACGAATCCGTCTTCGAATTGAACGTCCAAGACGGCGCGGTGAGTGTGACCAATCCGACCGGTGACTCTCTTCCGGAGGTGGACAGAGTGACCAAGTCGACGGACGGTACGCTCCGCATCGAGCGGCTCGCGGCCTCGACACTCGTTCCTGCGGGAGCTCACGTCGTGAGTGACGAGGAGCTCCGGGGCCTGTTCGAACAGACCGAGGCCGTTACGCGCCTCTGGCTGAGCTCGGTGAACCGAGCGGCCCCCGCGTCTCACAAGCGCAGCACGCTCACCCTCGACTTCGAGGTTCGAAGAGTGCGACAAGGCTGGCCCCGCCTCGTCGAAGGCGTCCCGCAAAATCCCGCGAGGATGATCGTCAAGCAGGCCCGGAGCCTCGAGCCGGGGCTCCGAAACGCGACGCCCGAGGTCGTTGGCCTGCCCATTCCGCGAGATGTGCTCGCGCGAGCGCGGCGTGTGGAGCGGCGGATCTGCACGAGCCCGACGCTGGTCGTAGGACTGGTAGAGACTTACACGGACCCGCTCCTGCGACCCGACATGGGCTACTGGGCAGAGCCCCTGACCGCGTCGATCTTCGTGCGCGCCGTCCAAGCCATCGCAGAGTTGGGGTGGGGCGCCGGTTACACGATCGACCTGGACCATACTCAGCTCGCCCACGCCACGCATCCCGGCCTCGGCTCGGGCGAGCCCTGGAGCCTCGACGTGAAGCCGGTCGAAGGCTCTGCCCGAGCGCGGGATCTTCGCCGAGTGCAACTCAGCGCTGATTTCCTCGCGCGCGTCGAGACGTCCTCGGCCAGCTACGCGACGCCGCTCAATAGGTGCACGCCCGACCTCTTGTACTCGACGCCGCGCGACTACCTTCTGGACATCTTGGCTCAGGCCACAGCAGGTCACTGAAAAGGCTCCGAAACGCCATGACGCCCGTGCCCGATTCCTAAGTACAAGTCCCCGCAGATTCGTGACCACGGGAGAAACCACAGAGAGCACCGAGCCGAAGCCCACAGAGCACACAGATGATGGAATGAGCACTTCTCTGTGTCCTCTGTGTCTTCTCTCCGCGTCCTCAGTGGTTTCAGCGTGGTCACGAACTTCCAGGGACGTGTACTAAGAAGTCACTGAAAGGCTCCGAAACTCATGACGTGCCCGTGCCCGTCCGTGCCCGTGCCTGCCCGATTCGCACGCTGAGAAGTCCCTGAAAAGCTCCGAAACGTCATGACGTGCCCGTGCCCGATTCTCCAGTGAGCGATGGAAGCAAGACGAAGACGAGACGAAAACCGGTCCCCTGATTGAAGCCCCCCGTAGCCGTCCCCGCGGGCGATTCCACTTGACCTTGGCTTCTTCCCAAAGACGAATCGGCACGTGGCCGATCGAGAGTTTCCGAAGCGCTTCGACTTCAAGGAGGCCGAGCCTCGCTTGTACCAGCGCTGGGTGGACGCCCGCGCGTTCGATGCCGCGTACGACAAGGACGGGATCGTCCTGCGCCCCGAAAAGAGGGACGCCGCCCCCTTCGTCGTGGTGATCCCGCCTCCCAACGTCACGGGACGCCTGCACATGGGTCATGCGCTCAACAACACCGTCCAAGACATCCTCGTCCGATACAAGCGGATGGACGGCTTCGACGCGTTGTGGGTACCCGGCACCGACCACGCCGGCATCGCAACTCAGAGTGTCGTGAAAAAACAAATCGACGCCGAAGGCCTGGACTTCCGCGCCCTCGGCCGCGACGAGGTCGTCCGCAGGATCTGGGTCTGGAAAGAGCAGTTCGGAAACGAGATCCTGAAGCAGCTGCGCCGTATCGGCTGTAGCTGCGACTGGTCCCGCACGCGCTTCACCATGGACGACGGGCTGTCCGAGGCAGTCCGCGTGGCCTTCGTGAAGCTCTTCGAAGCAGGGCTGATTTATCGCGGCAAACGAATCGTGAATTGGTGTCCCGTCGATCGTACCGCCCTCTCCGATGACGAAGTGGAGCACGAAGAAAACGCGCCGGCGAAGATGTACAACATTCGCTATCCCTTCGCCGATGACTCGGGTGAGTATCTGGTAGTCAGCACCACGCGCCCAGAGACTCTCTTCGGGGACGTCGCGGTGGCCGTCAATCCCAAGGACGAGCGATATCTGCGCCACGTAGGTCGAGAGCTTCGGCTGCCGCTCCAGGGCCGGATCATCCCGGTGATTACGGACGAACACGCCGATCCGACGAAGGGTACGGGGTGCGTGAAGATCACACCCGCCCATGATCCGAACGACTTCGAAGTCGGCCAGCGGCATGGCCTGCCCGAGATCGACGTCATGAACGACGACGCCACGATGAATGAGGTGGTGCCAGAAAAATACCGAGGTCTAGACCGGTATGAGTGCCGCAAGCGAGCTCTCGAGGACCTCGAAGCAGCGGGGTTGCTCGAGTCGATCGTCGATCACGAGATGGCCCTCGGCCGCAGCTACCGAAGCAGAGTCCCGATCGAGTTCAGGCTGAGTCAGCAGTGGTTTGTGAAGATGGAGCCCCTCGCGTCGGCCGCGCTCGAGGCGAGCGGCTACGTGAAGACGGGCGAAGGATGGGTTCGGACCAACGCGTCCGGACTGACTTTGCGACCGGAGCGGCACGAGAAGGTCTACTATCACTGGCTGACCAACATTCGGGACTGGTGCATCAGCCGACAGATTTGGTGGGGCCACCGAATCCCAGCCTGGTACCATCGGGGCACTGGCGAGACTTTGGTGAGCGCGACGACGCCGGACCGAGTGGCCGCCGCGCCGAGTGAGTGGGCCCAGGACGAAGACGTGCTCGACACGTGGTTCTCTTCCTGGCTTTGGCCGCTGTCGACGTTGGGTTGGCCGGCAAATACGCCGGACTTTTCCCGATACTATCCCACGACGACGCTCTCGACGGCAAAGGACATTCTGTTCTTCTGGGTGGCGCGGATGAATTTCGCCGGACTGTTCTTCGACGGGCGCCTTCCGTATCGAGACGTGTATCTGCATTCGACCGTGGCCGACGAGCAAGGCCAGACGATGTCCAAGTCGAAGGGCAACGGCATCGATCCGATTTCGGTGATCGACGGCGCCACGATGGAGGACCTGAAGAAGCCAGTGCTCGAGGCGCGGCCGCCCGATCTCAAGCAGAGACTCACTCGCATCGAGAAACAGTATCCGAATGGGTTCGAAGCCGTCGGCGCCGACGGAATGCGCTGGACGCTCGCGTACTCGATCACCGAAGGCGAGCGCGTCCGACTCAGCCACGAGCGGTTCACCGAGGGTCGGAACTTCGTGACCAAGTTGTGGAACGGGGCCGGACGCGTGATTCAGTCGCTCGAAGCCGAGGTGGAACGGGAGGGTCGCCCCGATCGCGCGGCGGTGGCTTCGTCGTTCGCTCGGAATCTGGAGGGTTCTGGGGAGAAGGACGAGGACCGGTGGTTGCTCGCGCGTCTGGACTCTACGATCAGGGAAGTGCGACGTGGGTTTGACGAGCTGGACTTTGGGACTGCGGCGCAGGCGCTGTATCGGTTCGTGTGGGACGATTTTTGCTCTTGGGCGCTCGAGCTCAGCAAGTCTCGGCTCGATCACGAGGACGCGGCAGTCCGGCGCAGCGCTCTTCGGGTCATGGGTTCGGTGTTGGGTGACTTACTCAAGCTGCTGCACCCCGTGATCCCGTTCGTGACGGAAGAGTTGTGGTCGCGACTGCGGCCCGCGATGGACGCTCTCGGGCTCTGGATCGACCAGACGCCCCGCAACGAGCTCCTGGTGCTCGAGTCCTTTCCGAAGGCCAGAAGCGCCCCCCAGCCCGAGCTCGAGTCCCGATTTTCGACGCTCCAGCGCTTCGTCGTCGCGGTCCGACAGCTCCGCGCGTCCAGCAACATCAAGGACAATCTCAAGATCGCGGTCGAGGTGAAGCCGCTCGCGGCCCACACCAAGGCGATGCTCGAACAGGCCGCCGGACCCGTCGCTTTCCTCGCTCGACTCGACTCGGTGACCTTCGTAGAAGCGCGGACCAAGGGCATGGCGGCGCAGTACGACAAGGACTTCGAGCTGTACGTGGACCTCTCCAAATACGTCGACCTAGGGGACGAGATCACTCGGCTCGAGAAGGCCGCTGACAAGGCGGACAAAGAAGCCAAGTCTGCAAGAGCGATGCTCGGAAACGAAGCCTTCACCTCGAAGGCGCCGCCGGAGGCGGTCGAGCAGAAGCGGGAAGGCGCTCGACACGCCGAGGAGCGCCGGGACAAGCTTCGAGAGACGATCGCCGAGCTGAAGTCTCTCCAACCCTCATCCCAATCGACTCGGTGACTTCAGGCGCACTCAGCGTTCGAACGCTCTTGGTCGCGCTCCTCGTCGAGGGCTGCGTCGGCGAAGAGCCACTCGCGCACGATGGTTCCAGTGAGGTCGACCTCGACGCCGGGATCGTCGATTCACCAACTCCTCTCGACCGAGACGCCGAGTACGACTCCGGCTTCGAGGCTGACGCGCGAGGGGCCGACGCCAGCGGCCCGATCGACTCTGCGCCGATGGACGGTTCCGAGCTGGACTCGGGCCCAAGCGATCGCGGTCCAGGCCCCCTCTCGGAGGCCCTTCCGAGCGGCGGGATTCGTATCCGCGGGATGAGTACGCCTCTCACGCGAGACGCCACCACCGCCTCGGACTTTGACGAAGACGGACTCACCGACTCATTCGAGGCCGAGCTCCTCGAGGCCCTACGACCCGTCCTCGTCATTGCTCCGATGGATCCCGCGTTGACCGACGGATCCGCGATTCAGCTCGTGGGTCGAGTCTTCGCGGCGAGCTCCGATCCGCTGGTCGTTCGGGCGCTCGTCATGATCGGTTGGCGAGAGGACTACGGATCTTGCGGCCTGACCGCGCACCACGGAGACAGCGAGCGATTTGCGGTGGAGCTGACCGCCAGCGCCGCCAAGGATCTCGAGATCACTCGAATCTACACGGCCGCCCACGAAGGGACTGTGACCGATCGAGGACGGCTCTTCGAAGGTCCCGGTCTGGCCGAGACGGTGGTGGGTTCAGATCCGAGCTCCGGGACCGTGCGGCTTTGGCTGTTTCCGTCCGAGCGGAAGCACGCTACCTATGCGAGCGTGGCCCTTTGTGAGGGCGCTTTCGTACTGCCGTGCCTCCGAGAAACCTGCGCGGACGAATCGACCGGCGTTCTCGTGGTCCCGCCGGTCACCAACGCGGGTGAGGATACTCATAGGCAGCTCGACGCGCTCGACGCGCTAGGGTTCCCGGGCGAGACAGCCTGGGGCACCGCCGATTTCTGCGGAGGGTTGGGAGGCTCGGGCTGCGCGTCCCCCGTCCGAGACAAGCTGATGAGTGACCCATTCGAGCCCTGAAGCTCAGGTATTGTCAGAGCCGTTGTCGTCGCCGTTCGTGTCGCCGTTCGTGTCGCCGTTCGTGCCGCCGTTCGTGCCGCCGTTCGTGCCGCCGTTCGTGTCGCCGTTCGTGTCGCCGACGCCGCTCGTGTCGCCGTTCGTTGCCGTTGCCGTTGCCGTCGCCGTCGCCGTCGCCGAACTCATGACGGCGGTTTTGAGACCCGGTGACGGACTCAGACCCGGTGACGGACTCAGACCCGGTGACGGACCCAGACCCGGTGTCGGACTCAGACCCGGTGACGGACCCAGACCCGGTGACGGACTCAGACCCGGTGAC
>CAYXDO010000135.1:0-31746 GCA_964463485.1 uncultured Myxococcales bacterium | reverse complement strand
GATTCCGCGAAGCTTACGCGCAGGCAAGATGCCTGCGCTCCCAGGCCCGGAACATGCCTGCTCCGAGACCCGGCCTCCGGTCGAGGGGACACTCAGAAACCCATCTCCGAGGCGCACGACGGCGTTCCGCCGCGTGGCGTCTCACCACCACCCCACCCGACGACCACCGAGCACGAGGGCTGCAGCCCCGGCCGGCACACCCAGCGCCGCCAGCCGCAATACCCAGGCCGACAACCGATCAGGAACCTCGCCGGTTCGGGTTGCGACCCGCCAGCGCTTCACCACTATCAGCACGCAGGCGAGGTTGGCGATCACCGCGACCCCTCCGCAGGCGACCTTGGCCCAGAGGAACGCATCGAGCGTCGTCTGGGCCAACAGAATGAGGCCGGTCGCAACGACGGCCCCGAGGAGCGGAAGCTCGGCCACGAGGTCGATCCAGTAGTGGAACCGGGCGACGGCGTACGCAAGGCGCACGTCGCGTCGACCGACGAGCTCGACGATCGCCTCGGCGGTAACGAGACCGCCCCACAGACCCAGCACGATCAAGTGGGCTGCGTGCGAGAACATCATGGCCGGAGGCTCCCACCGAAGAGTAGATGCTGATCACACACGCCGCAGAGTGATACTGCAAATCCCGGTTGCTGCAAATCTCGGCCTTGCGACCTCATGAGTGAGGCTGGCGCGCGGTCGCCCGCCGCCAGACACTGCGAGTCGTTGCAGCGGTGACTGAGTGTCCACGCCTTTAGGCAGGATTGATCCTGCCTAATTCTCGTCCTGCCTCAGGATCGGGCACGGGCACGGGCACGGACGGGCACGGCATTTTCGGGACCTCGGCGGCTGTCGAGGAGATCAACGACGGTCCGCGCCACGCGCGAACCACCTCAGGAACCCAAGCCGTCTCTCGATGAGTGAGACCCTAGCTCGCCAGCCAGTAGCGTCGAAATTCGGCGCGGCTCTGCGAGGACTTCGTGCCCGTGCCCGTGCCCGTGCCCGTGCCCGATCCTGATCCTTACGGTGCCTTTAGGCGCAGGCAAGATGCCTGCGCTCCCAGGCCCGGAACATCCCTCTCCCAGGCCCGGAAATGCCTGCTCCGAGCCGGATCGAAAGGAGCTCAATTCGCGGGGACTCGACAGAGGTTTTTGGGTTTGGGACTGAGTCGAATGAGCTCGCGCAGGATGGCGTCATTGCCTCCGGTCGAGGGGACACTCAGAAACCCATCTCCGAGGCGCACGACCGCGTTCGAGGTGGCTCCGCTGATCGTCGTCGAGCAGATGCCTTGGTCGAACACGTATTGCTCGAGCCCGTTGTTGCTGGCCAGCGCGATCACGCCGGAGCTCGCCACGGAATAAAGGCCTTGGGTGAAGAGGCCTTCGCTGACGTAGAGCTCCTCGAATCGGTCGGGGCCGTGCCGAAGCAAGAGGGCTCCATTCGACATTCCGAGGATGGCTCCTCTGGGTGAGACGTCGATGGAGAGCGGTGTACCGGGCGGATTCTCGGGAGTGACTTCGGTTCCGTGGACTCGGTACAAGGTGTCGCCCACGACGAGCACTTCTTCGTCGAGCGGAACTCCGAGGCGACCGATCTCCGAGGCGCAGAACAGCGCCGCATCATCGAATTTCTTGGTCCCGAGATCGAACAAGACCGGGCGATAGAGCGCGAAGACGACTTTCTGACCGAGCGGATAGCCGACGTACACGCCGAGGCAGGAACCTTGCGCAGGCGCCACGATCGACATCGTGCCGGCGTCGGTGTCGACGAAGATCACTCCGTTCACGCCGTCGTACAACCAGGTTCCCGGTCGGGACTCATCGAGGTTCGATACCCATCTGAGACTCTCCAGGTGGCCTTCCTGGCTCACGACGAACGCGCCGTTGTAAATCAGGAGCGCTCGGCCGTCCGGGAGCGGGAACAGACTCACACGGCCGGTCACGGGCATTTCAGAGAGCGGCGTTTCCTCGAACTCGAGGCAGGCCGAGTCGGGCAAGAGCTCGGCTTCGAGGACCTTGGCCACGTCGGCGACGGAGACTTCGGTCCAGGGTCCGGGCTCGCCGTCGACGTGAACTTTGAAGATCGAGTCAGGAGCGCGGGCTCGGCGCCGTTCGAAGTCGGATCGGAGCGACAAGACGTCCGCGCATTCGAACGACATCACGTACACGTCGAACGCGGAATCAGGACATGGGTTGCAGACCGCTGCGGGCGCTCGTCCGTCCCCTTGGTTCCAGAGGATCGTGGGCGAGCCGGCGGCTGGCGTCACGAACGCGCCGACGGCTCGGTGATGCTGGGGAATGGGTGGATCGGAGACCGGATATCGATGATCGGCACAAGAGCTCGGCAACGAGAGCAACAGGATCCCAGTCCGGGTGAGGTGCGCCGACGCTGGCGTCATGGGTACACTACTCAGGGCTTGGTCACGGTCGCGGTCGCAGTACCTAGATTTCCCAACTCATCGGTGATCGTGAGCTGGAAGTAGTAGCTTCCCGCGGGCCCGGTCGCCAGCGCGGCGACGTCGAACGTGGCCTTGGTCGTGGGCCGGCTGCCTTCGCTCTTGGTGTCCACGGTTCCATCGGCTTTGATCAGAGTCGGTCTCGCTCGCGCCTCCGTCACGACCTGAGTCGTGGCGGTGCCGCCGAGCGTCGCGACGTTGCCGGCGGGGTTCCGCACGGTTCCGCCTAGAGTGAGCACGGCGCCGTCCGGCATGGGCGCGCCGATCCAGCGCGGGACGCGCGGGTCGCGCATGCGGTGACCGATCACTTCGGCGCGTTGGTCTCCGTTGGCTTCGGGCACGAACGAAAGGGCGGCCGGCTGGGCGATCCTAGCCACGAGCTTTCCGGCCTCGGCGGCGAGCCCAGAGACCTCGAGCTTCGTCGTGGGTCGCACTTCGAAGGTCGTCGAGTACGCGTCGTAGTCGACGACCGCGCCCGCCTTGAAGGCGCGGCCCTTGGCGTGCAGTCGATAGGTTCCCGTGGGGAGGTCTCGGCCGTCCTCCCAGTCCACGCGCCACGCGTGCTCGTCACAATTCCGGCGTGTGCATTTGCCGTCGTAATGGACGAACATCTGGAATGGGTAGTCGTCGTACTCCCATCCGCCTGGGAGAGTTGCCACGCTGAAGCTCCCCGCACTCTCTTTCTCGAGCGTGATTCGCGGCCGGTCGACACCCGGGTGGCCGCCGACCCACGAGAAGCGAGTGACGTCGAAACGCTCGACGGTCGTGGGCACGTCCGTGATGACGCGGGCCGGGTCACCTACCGTCTCGGTCAGGGGAACTTTCTTTTTGGTGTCTTCGTTCTCCCACGGGTGAGACTCGACCCAGTACACCGGCTTGAGATTTCCGGAGGAGACGGATCGCTGCGCCTTTGGTTTTGCAAGCTGGGCCGCGAGCTCCACGGACTTCTCGGCGAAGTAGTCCGCGAGCCTCCAGCCCCAAATGCCGCGTGAGGGTTCGTAGGCGCCTTGAAAGTAGTCGTCCTCGGCGACGAGGTAGAAGTGATGGTCCATCGAATACCCAGCCACGAAGGCCGCCTTGGCCCCCGGTACTGCGTCTTTGACTTTGAGCGCCAGCCGCTTGCCAAAGGTCGCGAGGGGCTCGCCGGGCATCGTCGCGATGGCGAGGTCGCCGATCCGGGCGACGGCCAAGATCGTCTTTTGGAAGTTGGGCACTGGATATCCGCCAGAGAGGCACTCGATGGAGAATACGCAGTTGAGGTCTCCGTCCTGAAAGCGAGTGGACGGGTCGGTGTCTTCTTCACCGCCCTCGACACACTGGAAGGCGCCGTATCGGAAGTTCTTGGCTGAGTCTTCGCAGGAGACATCCGAGTCGTAGAAGCCGCCCGGTGGGTAGCCGAGGGCTTCGTGGCTGATCGGGATCCGTTGCGTCACGATATCCACGTCGAGGTCGTCCGAGGTCACGATCTCGTCGAGCTTGGGCTCCATGACTTTGAAGGCGTCGGCGCCCACGAGTTGCATGGCCTCGAGCGGGTCGGCGCCGGTGTAGTCTCCGCCGGGCGACACGTCACCGGCGTTGCCTTGAATGTAGAAGCCGAGGACGGGGTGTCCGTACTTTGCGGTGGCGCCGAGGGTGAGTGCGACTTCCACGCCACCGGGCGCGTCGCCGGTGAGGATCGGGTTGTCGAAGTCGAAGACGGTGCCGTGCATGCCGAAGTTGGTGAGGACGGCGATGGGCTTTCCGTCTTCGTCGTCGACGCGCATCAGGACCATGTTGCCCTCCTTGCCTTCGTAGCCTGGGAGGCCGTCGTTTTCGCTGCGTCGATCGCGGTGAATTTTGTCGTCTGGGTCGAAGCTCGGAAGCTCGATGTAGCCGAACCGGCCGGGTCGCATGTTCTGAATCGCTTGGACGCAGGCGTCCGCGAAGGACTCGGTGAGCATGTCGAGGATTTCGTAGTTGAACTCATCGTAGCCGAAGAAGCCGAAGCCGAGGCCGACGACGAGGTGCCAAAAGCGAGCAGGCTGGGCGTGAGAGTGAGTTGCCGAGGTGATCAAGTGGCCGCTGAGATTGATCCCGGACTTCTTCGCGACCTTCTCGATGGTACGCGTGACCATGAAATCCTCGGACCAACCCATCGGGAGACGAAGCAAGACGAAGAGCTCGTCCCCGTCGGAGAACGCGAGGGCGCGGACGTCGGGGCGGTCGAACCACGCGTTCGATCCGCCGAGCGCGTCTTGGTAGGGCGTGCGTGGGCCCTGGCGGCTGCCGTAGCCAGCCATCGAGACACCCATCGGGAAGGTGAGCTCGACGCGACCGAGGCCGACCTCCAACTTACCGGAGGCGCTCGGGGCGGGATCGGCGCCCTCGAAGGTGCCGGGGTACTTCTCGCAGACGCCGTTGACGCAGTAGCCGTCGCTCGGACAATCGTCGTCGAGCACGCAAACGGGCAAGCAGCGGTTGTCCGGCGAGCACATGCATCGGAACTCATCCCCGCCGCAGACCGGCACGCTGTTGCAGTTGCTGCGTTCGACGCAGGTTCCCGTGCCGTAACACTGGCCCTTGTAGCAAACGCCGCCTGGACAGTCCGAGTGGTAGCCGCACTTCGGACCGTCGGCGGTTTCTTCGTCGCCTTTGCATGCAGACAAGACGAGCAGGCCGACCACGATCGAGAGGAAACGCATCGAAGGCGCAGCCTGACCGCCCTGGCGCAGCCTGACCATGGTCCGTCGTCCGATGGAGGGGCGAAGCATCAGACACCGGCGTGAGTGCCAAGATTCTGCTTGTCGCCGCCATGGCGGCTGTGGATGCTCGACCCCGATGTTCTGCTGTCACGCCTGCGGCAACGAGGTGGAGCTCATCGACAAGGTGAAGCGGGCCGACACCTGCGAGCACTGCGGCGCGGACCTCCACTGCTGTAAGAACTGCCGCTTCTGGGACCCATATGTGCACAACCAGTGCAAGGAGTCCGTGACGTTTTACGAGCCAGACAAGGAGAAGGGCAACTTCTGCACGTACTTCACGATTCGCGAAGGCTTGGTGGAGAAGGAAGACAAGGTCGAGCACATCAACAAGCTCGAGGCCTTGTTCAAGAAGAAGTGAGCCCGATCCCCAACGACACGCTGGGAACCGCACGAAAAAAGTGTTAGGAGCCCCAGCCGTCGGTGAGGTAGCTCAGCCGGTTAGAGCGAGGGTCTCATAAGCCCTAGGTCGGGGGTTCGAGTCCCCCCCTCACCATCGCGCGGCCGACGGGCCACGAGAGCGCAAATCCGCAAGCCGACAACTCAACGCGTCAACGCGCTGCTGATCTAGTCGCGCGGGCGCTTCTTGTTCGTGGCCGTCGGACCGCCTATGGTCCGTCGATGGAGCGCCGCAGTCTCCTTCTTGGTACGCTCGCGGGCGCGTCCGTCACTGCGGCGGCGGCCCGCGCAACCCAGCCGGAGCCCGAGCGACACCGCAGCGAGGCGAAGATCTCTTACGCCCAGCAGGGCGAGGACCTCATCGTCGAGCACCTGTTCCGAGTGCTCAAGAACCCCCGCCCTTCCTATATCGACATCGGCGCGTGGGAACCCATCCTCAGCAACAACACCTACCTCTTGTACGAGCGAGGGTCGCGTGGGTTGCTGGTCGAGCCCAACCCCTACTATTCCGAGCGCCTCCAACGCGAGCGCCCTGGCGACTTGGTGCTGACCGCTGGGATCGGCGTGGACGCGCAGACCGAGGCGGATTTTTACATCATCCGGGGCGACGGACAGAACAACACGTTCGACAAACAACAGGCCGATTTGATCGCGGCGCGCCTTGGGCCCCAGGCCATCGAGCGCGTCATGAAGCTGCCTCTGCTCGACGTCAACGATGTCTTGGCGAAACACTTCCCGGCCGGCGGGCCTCACTTCTTTTCCACCGACGTCGAAGGGCTCGACTTCGCCATTCTGAAGGCGCTCGATTTCACTCGGTTCCGACCCCAAGTCATCATCGCCGAGACCATGGCGGTCGACACTTGGGAGCTTCTCCCGGAGATCATCGAGCTCGTCAAAGCCCAGGACTACTCGGTGCGGGGATCGACGTTCGTGAATACGACTTTCATCGACAACCGCCTACTCACCCGGAGATGACTTCGCGCGAGCTCTGCTGCGATGACCTTGGGGGTGTACTCAGGAGCGTTTCGGCAGGGAGCTAGCGACGTCACCGACCGAAGACACTGCGGCGCCGACTGCGCGGTGGATCTCATCGGCTGAGGCGCCGGCGAGTCCGAGTGCTCGGCTGACCATCTCGACGCCGGCGAACGCCTCGTCGGCGACCACTTCGGTGGCTCCTAGCGCTTGCAGGCGTTGGACTTCCGCGAGGAAGCGAGTTCGGACGACGACGGGGACTTCTTTATTGACCGATCGGATGACGGGGAGCGCCCGTCGGGCCGCGTCGGCGTCGTTGATGGCGAGGACGACGGCGCGCGCGCGTTCGATCGCGACATGGTGCAAGACTTCGGCGCTGGTCGCGTCTCCGTAGTACGCGGGCACGCCCGCGCGTTGTGCGGAGGATACGGTGTCGGCGTTGATTTCGACGATGACGTAGGGGACCGAGAGGCCTTCGAGGGCGCGCGCGACCAGCCTGCCGGTGACGCCGAAACCGAAGAGTACGACGTGGTGGGCGAGCTCGGGCTTTTCGACTTCGGCCTCGTCGGCGCCCTTGGCGCCGAGCACGCGCTCGAGCGGTCGAAGCAAGCGCTCGCCGGCGGTCACGTGCGGCGCGATGCGCGCGACGATGGGGGACAAGAACATGGTGATGACGCCGGCCGCGACGAAGCGACGGACTTCGTGGGGCTCGACGATATTCGCGGCTAGCCCGAGGCCGACGAGCACGAAGCCAAACTCTCCGAATTGAGCGAGGGCTGCGCCGGCGAGCCTGGCGACGCGCGCCGGGAAGCGCATCGCCAACGCGGCGAGCGTGGCGGTGAGTCCTTTGATCCCAAAGAATGCCGCGACCAAGGTCGCGAGCGCGGCCGGATCCTCGACGGCGACTCGGGAGTCGAAGAGCATGCCGAGGGACACGAAGAAGACGCTCGCGAAGACGTCTCTGAGCGGCAGCACGTCGGACATCGCGCGGTGTCGAAATTCGGTCCCCGCCAGCACGACTCCGGCGAGGAACGCACCGAGCGCGGTGGACAAGCCGGCGCGACCCGTCGCCCACGCGGCGCCGATGCAGAGCGCGACGACGCCGAGCACGAAGACTTCGCGGCTGCGCGTGCCCGCGACCCACCCGAACGCTCGCGGCGCTCCGAAGCCGGCGACGGACAAGGTGACGGCGACGACCGCCACGGCCTTCAAGACCGCGACGGCTACGGGCACGAGCCCGGCGCCCGCGTTGCCGGCCAGCGCGGGGACCAAGAGGATCATCGGAACGACCGCGAGGTCCTGAAACAGGAGGACGCCAACCACGAAGCGACCATGCGGCGCATCGAGCTCGTTTCGGTCCGTCAGCGTTCGAAGCACGATCGCCGTCGACGACTGCGACAACACGAGTCCGTAGAAGATCGCCTTTGGCCAGGTCAGGCCGAGCAAGCGGGCCAGGAGCGCGGCGGCCGCGGTCGTGAGCCCGACCTGCAAGAGCCCGCCGAGGAGCGCGTGTTTCGCGACGCGCTTGAGGGTCGAGACCGGGAACTCCAAACCCACCGTGAAGAGCAGCAAGATCACCCCGACCTCGGCGAGGATCTCGATCAGCGCGACGTCAGGTACGAGCGCAAAGCCATGGGGCCCTAAGAGCCCACCGGCGGCCAGGAGCCCCGCGGCGGTCGGGAGGCGGGCCCGCGAGAGCACCACGGAGACGATCACCCCGACGATGGCGATCAGCGCGAGGGGGTCGAGGATCGGGATCGGATGCACGTCGAGTCCCTCGCTGGCGCGCTCCCCTCAAAGCGGGATGTTGCCGTGCTTCTTCGCCGGGTTCGTCTCCCGTTTGTTCTGCAGCATCTCCAGCGCGGAGATCAGCTTCGGTCGAAGATCCGTGGGGCGAACGACCTCGTCGATGTAGCCGAGCTCGGCGGCTTTGAAGGGGTTCGCAAATTTCTCGCGATACTCCGAGACGAGCTCCGCCTTGCGTTTCACGGGATCGGTGGCTTTGGCGATCTCGTCGCGGAAGATGATGTTGACCGCGCCGTCGGGACCCATCACGGCGATCTCGGCCGAAGGGAACGCGTAGTTGATGTCCGCGCGGATGTGTTTGCTCGCCATGACGTCGTAGGCTCCGCCGTAGGCCTTGCGCGTGATGACGGTGACCTTCGGGACGGTCGCTTCGGCGTAGGCGAAGAGCAGCTTGGCGCCGTGTCGAATGATCCCGCCGTGCTCCTGCTGGACGCCGGGCAAGAATCCGGGGACGTCCACGAACGTGACCAGAGGGATGTTGAAGCAGTCGCAGAACCGCACGAAGCGTGCGGCCTTGGTGGAGGCGTTGATGTCGAGGCAGCCGGCGAGCACGAGGGGTTGGTTGCCGACGACGCCCACCGGCCGACCCATCAGGCGCGCGAAGCCGACCACGATGTTCTCGGCGAAGTGCGGCTGGACCTCGAGGAAGTAGCGGTTGTCGACGGCCGCGCGGACGACCGAGCGGATGTCGTACGGCTTGTTCGGATTCTCGGGAATCAGTGAGTCGAGCTCGGGATCGCGCCGATTCGGGCTGTCGTCGGAGCTCTGTCTAGGCGGGTCTTCGGTGTTGTTCTGCGGCAGGAAGGAGAGGAGCTCCCGGACGGTGCCCAAGGCCGCGACCTCGTTGTCCGCGGTGAAGTGGCAGACGCCGCTCTTGCTCGCGTGGGTCACCGCGCCACCGAGCTCCGACTTGGTGACCTCCTCGTGGGTCACGGCCTGAATCACGTCGGGGCCGGTCACGAACATGAAGGCTGTGTCCTTGGTCATGACGATGAAATCGGTGATCGCCGGGGAGTACACGGCGCCGCCGGCGCAGGGCCCGAGGATCGCGGAGATCTGAGGGATGACACCCGAGGCCAAGGTGTTGCGCAGGAAGATGTCGGCGTAACCGGCCAAAGACGCCACGCCTTCTTGGATGCGAGCGCCTCCGGAGTCGTTGAGGCCGACGATTGGAGCTCCAATTTTCATGGCGAGCTCCATGGCTTTGACGATCTTCTCGGCGTAGGTCTCCGACAAAGAACCTCCGAAAACGGTGAAATCTTGAGCAAACACGAAGGTTTGTCGCGAATTCACGAGCCCGTAGCCGGTGACTACGCCGTCGCCCGGGATGCGCTGATCGTCCATCCCGAAGTCGCGGCAGCGGTGGGTTCGAAGCTTGTCGAGCTCCACGAAGGTACCTGGGTCGAGGAAGAGCTCGATGCGCTCTC
Source organism: uncultured Myxococcales bacterium (assembly GCA_964463485.1). Taxonomy (GTDB): domain Bacteria; phylum Myxococcota; class Kuafuiibacteriia; order Kuafuiibacteriales; family Kuafuiibacteriaceae; genus CAYXDO01. The sequence goes on along the minus strand of CAYXDO010000135.1, from coordinate 21,961 downwards.
TCGCGGTCAGTTTGCCTTGCTTGTGCTGGCGGGCGACCTTGTCGGTCCCGCCGCCGGCCTCCGCGCGCTCGTCGAGCTCGGCGAGGCGCTCGATGTTCCTACGGGCATCACTCACGCGCGGGACGCTAACGACCTTTCGTTCGGCTGACCATGGTTTTGCTCGTCGAGCTCGAACCTGCTCACCGGTCGGAACTCACAGGCGCTTTCGATCGTCGCGGCCGCCCGGAGGTCGCTGCTTTCGAGTAATGTTGGCTCGTGCGAGGCCAATTCGCGAAGGAGCGAATTCTTCGGGCAAGTCCGAGCGAAGCGAGGACGATCGACACGATCTCCAGAGGGCTCGTGGCCTTGCTCTTCGCCTGTGGGGGCGAGGATGGCGCGCTGCTCGACATTCCAGCGGTGGGGACGGAGTGGGTGCTGATCGCGTCTGCCGGAGGTGGACGCGCCCTCTCCCCCAAAGACATCCAGATCCGGCGCGCCACGGACGTGACCGAGCTCGAAGTTCCTGGAGTCGGCAACGTGAACGTCGAGCTCCTATTCGCAGGGATCAGAGACGAGGACCTCCCAAAGGGCACGACGGTGGAGACGCTCGCGTTCGTGTCGCGGGTGACCGAGGGGACGCGCCCCCCGCCGCCTTTGACCGCGCCTCACATCCTCAACACGCCGACTCCCCCAGGGACGGCCGGTCGCTTAGTCCCCGTAAGCTCCGACGAGCTGTCCGACGAAGTGAGAGAGGATCGGCGTGAGCGCTTCGAGAAGCTGCTCTCGGAGCTCGCGATCGTCGACCCGTGCCGCGAGCTGGAGCTCGCCGCGCCCTATCGCGTGCCCCGGACGCAGGGAGAGGCTGTGTTCGACGTCCACGTGACCGCGAGCGGCACAGCCGTCTTCGCGCTGTCCGCGACCGGAACGGCCATCGTCGGCCTGCTCGATCCGGTGCGTAACGACTTCGAACAAGTCGGCATCGACGCGCAGATCGAAGAGGGAGAGCGGGTTGCGGTCTGGGCCTTCGGTCCGAGCGAGGTCACGACGTTTGGAGACCGAGTGCTGCCGGAGTCGATGGTGTTGTTGCGAGGGGGCGTGATCGGTCGAACGCTGCGCTTCGAGGGTGGTCGATATCGAGACGACACGCCGTCCTGCGTCGACGGAGAGCCCTGCGATTTCACACACTTCGTGGGACGCCCGGGCGGGATCACGGAGCTCGAGCTCGAAGGTGAGCCGAACGTGTGCGTCTTCGGCGAGGTCGCGAGCACCTGCACGCAGGGGGGCGCCGGATCGTGCGAGGCCGGCGTGTGGTGTCGCAAGAAGGAAGGCGGCCCTTGGCGCGAGGTTGCGGTGATCGTGAAGGCCCTCCGGATCGTGTCCTTTCTGCCGACGGAGACGGGTCCCTTGGCGCTCAACATCGCCGGCTCGGTCTACGCCGAACGAACGGCAGGAGATTGGCGGGAGCTGTTGCGGCCGAACCCGGACGAGGATTGCTTGATAGGCTGCGTTCGCCTCGACAAGGTGACGGTGCCGCCGAGCTCGAGTGACGTGGTCGCCGTCGTGGCGGGGCAGAAGGCGCAGGCCTGGGCCTTGGTCCGGCGCGGGTCGGAGCTCGCGTACGAACGGATCACGTCCCTCGACGACGCGCTCTTCAGGGACGAGCGCGGCGGGGGTGAGCGGGAGCTCGAGTACCTGTCGGCGCGATACGCGCCTGACGGGGCGTTGTGGCTCGGCACGCAGTCTCAGCGGTTATTCAGAGTTTCGCCCGATAGAACGGAAGCCGAGAGGGTATGTCTGCCTCCGGGTTCGGAAGGGATCCTCGTGAGCGCGCTCGGGTTCGACGAGGACAGTCGACGATTGATCCTGGGCGCAAGCCCCCCGGCAATTCTCGTCGGGACTTGGTAAAGTCACGCTGGTGTCCGTCCCCGAAGAGCGCCGCGAGGACGTGTTCCCGCGGAAGTACGCGAAGTACGAGCTGCTCTCTCGAATGGGCGAGGGCGGGATGGCCGAAGTGTTCAAGGCGCGTCTCGGAGGAGCGCAAGGCTTCGAAAAGATCGTCGTCATCAAGCGGATCCTTCCCCATTTGGCGAACAACAAACGCTTCGTCTCGATGTTCGTGAACGAGGCGAAGCTCGCGGCGCGCATTCATCACCAAGCCGTGGTGCAAGTGTACGAGCTCGGTCAGACCGAATCGGGCGAGCTGTACATGGCGATGGAGCTCGTGGACGGCGTCGATCTCAGGAAGCTCCTGGTGTCCGCGGCGGAGCGAGGGATTCGGCTTCCGGTCTGGTTTTCGGTTCAGGTGGTGAAGGAGATGCTGGGCGGCCTCGCGTACGCCCACGAGTTGGCGGGCACCGGAGGTGAGCCGCTTCACGTCGTGCACCGAGACGTGACGCCGTCGAACGTATTCATCTCTCGTCAGGGCGAAGTGAAGCTCGCGGACTTTGGGATCGCGAAGGCGGCCGGATCGTTCAGCGAAGAGACACAAGCGGGCGAGCTCAAGGGCAAGACGTCGTACATGCCGCCCGAGCAGCTCCACGGCCTGAAGCTCGATGGGAGGGCCGACGTGTTTTCGACGGGCGTCGTGCTTTGGGAGTTGCTGTGTCAGCGGCGGCTGTTTGGCGGTCGACCCGACTTCGACACGATGCTCGCGATCACGGAAGGCTCTCGTGATCCACCGTCGAAATACAACCCGGCTGTCCCGTTGGAGCTCGATGCGATCGTGCTGCAGGCGTTGGAGCCCAATCGAGACAGCCGCATTGGCTCTGCGCGGGGATTTCAGGCGATGCTGCTCGAAGTCTTGCCGAGGCTGCGCACGACCTTGCTGCCCTCGGACGTAGCGCACGTCGTCGACGTCGTGCTCGGAAAGAAGGAGCCCGATCCGGTGTTGGGCGCGGACTTGAAGGGTCCGGAGAAGCGGGCGCCGCTCTCGCTCGGACCCATTCCTTCGTTCGACTCGAACTCCGGCACTCATCCGCGCATCTTGGCGGGGCTCGACTCGGGCCTGCCGATGCTCACGCCCGATCCTTCGCCGCCGTTTCGATCGGACGAGTCGATGCGTCCGACGCCTTCGCCTCGGTTGCTCGCAGCTCCGCCGGGGCGATTCTCGTCCGAGGCGCCGACTGCGCCGGCGCCGCGACCTGGTGATTCGCGTCCGATCTCTCTTCCCGAAGCCGTGCTCGAAGACGTCGACAACGCCGATGGGCTGTCTTTCGATCAGTTCGACGATCCGGCCACGGAGATCGGCGGGTCCGCGCGAGACGCGGGCTCGACGCCGATCCGCGTTCGCACGACGAGCTCGTTGAGCGAAGAGCCTGAGTCGAAGCCTTCGAGCCCTTCGTCGCTGCCCTCGGAGCCGCCCGCGTACACCGGTCCGCACTCGTTCCACGTCCGTTTCAAAGACGGCACCGCGCGGGGGCCAGTGAGCTACGCGGATCTGCTGCGGCTGGCCGATCCGACCTACGGCCGGGCGTCCCACGTGAGCCACGATGGCACGAAGTGGATCGAGCTCGCGGCGTTCGCCGATCTCGCTGGGCTCGACATGCTCACTCCGGAGCCGGCGAAGGTGAATCGAGTGACGATGGTTGGAGCGCTTGGGGCGCACAGCCTGATCCGCGTGTTTGGAAAGCTGGCGAAGTCCAAGGCGACCGGTCGGCTCGTCCTGATGGAGACCGGCTCGGAGCGTCCGGAGCGGCGGGAGCTCGACATCTTGAAGGGCGCGCCCACGTTCGTGTTCACCGACCGAATCGACCTGCAGCTGCCAGGGTTCTTGGCCGAGCAGGGCTTCTTGAGGGGCGTCGAGCCGGCGGAGGTCGTGCGACGCTCGATCGAACATCGTCGTCGCCTCGAAGATCTGATCCCGCCTCGGCCGGGCGGGATGGTCGTGAAGCTGCCGCGAGGGCTGATGATGAAGGCTCGCGTCGGTGAGCTGTTTTACTGGCGCCAAGGCAAGTACGCGTTCGACGCGGGGACGTTGCCGCGTACGACCAAGCCGTTTGCGAATTCGCTGTTGGCGCTCGTACACGACGGCGTGCGAGACGGCTATGACGAAGACGAGATCGTGGCGCTGCTCGAAGGGTTCATGCAGGTCGAGTTTCAGGCGGTGAAGAAGTTCGACGAAGAGATCGCGCCGCTCCAGCTCGAGCCAGGCGACGTCATGGCGGCGCACCGGTTGGCGGGAGGTTGGCGGCTCACCGATCTGCTGAACGCGAACCCGTCGATGAAGAAGCAACTCTTGTCGCTCGCGCTCGTGTTGCTCGAGCTCGAGCTGCTCAAGGCGCAGGCCCAGTAACTTGGCGCAGACCGTATACTTTGGGCTGCGTGGTCAAACCTTCCAGGCGCAACTCGGACTTCAGAGATGAGTAGGTAGCAACCCCGCGAGCCGTCGCCGACTCACGTCATGAGTTGCCGAATCGAGACCCAGTCGACACTCAGCCGCGGCTCGTAACCCAGCGTCTGTTTGGCCCGCTTTCCGTCCAACACGCCGCCGAAGTGGAATCTCCCGATGTTTTGATCGTAGCGAAACTCACTCTGCGACACGAACCCACGAAGTCGATAGAGCGGCGCGAGCACGGCGCTGGGCAGGGGGATGTCGGGCCGCCCGGCGAGCCGTATGGCTTCGGAGAGCGGCAGAGTATCGCGCCCCGGGAGGTTGAAGATCCCGTTCTCGGAGGATCCCACGGCGAGCGCCACAGCGCGCGCTAGGTCGGAGGGGCTCAGCACGTTCAACATCGGATCGAACCCGAGCGGCCTCAGGCACACTCGCCCCGAGAAAAAATCGAAGAGCTGACTTCCACTCGAAGGCGCGAGGCACTCCGCGGCCCGCAACACTGCGATCGACAGACGCGACATACCCATTCGCACGCAGACCGAGAGGTCCGCCTCGACACGATCGCGAATCCATTGAGGCGCTTTCGGGGAGAGCTCGAGCGGGTGGTCCTCCTCGAGGATCGTCGGCTCCTCGGCGCGAATTCGGTAGACCTCCGCGAAGCTGCGCTGCACGAACCTGCGGATCGTGGGATGGCGCTCGGACAGATGAAGGAGCTCGCGCGTGGAGCCGACGTTGAGCGCGCGGACGCGACGCCCGAAGTCAGCGGCGCTTCGGTGGAGCGCCGTGTGAACGACGGTGTCGATGCGGAGATCGAGCGCCGGTCCAAAGATGAGATTCCACGCATCTCGCGGGCGCGTCAGATCGGCGCCGACGAGCTCTACACCCTTCCGCCGCGGGACCAGACTCAGATTCTCATCGGGGCCCGCCACGCCCAAGACCAGCTCGACCCCGGCGTCCCCGAGCCCCTGAACGATCGCCTGACCTATCGGAGTGGTGGCGCCCGTGACCAGCACGCGACTCAGGTGAAGATCCCTCTCCGCTCGGCGAGTCCTTCGGCGACGAGGCGAGCGACCTCGCCGCGGACTCGGTCTCGGCCCTCACTCACGAGCCGTGGGTCGTCCGCGGCCGACTCTGGCACATCGAAGTGAATGGCAGGCCCGTATTTGATGCGATAGCGGACCGGCAGAGGCAGCGGCGTCGCGGTGATGGGCAAGTACGGGATCCCCAAACCGGTGACGCCCCACTCGATGCGACCGAGTTGAGGGAGCTGCTCTTCGGCCCCGACGAGGCCGATCGGGATCACCGGGACGCGGTGCCTGAACGCGAGCTCCACATGACCGACTCTGAACGGCCGCAGCTGATAGCGCTCGCGAAACGGCTTGCCGATGCCCTCGGTGCCCTCGGGGAAGATGAGTAACAGCTCACCGTCATCGAGGAGCTTTCGGACGTTGCCGCGACTTCCTCCGACCCCGCCGGCGCGGTGAAACAGCGTACTCACGAAGGGTAGCAACGGGACGAAGTTGTCCTCGACCGGGCGAGCCAAGCGGGGCGGATGAGTCTGTCGGAGCACGTCCGCCCAAATCATCGCGCCATCGAAGGGGAGCGCGCCACTATGATTTGCGACCAGGATCGCGGAACCCGACTTCGGGATACATTCGGCGCCGGTCGAGATCACTCTGAACCACGACTCGTACAGAAAACGAGTCATGAGCAAACCGAGGCGGACCCAGTCTGGGTTGGCGCCGAACGCGTCGTAGCCATGTCCTTCGTCGCGAATGTTGAGGCCATCGAGCGTGCCTCGATGCTTGGTCCATCGAGAGAGCGCGCTGCGAAGAAGGCGGTTCACGGTCGAGGTCCGAAGAGAATCATACGACGGGTCGATGACCTCCTCAGGTCGCTCCGAAGCGCTCGCGGGCTTGCGCCAGAAGGTGGGGCGGCGGGTTGCCGTAGAGATCTTCGAAGAGCGTCGACGGAGGCGGGGCGGGATGCGCCTCGGCCGAGCGCACGGCTTCGATGATCGTCGCTTCGAGGGACTTGGTGAGGGACTCTTCCGCGTCGTCACTCCAGATGCCCCGAGCAATCAAAAATCGCCGGTACCGCTCGATGGGGTCCTTGGCCTTCCACGCGACGACTTCGTTCTCATCGCGGTACACCCGCGGGTCGTCGGAGCTCGAGTGAGCGCCGATGCGATACGTGAGCATCTCGATGAAGGTCGCGCCCTCCCCGCGTCGAGCGCGCTCGCGCGCCTCGCGCACCGCAGAGTACGCGGCGAGCACATCGTTGCCGTCGACACGGACGAAAGGCATCGCGTAGGCGACGGCCTTCTCGGCGATCGTGCGCGCGCGAGTCTGGCCTCGGGTGGGGATACTGATGGACCAGTGGTTGTTCTGGCAGATCAGGATCGTCGGGAGCTTGTGCTCGGCAGCGAAGCCCATCGCGGTGTGAAAATCGGACTCCGAAGTCGCGCCGTCCCCCATGAAGCCGACGGTGGCGACGTCGTCTTTTCGGAGCTTGGCGGCCCACGCCGCGCCGACCGCTTGCGGGAGCTGCGTGCCGATGCAGCTCCCCCACGACACGACGTTCACACTTCGATCGGCGTAGTGCGACGGCATCTGCCGCCCCTTCAACACGTCCTTCGAGTTGCCGAACACCTGCGCGATATACGTCTCGAGGTCATAGCCGCGGTGCAGCATGGCGACGCCCTCGCGCAGCGCCGGGAAGATCCAGTCCCTCGCTTCGAGCCCCGCGACCGTGCCGATCGGTGGAGCCTCCTGGCCGGTGCACGCGCCGTAGAAGCCCACGCGCCCTTGGCGCTGTAGGATCATCATGCGCTCGTCGAGCAAACGCACGAGCAACATCGAGCGGTACATGTGCAGCATCGACTCACTCGTGATCTCCGGGACGACGCCGACCACCGAGCCATCCGGCTCGAGCACACGAAGGAGCTTGGGAGGCTCTGCGGGTGCACGAGGCTCCGTCGACACGCCCTTGTCCTTGCCGCGCTTGGGCATGGCTCACCTCATCTCGAGCAGCAGTCGGTCGGGGTGCTCGAGAATTCCGATGACGTGATACGCGAACGCGGCCCCTACGTGCCCATCGATCAGTCGATGATCGAAGGAGACGGAGAGGTTCATCATGGGCCGCACGACGATTTGATCGTCTTCGACGACGGGTCGCTGAACCATGCGATGCACGCCCATGATCGCCACCTCGGGGTGGTTGATGATCGGCGTGGCGAAGAGCCCGCCGTCCTTGCCGAGGCTCGTGATCGTGAAGGTCGACCCACCGAGGTCCTGCGGCGCGATCTTGCCCGAGCGGCCGGCTTCCGCGAGCCGCGCGACCTCCGCGGCCAACTCCGGGATCGTTCGATCGTCGGCGTTACGCACGACCGGCACCATGAGCCCTCGGTCGGTCGCGACGGCGACGCCGATGTGGATCGCGGAGCGGCGGATGAAGGTCTGGGAGTCTTCGTCGACGTGAGCGTTCAAATCAGGGAAGCGACGGAGCCCCGAGATGACGGCTCTGATGATGAACGGGAGGAAGCTGAGCTGCGCCTCGCCCTCCGCGAGCGACTGGTTCAGGCGCTTGCGCAGGTCGGAGAGGGCCCGGCAGTTGCACTCTTCGACGAAGGTGAAATGTGCAGCGTGAAGCTTACTCCGAGACATGGTGTCCCAGATCGCGCGCCGCATGCCCCGGACCGGGACGACTTGATCGTCGGTCGCCGCCTTGGGCGCGAAGGGCTTCGGCGCCTTTTGGGCTTCGCTTGCAGCTGGGATCGCGACGGGCGGAGCGGGCGCACGTGTCATCGACTCCGTTGGCGTCGAACGATCCGAGGCTCGGCGAACGTCCTCGGACATGACGCGACCTCCGGGTCCGGACGCCGAGACCGAGGCTAGGTCGACGCCGAGCTCGCGCGCGAGCCGTCGCGTAGCGGGCGCGGCCAGCACGCGGGATCCTTCTGCGACAGGCATGGGAGCGGTCTTGTCTTCGTGTTTGGCCGCGGGCGTCGCGACGGTCTTGGCGTCGCGGTCTCCCGTTTCGATCACGACGAGGACTTCGTGGACCTTGGCCATCTGGCCTTCCGACCCTCGCGTCTCCAAGATCACACCTTGCTTCGGTGAAGGAATGACGACGGTGGCTTTGTCGGTCATGACCTCGACCATCGGCTGATCTTCACGGACCGGATCGCCTGGCTTCACGAGCCATTTCACGATCTCGCCTTCGATGACTCCTTCGCCGATGTCGGGCAGACGGAACTCGAACGTCATGGCGGCGGAAGCTAGTGCTTCGCCGAGAGAGTGACAACGACGGATGTCCCGATGTCTCGAAGGGGCTGAGTAGCGCTAGGTGAGTTTCACAGGGCGCGCTGGCGCTATGGGTCGAGGTCGATCTCGAAGTCGTCGACGGTGGGCGCGTCGAGCGCGAGGCCCTTGAGCCACACGCGATAGCGGAAGCGCGAGGAAAGCGCGAGCGGGGCGAGGAGCGTGGGCTCGGACGAGGAGACGTCGTGCCAGGCCTCCTGGTCAGCGTCGGAGAGTTGAATCTTCACGAGCGTCCCCTGAGGTGTGTCGGCGACGAGCGACACCAGCTGCGGGATCGATCCGATCCTGGAGCGTTCGAACACTCGGGAGACGACCCAGCCCAACGTGCGCTGGTGGATTTCAGGCGGCGCGGACATGAGCTCGGCGTCCTCCGCGAGATGGGCCCGACCCGCAGGCGACCCAGCGCCCCCCTCGGCGAAATCGGCTCCGTCGATGACTTGAGCCACGAGCTCGACGGCGCCACCTGGCGCGGGTCCGTCGACACAGCTGCGCCCGTCCGGCGGACCCGCCGAACCGCCTGTCACCTTTGCGCTCGCGCTCGCGACGAACCTACCAGCCACGGAAACAAACACGGGTCCGCCGGGTCCGCAGTCCGCCCCGCCGCCTTCGATCACGCCGCCGACCCGCAGCTCACCCGCGCTCATGAAGTCGACGCGACCTCCGCGCTTCTGTCCGTGCCCGCCACGAATGACACCGGAGACGCTCGCGGTACGGACGGAAACGACGACCGAACCTCCGATCGCGCCCTCCCCCGCCGTCAGCACTCCAGCGTTCGAAAGCTCCGCGGCGATGATCTCGAGCGCGCCGCCGGTGGCCCGATGGGCGCTCCCGCCCTTCACGACGGAGTCCTTCACGTCCACCGACTCGGCCCGCAACGAGATCAAGCCTCCAGATCCCTCGCTCGCGCCGCTCGATCCGCCGAGCACGTAGGTCGATGAATCGAGCTCGATCCGTCGCTCCGAAGAAAGTCGAGTCGGTCCGGCGAAGAGCGAAGCGTCTCCGGTCTCGAGCACCGCGCCGAGCAGCTTCGTGTCCCCGTAGGCGTAGACGTTGATCTCCCCGGAGCTCCCCGAAACCGCGGCGCCCGTCGACAGCTGCCCGGTGATCTCGACCTCGCCTCGTCCGAGCACCGACACGTGGGCGGTGTCGCCCTCCTCCATTCCGATCGTCGCGAGCTTGCCGCTCACGATCACGCGTCCGTCGCGGCTCGCGAGCCTGATGCGAATGGGACCCTCACTCTCGATGCTGCCGCGAACCTCGACCCGCCGACCCGCGACGAGCGTGACGCCGCCAGGTCCCCCCAAGATGCGGCCGGCGACCACGATCGCGTCAGACGCCCGAAGCTCGATGGAGTCCGGCGCAACGATCGCGCCGCCCTCGGACACCGAGATCGTCGTGCCCTTCAAGATGCCGCTCGTCTCGACGACTTCGGCGATCGTCTGATCGAGGCCGTCCGACAGGCTCGGCAGGTCGCGCACGGGAAGCGTCACGATGCCGCGGTTGGTGTCGATGATCGCGACGGAGCTCGATTCGACGAGGACATGGCTGTCGAAGCCTTCTCTGATGCGAGTCTCGACGGTCTGCGGCGGCGGGTGCTCGTTGGGCTCCCGACCTGCCTTCGAAGCGTAGAGCTCGTCGGAACCGCACGCCGAACAAACGAGCGCAATGAGCGCAATGAGCGCAATGAGATGAAAGATCTTCGAGCTCACGGGTGACATTCGCGGGGCCCAACTCGAATACCGAGCAGGCGACTCCGCCGGCTCAACCGATCAGCTTCTGAATGACGCGGCTTCCCATGCTGTCGCCGAAGAGCGCCACGAACGCACGTTTCAGCCCATCCCGAAGCTTGGGAGAGTACGGATACCACCACGGGTCTCCAGACATCCACCCGGTCGGAACACGCCCATAGTTCACATGTCGCTGCTGGCAAAGCTCCTTGAGGCCGCGGTCGCTGCGCACGACGCCGAGACCCGACTGTTTGATCCCGCCCCACGGCATCTCGGGCATGCCGGCGTGCGCCACGACGTCGTTGATCATGACCGAGCCGACTTCGATCGCTTCAGCGACACGGCGCCCGCGCGCCTCGTCCTCGGTGAAGACGTAGGCGCCGAGCCCGAGGCTCGAATCGTTCGCAAGCCGCACGGCATCGTGCTCGTCCGAGACGCGCATGAACGGGATCGCCGGACCGAAGATCTCGCTGGTCATGATCGCCATGTCGTGGGTGCAGTCGGCGATCACGGTCGGCGGATAAAAGAGCCCGGGTCCTTCTGGCAGAGCGCCTCCCGTCAACACGCGAGCGCCTCGATGCCGAGCTTCTTCGACGAGGCGCACGACGTTCTCTCGCTGGCGCGGAAAGGTCATCGACCCGAGATCCGAGTTGTCCGAGCGCGGGTCACCCACGCGAATCGCCTTGGTGCGCTCGACCACCTTCTCGAGCAGCCGATCGTAGACCGCGGGCACGGCATACACGCGCTCCACGCTGGCGCAGACCTGTCCGGCGTTGGAGAAGCCGCCCCAGACCAGCGCGTTCGCGGTGCGGTCGAGGTTCGCGTCGTCGAGGACGATCGCGGGCGCCTTTCCGCCGAGCTCGAGCGTGCACGGAAGGAGGCGCTCGGCGCAGGCCACGGCGATCTTCCTTCCGATGGAGACCGACCCCGTGAACACGACGTGATCGGGCCCAGCCTCGATCAGCGCGGCCCCCGTTGCGCCGGCTCCCGTCACGACCTGAAAGAGCTCGGGATCGAGCCCCGCCTCGTCGTAACAGTCCTTCAGCGCGAGCGCCGACAGCGGCGTGATCTCCGACGGTTTGAGCACGACGCCGTTTCCGGCGACGAACGACATCGCGACGTCCGAGCCGGGCATGAAAAACGGGAAGTTCCACGGCGTGATCGCCGCGATCACACCCTTGGGGCGGTAGGCGACGTAGCTCTTTCTGTGTTTGGCGACGGCGAGGTGGATCGGCTCGTCGGCCAAGATCTTCGCGCCGTGCTTTCCGAAGTAGCTCATCACGAGCAACGTCGGACCGAGATCCATGGTGAGCGCCTCGATGGCGACCTTGCCGCTCTCCTCGACGATCGTCTTGGCGAGATCGTCCATACGCCGGGCCACGACGTCGCGCGCGACGAGCACGCGACGACAACGCTCTGCGATCGGGACCTGCGCCCACTTCTTGGCCGCCTGCCGCACGCGAGCCATTCGCTCGGCGACCTCGGCGGATCCATGGATCGGAAGCTCCCGAATCACTTCTCCGGTAGCGGGATTGCGAACCTCGAAGGTGTTCTTTTTCGCCTCGGGCTTAGGCGCCGAAGTCGTGTTGGTCGCGACGTCCATAGCGCATCGAATCGCAGGGGTTTGCTGGACGTCAACGTCGGTCGCTACTGGTTCACGACCTCGACTCCGGCGGGCGGTACGAACGAGAATTCTGCGTCCGGAATGCCGACGTTGACCTTGGTGCCGACAAACTCGAAGCGGTTCAGGTTGCCGACGGTTTCGAAGAGGATCGACTCCACGACCTGCCCCGTCTTGGGGTCGGTGACGAGCACGAGCTTCGCGTAGGTCGCGTCCCGCTTCGGTGCGAGCTCGACGACGTCGAATCCCGGCTTCACGCCGAGGCTCGCCCCCTCGATGAGCTTGGCGTTGAAGCTGTCCTCCAACTTGCCTTGACCGAACAGGAAGGCGAGCGAGGAGCTCATCGCGGACACCTTGAAATTTTTGTCCACGACCACCTGCTCCTCCTCAGGCTCGTAGACGAAGAGCGTCTGTCCGTCGGTGATGAAGTGCTTCTCGACGGGGGTCGAATAGTCCCAGCGCATCATGCCGGGCTTCTTCAGGGCGACTTTGCCTTTGGACTCGTCCGTTCGCGACAGCGCCACGCGCGTGTAGCGCTGGACGAAGTCGGCGCGGAAGTCCTTGGTCTTCTCGTAAAACTTCTGGATGCGGTCCAGCACCGCTCGCTCCGGGGAGGGCGCGAGCTGCGCTTTGGCAGCTCCTTTGACCTCTGGCTTCGGACGTTCGGGCTGAGGCGCGCTGGCGACAGGCAGCGCCGGAGGTGAGGTGAACAAGACGGCACACAGCATGATGAGCGAGTTCATGACGAGCTTTCGACGTTCGAGAGGCCCGGTCGATTCCGGCGAGCCCGAACGATGAACGCAACTCGACCCCTCCGTCGAGGTCATTCGCGGTTGTCGGAGAGCACACGCCCGCTTTTTTGACGGTCCTGGCGGGCGCTCTCATGCTGTGCACCACAGTCCCACACTGTAGGCCATGGCGCGCAAACTACTTCAGCCCACCCACGAGCCAGAGCACGACGCCGACGCGTCGGAGGAAACCGAAGACCTCGGGGGCAACCATCGAAAAGTCGAGGCCGCCGGTATCCTCGTCGTCTTGGTCGGCTTCGGGCTCGCGCTGGCGTTGATCTCGTACGATCCAGGCGATGCCACGGCCAGCCGGCGACTCGTTGGGCCCGTAGGACACGGGCTCGCGCAGCTCCTCCTGATGGCGTTCGGTCTGCCCGGATACGTCTACACACTCGCGTCGCTCTTCGCGCTCGGCACCGGCTTGGTAGGACGTTCGCAAAAGCCGCGCGCGACCCATGGCCTGGCGTTGTCCTCGATCGCAGTCTCGACGCTGGTCCTGGCCGAGCTGCTCTCGAGCTCCACGCGTTTGCTCGGGCATCGGGCGGGCGGCGAGCTCGGAGCGTTCCTGGCCGAGAATGCCTCGTCCTTCGTCGGCCCGGCCGGAGCTTCGCTGCTCTCCGTCGGCGTGATCTTGATAGGCCTGTTGGCGGTCACGGACATCTCCCTCTTCGATGTCCTCAGAGACACGCAAAACGCTGCGTCGCAAGGGCGCGCGCGCTTCTGGGCCCTCCTCGACCATCGACGCACGGGGCTCGAGGAGGCGCTCGAACCGGACACGTCGATCCCCTTGCCACCGCTCGACGCGAACAAGAAGCCGCGCGCGAAGAAGAAAAAGACCGCCGACCCCTCGGAGACCGATGGTCCAGCCGCACCCGTCGCGCTGCTTGCTCCCACTACGGAGACTACATCCGAAGTCGAGGACCTCCGCATCTCCGCGCCTCCAAAGGCGCCCGAGTTCCTGCTCCCGGAGACGGAAGGAGACACTCGCGACGAGACGAGCTCGCGTGAGACCCAGAAATTCGGCCCGGAGATCATCGAGCTTCGCCCCGACGGACCCGATCGATCCTTGCTCGAAGGCTCCGTCGAACGCCCGGTGGAGGTGAAGAAGGAGTATCAGCTCCCGCCCCTGCGCCTGCTCGACTACGACGCTCCCGAAGAGATCCCGCTCGACGAGATCGCGCTGCGAGACAACGCGCTCAGGCTCGAGACGAAGCTCCTCACGTACGGCGTCGAAGGCAAGGTCACCGCGATTCGACCTGGACCGGTCGTCACGACCTACGAGTACCTGCCGGCCCCCGGCGTGAAGGTCTCCAAGATCGCCGCGCTCACCGACGACATCGCGATGTCGATGGAAGCAGAGCGCGTGCGGATCATCGCGCCGATCCCCGGCAAAGGTGTCGTCGGCATCGAGCTCCCGAACAAACGCAGAGCGACCGTGTACCTCAAGGAGATCGTCGCTCACGATCGCTTCAACAACGCGGCCTCGCTGCTCAGCCTCGCGCTCGGCAAGGACACCGAAGGGGAGACGCAGGTCCGAGACCTTCAGAAGATGCCGCACCTGTTGGTCGCCGGCACTACGGGGTCCGGCAAGTCGGTCAGCGTCAACACGATGATCCTTTCGATCCTGTACAAGGCCACGCCCGAGCAGGTGAAGTTCATCATGGTCGACCCGAAGATGCTGGAGCTCTCGCTGTACGAAGACATCCCGCATCTCTTACTCCCCGTAGTGACAGACGCGAAGAAAGCAGCACAAGCGCTCGCGTGGGCGGTCGACGAGATGGAGCGACGTTATCGACTCCTCTCCGAGCACAAAGTTCGCAACATCGAAGGCTTCAACAAGAAGGTCGAAGTCGCGGAGCGGAATCGAAGCGAAGACGAGACGAGCACTCCGCCTACGACTCCGCCGCTGAAGCCGCTGCCGTACATCGTGGTGTTGATCGACGAGTTCGCCGATCTGATGTGCGTGGCGCCTCGCGACATCGAGAGCTCCGTACAGCGCCTTGCACAAAAAGCGCGCGCCGCCGGCATCCACGTGCTGCTCGCGACGCAGCGTCCGTCCACCGATGTCATCACCGGAGTGATCAAGAACAATTTTCCCTCGAGGATCTCGTTCCAGGTGGCCTCGCGCCACGATAGTCAGACGGTCATCAACCAGCCTGGCGCAGAGAACCTGCTCGGCATGGGCGACATGCTTTGGCTCGGGAACACGTCCCCGAACCCCGTGCGCATCCACGGCGCGTTCGTGTCGGAGAAGGAAGTCGAGCGTGTGGCCGACTTCTGGCGTAGCCAGGCCAAGCCTGTTTACGACGAGACGATCCTCAGGGCCAGGGACGACGACGACCTCGACGAGATCGACGACGCGGAGCGGGACGAGATGTACGACCGCGCCGTGCAAATCGTGACCGAGACACGCAAAGCTTCGATCTCCGCGATCCAACGCCGCCTCCGAGTGGGGTATAACCGCGCAGCTCGAATGATCGAGATGATGGAGAAGGACGGGATCGTCGGCCCTGCGGTGGGCCCCAAGGGGGAGCGCGAAGTGATCGTCACCTCGATGGGCCCCGACGGTCCGGAGGAGGGCTGAGTTGGTTGGGAGAAAGAAAGGCTCGTTCGCTCAAACGGGCCGAGTCCTGCGCGTGCTCGAGACGCTGACGGCCCGAGGCCAAGGCGTGCGTTTGTCAGTCTTGGCCGACGAGCAGGGAGTGACGGTCCGGCAGATGCGACGGGACGTCAGCTATCTTCGAGGCGAAGGTTATCTGATCGACGACGTGATGGTCGACGGGCGCGTCGGGCTTCGCTTGCGCGAGAAGCGCACGGGGTCGGTGACGTTGACGCTCCGCGAGCGCTACACGTTGCTGGCGATGCGGCGAGTGTTCTCGGTGCTCGAGGGCACTCCGTTTCACGAGGACATCGAGTCGATCTACGCGAAGGTCTCGAGCTCCTTGGGAGACAAGCACAAGGCCGAGTCCGAGCGCCTGGTCGATTGCTTCGCGTACGTTCCGGACGGCGGCACCAAGGCCTACGAAGGCAAAGACGAGGTGCTCGACGCGCTGCTCACCGGCATCATTCGCCGCGTTCGGGTCAAGTATGGCTACAAGGCAGCGAACGGCCGATCGCGCACCGGGCTGCTCGAAGGCTACGCGATGGTGCTGCACAAACACGGCCTCTATGTGATTGGCCGGCCGGTGGCGGAGGACGGCAGCGACGACGCCCACAAGATCTACGTCTACGCCGTGGAACGATTCACCGCGGCCGAGCACGTGCGCGGGTCGTCGTTCCAAGTGCCTCCAGACTTCGCGATCGATCGGTACCTCGAAGGCGCATTCGGCATCTACGTGAGCGGCGAGCCGAAACACGTGGTGCTCGAGTTCGAAGCGCGGGCGGTGCCTTACGTCGAGGCGCGGCACTGGCACCGAACGCAGGTGATCACGAAGTTGCCTCAAGGTCGCGTTCGACTGGAGCTCGACGTGGCCGACCTGACGCAGCTCGCTCAGTGGGTCGTGGGTTGGGGGCCCCTCGTCCGGGTGGTCGCGCCAAGCGATCTCGCCGAGCGCGTCCGCAAAGAGCACGAGGAAGCCGCCCTGCGCTATCAACCGCAGCCGGAGTGACCGATTTCGCCACGGGAGAGAACCCGGAGGCGACTCATCCTCAGCCACGAAAACCCACCCCAATCTCGACCTGAATGACTTGCCGCGTCCACAGTTAGATTATCTTCGGCCCGATCCGACCCGTACCGTCGATCGTATGAGCTTCAGCACTCATTCACGGCGCGACCCAGCCGTGCCATTCGGCTCATCATCGAGCCTTGGGTTCGTCTGCGCCTCGAATCGTGATTTGCCGTCCCTCGGGTCCGGCGACCGACGGGTGGGATTCAGATCTCGAGCCCGCGCGGCGACCAAACTCCCGTACTCAGCGTGCCGGACGCGCTGTTGCCAGATTCGACATCCAGCGCTGTCGAATGTCTGTCGACATCAAACCGGGTCCGGGACGAAGCGGGACGCACGCTCAGCCGTGCGCTCATGCGGGTGCTCGTCTTGGCGAGAGCCCGAGCACCCGCCGTCAAGCTCTGGGGAATTCTCCGCCGCGATCGCTCGATGGCGCTCGCGGCGGCACCCATGAAGTCGGCTGCGGAATCGTGAGCCGTCGCGCCATTGTCGACCCAATACGTACTGATAATGTCTAAATTTGACGAATATGTACGATAAAAATCAGCTGAGAAGCGATAGCTAAACTCTACGTAACATAGACGCAACGGCGGGCGACACCCGTGCGATCGCGTCCCAAGACTGGACGGGGACGACCCCGGGGGCACCCGCCGCCGTGTCCGGCGCCTCGAGCGCAGCTCCAGTCGGCGTGACACCGATCAAAATCTGCGGCGAAACAACCTCTTGAAACACATCCCCGCGTCGCCCTCCCAGCAAGGCGTTGCGGTTGATCCCGTGGAGCGCTCTGGCCAGAGTTGCTTTGATGGGGTAACCTCGGATTGATGGACACCATCGAAAGGTACGATCCAGAGCTTGGACATAGATTCGCCATGTCCTCAGCTGCTGGGTGGAGTCGGTCATGCGGGAGCACATCGTGGGCGCACAGAGTGTCGTCGGATCGGGCTCCCATGCCCGCGATCGAAATGCGTTCTTCGATGGCCCCGCCTGCCCGCAACGATCGAAGCTCGACGCACTGCTCCGTGTTTTGCGGACCGCGCTGAAGGTTCACGCGGACCATCACTTTGCAGCGGACGGAGGCCGAAAGTTTTGCGAGTGCGTGGCGATGAGCTCCGGGGTGAACGCGGGGGAGCGGACTTTGGCGTTTGAGCTGCACGACGTTCAGCCACACGACGTTCCCGGGAGACTGAAATCACTTTCGTTATTTGGGTCGTGGGTTCGGGGGCCGCGCGAAACGGTTCGTCCGCCCGGGGTGAGTCTCGAGGAGATGCAGAAGGGGGAGCTCGTCGGAGCCCCTGGGGAGCGCGCCACGCGGCGGTCGAAAGCATGCGAGGCGCGAGAGGGAGGCGCAAAGTGGAGATTGAAGGCGATCTAACGTCGGTGAGTGACCGCTCCGCGGTGTACACCATGCGGGCGGTGTGTCGCCGCACCGGACTTTCCGCGCATGTCATTCGGATTTGGGAGCGTCGCTATCGAGCGGTGCAGCCCTCGCGCACCGACGGCAACATGCGACGGTTCTCGGAGGAAGACATTCGGCGGCTGAGTATGCTGCGAACTCTCTCTGGCCGTGGGCATGGTATCGGGCAGATCGCGAGGCTTCCCACGCGCGATCTGGAGCGACTCATCGCGATGAGTGGCCAGGCGGAGCCGCTCGGGCCAAAGTCGGCTGAAACGGTCGATCCACCGGACGACTCCTCGCCGACGAGCGCGCCGCCCACCCCCGATCACCACGTCGCCATCGCGTCCTATCTCGAATGTATTCGGCGATTCGACGGCAAGCGCGCGCTCGAGGTTCTGTGGCGCTCCGGCCGGCTCGGTGATCGGCGAGTTTTTTTGTACGAAGTTCTGCTTCCGATCCTTCGGGAGGTGGGGGTCGCTTGGGAGTCCGGCCGTCTCGGCGTTGCGCACGAGCACCTGGCCAGCGCGCAGTTGGAATCTGTGCTTCATGCGCTTCGTGGAATGAATTCCGTCGATGGGCCCCGAATCATGATTACGACTCCCGTGGGTCATCGCCACACTCTCGGCGCGCTCGTCGCGGCGTTTCTCTCTTCGATTCATGGGTTCGAGCCCGTGTACATCGGCGGCGACCTTCCCGACGTCGATTTGCTGGACGCGGTCGAGCTCGCGAAGCCGGAGATGTTGCTCCTCTGTGTCTTGCGAGAGCCCACGCCGGAGGAAGCGCGAGCGCTCGAGGTGACGCTGAGCGCATTGTCCACGCGCGTCGACACTTGGGTCGCTCACCCGCCTGGGCATTCCGTGTCGAAGACTCGGGCCACCGTGAAGAGCTTCGACGACTTCATCGGTTTCGAGGCCGCGCTCGAATCGTGGCGTTCCAAGGCGACCTGACTCGATCGACGTTTGCCTCGGGACCCTGCTAGGCTGCTCGGCGCGAATGCCTCGGAACCTCCTGCTGGTCGCGCTCCTCGCCTGCTCCTGTGCACCGCCACCACCGCGCGGCGAAGTCTCGCCGCCCAAGCTCCCGCTCGTGGCTTTCCGAAGCCCGACGCTGAGCGACGTACCGGAGGCGATCTCGACGGGCCCGGTCGAGAGAGTTGCCGTGGACGGTGTGTTCATGGTGGCTCCGATCGGCGCCGGTCGGAATCCAGTGCGACGGTGGGTAGAGCGCCACACGCTTCGAGCGGGCTCGAGGGGCGTCGTGTACTCATCGCCTCAGTTCGCGCTCGTCTCCAGCGAGTCGGTAGCGTTCGAAGCGCCGCCGCGGTCGGAGCTGAGCTGGGCCGCGCTCGGCGCGTTGGTGTTGACGGTCGGATTGCTCGTAGCTGGTCGAAGGTGGCCACGGTTGAGCCCGCTGAGTCTTGGTGCGGGATCCGCGGCGCTGAGTTTCTGGCAGGCCGCCGGTCTCGGACACTATGCGATCTTCGCAGGGGACGAAGCGCTGTACGTGTCCTGGGCGCACCAAGCCGCGCGGCTCGAGCCCCTCACGAAACAGGGGAGCGGAGTAGGTTGGCCGCTCCTGCTCGCGCCCTTCTTTCGGATCTTCGAGATCTCGGACGACCCGACGCTCGCCGCGTATCAGGCTGGACCTGCGCTGGTCATCGTCTCGAGCGTGCTCCCGGTCATCGTGCACTGGCTGACGGTGCGGTGGGTTGGAAACACCCGCGCAGGCTGGATCGCTGCGATCGTCGTTGTCGCGTGGGCCCAGCTCGCGAGGCACCCGTTCATAGGTTGGCCTCCCGAGCCTCACGTCGGGCGCACCGTCTTCGTTCCGTTTGCCTGGACCGAGGGCCCGTGGATCCTCGACGTCTACTACTTCAGTCAGAGAGTCGGACTGACTCTCTTGACCGATTTGCCAGCGTTGATCGTCGTCGCCTCTGCGACGGTCCTGGGGCTCCTCGCACGCGGACGTACGTGGGTATGGGTGTTGGCTGGAGCGGCCGCCGGATACTCCGTGACCATGCGTCCGGCGTCGGCCTTCGCGCTCCTTCCCCTCGCGGCGACGGCGATCGGCGGGTTGGGTCGCTTGGAGTCGACGCTCGTGAAGAGAGTATCCGCGCTGGCGCTCGGACTGAGTCTTGGCTACGCGCCACAAGCGATCGCGATGTGGGTCTGGACCGGATCGCCCTTCACGATGGTCACTGAAATCAACACGCTGTACTTACGCGAGAGAGTGCTTCCCGAGTGGTCGCTCGGCCGGGCCTTCGACTTGGGCCTCGGATTTCACGGGGGCTACCACGCGTCGCTCGTAGCGCTCGGAGCAGGAGGCACGTTCGCGGCGGCCGCGCGCGGAGGCGTGCGCTCGGCCTTCGTGCTGATGCTGAGTGCGCTCGCGATTTACCTCCCCATCGCCTCGTTCGGCTTCTGCTGCAATCAACCCGATCGGTACGTCTGGCCGGCGCTCTTGTGGGTCGCGATCGCCATCGCGTCCATCGAGCATGAACCCACCCTGGGCGGAGCCATACTCACACTCATCGTCCTGGGTCTCTGTCCGGGCCTTCCTTTGGACGGCCGCCTCGAGCTCCTCGTTCCTTCGTACGTCTACTGGGCAGCGCCCGCGGTGGTCGTTTCACTCATCGGAGCGCTCGTGTGCTCGAGGCGTCTCGACCGCCTCTCTGCAATCAGCTACCTAGGAGCCATGGCCGCGGCGACCCTCGGGGCCGCGAACCCGCTAGTCCTGTGGGGGACCTTCGTGGTGGCTCCGCCCCTAGGGCTCGCGGTTGGGTACGTGTCGCGCCGCCGCGAGGATTTTGGGCGTGATTCAACTCAGCTGCCGGTCTGAGTCGGTATCAGCTCGACGACACGGCAGGCGGGACAGGTTCCTCGACTTCAACCGGTGGGCTTGTCTTTACAAACGCCAGCTCTCTGACCTTTCGAATCTCCTGGCTGGTCATTGGTCCCTTCAAGTACGACATCGCCCACCTCGGATGGAGCAGCGCCAGCTCGCCTTTGGTGTCCCGGTGGCAGAGCTCTTGAGGAAGATTGCCTCGAGGTGGTTCGTCCAGCAGACCCTCGCGCTCCAGGTGTTGGACTCGCTGCCGCCCGACGCGGCCTTCACGGTGGCCCAGGGCGGGTCGGTCTCTTTCTCTGAGTACGGCGCCACCGTCATCTCGGTCTCGAGCGGCGTGGCCGGTGGGTTGCTCTCCGCCATCCACGACTCCTGGGGCTACCGCAGCGACCCTCGCCAAGTCACCGACCAAGAGGTGCTGATCCAGCTCGTCGGGGACTCGCCGTTGATCGATCGCGTCGTGCTCACCGGAGACGCTTCCGAGCGCAGCCTCGACGCCTTCTCGGTATCGGTGTCGGAGACTGAGTCTGGACCTTTCACGACCGTCACTTCCGGGAACCTCGAGCAGGACGCGGTGCCGCATGAGTTTGGCTTCACGCCGACCCGCGCGCGTTACGTCCGCCTGGAGCTGGTCTCCAACCACGGCGCGGCCGATCAGCTCCGGCTGAATCGCCTGGACGTGCGCGGCCGACCCAAGCAGGGCGGGATCGTTTCGCTGCTCGAGGGCGGAGCGTCCATCGTGTCAGCCTCGAGCGGCAACTCACCCGAGCACGCGATCTCTTACGAGCCGAGGGGCGTGGGCCCCTCGTGGACCTCCGACGGCTTCGCGCCGCAGAATTTGGTGATCGACCTCTCCGGAGACCTTCGCCGCGTCGATCGCTTGCGGCTGAAGTCTCGCATCGCCGGTCGCGGCCCGCGGACGATCGAGCTCCACGCGTCCGTCGCGACCTCTGCGCCCGCGGACTTCGTCCCGGTCGCGACCCTCACGTTCCCCGCGGACACCGTGGAGCACTGGGTCGACCTGACCCCGTTCGACGCGCGCTACGTGGACGTCGTCGTCACGGAGACCTTCGGCGGCGCGGTCGAACTCACCGACCTCCAACTCTACACGCATGACATCGGCGGGCCCGTGGTGTCGTTCGACGATCGGTCGACCGACCCTGACGGCCGCGTCGTGGCGTGGTCGTGGAATTTCGGCGACGGTGAGACCTCTGGGGATCAATACCCAACTCATACATAACCCGGCCTAGCCGGTACCATAGAAGATCGACAAGGCGGGGCTGGCGTTC
>CAYXDO010000134.1:0-31849 GCA_964463485.1 uncultured Myxococcales bacterium | reverse complement strand
CTCACGCTCACGACGACCGGCGGACGTTCTTTGCCCCGCAAAGTCCACCCCTAACTTTGGGTCAGCGCCGATCCCCGGCAGTATTTTGCTCGAGGCACCGCAAGAAACACGCGAGGTCGCTCCCGAAACGACCTCAGCCCAACCCAATGGGTTGGCTTCGGCAGGCTTCGTAGGCGTGGGCGTGAATCGTGCGCGTGAGCGTGGACGATTTCGTGGACGTGGGTGAGATACGTGGTCGTGGAGGTTCGTGGAGGTGGACGAAAACACTCCGCAGATACTCTCAAACTTCAAAAGTGGCACATCTTGGTGAGCATTCCAACGACAGTATGCGACGCGTTTGGACTCATGGCCAGGCGTCTGCGCCCTACTCTGATACTAATACTAATGACGTGGGTCAGGCGTTGCGCAACATGAACTCGGTGATGGCGAGCCGGTCACAGAGCTCGCGTCCGGATAGTGCTACGCCAGCCGCAAGTTGGACGTGATCCACCAGCACGCCGAACGCCTCGCGGCGCTGGGTTTCGGTGAGTCTAGTCAGACACGCGGATGCCGGCGAAGAACCGAAGCCATCAAGATCGTCTGGTCGAGCCCCGGCGGCAAGGAGATGCTTCACTACTCGCACAGAACCTCGGGGTATCGAGGAGAGGCGACCTTGCCCCGGAGGTCCGCGTCGGCGGAGCGGGTTCGGCTCGCTCAGGCGTTGTGGCAGGCGACGCCGTTGTCGGCCTGATGCGAACGTGCTCCGAGGCCCACGGCGAGTGGACGATCACCTAGTTGCCCCTCGGTCGCCCGAAGGACGGTCCGCGTGATGCTCTTCTCTCGCGCGAGTCGATCAAGAGTTTCCGGTGCCACGCGCAAGTCGGTCGTGCATCCCCGTCGAACTCAGTCGCACTTGCCCACCGAAGTGACCGCTCGACCTCTCGGACGCGAAGCGGCGGTCGGGCGGTCGGGCGGTCAGGCCGTCGGCTCGTCGGGTCCGCATCGATTGCCGGCGAGTCGCTGCCCGTAGTATCGTGTATCGTGCGCGACGAACCCAGTCCGTCGTCCGCGGAAGGACGTTCGAGGCGACAGACGGGAGTCTCGGCGAGCGCCTTCGCGCAAGTAGTCACGCTCACGTCCTGTATCCTCGCCTCCGCGGTCGGTTTGTCGAGTATGTGCCCGCTGGACGACCTTGCGCCTTTGGCCGACACGATCGAGCGGTGGATCAAAGGGCCGCCGGCAACCCCGCCGTCTCCGTCCCACGAAATTCCGCCACCGCCGCCTGCGGCGCGCGTGTTTGGGACTCCAGAGCCCGATGAAGTTCAGGCCCTCATCGATTCGGAGGCGTACGAGTCCTTTCGGTCGGTGATTGCGACGCTCCGGAGGACGGCATCCGGGCTCGGGGATGAATCCGCCGCTCGCTCTATCGCGACCGTCAAGGCCCGCGTCCTCGCGGCGCTGGTCTACGGTCAGGCTGAGTTTCCTGTGGACAGTGACGACGTCGCAGCTCTGGATGAGCTCGAGCAATCCCAAGAACTGAATCCCGCCTCGATGGGCGAGATCCTCAAGGTGAGAACGGGGCTGGCGTTGCTGCTGGGTCAGCCGAGGACCGCGAGGGACCTCGTGGCGGACTTTGCCACCGAAATCGGCACGGAGAAAATCGACAAGGAGCTCCTCTACCTCCTCGGGCTCGCGAAGGGCCGGCTCGGAGACACCAAGGGGGCCCTCGAAGCTCTCGATCGGGCCCTGGTGATGAGCTCGAGCTACGCGCCGGCACTTCGAGCGACGGCGGAGCTTTTGACGAACCCCCGCCCACAAAATTTCCTACTACGAGCTAGTCTTACGTGCCCAGCCAACTCACGCGTCGGCGGCCGCTTGGGACCTGCCAGCGTCTGCTCGGGCAGCTCGAACCGGCGCGAGCGGCGCTGGCGAGAGCCATGTATCTCGACCCGGATTCTCCGAGCGCGCAGCTCGAGACGGCGAACGTCTTTCGCGACGTCGCCGCGCGCTCGGCGCGACCCCCAAAAACGCGCGAGCTCGCCGCCGCAATGACGACCTACATCGACGTCCTGAGCCGCAACCCCAACGACTTGGGAGTTCTTGTAGAGTACGCTCGCGCCGAGGCGCTCGGTGGTCGATCGCTGTCCGCGCTCGACTTGCTCCACTCTGCGACCGCTGAGCGACCCACCGAGGTGCGACCGATGCTGGCCAGGATCGAGATCTACATGTCGCGGGTGCCCCCCGGGTTCGTCGAAGCCGAAGGCGAGCTGCGAGAAGTCATGCGGTTGCAGCCACGAGACCCCGCCGCGCGGTTCTGGCGTGACCGTATTCACCTCGCGCGAAGAGAGTACGAGCTGGCAAGTGACCGCTCCCCTGCGCCTGCGGAGCGCCGGCAGAAGTAATGCGAGTCGGACTCATCGGAGACCTTCATGCCGAGGACGAGCGCGTCCTGAGAGTACTGGATCGCTTTCGGCAGGAGCGCTGCGCCCTCGTACTCAGCGTTGGCGACTTGGTGGACGGCCAGGGGGACCCGAATAGAGCCATCCAAGCCCTGCGCGACGCCAGCGTCCTGACGGTGGCAGGGAACCACGATCGCTGGCTGCTGGGTGGCTCCATGCGAACGCTGGACCACGCCCATCGCGCCGAGGAGCTCGATTCGACTTCGGTCGAGTTCCTTCGGTCACTCCCGCCCACGCGCGAGGTCGACACGCCGTTCGGCCGCATCCTGCTGTGCCACGGCGTGGGCTCGGACGACATGCTGCGCCTCGGACCGCACGAAGAAGGATACGCGCTCCAGTGCCTCGAGCCGCTGGCAGAGATCCTCGAGAGAGATCGCATCGACTTCATGATCGGAGGTCACACCCATCAATTCATGATGCGACGGCTTGGGCAGAATCAGTTTCCTCTGGCTCGCCGCGAGCTCGTCGCGGTCAACGCCTCGACGCTGGCTCGAGACCAGGAGTCCTTCGCCGTGATGCTCGACCTGGAGCTTCGCCAAGCTACGCTCTTCGACGCCTCACGCGGGTCGCAGAAGATCGGGCGGCTTCCGATTCCCTAACCCGTCGAGCCGGAGTCAAAGGCCGCCGACGAATCCACGAACCCACCCAATGCATCCGGGCGGTTCCTCCGCTTCGGGATCTCGCGCTCGTCGTTGTCTCGGCGCAGATCCGAATCGTCAGGTCGTCTCTTTCCGTGTTAAAGCTCTATCCCCGCCCGCCCTCGGCGGCGGGGCCAAAGAGCGGTCTTTGTGATGGGTGATGACTTTGGACGCGGCGTGAGCAGCCCGATATCACCTCGCTCGGGGTTCGCAAGCCTCGCGGCCAGCGCCCTGGCGGCGTGCTCGATCCCGACGTTCATAGGATTGCCGCCAGGGTTCGATCCGAGCTTGGGTGGCGTGTTCGTCGAGGAGCGCGCGGACGGCATTTTTGCGAGCGCTTCCGCTTCCTTTGCCTCCGCTCGCATCGTGGAAGACGCGAGCCGAGTGAGCCTGCTCGCGTATTCGATCTCGCTCGAGGCGCTCGGGATCTCGCCAGCGTCGTCGTTTCCGAATGAAGACTGTCGCCTGATCTCGCCGTCCGAAGTCTTCGAGCTCGACCTCACGAACGACGCGCCAACTTGGGCTGTCGCCTCGAGGCTGCGCTCCGAAATCAAGGAGGCCCTGACGACGGACGCTGCGACCCGCTGCAACGAGCGCTGCGCTCGCTTTGATCAGCGAAACATCCGCGTCGAACAAGCCGGCTACGTCACCGCGGCCACGCGACTCACTTCAGGCAGGTTCCTCATAGCGACGAGTCGCTCGGCCCACATCGTCGATCGCCAAGGATCCATTCCGATCGTCGGTTGCGATGCGCTCTATCGGAGCCTCGTGACGAGGCTCGATGGGCAGGTGTTTCGGTCGCGCGACGGCGCGTTCGAGCGACTCGAAATCACCGACGCCGGTAGGTGCACCGTCACGTCCTCATTGGCTGCTTCGGGCTTCGAGGCGATGTCCGTCGGTGACTCGGACTCTGAGCTCCTCGGAGTCTCGGAGCGCGAGGGTCTACTCGTCCGGTTTACTGATTCACACACGAAGTCGATCGCCACGTTCGAAGAAGTCCCGAGCGACGCGCGACGCGCGAGTCTCCACGTGCTCCCAAACGGCGAGTTGATGGCGAGCCTCGGCTCTAACGCGCTCCTCTATGGAAGCGATGAGACCTTCGTCGCTCGAACGGTACCGCTTCGGACCGAGTCCGGCCTCACCACGTTGAGCTCGATCACCGCCATCGGATACGCAGAGCCCTTTGGATGGGTCGTCGGATCGACGGCGGGTGAGATCTACTCGTCGATCGGTGACGACAACTGGAGATCGATCTCGAGCCCGATCAAAGACAAGATCGGCGCCATGGTGGCTTACGGGGACGGAATGCTCGTGACGATCGAGGGCGGCCGAGTGCTTCAGTTCTCAGAAGGAGAGTTGTGCCCCGAAATCATCGAGATCCCGGGGTCTCGCAACCGACCCGGGAGGCAAGTCTTCGTCGATGGCGACGACGTACTCATCGGCGGTTTCGTCGAGGACAGCGTGAATCCGACCGAGATGGTCTGGTTGATGAAACAGCCCTGAGCTGCTCGGTTGAGCTTGGGATCGAAGGTGCGTATTTTTCGCGAGTCCTCACGCGGACTCGCGACGTTTGGGTCGGCACATGACCTGCAGCCGAAGCGCGACGTGAAGAAGCTGACGTTCGTCTCTGCCTTGGCGTTCATGTTGGTCGCGCGACCGTCGTTGGCCATTCAACTCGACGATCCGACCAACTTTCAAGTGGTCCAGATTTGGAGGGGCGTGGACTTCGGAGTGCCCGGGCGGCTCGGAGGCCTGTTGTTCTCCGAGGACGGGCAGACGCTCTTCGCCGTGGGTAACGCAGAGGCCAGCGACAGCGCGCTGTATGCGCTGCCCGTGTCGCGCGACCCGAGCACGGGGAGGATCCTGAGCTTCGGGGCGCCGACGCTCGTCTTCGCGGGAACGGCGACGACGCCGGGCCTCGACGCCGGCCTCGAGCGGGGGCCGGAGGGCACACTCTTCTACACGTATTGGAGCGCCCACAAACTCGGCGAGCGTCCGGAGGCCAACCCCGGTGTGGAGACGATGTTCGACATGACACCCACCGGTGTCCCTTCGTCCGTGGCTGGCTTGGCCTTCTCCCCCTTCCTCTTGGACGCCAACTCGGGATTCCAGAGAATGCAGGTGAGCTCGTGGCTCGGAGACGGAGTATACGATGTGCCGCTCACGCCGCGGGGAGGCGGCATCTTCGAGCCTGGCGCGGCGACGCTCTTCGTGCGCTTACCGCAGGAGGGGACGGGCGCAATTCAATATGTGCCTCGAGGGCTCTACACAGGCAACCTGATGTACGTGAATTGGAACTTCGGAGAGGTGAGGATGCTCGTCATCGACTCGGCGACTGGCCTTCCCATCAACGACGTGACCGGTCTGCCCGAGCGCGACCCAGCGACGCCGCGGGACATTCGTTTCGCGTCGGATATGGGCGTCGGGCCGTGGGGCCTGGAGTTCGACCCGCTGACTCTGGACTTCCTGGTATCGACCTGGAACGGGGACCCGAGCAACTCGATCATTCAGTTCAGTGGACCGGGCTTCGCAAATCAGCCCCCGCACGCCAAAGATCAAGGCATCACGACGTGGGTGAACACGCCCATCGACTTCGTGCTCGGAGCGACGGATCCCGATCGAGACCCGCTGAGTTTTCAGATCGTGTCGCCCCCCGCGAACGGCGTCCTCACCGGAACGACCGCGGAGCGAAGCTACTCGCCTGAGCCGGGCTTCGTCGGTACGGACCATCTCACCTTTCGAGCTTCCGACGGGTTCCTCACTTCCAACACGGCGACGGTCACGATAGTCGTGAGTTACCGCTACGGCCCGGACGCCGGATCGAGCGACCGAGGAGCCGAGCCTGACATGGGGCTCGAACAGGACGCGACCGAGCTCGACGCGGCCACCGAAGCCGACTCGGGCGCGCTTGACTTGGGCGCGCGAGACTCCGAAGCCGTTTCGGACGCCGGACCACGCCCCGACGCGGGATCGCCGGGTGAGGAAGAAGGGTGTGACTGCGCGGCCGGTGAGTCACGAGGATCGAGCGCTTGGAGCCTCGCGCTGTTGACCTTGGTCGCGGTGCGGCGGAGGACGCGGTCACGGAGTTCATCGCGCTAGGTACACGTCACCATAATTCAGTCAGTGATGGGTCGTCGAATCCCTCCGAACCCTCGACGACTCCATTTCCGCAGACGTTTCTCGTGGCTTCGAGGACCGCTCCGCGGCGCAAATGGCTGGCGCTCCCGGACCCTCGACGAACGACAAACTCTCGAGAGTGGTGAAGTCGGGCCGCCAAGGTGGCTCCGCTGGAGTCGCAGACGGATCGCTCTGGGAGCATTTGGCGCTATCGGACGTAGGCTCCAAGTTGGTTGTCGTGCAGCCAGACCTCGGTCGTACTGTCGCCGAAGGCCCAATCCACGAGCGACCCGGCGACGCTCATGATGCCTCCGATGATCATCAGTGGCACGCCGGCGACGGCTCCCACCACGGACGCAGATGCACCGAGGCCAATGGCGGCGAGTGAGCCGCCCAGAGCCGTCATCCCATTTCCGATCGCGCCTGCAGTGTCCCCACGCTTGGAGGCTTCCGCGAATCCATAGGTCCCGACCACCACGTCGAGGAACGGCGCAACGCGTCCTGCGGTCTTGGAGAAAGCTTGCGCGACTGGGCTGTCTCCGAGCTTGGCGAGTATCTTTACAGTGTCAGTTGCGCCTTGCGCGGCCATCAGCGCCTTGGCTGCGGACGGGTCCTTGAATGCATCCACCAAAGCCGCAGCGCCGGTCAGCACACCAAAGGTGTTGCCCAGAAGCCCAAAGCTGCCTGCCAGCTTGGACTTGAGCTTTCCCGCGAGGGCTGGGTTGGACGAGAGGACTCGATCCAGGTCTTCTGGGCTCTTGGCGGCTTCGAGGGCTCGACGAACAGTTTTCCATTCGGCGGGGTTGAGCGCAAGCGATCTGGCCAAGCCTCCGTCGATCAATGCCATCGCTGCTACTCCACCCTTGCCGGCGATCACGAGTCCGAAGGCCTCGATACTCTTCAGCGACGC
Organism: uncultured Myxococcales bacterium; assembly: GCA_964463485.1. Lineage (GTDB taxonomy): Bacteria > Myxococcota > Kuafuiibacteriia > Kuafuiibacteriales > Kuafuiibacteriaceae > CAYXDO01. Next base: position 24,746 of record CAYXDO010000134.1, on the reverse strand, counting down.
TGTCGTGCTCAGGCCTCCAGCCGTCAAGGACCGGCGGAAAAAGTCAGGGGCGTTGGCATCACCCTTCAGCACGGGTTCGATGTTTCGCTCGTAAAACGCAGCACCGGTACCGGTCGCCGCGAGTGCCTTGTACGCAGGAGCTTCGAGCTCATCGCGTTCTTCGGAGCTCATCGCATCGAGCGAGCGTTGGAACGATGGATCCTCGAGCATGGAGGCCAGTTCTTTGGCGGTTCGTTCAACTGGCTCTTTCAGCCCGGCGACGCGCTCTTCTTGCGCTTTGATATCACGATCGATCTTCGCGATATCGACGTCATCACCATCCAGCTTGCCTTCTTGCACCATCCTCTTGATCTGCCGAAGAGACAGTGTCTTCTTTAGCGCTTCTTCGAGCCTTGGATCCGACTTCAGCACAGCCTGATCACGGTCGAGACGTGAGGTCAGGCTCTTCATTCGATCGGCGTCCCGCAGGCGTTCGTGCCCAGCGACGTCGACTTCGTTTACGCGACCGCGGAGGGCTTCGACAGCGCTGGATTCAGCACCGAGGGCCTCCGAGCGACCCCTGCATTCGTCGACCTTGTCTTCGGCGGTGCTCACTGCGGCCTGATGCTGCTCATTGGTCTTGGCCCAGGCGAGCTGGCGTGACAGGACATCATGTCGGGGCTGGTCCCGCTCGACCTTGGACAGCTCCGTCTGCGCTTGGCGGAGGCTCGACTCGGCTTGGGTCTTTTTGGCTGCGACGGCGTCTCGATCCGCGATCGCGCGGTCTCGGAACACCTGTCGATTCTCGAGCTCGACGAGCTCGCTCTTTGCCGACCTTAGGCGCTGAACGGCGAAATTCGGCGTATGACTTCTGGCAAAACGAAGCTCTTCTCCAATGGCCTTCTTGTCCGCTTGGACGTCAGATCGCGGGCGCGAGGGAGCGCGGAGCTCCAAGTCGAGCTTGTCATGTCGTGCCGTGAGCTCGGCAACATACCCGTTCCAAGTCGCCTGATCCGGAGCGCGGCGGAGGAGCTCCTCGTATCTTCTGATCTGGTGCTGTTTTTCGGAGATCCGAGCATCTAGGTCTTTGGGAAATCGATCGACGCGAACCGTTGCCTTCTCCGCTGCTGCGCCCAGTCTCTCCATGTCTTTCTCGAGCGTCGGGATCGACGAGCAGAGTGCCGACCTTCGCTTTGCGAGCTCAGCCGGAGTGCCGATCGCTGCGAGCTCGGCCTCGATCTCCGCCGCGCTCTTGTCGGGTCGCGGCGCCGCTCCGAGATGTTTGTCAACACCCGCCATGGCCCGGCTTTGGCTCAGGCGGGCGTATTCGAGCGCTCGCGTTGCATCTTGGAGCTCGGCTTTGACGGCTGCCAGGTCGTTGGTAAGGCGAAAGCCCGCGCCCGCCATGTTTGAATTCGTGAATGCTCGAGCCGCGCGAAGCGAGTTGTCCAATCCAAGCAAGTGCGAAAAGGCCCGGCGCTCGGTGTCATCCACCACCGAATCGGTATTTCGATCGGCAAACCGGAGCGCCGCGCGGGCCTCCACTTCGCCAATCTCGCCGTCTCGGTTGGTGTCTAGAACCTGCGCCGCAGGCTGGAGCATTTCGAGGACGCCGGCTCGCTCGAGCAGGCCGGAAGCCATGGAAGCGAAACGGGGGAGGCTGAGAGCGGCAACCATGCCGATGAACACTGCACGGTTGGGGCCAACTGGGAGCCGTTCGAGCTCGACCCATGAGATCGTGTTCGAGTGCCGGTCCGAGCAGCAGCAGGTCGGCGTGAATTTCATGAAACATATGCAATATCAAGCACATGTACCTGCTGGTCCGGCCAGCGCCCACCCTCCAGCACCCGAGGACCTCGCGGCCGGATATTCTTCGGTCCAGGCCGCCTTGGATTCGATCAGGTCGATACGCCACGGAGAGGCTCTCGAAACGCTTGCGGCCGTGGCAGACGGACGAACCCTGAGCGCACCGTCGCAAGGACGCTGCGTTGCGCTGGCCATTGCGCCATGGTGCCTTACGGTCGACCGATGATCAGCCAGCCACCATCGGCTCCCACCAGGAGGGTTCCGGATTGATGTTGCGCCGCCGCGCTCGCTCGCGTCGCGTCGAGGAGAAAAGCTGCCAAAGTCGAATCCAACGTCTGGATCTTCCTTTCGAACACCGTCCTCAAGTCTTTCGGCCCCCCCACCAACGCGACGGCTTGTTGATGGGCCGTCAACTCATAGGATGGTACGGGAGCCTGGAGATTGGGCGGTACACGTGCTTCCAGACCGTCGGACGTCGGGCGGACCTCGAACACGAGACCGGATGCTTCGTACTCTCCGACGCCTCTGGTTGCGGAAACGAAATGGTCTGGTCCGAAAACACGCATCGCACTCAGGTTCTGTCTGCTGACTGAGGATGGGTGAACGAGGGCCACGCGCTGGCCCACCAGCCCATCCGCCGAGCGGGTGAACCGAACCACTGTTTGTTGGCAGCCCGCGGCCCAAGCAATTCCGTGTGCAGCATCCACATCCATCAGGCTAGGCTGAGTGATGCTGCTCTCGATACTCTCGAAAAATTCCGGAGGGCTGCAGTGTTCGGCTGTGATTGGACCTTCGACCTCCGGCGTCGAAGGATCATCCCACTCGATCTCGACCACGTGAGCTCCGGACGAGTCGAAGAAGATGGGTTCCAGACTTCGCGACAGCCACAGTGATGCCCCAGGCCAGATCTCTGTGCCGGATAGTATCAATCGATCCGAGTGAGGCTTGGACAGCTCGAGCGTCTCCACGATCTGGCGCGACTCGAGATCGACTCTCGAGATCGACGATGCACCGGAAGAGAACGTGGCGACCAGAACGGTTCCTCTGGCCTCGACCGCCGCCGCAGTCACCTGACCGGTCAGCCCGGGGACCTCGATTCGTTCGATCGAACCGTCTAGGCTCACTCGATCGACACGGCTGCCCGAGCCAAAGGCGAAGAAGTGATCGCCCAGGGTCACGATGGCGCCTATCCAACCTCGCGGCTCCGGAGGCCCAAAGACCAGCTCTCCTTGGTTTTTCAGCAGATCGATCAGCGAGAGGCCGTAACCTCTGCTGATTCCGATTCCCCACCTCCCTCGCTGAAAGAACTCGCCGATCGGCACATCGAGCCCGAAGAGCTCAGCGCTTTCTGCAGATCTGGTCACTCGACCATCGAAGTCCATCTCTTGAAACTTGCCGGACCTCAGAAACACCCATATCCGATCGGATGAACCCAACGGGTGTCCGAAGCTCGAGCAGGAGTCTGCATACTGCCCTATGCGCCGGACCGGAGGTACCCATTCACCCCCGACTCCGAAGTCCGATGGAGCGACCTGCATCGACCAGATCTCACTGTGGTCTTGTTCTGCGTTGGCACCGGATTCATTCACCAAACAGATGAAGACGCGGTTACCGACCGCCGTTGATGCTTTGATGTAGAAGTCCTCACCAGGAATCGTACCCCAGCTCCAGGTATCCGGAGAGTCCACTTTCCCAATCGCGATCGTGCGATCTTCCAGCGGCTCGGCAGCGAAGAGCACGTTCTGGTCCAGCTCGCTGAAATACGACGGAGTGTCCGTGTACATGAATCCCGGCGGTGTTGCCAACTGACAAAGCAGCCTCGATCCCTCTATGGTGCAGACGTACAAAACCGGGGCATCCGGATCCGCCTCTTTTTCGCCAACGATGTAGATCCGAGTCGCATCGTTCGATGACACGATAGAAGTTGGTCGCCAATCTGCAGACTCGAGCTCCAATGGCTGAACTCGACCAGCCGAGTCGATCAGCGATATCTTGCTCTCCCCAACCGCATCCATGGTGAGCAAGACCGACCCAAAAGTCGAACTGCCGGTACCCATGATCCGGCCGATGGGAATGTCGTACCATCGCGGATCGGAACCGTCGAAGAAACCTATGGAATCGAAGGTCGCCACTGCCACCGTACCATCCATGCCGATCCATGAGGTTTGAGGCAAGGGGCCTCGAGGCCAGATCGCTTCGAACCGAAGCTCGTCGCCTCCTTCGAGATCAGTGATCGGCACTGCGCACGCACCCGGAAATTGCAGTTGTTGTTCCCACACGGTTTGTCGAGCTCGATCATCGATGGCTTTGCGCTCGAGCCCCGAGTCGGTCATCGTCCAAAATTCGAGCTCGAGGAATCGAGGCAGAGCGCAGGAGGCTCCTTCGATCCAGGGTGCGGGTCGGCTCTGGAGGTGCGCCGGGCAGCGGTTGCACCCAGGCGCGCTCCGAGGGCCGATGGCGAGAAGCGTGAGAGCCTCAACGGAGATCGAATCGCCACGCTCGTCGACGAAGTCGGTGGCGTACAGCGGAACGACCACCAAGCTTTCGCCGATTTCCAAGTCGAGCCGCAACGACTCTCGAGGGTCGACGATACGAGAGGATCTGGCGTTTCGACTGGAATCGAGCTGAATCAGGATCACGCGATCGGCTTCGGTTGGTGAAGCGATGCGATCGATCGAGTCTGCGCAATGGCAACCGATCACTGCCAGACCGGCGATCGAAAAACGCGTACGCAGACCCGCCGAGCGAACCACGCGGGGAGGATATCATCTTGTGCCTTTGTGGGCCGGGGAGATCGCGACAAAAAACTCGCGGGAGGTTGCGAAAATCTCGACCTCGCTGTCGCCCATAGTCTCTCCGAAATCGAGGCTCCGCTGCGATGGAAACGTGGTTCAACGAAGGCCGTATTTTCGCAACATTTCCTGCAAATACGATCGATTTACGCCGGCCATTCGCGACGCGCTCGAGATGTTGCCTTCGCAGCGAGCCATGAGGACGCGCAGATAGTTCTCCTCGAAGTCGCTGAGCGCATCCTGTCGGGCGTCCTTGAACGGCAAGATCGTCGCGGAAGCCTCCTCTACCGGGTACTTTGTCGAATTGGAGTCTCGTGGGGTTCTTACCTGGAGCGGGGGAGACTCTCCCATCGCCACAGTGGCCTCCACGAAATTGCGCAACTCACGCACATTACCCGGCCACCGGTGCTCGAGGAGCTGTTGGAGCGCAACTCCTGGAAAGAGCTCTTCGACGGCCCCGGAATGTCCCAGCCGCCGCAAGAAGTGTTCGATCAAGAGCGGGATGTCATTCTTACGTTCTCGAAGCGGTGGGACGGAGAGCGTGACGACGGCGAGGCGATAGAACAGATCGGGGCGGAAGGCATCTCGATTGACGTCGGAGCGAAGCTCGCGCAGCGTCGCGCTCACGACTCGGACGTTGACGTCGATACGTTCACTCCCTCCGACTCTCCTAAAGCTCCGTCGTTCGAGGGCTCCGAGCAAGGCAGGTTGCAGGCTGGCCGGCAACTCACCGACCTCATCGAGAAACAGCGTCCCGCCATGAGCGCGTTCGAACGCGCCGATCCGTCGTTCGTCGGCGCCCGTGAATGCCCCGCGCTCGTGTCCGAACAGCTCGCTAGCGACCAACGCCGGCGCGATGGCTCCGCAATCCACGGTTTCAAAAGGACCTTGGGCTCGCGGGCTCGCGGCATGGATCGCGCGCGCCACAACTTCTTTGCCCACGCCGGTTTCGCCCAGGAGGAGGGCGGACACATCGGAGGCCGCGATCTTTGCGATCGTCGCCATGAGTCTGCGCATCGCCGGTGAACGACCTCGGAGGTCTCCCATTCGGTCGCCGTCCAGAAGCTCGGCTTCCACTTGACCGGCATCGTCGATACGAACCCGAGTCTTGCCGATCGCAAGAATCGCCCCAGGGCTCATGAATCCGTGCATCAACTCGAGGCCGCCCACCCACATCCCATTGGTCGATGCGAGGTCCCTGACCTCTATGCGATCTCCGAGATTTCGAAGCTCGAAGTGAAAACGTGAGACCGTCGGATCGGTCAATCGCAGGTCGTTTCCCGGCGCGGTCCCGCCCGTGAGCGTATCTCCGCGGACCGAAATTCGTACCCCGACATCGGGGCCATCGACGACTTCTACCGAGAGCGCCCGAAGAGGCATGCCCTGCGTGCGGTGCGAAACGGTCCCTTGCACGATACCACGCTACCAAAACCGGTCCTCGAGGGTCGAGCCGATGTTAGATTGCCAAACCATGGCCGGCCGTCGCTATCGCCTCGGTCGCCTCGTCAAGTCTGGGGGCATCGCCGATGTATACGAAGCAGAGATGTGTGGGGAGCTGGGATTCGCAAGACGAGTTGCGATCAAAAAAGTTCGGGCGCGCCACGACAGCGACGACGGGCAGGCGTTCATCGAGGAAGCGCGGCTCCTCGCCCAGCTACAGCACAACAACCTCGTTTCCATCCTCGATCTGGGCCAGATGGACGACGAGCTGTTCGTCGCCATGGAGCTCGTTTCGGGCCTGGACTCTTCGGAGCTGATCGAGCGGGTCAGTCAAGGTGTGCCCAAACTCCCGATCACTGCAGCCTTGTTCATAACCGCAGAGATCGCGCATGCGCTCGAATACGTACACCAGGCGCGGGATAGATCTGGAGAGCGATTGGGGCTGGTCCATCGCGACCTGAGCCCATCGAACCTGCTGATATCCTGGACTGGCGATGTCAAGCTGACGGATTTCGGCATTGCCAAGAAGCTCTCGAGCCATCGGCAAACGGGAATTGGCATTGCCAAGGGAACTCTCGATTTCATGGCGCCCGAGCAACTGCTCGGAGAGCTCGTCGGGCCTCGAGCGGACTTGTTCGCGCTCGGATGTGTCCTTCACTTCCTCTGCACCGGCCGATCGGCGGTCGTACGCAATCCCCAGCGCCCGGCCGCCTCTGCCAAAACGTCGGCCCGGATCGAACCTGGCCTTCCAGAGGCCGTGCGTTCGGTGATCGAGCGCTGCGTTGCGCTCGATCCCGAGCAGCGGTTCGCCTCGGCAGGAGAGGTCGCTGCAGCTTGTATTCGAGGGCTCGACGGGCGAGATGGTCGGGCGATCTTGAGCGCATGGCTCGAACCTCAGGCTCCGACGGCTCCGCGATCGTTACATCCAGTCGGCCAGCTCTTCGACCTGCGCTTCGAAACACACGAGGTGACTCCGACATCCCGATTCACCGAAAAGTTCGAAGACGATCCGAACACGGACGTGGATCCTGCTCTGCACACGGACGCGGATACGACCGACCGTGTTCCCAAGATCGAGATGCGCGAGCCCTTCGAAGTTTCCACGAGACCCGACTCGCTGCCCTCCACGCTAAGCCAGCGCGCTCGCGGGAGCTCGAGACTCGATGATAAGCCAAAAGAGCTCGGGCAAGAGACTTCGGCGCGATCGAGGCCATCGGCGCTATCGGCGTTGTCGGCGCCATCGGAGCTATCGGAGCAGGCCGCAGCATATCCAGGCTCGCCTTCACATTCGCCGCCGAAACGGGAGGGGCCGCGCGCGCTGATTACGGCTCTGATACTCGCGGCCTGCTTGCTGGCCGCCGCGATTTTGGGGTTCCTGCTCTCCACATCCTGAAAAACTCCGCCGACCGGGTTGATTTCCAACTCTCTCGCTGGCGACGGCGCAGGTGGTTCGCAACCAAAGTCTCGAAGTCCTTAGTACAGGTCCCCGCAAATTCGTGACCACGGGAGAAACCACAGAGAGCACAGAGCCGAAGCCCACAGAGCACACAGATGATGGAATGAGCACTTCTCTGTGTCCTCTGTGTCTTCTCTCCGCATCCTCTGTGGTTTCAGCGTGGTCACGAACTTCCACGGACGTGTACTTAGGGCACCAAGCACTCCAACCTTGGCCCGCCTCAACAGAAAGGGGGGGAGTCTGCTCGACGAAACGGCGAACATTCTGGCAAGATGCGATGCGTGGTTCGAGTTGGTTCAACCGCGCGGCCTGCCTACGGCAAGGCTTGGGTTGCTTCCTCCACGCACACGGCCGGTCCCGGCGCGGCCGCCGTCGAGCTCGTCAGCGGGTCGTCGTCCGCCGTTCTGCGCGCGCGTGTCGAGGTCTCGCTTCATTCCTTGAGCCCTCCTCTGCCGGAATCGAAGCTGAAATCGATCGTACGCATTCACCTCCTCGAAGCTTGGTCTCCCGTCGCGGAGCCCCTTCCGTTCGAGCTTCGAGGAACGGGTCCTAGCTCGAGGCTCTCGTTTGAAGCAAAACCGGGCGCGCCCGAGGTTTGGCTGTCCATGGCGCCTCGCATCCACGTCGAGCTCCAGAATGGAGACACTCTTTTCATCGACCTTCGCCCGAGCCAGGTTCGGCACGACATTTCAGAGTTCGAAATCAGCTGCGTCCAAAGTCAGCTCCGCGGGGCTCGCGAGACGCTCGAGCAGAGGCAGAGCCAGCTGGCACGTGCTCGTGCGGAGCTCGCCGATCCAGCATTGCTCGAAGCCGCTCCCTTCCCCGAGCTCGGAGAAACGTTGGAGGAAGTCGGTGCGCTGGAGTTTGAAATCAGGGCGCGACGCGAGCAGCTTGCGGTCTCGCTCGAGAAGCTCAGCCCTGCTGCGTGGGCTATCGCTGCGCGCCGCTTTGCCGAGGCCGAGCCGGACTCGACGATCGGCCAGCAAGCCTCCTCGATCTTGGAATGCCTCGCCCGCCGAGTTCCGCTTGCGCGAAACGTCGCGCTTCTCGAAGCGATCCCTCCCGACGCGTCGATGGACTCCCTTCGCCGCGAGCTCGAGAATGCGCCGAATGAGCTCGCAAGGCTCGACGGAACCATCAACGCCACCGTCGAAGAGATCCGGCGGTCCGTGAGCTCCGACGAAGAGACTCGAGACAGATTCCTCGCGCGAAGCGCCAACTTGCTCGGAGACCGAAGCGGGACCGCGTTCCGAGAGCTTCTCGATCGCCGGGCCGTGCTGCAGACCAGGCTGCGCGACCTTCAGGGCCAAAAGACCGAAGCTCGCTCCCGAGCGCTACATCAGATCGAACATGAGCTCATTCCCCGCCTCCTCGAAGAAATGCCGGCTCGCAAACAGCGCATTCTCGAGCTCGAAGCGCGGCTCAAATCGCTCGAAAGCTCCGGCTCGTTTCGATTGCTCGAAACGCGTTACGAACCAGAGGCGGATGGGCGCTGACGTCTTCATGAGTGCGGTAGCTTGGTATGAGTTTGCGCGAGGGCCCCGAACTCCGGAGCAGTTGGCCGTCGCCCGGGCGGTCGATCTTCTCGTAACTCGACGACTCAAATGACTATCTGCAAAAGAGTCCGCACGCATCGAGTTTTGCGGCTTCAGCTTGGTCATCGCCAGCGAGACGCATCGAATGCGCTGTCTCATCCCATGGCGATCCTGTCGCGGCATTTCGCCGCACGCGAATTTGCTACGGCGCATCGTTTGACTGCGTAAGCCCCTGTAGTGGAGTCCCGATGTCGAAATATGAGCTCAAATTCGCAGTCGGAGCCGCAGTCCTACTCTTGGCGCTCCCGGCCGCGGCCACCGACTACTCATGGACCGGAAACGGCCCCGCGACCAACCCGAGGCTTGGCACCGACCCAGCCAACTGGATGCCAAGCGGAGTCCCCGGTGCGGACGACGCGGTCACGATCGCCGCTCCGACCACCTACTCCATCGATCTCACTGCGATGACTTGGAGGAAACTCACTTTCGTGAGCGGCAACATCGACCCCTGCAGCGTCGAGATCAAACCCGCTGGCACAACGCCTTCTTCGTTCACTTGGACGGGGGGCTCCTTCGAGTGCTCGATCACCGTCGATGCTGCCTCGACTGCGTCGATCGAAGGGTCGAGCGAGAAAATCATCAACGGCGGAGTGCTGCTCCTGAAGGGACCGACGACGTGGTCCGGGCCTGGCATGATTCGCGGAGCGGGCGACGCAGAGATCCGGAACCAGGGGACGGCCACTTTCACCGGCGATCTCGAGTTCAATTACTCGGCAGGGCTCAACACGGCCTCGTTTTTCAATGAAGGCACCCTCGTCAAGTCAGGTGGAAGCGGGGCGATCCTATTTCATCATTTCTGGGGCTTTCACGCGGCCGGTTTGGTGGACATTCGGAGTGGTTGGCTCGAGCTCGGGAACGTGAGCAATCAAACTCACGCGATCGACTCACCCTCGACCTTCAAAGGCAAGACTCTCGTCAATGCGCCGATATCACTCGCCGCTGACGCTACGATCGACGCTGGTGCCACCATCGAGCTCGCGACCGGCAGCGTGGTGACCGGGGCGGGGACCTTCCATGGCCCCGGCACCCTGGATTGGACGGGAGGCTCCCTCTCCGACGGAACGAGCATCGTGGTCGCGGCCGACGTCGCCTTCATGATCTCCGGAGCCGACGACAAGAAGATCACCGAAGCCAGCACTCTGCGAAATCAGGCGGTCGCGCACCTCACGGGGACCGGCCCCCTCCAAGGTTCTGGCGACGCACACTTCCAGAACGAAGGCACTCTCAGTTTGGACAGCGACGCCGAGCTCGGATACGCGGGCGGCCTGAATCGGTGCGTCTTCGAGAACAGCGGCACGATTCGAAAGACCGCCGGCTCGGTCACGCACAACACCAACTGGAGCTTGGTGCTCACGGCGTCGAGTCTCGTCGACATCGCCGTGGGTGATTTCGACAACTCGACCTTCGGCATGGAGATTCACGATGGAGCAACCTTCGCCGGCGCGGGCAAGACCAGCTACACGGCCGCGAAATTGGCCGCCGACGGAAACGTCATCGTCGGCCCGCCGAAGGCGGATCCGGAGCCTTGCGATACGACTCCCCCAGAGACTGGCGGCACCGTGGAGATCGCCACCGACACGACCGTCGAGGGGACGTTCACGGCCGTCGGCGCGGGCACGATTCTGTGGACCGGTGGAACGATCACCGGCTCGTTCAACGAGGAGATGATGACGATCTCGAAGGACACCTATTTCGAGATTTCCGGCGCTGGCACGAAGACGATGTCCGAGGAGCGTGTCATCGACGTCGAGGGGTCCGCGCACTGGATGGGTGCAGGAGACGTGGTCATCAGCGCCGCGAAGCTCGTCAACCACGGCAGCTTCGTCGCCGAGTCTCCGGCCGCGCTGACCTTCAACACCGCTGGGACGATCGAAAACATGGGTTTCTTCGTGAAGCGTGGCGAGATGGACACGCACGTCAAGGACGCCTTCACGAACACGGGCACGGTCTCGATCGAAGCCGGCAAGCTCGTGTTCGACCACGGTGGGTATGGGAAATATCGGCAGACCGCGGGAATGACGGACCTCCGCGGGGGCTCGCTCGCGGCGTATGCGAACGCCACCGATGCTTCGGGCAAGGCCGAAATCGAAATCGCGGGCGGGCGGCTTTCGGGCAGTGGCACCGTCGACGCCGACGTCGTCTCTGGAGGAATCGTGCAGCCTGGAGGCGCCGGCCACGCCGGAGTCATCTCGGTGCTCGGAAAGTATATACAAGGCGCCACGGCCGAGCTCGATCTCGACCTCGGTGGCGTCGTACCCATGGCTCAGTTCGATCAGTTGCTCGTCACGGGTGAAGCGAGCTTGGACGGGTACCTCAAGGTGGCGGCCATCGACGGTTTCTCACCCGCTAGCGGTCAGAAGTTCGAGGTCGTCGACTACGCGACCCACACGGGTAATTTATCGTTGTTGACTGTGCCCAGCACCTTGGGCGTTAGTCAGACGTACGAAGCCGCGGCTTTGTTCCTGAATGGGACGGGTTCCACGACGACGGGACCTGGTCCCACCGACACGACGACGCCCGAATGCTCGACGGGCTGCCGCTGTGTTTCGAGCGCTTCGGGGCCCGTCTGGTCGCTCCCGGTGCTTGCTGCGCTCTTCCTTGGGCTCCGCAGGCGGAGAGTTAGTCTCCGGCAGCGACTCACACGACTGCCGGTTCGCACGACCTCCCACGAAGGTCGAACCTCGGGATGAAGTACGCACTTGATCGCAGACTCGTGGCCATTCTTTTTGGCGGTCCGGCCGCATTCGCGCTCTCCTGTGGGGAGCCCGGCCCGTGCGGCAACGGGATCCTCGAACCAGGGGAGCGGTGTGATGACGGGAATACCGATTCGCGAGATGGTTGCGACGTAGAGTGTCGACCCGAGAAGCCGTGTGGCGAGTTTGGACTGGGGGACGACGCCCTCTGGTGCCCCATGACCGAGGCGGAGCTGCGTTGCGGGTTGGAGGCTCAGGCCAGGTTCTTCTTCAATGGCAGTACGGCCACCGGTGATTGGGCGTCCGACGTGATTGGCGAGCTTTCCCACGGGAGCCATGGCACCCGTACGCCCGTGGTCTGGAGGGAGGGTGACAGTACGTTCCTCGTGATCACCTCGACCGCCTCGGGTGAGACGGTCTTGTGGACGAAGCACGTCTTCGCGCCTGCTTCGTGGGCGCCCGCGGCCGACGGTCCGATTTGCCGTCTCGCCATGGCCATTGCCATCCGCGGGAATGGCTCCCGCGTCGGGATGCTCATCGAGCAGGCCGACGCGCTCTACGCGACACCGCGTGGAGTGGCCTCGGACGACACCTGGATCAAGTGGATAGGCTGGACCGAGGCCAATTTCACTCGGATCTCGACGCAGGGGCCAGAGTCTCCAGATATGCGCGCGGGAAGCTCGATGAGGTTCGGGTTCGTCATCGAGGACGTCTGGTCCCCCGGTGACTCGCCGGAGCGAAGCCACCGTATCGACGACTGGGCCGTCTCGCTGTATCCCGACTTGTGAGAGTGAGCGTGGTCCAGTGTCGACCGGGTGGGACGAGCCGTCTACAGGCCAGCCTAGGCGTAGGCAGCCCCGCTCGCTTCGGCGCCGTTGTCTACCCGTGAATGTGCGCTCGGGACGCCCGAACGCGTCACGCCGGGGCTCTCCACGTCCACGATCTCCGACTGCGTGGTCCCGTGATCTGCACCACGCCCCGTATTGACTTCTGAAATCGTCCACCGGCATGGTGCCCCGCAATGAAAGTCATCGTGGACGTCCATCAATACGGTTCCGCGCAGGCACCGAATCCCACCCGCCCTGGATCGTGTTCCCGAGCTTGGAGACTCGCTGCCCTACTCCTCGCGGGCTGCTCGGGCGCTTCACCCAGCCCAAGCCCGAACGACTTAGGGCCAAACGAGCTCGGAAGGTTCGCGGTCGAGTTCGACCCGGAGCAAGCGGATGAGGTCGGCTGGTCACGTCGCGGGGTGGGATCGTGGGGTCAGCTTCACTTCAACTTGGTGTCGGCCGACTGTCCCGACTGTGGGGGCTGTGTGTCACCACCCGTGCCGCGCGAAGTCGACGTGCAGGTCCAAGCGTCGCAAGCCGTCCCTGCAGGTTGGGGTTTGGGGAACCTGACGACCACGAACTACACGGTTCTCAGCATCATCCCCCCTGCCAACGAGGGGAACGCGCTCAGCACCAACGAGACGGCGGACTACGCGTTCTTCGGCGCGGTCGCCACGTGCACCACCTTCTCGCTCCGGGCCAGCCTCTGCGAGTTCGCTCCGGTGTTGCCGACGGATCCGTGCCTGACCGACTTGAACGACTGCAACCCAAATCCTTGCATGAATGGCGGAACGTGCACCGACGGAATCAACTCCTACACATGCAGCTGCGCTTGTGGGTACAGCGGCCCCAACTGCGAGCTCGCGCGGCACGCCATCAGCCTCCCCGGCACGCTCGGCGATTACGTCGCGGGCTCGTCAACGCTGAAGGGCTCCGTGAGTAGCTCCTTCACCATGGAAGCCTGGGTGAAGCCGAGCGCCGATCACGCTGTGGTGGCCGAGGCGACATCAGGATTCGGGGGTCTCTCAGGCCAACGATATGTCATGTATCCGGAATGGGGAGGATTCGATGGCAGCGCCGGAGTAGGCATATCGGTGGGCACCAACGGAGTGAATGTGGCCGAACACGCCGACAACTATCTGCCAGTCGTGCTGAGCTATGCCGGGTCGATTCCCTCGGATGCGTGGACGCATGTTGCGGTCGTCTACGACGCCCATACACCTAGGCTGTACATTGGCGGTATCTGGGTGAAGGACGGGCTCGTCTCGTCCAAGACGGTCTATCCGTCGATGAACTCCATCGGTGCCGCAGTGTATGGCTCGTTTCAAGGGAACGTCGATGAAGTCCGCGTCTGGAACTTTGCGCGAACCCCAGCGGAAATGGCAGACATCTACAACTCGCTGATCGGGACGGAGATGGGCCTCCGCGCGTACTATCCGTTGGACGAGGGCATAGGGTCGACGACCGCGGAGGTCGTGGGGCCTGGGACTGGAACTCTGACCGGTTCTCCCGCTTGGACGTGCGACACGCCGTTCTGATCTGACTGACCGCGGCCGCGCCGGGATGTACCTGGACGATGCAGGTCCGCAGCGACCTTCGCGCCAAACTCATCCCTAACCGCCGTGCGGAGCGCAATTCCTCGATCCATTGCGAGCTCGACCAAGGTGCGAACCTTACGGTCATTGCGCTCGAACGCGATGAGCGCGCCGGCATCGAGGGTTACAGACCGAGCACTGCGTGCGCTCGGCAAGGAGGAGAAGGTCGTCAGGGGGATCTTCGAGATCGATGCCTGTGTGAAGTCACTCCGTCCATCACGAGCGCGCGGCCATTGGCGATCAGTATCGCTCCGATGAGTTCTCTTCTCCGGCCTCGTCACGCTCGCGAACCTCGATCTGCTGAGCGCGGTCCTGTCCACGGCGGAGACGATGGGTGCGGCAGGAGCCGTGGCCATGGCGGGCGTAGGCGTGCGCGGAAGGCGAACGTGGTCAGCGGCCTGAGCGTCGGAGGGTCCGATGGGAAAACGGCGGATGCGAAAGGCGCGAGTTGCAGTCAAGGCGCGCGCTCGCTAGACGGCTCGGACCGGTCAGGAACGGACCGGTCAGGAACCCGACGATGATGCCGATTCTTCTCACTCTGCTCACCCAAGCGCCGCTCGACATTCTGTACCACGCCGACCTCGAGGGTCGCCTCGCGGTACCGCTCTGCTCCAAGACGGGCAGCGCCGCGCCCGACTTTGCGGCGTTGGTTGGCGCCATCGAGAGAGCTCGCGCCGAAGCCGCCGAAAGCGGAGCCCCGGAACCCATCGCCCTGTTGGGCGGCGATCAGATCGGGCCCGATCTCTTCGTGCGCAGCATGTTGAAGCTCGACGGCGCGGAGGGTGCGGCCAGAGTCGCTGCGATCCTCGATCGAGCCAACTACGCAGCGGTGGCGATCGGCAACCATGACTTGGAGCTCGAGCTAGACCGGCTCGATCGATTTGCGGCGGCGCTTCATGAACGAGGCGTGCCCATCGTCAGCACCAACTTATCGTGCGACCCGAAAAAGAACCCGTTCTGCGCGTACGTGAAGCCGAGTCTGGTCGTGGAGCGCGCTGGGAGCAAAGTCGGAATCCTGGCAGTCTTGTCTCCCAAGATCGCCAGCAGCCTTCCGGCCGAAAATCGCCAGCGCATCGAGATCACCGATCCGCTGCCGGCGATTCGGGAGTCCGTCCGAGCTCTTCGCGCCCAAGGGGTCTCGACCATCGCTCTCATGCTGCAACTCAAGGGAGGGTCGTCCGGGTACGCCGAGGCCCGAGAGCTCGTGCTCGCCCTTGGCGACGTCGATTCGCCCGACGTCGTCCTCTCGTCTGCGCTGGCCGACCTCGACGGATCTTCCGCCGTACGCCTGCTGCGACACGATCGCGCCCCGGCCCTCGTTGGATCGAGCATTGGAGCGGGGGGCGTGACTCGCGTTCGTGTGCGGCACGACGTCGATCCTCGCATCGACGCAGCGTTCATCGCCAGCGCGACATCCCGGGAAGACCCGGAAACAAGGAAGCTCCTCGACCCCGAAATCGCCCGATACTGCGAACGATATGGGACGGCGATCGGTCCAGGCCAGGTCCGAACCGAAATTCGGCGTAGTGATTTCGTGAGTTATACACTCTCCGTGATGAGGCGGCGGGCCGGCGCCGAAGTTAGTATCATCAACATCGGTTTCGTAAAGCCAGAACCCTTCCCCATCAAGGCCACCTTCACCAAGGCCGAGCTCCTTCGGGCGATTCCGTACCATGCGGATCTGGGTGCGGCGAGGCTCATGGGTGGACCTCTCTCGGACCTACTCAAAGCCGCGTTGGCGAATTCCAGAGTGGCCGTCCTCGGCGCCGAAGTCGTCGGCGGCAAGGTCAGGATCAACGGGCGATGGGTGGATGCCGCGCGTGAGTATACGGTCGCCACGATCCCGTTTCTCGCGGAGGGCGGCGACGACGTGTTCGCCAAAGGCGCCCTGAAGCTCGAACCCATCGGCGGCGAGATGACCGACATTCGCGAGCTCGTCCAGGCGTTCTTGGAGGTCGAAACGGCCGACGAAGACGGAGATCCTTCCATCGACGTGGCTACCGACTTTGGGAAGTCAGCCAGCCAGCGTCTCTTGGTCGTGGGTCTCGCGGACGTGGGTCTGGATTTGGCGACGACTTCGATCTCCAACGACGAGACCTCCTCCGACCCTCGACTCACCCGGGCGGAGCAGCGCGCGATCAAAGCGGAGCTCGGGCTCGTGCTTCAGCTTCGGCACCCGTGGCACGAAGACGATTCGAAGCTCAGCCTGAAGTATGGGTACGCGTCTACGGAGGCGGAAGGGCAACCTCCGGTCAGCGCGGAGACGGACGACCTTCTGCTCTTGTCTACGCTCTACAGCTTCCGCGGATTTCACGCCCTTCTTGGTTCGGACTCGATCTTTCTCCCCGAACCCTACGCCCGTGGGCTCCTCGAGTCGGAGCTTACTGTGCCGGACGTGACTCCTACTCAGACGCGGAGCTGGCGTCATGCGGAGCTGTCGGTCACGGGCGGAGCACTCTTTACACTCGCCGCCAAGCTCAGGCTGCGGGCGGGCGCGGGGGCTCGCAAGGAGCTCGGCGTCAGCGCGGACTCCAGCGACGCCACCGAAGTCGAAGCCGCACGGGCTCGGTTCATGATCGAAGCCGGTGCTACGCTCGATCCTGTCGCGCTCGTGCAGGTGGGTGAGGTTCCCATCAAGCTCGAGGCAGCCGCGGACTACTTCTTGCTCGAACCCGATCGGTCTGCCGAACAACAGCTGCGCGCGACGGCGAAGCTGTCGGTTCCCTTGGTGCCGATGTTGTTCCTCACCACCGGCATCGACGTCTTCGGCGTGGAGCGCCGACCCGACGAGTCCAAGGCCCGCGCCTGGGCGTATTCGGTCGATACGACCCTCGGTATCCGCGTGCACTTCGACGGAGCCCACCAGTCGCTGTGACCCGAAGCCGGCAGGCTTTCATCCTCATTTGCTTCAGATGAGTGCAGGTGGAGTTTTTGTGCCGCCACTCACTCAACCACGATCGTTGGTACCAGGAGCGAGGCGGGCGGCTTTCAACTTCACGCGGCACGTGTTCAGGAATGTGCGGGCCAGGGCCTGCTCAGTCCACTTTCTGTTCGGCGAGGATTGAGTACCAGGGGTCGACCAAGTTGATTTTGGCTTCGTTGGCGTTCCACCAGGCGAGGATGTTCGGCGCTTTGGTGCCAGCCAGACGGTCCCACTTTGGGGGAGGCGTCAATGCCGAACCCTTGGCGCTGTTGGAGAAGAGCTCCATGGCCCGATCTTGGAGAATGAGATGATTGATTTCAGCCATACCCCCCGTGGCTGGAACGTCGAACACTTCGAGGAGGCGAGGAACACTCTCCCTCTCGCCGCGGCGCGCGAGCGCAAGCGCGGCCCATGCGCCGGGATCGCCCGGGAGACGCGAGGCGTTGCGAAGCGCCGGGACGCCGAACTCAGGCGCCCAGAGTGTAAGGTATACGGCGCCGGCCGCACGAATCCATGGGTCTCGTGCGTTGGCGAGCGATTTCAGGTGAGTCGCACAATCGGTTCTGCACAATAGCCCCAAGGTTGATCCGAGCTGGTACCCGGAGTTTTGCCCGCGCCAGCCGAAGCGAAGATCCGCGCGGAAATGCGACAAGTAGCTCGCGACGGCGCCAGGTTCGGGCGAGGACAGCACGAAGACCGCGTGACCGATGTGGTGGAGTTCGGCCGTCGAGCTCGTGAGGGCCTTTTGAGCCTCAGCAATCTCCGACGGGGTCGGCCCGGGCCGAGACTTTGGAGGGTCTCTGGGCGGCTCGTCTTTTTCGTCGAGCGATTCCAGGATTTTGTCGCGGAATTCTGCGAGCTCCGGTTCGGTCCAATTCTCCGAAACGTAGCGCCGCGTCCGTTCTCCGCCGGCCGACGAGAGCAAAGATGCGATTCGGTACCGGTAGTGGCTCTCGGTTCCCTTCGATCGAAGGATCGCGGTGAGCTCATCCAGGATCCGGTCCAAGTTTTCTTCGCCCTCGATCGGCTTTGCATGTTCTTCGAGATCCTGAATCGCAAGCGAACGAATTCGGCGAACCTCGCTGTCCGCGGGGTTCAGTGAGTAGTGTGCGAGCACGGCTCGCTTCAAGCTCTCCACGTGGGCGTGGCTCGTCCCGAAGAGCGTGATGGGACGCGAAATAGGGAGAGGGATGCGTCCTTGCCACAGAGGGAGGCCATAGTCGGCGGGGATGCGGCGGGCCCAGAGCGGAACGGCGCCTCCGCCCGATGTGCTGGCCATATTTCCGGGCGCCTGCTTGAAAGCCGTGACCAAGAATCGTTCCCCGACCAGGGTCACCGGGTAATGAGTGCCCCAGTACTCGACACCTAGCCGAAGGCGAACCTTCGTTCCGGTTGGAGGCCCGCGCCAGGAATCGACGACCGTGTATTCGGCGACGATGCCTCCTGCGATCGTGCATTCGACGACCCCCACGAGATCGGCTTTCGAGACGAGCTCTTCCCAAGGAATCGGGGAAATCGTCGTTGCGCGGGCCATGCCGCTGACAACGAGCACCAAACCAAACGGGACGACGTTCCGACAGGCCATGACACTGGTGTGCTGGTTGGGGGTGAACCTAACGAGATTTTTCGATCAACCGATTCGACGGTCAATCAAACGTCGCGCGCCGCAGTCGGGTGACGAAGCCCAAGCGTGGGTGACGGTGGCATTGCCTGATTGAATCGAGAACGCTGACCTCGCACCGGTCGTGCAAGATGCCCACGATGAGTGCCGCGTCGCGAAGTCGTCCCACACGCACCAGCCGTTCTTCAGTGCGCACAGACCGCTCTGTGCATCTCCAATGGGTGACCGAACCATGGCACACTCGCCGCGTGTACTGCCTCGCACCTTACCGCGCGTGCGCTGATGGCTCCGGATGGGAGCCCGACCTTCCCGAAGGTTGGAGCTTCGAGGAAATAGCCGCGCCTGCCGGGTACACGCACCGCTGGGCCATCTTCGACGTTTCGCCGCCTCGAGACCGAAGCTTCGAGCCCGGAGAACTCCGGGCTCCTGGAGGTTGCACAGAGCTCGATCAAGTCCAACAAGCGCTTGTCAGGTCAGCGAAGGCGAACTGGCCTCCCGCCTTGGCATGGGCTCGACATGCTTTGAGCGCCAACGAAAAGTCCGAATCGATGAACGAGGCGTCGTTTGTCGCGGAGCTGACTCGAATCATCGAGGCATACCTCAAGGCCCAGTCCCGGTGCCCGTTTTTCCTCGCGCGCTCTCGTGTCGACTGCTGGGCCTATGGTGGCGCCGTCGGCGCGTACGTGTGGATCGTGAGCTTCGACCCGAGTACTCAGGCGGTGGGCTGGGTCTCGAATGACTGCTTCATCTATTCCGATCTTCGCGACCACTTCGACATTCGCGATGACGAGGCGCTCAGCCGGTTGGTCGGGTGGAAGGTGGATGACGTGTTTGCGCTTTGAGGGGCACCTGGTCGCGAAGAGGCGCATGCCGCGAACATTCGACGAAACTCAGGGATGCGTCGGTTTCGACCCGACGACGGCGTCGCGGTCGCAACGAAGCGTCTCTCGACGTGATCGTCGTCGCGAATGAGGCGGAACTGGCAAAAAAAAGCCGGCTGGCGGACATAGACCTCGAGCTTCCGTAGAAGGCGTCCAGACCGCCAGCTCCATGGTGAGCCGCGCGACCACGCCTCCGCGCGCGCGAAGATCCCGTCGTCCGCCAGCGAGGCGCACTGTATGCCAACCCGTGGATCGTGGCACCGACACTTATACGTTCACGGTGCGCGTCGGGTCTTGCCGAAGAACCCATCCGGGAACGCGTTTGTCGTACCTCGGGGCGATGCGGGCGATGCGCCGCGCCGAGACATCTCCATCGATTGCTGGTAGGCTGCCCACGACGAGAATCACGACCCTCGTCAAAGGTTATTTTTTGAATCTGTCAGGCCATTTTTTCACCGAAACGATCCTGATCGGAGTTCTGCTTCTCGTCGTCCCCAGAATCGCCCTGGGCGGTCCCCGCCTGGAGGAACGAGCGACCGATACAAGCACGAGCACCTGGTGTGCAAGCAACGCGTCGTGGTGCAGCGAAGCACCGAGCCTCGACTACTCGACCATCCTGACGGCCTCCGGAGGGTGGCCGGAAAGCCGCCACCTGGAGTGGGATCATGGGCTTGCACGCCTCAGCGAGGGCATTGAACGCGCGCGTGGGCGCGGCGACGTCTTCGAACAGAAGCTCTTGGTGGCCGAGCTCGCCCACTTGCGTTCCCGCGTGGCTTTGGAGCGCTCCAAAGAAGTCGCTCAGCGGGCAGCCAACGCCATCGAAGATTCCAGCCCTGAGCGCCAGAGGAGTGCTCGACCCGCCCACGAGGGCCGTGAGTACGCCCTGCAGGCCGTCGAGCTGTATTCCGATCTCCGTGTGCGTTTTCCGAATCACGCCATGGCCGATTTCGTGCTCTCTGCGATCGGGCAGACCAACGTCAGGCTCCAGCGAATCGCGGAGGCGACCGAGGCATTCACTGAGCTGGTCGAGCGGCACGCGGAGAGCCCATTCGCAGCTGACGCATGGCTGGCGCTCGGAGAGATTCGTTTCGACGCAGGTGCATACGAGCAGGCCCTTGCCGCATACAGCAAAGCCGAAGACAAGCGTTCTCGTGTCTACCGCTTTGCACTCTATAAACAGGGGTGGAGTTACTACAAGCTCTCGAGGTGGCAGAGCGCCATGTTCAAGTTCGAGACGCTCCTGAGTCTGCTCGCCTGCGGGACGCCGGCTGGCGTCGATCGTCTCTTCGACGAGGGGGCGATTCAAGGCTTTGTCAAAGCCTACTCCCATCTTCATGACGTCCGAGGCGCCCGTTTTGTGATTTCCGGGCTGGTTGAGCACCGGCTCCAGGCGCCCCAACTTCGCTGGTACGGGACCGGGCCCAGCACGACGACGCGACCTCCCTGCTTCGTGATGTCGGCGGGGACACCTTGTTCCAGATCCAGGCTTCCGCGGGTGCATGGCCACTAGAGGGACAGTTTGGATAACTGGGTGCCCACTCGTCCGATCTGGAATCAGCACAGTTATCACGTGACGAACGTGGAGGTGAACGGAGTCGTTCCGTTGCGGGAGGATCCCTCGTGGATCTCGTCTAATACCTATCGAACGAACGCCCAGGGGCGCTTGCCGAACTGCGCTCCGGACCTCGTCGTGGCTCAGTTGGACGTGGATCGAAGAGAGTGTCCCGAGCTCGTCGTCACGGTGCGGGTACGAAAATTACGGTTGCCTAGGCGTGGGTCCGGGAGTCGAAGTCAGCTTCTACGAGGGGCAGGCCCGCCTGGGTTCGGTGCAGACCGCGGGACCCATGCTGCTGGGAGCTGCGGAGAAGCTCCAGTTTCGAGCATCTGCGCCGTGGACCGGCACGCAGCAGTGCTCCGAGCTCAACAATTCGGTCACCGTTCTTGCCGAGTGCGCCTCGTGAGCTCGAGCGCAGCCACCGACGCATCGCGGAGCTTTGCATGCGGGTCGGAACCAAGCTGAGTCGACACCCCGGGTGAGTCGCTGGGCGGTCCATCTCACGAGGACGGGTTGTCGATGATTGCGTACGATTGCGTCGACGACGGAATGCGTTTTGCGCGCAGGCCCGAATCGTGGCAAGCGAGCCCACGCATGACGGGCAAGGGTAGGAAGCAAAAGAAGAAGAGCGACCTTGACGCGGCCACCGAGAAACTCGACGTCAGCCAAAACGAGAGTCTACTGGGTCGCGGCGAGGATCCGAACTCTGTGTAAGCCGGGATCTGAGTGCGCTGCGGGAGAGTCGTTCGAAAGAAGTATAGACAGAACGCGGACTTGCGGCGATCGTCTGTGTGTGAGAACAGATTCCCAATCGCCGCAGGAGCCCGCGCGGACGAAGGATATCCAAAATCGGTCTCGCGCGAAAGCCGGGGAATTTTGTCGCAGGCGTGTGAGCCCGTTGCGCGATGATGCGACCGGCCATCTGGTGCGGTGAGTTGAGCACCGACCCACAAACTCATCGAGTACGCGCCTCGAATACCAGGTCGGACTTTGTGCCCAAGCTCCCGGGCTCGATGCCTCTGTCGTGTGTCGTGCTTCGGGACCAAGGCGGCGACCTCTCCGCGTTCCTCGAGTATTTCATCGGAAATCTCGCCCGCGAGATCAACGTACTCAGGGGACGCTCCGGAACAGTGTTCCCGCGACGATTCTCCGCCGAAGAGATCCTCGATGACGAAGCGTTCGCGGGCCGCATCCGCTGCACGCTCCTGAATCCCGCGGACGCCAGGTTGGAGACGCTGAGGACGAGCTCGTCCGACTCGGCGGCGCCGCGGGTCGATCGGGAGGCGCTGGAAGTGCCCTCTCGAGCGCCGCGAAGGCCTCCCCGGCGTCGTCCGCACGCCCAAACTCGGCGCCGGGCCGTTACGGCGGGCCCCACTGTGACAGCAAACTCAGGTGAGTCACTACTGAACATTTCAGACCGCCCACCGAAAATCGGACACAGGGGGCACCGCCTGAATTGGGGAGGCGCGGCCCCGCGAGGCACCCCCGCGGGCGGGGTCCGACGATGGCGAGCGTGAGCGCTCCTTCGCCGCTGAGTCTGGCTGCGTACTGATCGACGTCCGATAGGTTCGTCCAGGCCAACCCAGGGCAAAGTAAGCAGGGGTCGTTGCGAAGCGGAGCGGAGAACGACCCTGCTCACCGCGCCCTGGGTAGGCATTCATGGACGATCGAGCCCCGAAGGGGCGCCACAACTCTCCTAGTCGGCCGCGTCCCAATCCCGCAGGGAGTGGCTGAGGATGCGGCATAGTCAAATGTCGCACTCGACGATGCAGCAAAGCACTCGCGCGGGGCGCAGCAGCCGCTTTCACGGGCTCGGCGAAGCCTTTCCGTCATGTGAAATCATCTATATGCAGCATCCGCACAACCCGCGCGTGATGGACTCGTCCTCCAGAACGCTTCGCGACAGGTCTCGAGCAGGGCCTCCCCAGAACCGGCGTTCAGAGTCCTGAGGCGGGAGCCGGCTCGCCCCCGCGCGTACTCAAGCGACACGCCGAATTGCGGCGAGGCGCCGGTAGCGGTAGCCTGCAGGTTCGCCCAGACATCCATGACGAATCGCTACGACAACGCGGAGCTCGGCTTCTCGATTACCAAGCCGGAAGACTGGGCCTTTCTCCCGACGCGTTGGGCGCTCTCACTTCGCAAGCGATCGGACCCCGATAACGACGAGCTACAACGGATCCTCGAGTTGGCGAGCGTTCCGTTCGTCTACTTCCACTTCGACCATGGCGACACCAGATACGCGATCCCCACCGTCCAGGCCGCGTGCAGGGGGCTGATTTCGCCGGAGCTCCTTGATCGTTCTGCGATACTCGGGGCGAGCACTTCGCAACTGGCCAGGCTCTTCAAAGAGTTCGAGGTCTTGGAGGCTACGACGGACGTCATCGTAAGCGGCTTCCACGCCAATCGGATCGTCTCCGAGTTCCGGCTCCCTCGTAAGGGCGGTCCAGATCTCTACTGCCGAAGCACTAGCTATGCGATCTTTGTGCGGCGTCTAGGGTTCACCGTCGGAATCTCGGGTCCCGCCGAAGGCCCATATCAGGAGGTCGAGACGCTCCGCGGTGTCGAACGCTCCATCGTGGTGACCTGAGCCGATCAAGCTCATGAGGATCCGCCCATCTTGCGACGATGGGCAACCTTCGACGAGACACTCGATGCCGGACCGGTTGGCAAGCGGCGCTCATGGACTATGTGCGAGGGACTTCTCGCTGCGCTGCTGCATCCTGGAAAGTGACGCTACCGAGAGCGGTGTCGCTCCTCGGCAAGGCCAGTCGGGAGCTAAATATGAGTTGGGCGATGGGGCCCTGTGCAAGGTTCACGGAAAAGCCGGGCTGGGTTTGAGCTCGGCCGAGAAAGTCGTACCGTCCCAATCTGCACCCATCTCGATCTCGCACTCGAAGGGTTCGAAGCCCTCCTTTTCGAGACGCAGGCTGTAAGTTCTTCCGTAGCGCAAATTCGTAATCATCGGGACAGGAGTGCGAGCCCACTCACCGCTTTCGAGCGAGATTCTCTTGCCGTCCACAATCAGCAAAGCATCGCTGGGCGTCGAGACGATGGCTACTCGCCCAACACGTTGCTGTTCATGCGGCGAACGAGGACAAGATCGGCACCCGACAATGGGAGCCTGGTACGAGGAACGAGCCAACTCAGGCGTCGCACGAGCGCGAGCGGTTCGAGCACCGCGTGGGTGGCGCCGGACCTGCTGGGGCTCTCGAGCTCGAGCGCGATGGTTCCGTCGTCGAGCTCCTCGAGCTGGCCTCGAGGTCGGGTTCGTTGCTGAGGAGCCCGAGCTTCTCGAGGTGTTTGAGCAGCCTGGTCGCGACCTCGTTGGCGACCTCTCATTTCGAGCTCGGACGGCGCCGCGAGCGGGCTGCAAGCCCGCTCGAAGGCCATGCGTTGACAGCGGCGCTTTTCGAGCTCGACGTTCGGTATTCGAACGAACCCTCGAGAACCTCCGAAAACCGAATGGACCTCTTTGGCAAGTCCCACCGAGTCGCCGAGCTGATCGCCGAGCTGAAACTCCCGTTCGGGAGTTGACTCAGGGTGAGCTCAAACAGGTTCCGTCGGCGCGTTCTTGGTTCGC
>CAYXDO010000133.1:0-32180 GCA_964463485.1 uncultured Myxococcales bacterium | reverse complement strand
CCCGTGCCCGTGCCCGTGCCCGTGCCCGTGCCCGTGCCCGATCCTGAGGCAGGATGAGGATTAGGCAGGATTAACTATAGCTAGCAGCCCGAAAAGAAGCTCCAGAGCAACTCATTGACTTCGCCGGGCCGCTCGATGAGTGCGAAGTGTGATCCCCCTTCGATCGTGCGCACCGAGCCTCCAGCCGATTTCGCGAGCTTTGCGAGCGCTCGCGGCGGCGTCATCCGGTCCTTGTCTCCTCCGACGAACAACACAGGCACTCGGAGAGCCGGGAGGACGTCACGCGCGTCGTGTTGGAGCACCTGGGACAGGGTTCCGAGGTAGACACTCGGGTCGTGACTTGCGACCCCGCGGGTCATGGTCATGAACACTTCGCGATCGACGCTTTCGGCGACGTAGCCGGCGCGTTTGGCCAGGGCGAAGAAACGTTCCGAGCCGATGGCTCTCCAAGCCGAACGAACCACGCGAGGAGCTTGTCGGTTCAGGCCCGCGATCACGAGCCGGTCGAAAGGCAGAGGCACAGCGGCGCGCCCTGGCAGACCTGCCACTCCACTCAAGAAGAACGACCTCGTGAACCGGGCCCTCGCCATTCGTATGGCTTCCAGCCCGACCTGAACACCCATGCTCCAGCCGGCATAGGCCGCGTCCCTCACACCCACCGCGTCCATGACGCTCAGGAGGTCCCGCGCCTGCGAGGCCACACTCATCCCGCCGGGTCCCGGCCGATCCGAATCGAAGATGCCCCGGTGATCCCAACAAATCACTCGAAAGCCCTTTCGCAGGGCCTCGATTTGGAGCTTCAGGCCGCGAAAGCCCACGCCGATCCCGTTGCCGAACACGATGGGCGGGCCTTCGCCGAAGGTCTGGTATCGAATCCGAGTTCCATCGAAGCTCGCCACGTCTCCGACGAAGTCTGCTTTGGGCACGAGCTGATCCTACGCCATCTCGGCCCATTCGACCGCGAGCTTGGCGGCCGTTTGCCAGCTCCAGGTACGCCGGGGCGGGTCGACCTCGAGGATCACTCAGGTGGATCCACAAGCTCGACGGAGCGCCAAGGACCGAACGATCGACGATCGCCAACTGCCACGACCTGCCGTCAGCGCAATCTTGCGACCTTCCAAGAGGAGTACCTTTCGAAGCTGCACGAGTTGCTCCGAGCATCATACTCAGTCGAGCCTGAGTCCAGTCACGTCGAGGCCCGTCGTCGGTTGCGGTCGATGAAGGCCTGGGATAAGGCCCTTCCATGTCGAGTGAAGCCTCATCCCGCGGGACGGAGCGGCCGCCGTTCCACCCCTACATCGGCCCTGATACCCGCCTGCGCGAGCTGACCCCGCGTGCGGTCATTCTCGGCACCCTGCTCGGAATGGTCTTCGGCGCGTCGTCTCTCTACCTCGTGCTCAAAGTCGGGCTGACCGTCAGCGCCTCCATTCCCGTCGCCGTCATTTCGATCACTTTCTTCAGAATCCTCTCCAAGCTCGGTGCCTCCGACGCCACCATTTTGGAGAACAACATCGTTCAGACCGCCGGATCGGCCGGTGAGTCCATCGCCTTCGGCATCGGCGTGACCATGCCCGCGATCATGATTCTCGGCTTCGATCTCGAGCTCACCCGAGTCGCCCTCGTGGCCGTCTTGGGGGGCCTCCTCGGCATCTTGATGATGGTCCCCCTCCGCCGCGCCCTCATCGTCCAACAACACGGAGTCCTCAAATACCCAGAAGGAACCGCCTGCGCCGCCGTCCTCAAAGCCGGCGCCTCCGAGGACTCCATCGCGGCAGCCTCCGAAGCCGCCCGCGCCGAGGCTGCGGCCTCCGCCGCCCAAGGAGCCTCGAGCGGAATGGACGCGCGCCCCATCTTCGCGGGCTTCGGCATCGGCCTGGCCTACAAGACCGCCATGGTCGCACTCAAGGGTTGGAAAGACGTCCCCGAGAAGGTCTTCGGCGCCCCTCTCAAAGCCGGGTCGGTCTCCATCGAAATCTCCCCCGAGCTCCTCGGAGTGGGCTACATCATCGGACCCCGAATCGCCTCCGTCATGTGCGGAGGCGGCGTCCTCGCCTACCTCGTACTCATCCCCATGATCAAATTCTTCGGTGAGTCGATCGCGCTGCCGCTCGCCCCCGGAACCATCCCGATCTCCCAAATGAGCCCCAATCAGATCCGCGGCGCCTACGTCCTGTACATCGGCGCCGGCGCGGTCGCCGCGGGCGGCATCGTCAGCCTCGTGCGCTCCTTGCCCACGATCTGGAGCGGCTTGCGCTCTGGACTCTCGGATCTCTCCGGCGGACCAAGCCAGGCTGGCCTCCGAACGGACCGCGACCTCCCCGCGAAGTTCGTACTCATCGGAGTCCTCGGACTCGTCGGAGCGATCATGCTGGCGCCTTCGCTCCACATGAACATCCTCGGCGCGCTCCTCATCATCGTCTTCGGCTTTCTCTTCGTGACCGTCTCGTCGCGACTCACCGGAGAAATCGGCTCCTCGTCGAATCCCATCTCGGGAATGACGGTAGCCACGCTTCTCCTGACTTGTTTGATCTTCCTCGTGATCGGCTGGACCGGAAAAGGATACTACGTCACGGCGCTCTCCGTCGGCGCCATCGTGTGTATCGCCGCCTCGAACGGCGGAGCGACCTCCCAAGACCTGAAGACCGGCTTCCTCGTCGGAGCGACCCCACGGTCTCAGCAGATCTCGATCCTCATCGGCGCGCTCGCCTCCGCGCTCGTCCTCGGTCCGATCCTCCTCAAGCTCAACGACGTCGCGACGGTCTACGTGCCCGTCGAGGCCAGCGAACAACTCATCGCCGACCAGAGCACGCTCGAACCCGCGGAGTCGCTTACCGGTCCCCAGGCCAACTCCGATCCGAAATCCTACCGGGTCTGGCACAGGATGAACGAGGCCACCGGTCAGGCGTCGAAATACCTCGTGGATGAGTCTGGGCGGGCCGTCTACTTGGTCGACCCAGGTATCAATGGAACTCATGCCAAACGGCCGGACGGCACGGAGGTGCGTAAGTTCGACGCACCCAAAGCCACCCTCATGTCCTACATCATCAAAGGGATCCTCGATCAACAACTGCCGTGGTCCCTCGTCCTCTTCGGAGTCATGATCGCCTTCGTGTTGGAGCTCGCGGGCATCCCGTCGCTCGCCTTCGCCGTCGGCGTCTACCTTCCGATCTTCTCCTCCACACCCATCCTGGCAGGTGGGCTCGTGCGCTGGGCCGTCGATCGCGCCCGGCGTCAGAAGATGAAGGGACTCAGCGAGGAGCAGCTGGCCGCCGAGCAGGACAAGAGCCCGGGTGTGCTGATGGCTTCTGGATACATCGCGGGCGGAGCGATCGCGGGCATCGTGATCGCGTTTTTGGCCGGACTGTTCGGCGAGGTGGATAGCGCCCTCGCCGCATGGTCCGAGTCTCACAACCCCTTCTTCCACGGGCCCCTCGCGGACGTGCTCGCGCTGCTGCCGTTCGCGGTGATCACGTCGCTGCTGTTCGTCGTCGGGCGGGAAATGTGGCTGGCCTCGAGGCCACAGGCGCGCGAACGCTGACCTGGACGTCGCGACTCAGCAGGGTTCGAGGCACTCAAACTCAAGGAGTCGCTTGAGCGGCCACGCTGGCTCGTATGTCGTCGAGCTCACCCCTGATTTTCTCGAACTCGGCGGTGATTCGATCGACCTCTTTTCTCGCTTCCTCCACTCCACGGTCAGCTTTCTCCGACTCCGCCTCGGTCGACTCGGGAGAGAGTCGGCCTTGGAACTCTTCTGCCCGGGTCAGCTTCGACTTGGCCGAAGTCAGCTCCTTGTCATACTGACGCAGGGTCGTTTCGAGTTTTTTCACCTTCACCTTGAGCTCCGGGCTCAGCGCCTGATTCGACAAAGGCAGCGGGATCAGGTCGGCATGCGCCCGACGCGTGTCTTCGGAGGCCGAGACGAGCTGCTCGAGGCGTTCGAACCCGGTTTTCTCGAGGACCATGGTGAACTCTTTGACCGGCACCGTCGCTCCATCGATGGGTGTGGTGCCGAGGACCTCGCCGTTGATACTCACCGTGGCTCCGCCTGGAGAGCTCGTGATGTCGAGCGTTCTGGAGAGCTCGAGAGTGAGCTTGACGCTCGGGTCACCCTTTTCCTGGACGACGATCTCGCGATGAATCGTGCGGTAGCCATCGCGGGCTACGGTGAGTGCGACCTTCTGCTTGATCGGGAAGGCGGGGAGAGTGAACGGCGTGACCCCTTTGATCTGCGTGCCATCGACGGTGACCTCCGCCTCCGAAGGGCTTGACTCGATGCGCATGGACCGTCCGGGCACGAGACTGAATCGCGCGACCGCGCGACCGAGGTCGCCAGGCACCGCGAGCACGCGCTCGGTAGGCTGTGCCGCAAAGCCCTCGAGGCTGACGGCCACGCGCACCGGCTTGTCGGTGGGAAGCTTGATGGTCGCCGGGGTGACCAGCCCGGCGCTGGCGCCGTCGATCGTCACGGTCGCTCCAGGCGGCTCGGACTCGACGCTGAGGCTCCCCTCGGCGGCGCGAGCCGTCGCGGTGGGCGACCCGCGGGGCGGTGGCGCTTCGGAGGCGAACCGGTCCGCCACGAACACGACGGCCACCGCCGCCACGACGAAGAGCAGGATGCCGATCGCTCGGCCCTTGGACGGCGGCGCAGCCGGACGCGGCTGTTGGCGAAGCGCCTGCTTCATGCCTTTCGAAGAAGGTGGCTTGGGATCGGCCGGCGCTGTCGGCGCTGTGGGGTCGTCGAGCGATGCGATCACGGGCGGCGGCGTGACCGAGCGCCGAGTCTTCTTCGACCGTTCCCCACCCCAAGGGTCGGCTCTTTGCTCGGCCCCCGAGTCCATGAGCTCCTCCGCTTTGGTGGTGAGCTTCACTCCACCCGTATCCTCGGGGAGGTCGACGGCGTCGGCGCGCTTGCCGAAATCTGAACCGTCGACGTCGATCGGGCCTTTGCCATCGGATCGAGCCATACCTCCCTATAACATCCCTCAAGCCTTTAGACCCGGCGCCTGATTTCAGGTAGCTTCTCGCCATGGCGAAGCTCTCGGGTGGAACGTTGTGCATTGACGTCGGTGGTTCGGGCATCAAGGGGCTCGTGCTCAGCTCCAGCGGCAAGCCGACGAACGAAAAAGTCCGCATGGAGACTCCGCGGCCCGCCACTCCGGAGGCAGTGCTCACGACGATCAAAGAGCTCGCGGCCGCGCAGCCGGAGTTCGCACGGATCTCGGTGGGTTTTCCGGGCGTCGTGATCGAAGGGATCGTACACACGGCCCCAAACCTCGACGGCGACTGGGCCGGCGTTCGCCTGGCGGATTCCGTCGCCGAGGCCCTCGGCAAGCCCACCCGCGCGGCCAATGACGCCGACATCCAGGGCCTCGGCACCGTGGAGGGCGCCGGCGTCGAGATGGTCCTCACCCTCGGCACAGGCCTCGGATCGGCGCTCTTCCTGGAGGGCAGACTCGTCCCCAACCTCGAGCTCGGCCACCACCCCTTCAAGAAAGGCAAGACCTACGAAGAGGTGCTCTGCAACGCGGAGCTCGAACGGATCGGCAAGAAAAAATGGAGCAAGCGAGTCCGCCAAGCGGTCGACCAAATCATGCCGATCTGGAATCCGAAGATCATCTTCCTTGGTGGAGGCAACGCGAAGAAGCTCGTCGGTGACCTCCCGGACAACGTCCGCGTGACGGACAACCTCGCAGGAATTCTGGGCGGAGTGCGACTCTGGACCTGAGGCTCCCTGCAAATCACACTCGCGCGCAGGTGTGGCGCCGATCATCCGTCCGCCCTCGCCGCTCGAGCTGCCAGTTTGTCGCACTCATCTCGATGAGTGCGAGCGCGGCCTGCCTCGAATCTTCGGAAGAGATCTCGCTCGGCAACGTCACCTACGCCGCCGCCTTCACGGTCTCGATCCGCTCGGACGAGCTGCGCCCGTCATCTCCGCTGTTTTCGGTGGTCGCAGGGAGCATCGAGGAAGACCTTGGGGCCCTAGCAACCGAGCAACTCTCCGGAGTCGTGGGCCTGACCGCCGAACAGCTCGCGGCGATCTCCCCCTACCTCGACGTCGGGACCGTGAAGGGAGGCGTCCTCCGAGAGGATGAGGACGAGTGCGAAGTTGGACTGGACCGAACGCGCGGAGTGGTTTGGTCGAAAATCCCCCTTTCGGCGACCCTCCACACGAGCGACGACCCGCCTCGAACAATCGACACGGCCCCCCCATTGTCGCACCCAACCCTCGAGGCCCCCCTCTCGGAAAAGACGTGCGAGTCCGTCCGACGCCAACTCACTCACCTCGGAGGCGTCGAGCCGATCGCGGAGGGCGCCGTCATCGGCGGCACGCCGCGAACCTCCGACTCCGAGGCGCCCAACAGTCTGCCTGAGCTCAGCCGAGTCGTGGGGCTCGCAGACGGACGGGTCGTTGCGCTCGGACGCAAGGATCTCTTCGTGCTTCGACCCGGAGAAGTCTTCTCACCGGAAGGCGCGAGCTGGCTGCCCGTCCCACCGGCCCCAATCACCATCCGCGGCAAGCGGCTCGAGGCGGAAGGTTTCGGCGTGGGTCTGGACGCCCGGGACCCAGACGACCTGCAAGTCATCGTAGTGGCCGCCTACGTCCTGGATAATTCGGGGGTGCGCGGAGCTTATTTCCGAACGGAGCTCGGACCAGAGGGATTCAGGCGGCCTTTGGAGCTCGTCGTGACCTCGACCGACGCGCTTCGAGACGTCGCGATCGACCCGTCCGGTCGAGTGCTCGCCGTGGGCGAAGCGGGAACGATACTCACCGCGAACAGCGCGAGAGAGAGACCCATCGAAAGTCGGACTGAGAACGTCGGCATGAGGCGCGTCGTCTTCACGGGCTCCGAGGAGACTGAGTACGCGATCGCTGCAGGAAATGGTGTCCTCCTCGGTGACCCGCGGGCTGGCTTCCGCTTCTACTCGCTCGGCGCGGACGCGATCCGCAACGTCGCGGCCGCGATCACGGAGGAGGGTTTGGAGATCTGGGTGCTGAGCTCGGAGGGAAAGTTGTTGGTTCGACGCGCAGGGGCCGACGACTTCGTGGAGGCTGGTCGCGCTGATCTCTCCAGCACCGCGTCCCCGTGCGCCACCGCGCCCGACCCCTGCGGGCACTTCCGGCTCGAGTCGAGGCCTTCCGACCTCGGCGTGATCGCGCGCGACGGCGAGCGGTTCGTGCTGGTCGCACCTCGGCAATGCGGAGGGCCGCTGATGGTGCGGATGTCGGACGGGTGCGGCGTGGTGCTGGGAATCCCGCCCGAGTCGATTCGCTTTCCCGCCTCCGTGTCGGCCCTGGAAGTTGCCCAAAATCGAGTGCTGGTCGTCGGTGGCGCGGCGCGGGTCTACGAAATCCCCTTGAGTGACCTGACAGATTGACGCATACCCCGGGAGGCGCTTGAAACCTCACTTGTCCCGATCTAGTTTCCGCGCATGTCAGAAGAGACGAAAAAGAACCCCAAAGACAGCTACAAGAACGTCTCGTACTGGAAGGAGGCCGGTGCGCCGGACCCGGGCAACCTGTCCGACGAGGAGCTGGACGAAGTCTCGGGTGGGAGCCGCTGGGACTTTTGCAGCAACGGCTGTCCCACGCACTGCATGGGCTGGAGCACCTGGAAGCAGGCCGTCTAACACGCGCGGGTCACCGCCCCCTCCCGGACTAATGGCCAGAGATCTGGTCGCTCAGGCGTGTCCATCATGAAGTCTCGGTACACCCAAACCGTTGCAGCGTCGGAAAGGTCCTGCAGGGCGTCTCTGCGCGCCTGCCGAGCCCAAGGCCAGAGATGTGAGTCTAGAGTGCAGAACGAGATCCGGCTACCCGTCGATCTTATCCGAGTTGCGGCCTCGAGCACGCCCAAGTCATAGGGCTGAAGCTCGATTCCGGGATTGGCAGCAAGTCGTGTGCTGAGTGTGAGCATCGGTTCGTCGAGCGGAAACACGTCGACGTCGGGGTCCTTGGAAATAGCTTCGATTCCGGCCAGCCTTCGATCTTCTGGTCGTCGACGTACTGCTCGAACCTCGAGAGGGTCGAGAAGGTGCTGTCGCTCGTACTCATGTCGATGAGTCCCTGATCCCGAGCCAAGCGAACAAACGCGCGTATCGCGTTCAGGTCCGCTTTCGGACTTTTTTCGCGAATGACCTTCCGAGCTTCAACGAAAGATCGCAGGCAAATGCAATCGAACTTCGCCGGCCCGCGCTCGTTCTCCCGTACCTCGCGCGAGAATCGGTGCTGCCACCTCGACGACCCAATTGGTCTCTACAAAACGTGATCCACCGCTTCACGCCCGGGCCAACTCGTAGCGCGGATGCGCAGCGACGACGATCCCGCGAATTGATCGAGTGCGGCCCGTAGTCGCTTGGCGTCCAAGGCCGCGCGGTCGCGAGGAGCGTGGGCTAGGAGGACAAGGCGTTACCAAAGGCCATTCGCCTTGACCACCCTAACGAGAAGCGAAACTATGACCATGCCATGGCCAATGTTTTGACGCTGACCGAGACCGCCGCGCTTGCGGGCGTCTCGCAGAAGGTGATTCGACACAGTCTCGCGCAAGAAGTGGTGAAGCCAGCCCGAGATCGGAAGACTCGTCGGTGGCGCTTCACCGAGGCGGACGCACTCTTCTTCAAGCTCCGTGGCGCCATTCCGTTTCCGCTTGAGCTCGAAGCGCAGCGCGGGCTCTACGAGCTCGTCGTGAAGCGCAGCCGTCGCGAGATGAGCGGTTGGCGCCTCATCGACGACGACACGCTTGAGCTGTTGATGAATGTACTGCAGCTCCGCGTAGACCTGCGTCCGCTCCGGGCGCATGTTCGGCGGCTCGTGGCGCTTCTTGGCGAACGAGAGAAGCGGATCGTCTCGCGACGCGACACTCTCGGCGGCGAGCCCGTCTTTGCCGGAACACGCGTCTCGGTTAACCGGGTCGGACAGCTCATGCTGCGGGGCGTTCCGATGAAAGAGATGAAGAACGACTTTCCGCGGCTCAAAGACGACGACTTCGAGCTAGCGCGGTTGCTCGCGACAATGGGACCGCGGCCAGGTCGGCCGAGCGGCCGTCTACCGCGACTGCGTTTCGAGTGGATGTAGCGCCGTAACGCTGCACGACATGAAGATCCTGATCGACGAGAACTTGTCACCGACACTGGTCGCGAAACTCGCAACGAAGGGCGCGCCCGGCCGCAGAAACGAAAAAGGGCTGGACGGTGTTTCGTCCAACCCTTCGGAACTACTTGATTTTTTTTGAGCGGGAGACGAGATTTGAACTCGCGACTTCGACCTTGGCAAGGTCGCACTCTACCACTGAGTTACTCCCGCGAACTTGGGGCGCTCTTAACACGCTCAATCCACGCCGTCAATGCGAACGTGTCGCGCCAGCTCAAGGCCGCGGGGAGGCCACGGACTGGAAGAATGCACGGAAGTACTCGAGCGCCGACGCCACGGAGAAGAAGACCGAGATGTACAAAAACACCGCGCCGACTTCGTGAAAGTCCACCGGATCGCCCATGCCCGGAATCGGATACTCGTAGTGCACCGAGAGCGCCCACAGGCCGACCATTTGGAACGCGGTCTTCGTCTTGCCGAGCTCTCGCGCTGCGATCACGAGGCCCTCGCTCGCCGCGACCGTCCGCAACCCGGTGATGATCATCTCTCGTGACAGGATCACGAGCGCGACCCACGGCGAGACGCGGCCGAGCTGGATGAGCATGAGCAACACACCCATGACGAGCAGCTTGTCCGCCAAGGGGTCGAGGAACTTTCCGAGCACGGAGATCAGGTTCATTCGCCGCGCGAGGTAGCCGTCGAGCGCGTCGCTGGCAGACGCGACCGCGAAAATCATGGCCGCGATGAAGGCGTTCTTTTGGGAGTCGAACGCCATGAAAGCGAGCACCAGCGGAATGGCGGCGACGCGGGCGTAGGTGATGCTGTTGGGAATGTTGAAGATCTCGCGCCGCAGGCGAGCCTTGGCTTCGGGAGTCCTTTTGTCGTTCGTGGAATCGGTCATTCGGGCGAGGGATCGAGGAGCGCGAAACCGGATCCGCTCAAGCGAACGCCGGGGCGCGAGTCGAAGGAGACAGCGGCTGACGCGAGCTCTGGGCTGTATGCGAGGATCGCGCGCTCCAGGCACCACAGGGGCGACTTTGGAGAAATCGTGACCACGAGCGGGTTGCTCGGTCCATCGAGCAGGATCGCACCGATCCCCTCGAGGCCGACTTGATCGTTGGACGGGTCGAAGTGCGCCGAGAGCCCGGGTTCGATGGCGATCATCGAAGACGTCCGCGCGTGAAGCCGACCATCGACGCGAACGAGCAGCGCCGATCGCTTGAAGCTGAGGGACATGCGGAGGTCACCGGTGAGCCTCAGGAGCCCTGGAATCGGGGTCGGAAAGGACTCGAAGGTTCCGATCACGAAGGCGACGGCTTCGGATCTCACGAACCCAGGGGCGCGCAGCTGCAGACGCGCGCTCTTGGGGCTGGACGCGCTGACCGCGACGCCGTCGGTCCATGGAGCGTCGATGAGCTCGACCGCGGGCTCGACGAGGGGGAGGCGCGCGGTGGTGGTGGTCGGCGGACTCGACCAAGCGGCGCTGCTGAGCGGCGCGTTGCCGTCCACGACGCCGGTGATACGTACTGTCGCTGCTTCCGGAGCTTCCTTTGGCCATTCCGCCGCGGAGAGCTCGTCGTCGTCACGAGGCGCGAAGAGCTGCTCGGCTTCGCCGTGGCCCGTTTGTGAGCGCCAAGCGTCTTCGTCGCGCGCGCCCGATTCGTCGACGGGATCGACGATCGGCCGGAGGCTCCCGGGATCGTCGATGTTGGATACGCCCTCGTCGGCGATCGCGCGCAGCATCTCCGAAGGCCGCGGGGCTGCGAGCGACTGGCGGTCTAGGCGCGCGACCATGTCGCTTGCGCCGCCGAGTAGCAGATGGTCTCGCGCCCGTCCGAGGTCACCTCGTCGATGAAGCACGAGGCCCAGATACGAGTGGGCCCGCTTGTGGCCGGGCGACAAGCGCAGGGCTGTCTCGAGCGTGGTCTCGGCCTCTTGAAGGCGGCCTTGTCGGAGCAAGACGAGGCCGAGGTTCACGAACAGCGAAGGTTCCTCAGGGTGGGCGTCTGCAAGCCGTTGGTAGAGAATGCGCGCAGCCTCGAGCAGGCCGAGCTTGAAGTAGGTGAGCCCGAGCATGTTCTGGGCTCGCTCGTTCTCCGGCTTGAGCTCGAACGCGCGTTCCAGCGCGCCCCGAGCGTCCTCGAAGGCCGCACGCGTGAACGCCTGACTGCCCTTCTGCAGGTAAAAGATGAAGTCGTCGTCGTCGCCCATCTCGAGCGCTTCGGCGCCCTTGGATCGGGATTGAAAGCGACTCAATGGGCCTGACCTCGAGTGTAGAACCGGTACATCAGGAGCACACGAGCGACATAACGCGTCGTCTCGTCGATGTCAGGTACCCGCCCGTCGCGTTGTACGCGTTCGGGTCCGGCGTTGTAGGCCGCAGCCGTGAGCGCGAGGTCGCCGTCGAAGCGATTTGCGAGGATCCGCAGGTAGCGCGCGCCAGCAAAGACGTTCTGACGAGGGTCGAACGGGTCCTTCACTCCCATCAGCTTCGCCGTGGAATCGATCAACTGCATGAGCCCCTTGGCTCGCGCGTGCGAGACGGCGCTCGGATTGAAGTTGCTCTCGACCTTCGCCACCGCCTTCACGTAGTGAAAAGGGAGGCGATAATGCTCGGCCGCCGCGCGGATCAAGTCGTCGTAGTCGCCGACGTCCGCTCGATAGTACTTGCGTTCCTCTCCGTTCGGCAGCGCCACGACGCGAGGTTCCACGCCCCCAAAGCGCTCCGAAACGTCCAACTTTTTTTCAGGCGGTAGATCTTCGAAGTGGAGCACTCCATGGTCGTCGACCCAAGTGTAGATGTCCGCGTGTGCAACACGTCCGGCGAGCGCGAACGAAAATATGAGGAGACTCGCGAGCCGTCGAGCCCCCTTCGAACACAACACCTCGGCATCCTAGCGTCGGCGAGTGGGGAGATCCACGTTCAGGCGCGAAGCCTCGATATTCCGTGAACGGCGCGCTCGGCAGCCCCACCTACGCCTCGGCGTCAGACTTCGCCGGCACCCGCTGACGTCCGGATCCGTGGTAACTCGTCGGGGTGCCCCACGTCTCGGATCACTTGGTCCTCGGCAGCGGCCTCGCTGCGCTGAGCTATGCGCTCGAAGCGTCTCGACGCGGTGAGACCGTCGTCGTCGCGACCAAACGAGCGGCCTCGGAGGCCAACACAGCGTACGCCCAAGGGGGCATCGCAGCGGTGCTCACTCCCGAAGACTCCTTCGAGGCCCACGTCGAGGACACGCTCGAAGCGGGCGCGGGCCTTTGTCGACGGGACGCCGTGGAGCGCATCGTGCGGGAGGCCCCTGCCGCGATCGATCGTCTGCTCGAGGCCGGTGTGCGATTCGACCGCCACCTGGGCAGCGCCGATCCGAGCTTCGACCTCGGCCGAGAAGGCGGCCACTCCGCACGCCGGATCCTGCACTCGGGCGACGTCACGGGGCGCGAGATCCAGCGTGGATTGCTAGAGGCTCTAGCAGCTCGGCCGAACGTGACCATCCTCGAGGAGCACTGCGGCGTCGACCTCATCACTCGCCGAAAAGTCGCAAGCCGGGCCGGATCGCGGGAGCGAGGCTCGGATCGCTGCCTCGGCGCGTATGTGCTCGACGTGGCGCGCGGTCGAGTCGAGACCTTCCTGGCGTCGTCCACGTTGATCGCCACCGGCGGCGCTTCGAAGGTCTACCTGTACACTACCAACCCCGACATCGCGACCGGAGACGGCATCGCGATGGCGTGGAGAGCCGGCGCGCAGGTGGCCAACATGGAGTTCATTCAGTTCCACCCGACGTGCCTGTACCACCCTGCAGCGAAGTCTTTCTTGATCTCGGAGGCCGTCCGCGGAGAAGGCGGGATCCTACGGCGCCAAGACGGTACGGCCTTCATGGCCGCTTATCACCACATGAAGGATCTCGCGCCGCGCGACGTCGTGGCTCGGGCGATCGACGCCGAGCTGAAGAGGACGGGCGATGACTACGTCGTGCTCGACACGACCCATCTCTCCGCGGACTTTCTGCGCCAACGCTTTCCGACGATCTACGAGACGTGCTTCTCGTTCGGCATCGATCTCACGCGCCAGCCCATCCCGGTCGTGCCCGCCGCGCACTACGTCTGCGGCGGTGTTCGAACCGACGCACGCGGAGCGTCCACCATCCTCGGCCTCTTCGTGGCCGGTGAGTCGGCGTGCACGGGGCTCCACGGCGCCAACCGCTTGGCGTCGAACTCCCTGCTGGAAGCCGCGGTCATGGGCCACGCCGCCGCGATCGCGAGCGCCGACCTCGTGGCCGCTCCGCCCGAGCTAGCCGGCGTTCCTAGCTGGGATATCGGCAGCGCCGTGCCTTCCGACGAGCTCGTCGTGATCACACAATGCTGGGACGAAATCCGCCGCTTCATGTGGAACTATGTCGGCATCGTTCGAAGCGACCGAAGGTTGCTCCGAGCCCTGCGACGAATCGTCACCATCAAGGAAGAAATTCGGGACTTCTACTTTCGCGCGACGGTGACCCGGGACCTCCTCGAGCTTCGCAACATCGCCACCGTGGCGGAGCTGATCGTGCTGTCTGCCTTGCGCCGCAAGGAATCCCGAGGACTTCACTTCACGATCGACTACCCGAAGCTCGGCGACGAGGCCGCAGAGACGATCCTCTGGAGAGAAGATCTCGTTTAGCCGGAGCGCGCGCTTCGGACATCTCCGCCTTGTCTGCGGATCGGACCTGGCCCAGGATCGCACCTTTCGTGGGCGCAGATCTCGAGACGCTCTACGTCACCAAGCCCGGCGGGCTGATGCGTCGTGCCTGGGAGTTGCTCGTCGTCGATGGTTCCGATCGAGGCCGGCGCGCACGCATTGACCGCTCACCTGCGCTCCTCGGAGCAGCGCCCGCAGCCGTGTTGGTGCTCAGCGACGACACCGTCTCGCGCTACCACGTAGAGGTCGACGTCTACTCCCACGGACTACGCGTTCGAGATCTCGATTCGACGAACGGCACCTTCGTCGGCAACCGGCGCGTCCGGGAGGCCTTCATCGAGGATGGTCAGTCCTTCCGGATCGGACACACGAGCGTGAAGATCATCGCTCACGACGCGCCTGACGAGCCCGTGCTGCCGCCGCTCTTGGGAGCGATTCCCGAGACCCTCGGGTCAGCGCTCGCGCGAGACGGCAGAATGCGTCGAACCTTCGAAATCCTTCGCCGCGTCGCTCCGACCGACGCCCCGATCCTGTTCGTCGGCGAGGCCGGCACGGGCAAGGCCACTTGTGCACGCATCGCGCACTCCTTGTCGTCACGACGCAGCTCCTCCCTGGTGGCCGCGGAGGTGATGCCTGATCCCGTGACCACGGCCGGCGTGCTCTTCGGAGTCACGCGCGGAAAGGTGACGACGCCTGGAGCCTTCGAGCGCGCGTCCGGTGGTTCGTTGTACCTCCAACGAGTCGACTTTCTCACGCAGGAGCTTCAGGGGCAGGTGCTCGCCACGCTCGAACGAGGCGAGGTCGTGCGCGGTGAGACGACGACGTCCAAGCGCTTCGACGCTCGACTGATTTGCTCCGCCGAGGGATCGCTCGACGCCAGCTCCGGCTTCTCGCCGCGGCTCCTCCGAAGGCTCGGAGCCGTGCGTATCGACTTGCCCCCGCTTCGAGAACGCAGCTCGGAGGTGGCGGATCTGGCCCGCAGCTTCTTGGATCGGCGAGTCCGCCCGCTTTCGTTGCGCGGAGACCTCGCTCCGGCTACGTCGGTCGGGCCACAGCTCGCCCGCACGCTCGCGCTCGAGC
This sequence comes from uncultured Myxococcales bacterium, assembly GCA_964463485.1. Classification (GTDB taxonomy): domain Bacteria; phylum Myxococcota; class Kuafuiibacteriia; order Kuafuiibacteriales; family Kuafuiibacteriaceae; genus CAYXDO01. The sequence goes on along the minus strand of CAYXDO010000133.1, from coordinate 17,337 downwards.
ACTGGCCGGGGAACATCGACGAGCTTCGTGAAGCCGTGATCGGGCTTTCGAAAGGGTGGGTTCTTCCAGAGGTCGCTTCCCTGGCCGAGCGTCTCCGAGCCGCGCAAGTCATGGACGCGCTCGTCGAACAGAACGGCAACGTGTCCGAAGTCGCCCGACGCATAGGAGCTCCGCAGCTCGACCTCTTTCGCTTCCTTGCTCGACAGCGAATCGATCTCGAAGCCATGGAAACCGAGACGGCGATAACTTTCTGACGCACGGCCGACCGATGCCCGCTCTCCGCGTCCGGGACCATGCTCCGACCGTGCGACTCCTCGCGTTGTGCCCAGCGCTCGCGCTCGTTAGCGCCGCTTGCGCCGATGATCCCATCGAACCGCTCCCGGACACGGGCGTCGTTCCTCCCGACACCGGCAACTACGTGCCTCCAGACGCAGGCCATCAAACCCTCGACGCCAGCGCCGAAGACCTCGGCCCGCTCGACGCCGGGTTTCGGGATCCGGATATCTGGCTCGACGATCACTCCGAGGTCCACGGCCTGCGCACGCACATCAAGATCGTCGGAGCCACGACCTCCACGATGCCTCCCGCGATCTTCGCCGCGGACGGGCCTGGGTTGTCGCACGAATACTTGCTGCCTCACCTGAAGGCCCTGATGCCGGGACGAATCCTCGTGTTTTACGACATGCGTGGCACGGGCACGACGTCCTACGGAGACTTGACCGGCACTTCGACGCTGACCGCGCGACGCCACGCCGACGACCTCGCCGAGCTGATCGATTTTCTCGCGGATCGTATCGACACGACGAAGGTCGATCTCGTCGGGCACGGATACGGCGCAGGGATCGCGGCGTTGTATGCGGGGGCCCATCCGGAGCGCGTGAGCAGGCTCGTGCTGATCACGCCCTACCCCGCGCACATCGATGAGCTCGTCGACTCCCAAGGTGAATTCAATCGGCGAATGACGAGCCCGCAGCGCGAGCGGTTCATGGCGCTCTTGAATCAGCACGAGTGCTTCCAGAACGACTCGAGGTGCTACCTGCAGGTCTTCGACACGATCGGCGCCAACGCGATGTGCCCGCAGAACCGCAACCTTTGGTCGGAGCTGCATTTCGAATTCGGCAGCTTCAGGACTCTGTGGTTCGTGGAAACGCAGCTCAAGGACTCTCGCTTCGATTGGCGCCCGAGCCTTCGCAACATCACCGCGAGCACGACGGTGATCGGGGGCGCCTGTGATTCGCACCCGGCCGCCGTCGCCGCCACCTACGCCACCGAGATCGCTGGCGCGCGTTTGATCACGATGGACGACAGCGGCCGCTACCCGTTCGTCGAATCGCCCGTGACGTTCTTCGGACACTTGGGTCGGGCGCTGATGCGATGAGCCTCGACGGGCGTTACCGCATCGGCGCTTCGAGCCGACTCGAGGTGACCGCTCGGGCGCCCGGTCACGACTTCGTCGCCAAGGGCGCGGCGCTTGGCGGGTCCGTGCGGTTCGAAAACGGCGCGCTCGTGGAGCTCTCGGCCGAAGCTAACCTCGCCGACCTCGCTGGCTCGGATCCTATCGGGACGCACGAGCTTCGAAAGTTCGTCGGGGCCGATCGCCGGCCGACCATCCGCGGGTCGTTGATGGGTCCGGCGCCGCTCTCGGATCGCGGAACAAGCTACTCCGGCATGGGCGTGGTGCGATTCGTGGCTCCAACCGGCAAGGTCGCAGAAGTGCAGGTCACGCTGAGCGGGCGCCCTGAGGCTTGTCTGGGGACTTTCAAGACTTCCTTCTCGGCGTTGGGGTACACGCCGCCCAAGTTGTTGTTTCTGAAGGTCCGAGACGAGCTCGAGGTTCGAGTCGAGCTCTCCTTGACCAAAGAGCTCCCCTGATTCTCCCTCGGTTGGATGGTCCTTTTAGCGAAGGCGCCGCTCGGCTAGCATCCATCCATGTTTCTGAAAATCACTGCGGGGTTCCTACTCCTCATCGGCACCGGCTGCGCGCCTCGTATGGCGAGGACGCACTACGAGCGTTGGGCGCAGCTCGACCTCGCCCGAGCGTCTGCCGAGAAGGCCGAAGCCAAGTCCGCGCCCACCCGAGCCTCCGCGGTAATGGCGGCTCCTACGCCTGAGGCGCCTCGGCTCGTGCCTCGCCCGGCGACCGAGACCGAGCCTCCCGCGGCCGAAGAGGACAAGAAGGAAGAGAAGGAAGAGAAAGAAGACTTCGTCTACTGATCGAGAAGACCTCGTTCCTGATCCCGCCTGGCCGCGATCGGAGGATCTGTGGCTCAAGAAACCATCCTCGTCGCCGACGACGAGGTGAACCTTCGCAAAGTCCTCGAAGCCATGTTGCGACGGGAAGGATATGAAGTCCTTCTCGCAGAAGACGGCCGGCAGGCCCTCGACATCTTGAAGACGCGGCACGTCGACGTGGTGCTCACGGATCTTCGCATGCCTCACGTCGATGGCATGACGTTGATCCGTCAGATCGTGCCGAACGGGCCGCCGGTGATCGTGCTGACGGCTCACGGCACCATCGAGACGGCGGTCGAGGCCCTCAAGCTCGGGGCGTTCCATTTCGTCACCAAGCCCTATGACAAGACGGAGCTTCGAAACGTGATCGGAGCCGCCGTCCGAACGGCGGCGCTCGCCCAGCAGAATCCAGCGCCCGCCAGCGAGTCCGAGATCGGGATCATCGGCAACTCCGAGAAGCTGCGGGCCGTCTTTCGAACGATCGACAAGGTAGCGGCGACGCCCTCGACGGTGTTGATCACCGGCGAGTCGGGCACTGGCAAGGAGCTCGTGGCTTCGGCGCTCCATCGAAAGTCGCCCCGCTCGGAGCGGCCTTTCATTCGCATCAACTGCGCGGCCATTCCGCGGGAGCTCATCGAGGCGGAGCTCTTCGGATACGAGCGCGGCGCGTTCACCGGTGCGGTGACGGCGAAGCCCGGTCGGTTCGAGCTCGCGGACGGCGGCACTCTGTTCCTCGACGAGATCGGCGACGTGCCCACCGAGATGCAGGTGAAGCTGCTGCGCGCGCTTCAGGAGTCCGAGTTCGAGCGCGTCGGCGGGATCTCGACGACCCACGTCGATGTGCGTCTGGTCGCCGCAACCAATCGCGATCTCAAGGCCGACATCGCCGCAGGCCGCTTCCGAGAAGATCTCTACTACAGGCTCGCGGTCGTGCCGATCGAGCTCCCGCCCTTGCGCGAGAGGCTCGATGACATGCCGCTGCTCGTGGAGCACTTCCGCAAGAAGTTCAACCAGCGGCTCGATAGGCGGATCGAGTCGATCACCGACGAGGCGATCGAGGCGCTCAAGCGTTATTCATGGCCCGGCAACATCCGCGAGCTCGAGAACGTGATGGAGCGGACGATCCTCTTCGCGGACGGCGGTGTGATCGGCGAAGACGAGCTGCCGGAGACGATTCGGCGCGACACCAGCATCCCCGCCGACGCACCGATCTCGGGCCCGCCGCGCCCGATCGGGCCGCTCAAGGAGATCGTGCGACAACACACCGAGACGCTCGAGAAGGCGTTGATCACGCGCGCGCTCGAGGAGACCGGCGGCAACGTCACGCGAGCCGCGCGAAAGCTCGCGATCTCTCGAAAGGCGCTGCAGAACAAGATGAAGGAGCTCGGGCTGCGCGAGGCCGAGCCGAGCGACAAGGAATAAGGCGCCTCCGGGCGAATTGACGCGGAGACAAGAGGCTGCTTACGTCGCACCGTGCGGCTCTGGGCGTCCCTCTGTTGTGCCATCGCTCTCTGCGCCGCACCCAACGCCTTGGCCGCCTATGAGACGGCGGTGTTGACCGCCGCGGAACCAACCAATGTCTTCGACCTTCACCTAGGCGTAGGCTGGGACCGCATCGTCAAGCGCGGCAAGATCACGCGAGAGTGGATCCAAGACGACGGGACGAGTCGCACTTCGTTGGACGTCAAAGAGCTCGATCTGCGGGTCGAAACCCAGCAGCTCCTGTTGAACCTTCGCGTGGGCGTGTTTCACGACCTCGAGTTCCACGCCACGGCGCCCATCATCCTGTTCGAAGACTCGACGATCGCGTTCGCGGAGGGCGTGGCTGGCAGGTCGACGATCACCGGGAGCGCGAACGCCGACGATCCTGCGTATGCAGACGCGCCGCGCTACCCGATCACCGACGTGCCAGGTGCGAGGTTCCGCTCGGGCTTTGGAGACATGACGTTCGGGCTCGGATGGTCTCCGTTCGTGGACCTCGAGGATGACGCCCAGGACGTCGATGCCTGGCCCACGATCACGCTGCGTGCGGACGTCGTCGCGCCGACCGGACCGACCCGAGTCACCACCGAGCTCGAAGCCTTGACCTCTTCGTCGCGAGGAAACGTGGGGCTGGGCATGACCGTGTTTGATCTTTCGGCGGGAGCGAGCCGCCGTTTTGGTTTCAATCCCACGTTCGACCCCTTCGTGATCTTCGGCGCGCGCATCCCGATCGCCAGTTCGAAACAGAAGGAACGCGGAATGACGCCGCCGGTATCTGGACGGTTCCAAGTGGGCAGCGAGATCGTGTTGTACGAGCAGCCGGAGAACCATCAGCGCTATGCGGTGAGCGCTTCGTTCGACACGGAGTTCGTGTCCACCGGTCGCACCTACAGCGAGCTCTCGGACTACTTCCCGAGCTTCGATGAGACGAAGGTGCTCGGAAATCGGCAGGGCCCAGTCGACCTTCCCGACGCCGTCCTTTACGGAGACTACGACAATCCTGCGAACTACGCTTCGCGTACGGACGGCGCGCGCTGCGGCAAGATCGAAGGAGTCCCTTGCGGAGAGCTCCATCAGGTCGATGAGTTCGTGACGCTCGGAGGCACGTTCGCAGTGGACCTTCGCTTCGCGGAATACGGCATGGTCCGAGGTGGTGTGCAGATCGAATATCTGGCCGACCACTTCCTCACCAACGAGCGCGTGGGAAAGGATCTCGACCCGACCAACCTTCCAGACGCTCAGCTCTGCGACGGCGCGGAGTGCAAAGGGCGGGTCAACGCACGCAACTCGTTCTTCGATCGCGCGACCAACACGTGCCCCGCAGGCAAGACGTGCGACGAACGGTCTTCGTATTACGACCCCCGCTATGACGCTCCGGGCCGGCGCTTTCGGCTCGAAGAGACCACGAGCTTCACCATCTTCGTCGCGGGCGCCGCGACCTTCTGAGGAGCGCTCCATGCCCGTTTCTCCGCTCACCAAGCGACTCGTCTCCCTCGCGCTCGAGGAGGACATTGGTCCCGGTGACGTGACCTCCAACGCGATCGCCGACGAAGCCGAAGCGAGCGCAGAGATCGTGGCGAAGGCCGAGCTCGTGCTGGCTGGCCTCGACGCGGTGGAGGCGACGTTCTTGGAGGTCGATCCGCGGGTGCGCGTGAAGCGCATCTGCGACGACGGATCTCACGTGGCCGCTCAAACGGTGGTCGCCAAGCTCATCGGGCCCGCGCGCAGCCTGCTCACGGGCGAACGCGTGGCCCTCAACTTCCTCCAGCGGCTCTCCGGTGTGGCGACCTTGACCCGCCGATGTGTCGTCATGATCGCTCACACGTCGACGAAGCTCGTCGACACCCGCAAGACGACGCCTGGCATGCGGGAGCTCGAAAAGCGGGCCGTGCTGCTCGGCGGCGCCCGCAATCATCGGTTCGGTCTGTTCGACGGAATCCTCGTGAAGGACAACCACATCGCCGCTGCTGGCGGAATCCGAGAAGCCGTCAAGCGCGCGCGAGCTTCGGCGCATCACCTGCTGAAGATCGAGGTCGAGGTTCAGACCTTCTTGGAGCTCGACGAAGCGCTCGACGCGGGCGCCGACATCGTCCTGCTCGACAACATGTCCGACGAGGGCATGCGGCGCGCGGTCGAGCGAACCAAGAAGCGCGCCCTGCTCGAGGCGAGCGGCAACATCACACCCGAGAGGCTCGCGGCGGTGGCGGCGACGGGCGTGGACTTCATCTCGATGGGCGCCCTCACGCACTCGGCGCCCGCAGCCGACCTCTCGATGCGTTGGATCCGTTGACGTGGATCGTCGGGTCGATCTCGAGGCGGCGATCGGTGAGCGCCTCGAAAGCCGTACCTTTGGCCGTGCGCTCGAATGTCACGAAACCCTTTCGAGCACCAACGATCGAGCGCGCCGGTGGCTGGACGAGGGCGGGCCGACTGGGCTCGCGGTGCTGGCCCTGCATCAGTCGAGCGGGCGCGGGCGCGGGCGCAGGAAGTGGGCGTCTCCATCCGGGGCCGGCCTTTACGTGTCCTTTGGATCGCGCGTAGCGCCGAGCGCGGCCCACCTCCTGGCGCTGGCGGCCGGGCTGGCCACCCATCGAGCGGTAGAGTCGCTGATCGCTAAGTCGCTCGAGCTCAAGTGGCCCAACGATCTCGTCACTCGCGAGAGAAAGAAGCTCGCGGGCGTCCTGATCGAGGCTTCTTCGCTCGCGGGCACGGTCGACGCAGTGATCGGAATCGGGCTGAACCTCGATCCGACCGGTCGGCCGGCCGAGCTCGAAGGGGTCGCGACGTCGCTAACCGAGCTTTCGCCAGACTCGCGCATCGATCTCGTTTCTGCCTTCACGAAGATCGCAGCGCACCTCGAAGCGGAGCTAGAAGCGCTTGCGTCGCCCGACGGGGCCGCGAGGCTGCGCTTCGAGTGGAGCCGACGGGCCTTTGGCCTGGGTCGTCGGGCGAGGGTCACCGACGGAGCTGAAGATGTAGCCGGCATTTTTCAGGGGATCTCGGAAGACGGAGCTCTGGTGCTTTCAGCAGCGACAGGACCGAGGAGAGTTTACGCGGGCGATCTCGAGCTCCTCGAGCCCTGAAGGCCGAAAAGGGGTGCTCCGTGGTTCATGCGGAGGTTGAACTGAATCGCCGCAGGTCGGTCGTGCAGCCGAAAAGACGGCGCTTGACAGCTTGACTCGCCCGTCCTATCGACCGTCCTCACTTCCCAAGGGGTCATAGCTCAGCTGGGAGAGCGCTTGAATGGCATTCAAGAGGTCGGCGGTTCGATCCCGCCTGGCTCCATTTTCGAACCTCGGACCCGACGTCTCGCTCGACTCAGGTACAGTTGCGGCCCTCGGCCGTTGGGTTCGCGAACTCAAAAAAGACAAACTCACTCCTGCCACCGAGATGAGTGCGTTCATTCACGCTCAAGGCAATCCCGACCGAGAAATCGAGCACTTCCAAGGGGTTGAATGGGTTCCTGGCTCGTTACTTTTTTTCAGACTTGAGGCTTGACGCTCTCAATCAACCGCGAGATGTTGGTGTTCCGTTCGAGCAACTCGGACGAGGCTCCCGGCCCGGGTCTCTTCTCACCCCCTCCCCCCACATGCCAGAGGGGATCCGGGTCGGGGCTCCCAATCTTCGACCTCCGAATTTCCAAATTCGACCTCCAACTCACTCTCCGGGAGTTGCATGTGTACGATTTCAACTAACTCATCCCCGAACTCGGCGGACAAGGGGTGCACGACCAAGTTGCACGATATGTCGACGATCATCGCTCGGCGCCGGGCAAACCACAGAGGACACAGAGCAGGAACGCAGAGAACACAGCGGATTTTTTGGAGAAAAGTCCTTGGTGCCCTCGGTGTTCCCGCTCTGTGCTCTTCGTAGTTCATGCGGAGGTTGAACTGAATCGCCGCAGGTCGGTCGTGCACCCGCGGCCAAGCGGCGGCCATAGCCGTTCTTGCCTTTGTTTCGGCTATCGGGCAGGGTCTGCCGGTCGCCGGGATGGCGGAATGGCAGACGCGGCGGATTCAAAATCCGCTGTTCTTACGAGCGTGTGGGTTCGACTCCCTCTCCCGGCACGTTCCACCTTTTTCGAGACCCCATGAGGCGAATTTGGGTCGAGTTTCTTCCGCCCGAGGAGCTTCGTCGTCCGTCCACGCTCGAGCTGCTCGCGACCTACCAACTGCAACCGCTTGTGGCGGTGACTCCTGAGCGATCCACCGACGCCCTTGGCTCCGCGCTAGCGAGCCTTTCGAAGCGCGGCCTCACGTTCGGTCTGTGGCCGTTGTTCTCGGACGCCGAGGGTTACTGGCTCAATGAGGCGAACGCGGCTCGTTTCACTGAGCGCGTGGAAGGCGCTCTGGCAGTAGCCCGGGAAGCCAAGGCCACGCCGACGACCGTGGCCTTCGACCTCGAGCCCCCGCTCGAGGTCACTCGGCAGCTCCTCGAAGGGCCTTCGGTGTCGCTGGTACGCCGACGGGCTGCTCAGGTGCGGCTGCCTTCGCACCGAGAGGCTCGGGCCCGAGCGGAAACAAGCCTGGACCGCGTTCGCGCGGACCTCCGCGGGCGATTCGAATGCCTCGCGGCCGTACCCCCTCCCATCGCCCTCGAGCTCGGGACGAAGTCGCACCTGATTCAACGAATGCTCGGCACCGAGACCGAGCGGTTCGACTTCGACCGCGTGAGCGCGATGGCCTACACGAGCTTGATCGCCCAGGCCCTTCCGGTCGGTGGCAAAGCTGGCCCACGGTGGCTCCTCCATGAGACCGCAAGGGCGCTTGTGGCATGGCGCCCCAACGCCGCCAGCCTGTCGCTCGGCCTCGTGGGCACAGGCAAACTAGGCACTGAGCCCACGCTCGACAGCCCCGACGAGCTCCGCGCCGACGTGGCCGCCGCGCTGGCCGCCGGAGTGTACGACCTCGCGCTGTTCTCCTTGGAAGGCGTGCTCGGCTCGGCCAACCCAGAGGCTTGGCTCGATGCGTTCACATCGACGGTCGCTCGAGCCCCGCGTCCCTCCGAGAGCGTGCGATGGACCATTCGTGGGCTGAGATGGGGATTGCGGGCCTCCGCAACAGTCAAAGGCACGCGGTAGTCTTGGACCCCGAAGACCGGCTGCACCCCTGGGATCTTGCCTGCGGCTGCTTGGCGCTGGACCCCGACCGTTCGCACCCCACTACTTGGCGCTGGACCCAGAGACCGGCCGCACCCCTGGGACCGCAGGCATCTTGCCTGCGGCTACTTGGCGCTGGACCCCGACCGGCCGCACCCCCTGGGACCGCAGGCATCTTGCTTGCGGCTGACCGGCCGCACCCCGAGACCGGCCGCACCCCTGGGACCGCAGGCATCTTGCCTGCGGCTTACTTGGCGCTGGACCCCGACCGACCGCACCCCCTGCGGCTGCTTAGCGCTGGACCCCGAGAGCCGGCCGCACCCCTGGGACCGCAGGCATTTTGCCTGCGGCTACTTGGCGCTGGACCCCGACCGACCGCACCCCCTGCAGCTGCTAAGCGCTGGACCCCGAGAGCCGGCCGCACCCCTGGGACCGCAGGCATCTTGCCTGCGGCTGCTTAGCGCTGGACCTCGAGACCGGCCGCACCCCCTGGGACCGCAGGCATCTTGCCTGCGGCTTACTTGGCGCTGGACCCTGCTGCACCTCCTGGGAGCAGGCATCTTGCCTGCTACTTGGCGCCGGATAGGGCGGACATGCGGGCGGTCTCTGCGGTCCCAGGGCGGTCTGCAAGTCCGCGAAGCTTAGGCGCAGGCAAGATGCCTGCGCTCCCAGGGCGGAACCGCGGACCCTCTCCCAGCGGGCGGCCGGCCGGTCTGCGAGTCCGCGAAGCCTAGGCGCAGGCAAGATGCCTGCGCTCCCAGGGCGGACCCGCGGACCCTCTCCCAGCGGGCGGCCGGCCGGTCTGCGAGTCCGCGAAGCTTAGGCGCAGGCAAGATGCCTGGCCCAGGGCGGACATGCGAACCCACTCCGAGCGGGCGGGCGGGCGACGAGTCCGCGAAGCTTAGGCGCAGGCAAGATGCCTGCGCTCCCAGGGTGTGACTCAGCCCTTCTTCTTGAGCTCTTCTTCGACGATGCGCTTGAAGTTCTCGTAGGGTTGAGCACCAGAAACGAGGATTCCATTGACGAACGTCGCTGGCGTTCCTCGCACACCGACCTTCGACCCCTGCTCCGTGTCGGACTTGATCCAGGCCTTGAGCTCGGGGTCGTCGAGATCCTTTTCGAACTTCGCCATGTCGAGGCCCAACTGCTTGGCGTAGTCGACGAGGTTCGACCGCTCGAGCGCCTTCTGGTTCTCGAAGAGCTTGTCGTGCATCGGCCAGAACTTGCCTTGACGATGGGCCGCCAAGGACGCGACGCCCGCGAGCTCGGCCTTCGAGTGGAACGGGAGCGGATAGTGCTTGAAGGCAAACTGCACCTTCTTGCCGTACTCCTGCTCGAGCTGCTTGAGCTGAGGCTCCACTCGGCTGCAGAACGGACACTCGAAATCGGAGAAAACCACGACCTTGATCGGAGCCTTCGGGTCGCCCTTCACCGGCGCGCGACCGATGTCGATGTTGACCGGGCCAGTCGGCGCGGGCGGCCCGCTGGGCGGCGCACCTGCGATGGCCTTGCCGGCTTCACGCTTGAGGATCTCGGAATACACGCCGGTCTTTGAGACACCCTCGGCGATCAGCTTGTTCGCGAGCTCGATCTCCTTGTCGATGGTGGCTTTGAAAGACTCGAACGGTTGAGCACCACGCACCGGCACGCCATTCACGAAGAACGTCGGCGTCCCACGAGCTCCGTACTTCGAGCCGTCGTCCATGTCCTTTTGAATGATGGCCTGGGTCGATGGATCTTCCATGTCGGCCTTGAACTTGTTCACGTCGAGTCCGGCCTGCCGGGCATAGCGCTCGAGATCCTCGGCGGAGAGCGCCGGCGAGTTGTTGAACATCAGGTCGTGCATCTCCCAGAACTTGCCTTGTTTGTGCGCAGCGACGGCCGCCTTGGCGGCCGGCATGGCGGACTTGTGAAAGCTCAAGGGCTGGTGCCGGAACTGGATGGCGACCTTGTCCCCGTAAGCGTCCATGACTTGCTTCACAGTCGGAATGACGCGCTTGCAGAAAGGACACTCGAAATCCGACCACTCGACGATCGTGACCAGCGGCGCGTTCGGGCCCTTGGTCGGAGCGCTCGCCGCCAGCTCCACGTTCTGACGAGTCTGTGGAGGAGCTTGCGGACGCTCCGCATCGGCCGGAGCCGAGTCGCGAGCGGTCGCCATGATCTTGTCGTAGACCTGAGCCTTGGCGACACCGCCGTCCACGAGCTTCTGCGCCTTGACGAGCTGCTCATCGACGATCTTCTTGAAGTTCGCATAAGGCTGAGCGCCTGAGAGCTTCACGCCATTGATGAAAAACGCAGGCGTGCCTCGCGCGCCCACTCGGTTGGCCACTGCTTGGTCGTCCGCGATCACCTTCTTGAACCGACCGCTGCTCACCGCCTCGCGAATCTTGCCAACATCGAGCCCGAGGCTCGTGGCGTGCTTTTCGAGGTCGGGTTCCGTGAGCGCCTGCTGATTCGCGAAGAGCGTGTCGTGCATCTCCCAGAACTTGCCTTGCTCGTTGGCTGCGAGCGACCACTCTGCTGCGAGCGGAGCGTCCTTGTGGAAAGGCAACGGGTTGTGTTTGAACGCGATCCGAATGCGGCCCGAGTACTCGTCTTGGAGCTGCTTGAGCGTCGGTCCGACACGACTGCAGAACGGACACTGAAAGTCCGAGAACTCGATCACGGTGACCAGCGCGTCGGCCGGGCCCTTCGTGGCTGCCCCGCCGACCGGGACCTTGTAGATCTCCTCGCCGCCGGCCGTCGGAGCCGACGGTTTCGCCGGCGAATCCGGCTTCACGTTGATGGTGGTTCCAGCCCCATCCGGCTTCTTCGAAGCTCCGATCGAGTATCCGACCGCGAGCCCAATGCCTGCCGAAAAGACGAAGCCGATGACTGCTGCGCCGCTCTTCATTGATCCCTCAATTCGATTGGTTGGTGGGGCGAGCACTCGCTCGACAGAACCCCGCGAACCGGGACGAAAGCGCTAACTTCGACCCTTCGCCTCTGTCAACTACATGATCCGCAGAGTTTCGACCTAGAAGGCTGCTCGCGGCCACTCGGCATCAACCCGCTCGAGGCTCGTTTTCATCCCGTCCACCCTTTGGCGGATGACCGCTTTCGACCCCTGTGGGAGACCCGACCACGTCGGGCTGCGATTGCATCCGACCTTTCCACATGCGGACAAACGGCTTTGCAGCGCTCGGGGTCCACGTCGCGCTCCTCGCTTGGGCATCAGCCTGCGAGCCGGAGCCTCTCGCCGCGCTGCCGGAGATCGATGTCGAACCCAAGGAGATCGTGTTTGGGCAAGTCGCCGCCGGCCGAAGCCGAGCCGTCGAGCTCACGATTCGAAACCTCTCGCCCGTCGCCATCTTGGAGCTGAGCGCGCTCGAGCTCTTAGGGGACGCAGAGACGTTCTCGTTTGGAACGCCCCCGAACACCCTCGGACCGTCGGAGTCCGTGGTGTTGGCGGTGCGGCACACCGCAGATGACGGAAAAGGAGACGCCTCGGAGCTGTCGATCCGATCCAACGCGTCGAACACGCCAGAAGTTCGCGTCGCGCTCCGGAGCGACTCGACGGCGCCCCTTATCGAGCTGGCCCCGCGGGAGCTCAACCTCGGCGACACCGCATCGGGCAACGCGGTCGTCGGAGCGCTCACGATCGCGAGCGTTGGGCTGGCGCCGCTGGAGATTCGGCGCATCTCGATCCGGACCGAAGGCTTCTTTGGCGAGGCCTGCTCGAGGGACTCCGATTGCCGAGAGGGGCGCTGCACGTCTTCACGCACCGGGCTGATTTGCGCTCAGGCGTGCCAAGGCTCGTGCCCGGCAGGCTACCTTTGTTCTCTCGGACTCGACGGTTTTCGGGCTTGTCGAGAGGACGAGGGAACGTCACCTCCTAGAGCGGCGCGGGGCTTTTCGATTCCCGCGTTTTCGCCGACGAACTTGCTCCCAGAAGAAGAGCTGCGCCTCGAGGTGAGCTATCGGCCTGCCGCTGCCGATCGCGGGTCCGTGCAGCTCCTGGTCGATTCGAACGATCCGAGCCGACCGACGGCGATCGTTCCGCTCAAAGGTCGGCCTGAGAATCAACCGCCGCAAGCGATCGCAAACATCTCGTCGCAGCCGAACCCCCTCGAGCCGGGCGGCGTCGTGACGCTCGACGGACGGGCCTCCTTCGACCCTGAAGGGAGCCGACTGGAGCACACCTGGCGGTTCGTACACCGACCTCCCAGCAGCCGTGCCTCGTTCGACCAAGTGCGCGGAAGCACCACGAGCTTCTCGATCGATCTGCCCGGGCGCTACACGGTCGAGCTCTCCGTGCGAGACGATACCGGCCTCGTCTCCACGAACGAGGCTCGCGTCCAGCTCGACGCCGGCGCGGGAACCTCCTTTCGAGTCGAGCTCGAATGGGATCGGGTCGACACGGACTTGGATCTGCATTTGGTCCGACCTCGGGCTCCGGAAGGATCGGTAGGCGACTGCTTCTTCGATAATCCCGCGCCCGACTGGGGCCCCGTTGGACCAGTCGGCGATCCCAGGCTCACGTGGTCGTCCGAGGTCTCCGAATCGATCCTCCTCTCGGAACCGGAGGCTGGCGTGTTCACGGTGTTGGTGCGCGTCGCCGATCCGTCACCGCAGGGGCCGACCAACACTCGCGTTCGTTTTTTCCTAGGGACAGTAGAAGCCGCCGTGCTCGACGTGGTCCTGTCGGCCTCCACGGAGTCCTGGGACGTCGCAACGTTGAACTGGCCGTCCGGAGCTTTCGCTCCGCTCGGAACTTTGCATTGAGGCCATCATGAGATTCGCGCTCGCCTTGTTCGGCTCCCTCTTCGCGGCGCGGGCCGCGCTCGCCCAAGAGGTCACGCTCCAGTCCGACGACGGCTCGATGGAAGAGATGTGGAGCTTGACGTCGCCGCAGGCCGGGCCAGCCGACTGGATCGGCGTCGCGTACACGTCCCCGTACGAGTATCCGTTTCGCGTCGTTCGAGCCTCCATGTTCTACCTCGACACGGCGTGCTGCTCGGGCTCGGTGTGTTTTCAGATCTGTGGCGACGCCGGGATTCCGGACTTCGAGCGCGCGGTCATCGCGAGCGAGAACCTCGTCGTCGATCCGAGCGGGCTCACACCTGAGCTCTTCTTTCCCGTAGCCGAAGAGTACTCCGTACCGTTTTTCGGAGCCGGCGCTACGGCGACGTCGCCGCCGTGGACGTTGACGCCGCAACTTTGGGAGCTTCCTGCGAACACGATCTTCGATCGTCCGGGTCGCGTCTTCTTCGCGATGAAGTACTTCGACTCGGACCCTTACATGCGGTTCGCGATCGACGCGACCTCGGCGAACGCGGGCACTTCCATCAACACGTCCGACGGCTTCACGACACGCAGCTCGATTTGGTCGTTCGGCAACGTCGGGATGCACATCGACGTCGCTCCGCTGTTCAACATCAAACGAGCGACCACCAACCCCGTCCCGAGCTTTCAGCTCGCTGATGCTCAGAGCGTCACTATGCTCGCGTTTCGGATCAGCGGTGAGCAGGCGACGCTGGTGTCGCGCGTCCGAGTGACCGGCTCGGGCTCGGGCAATGAGGTCTCCGGCGTGACACGGGTTCGACTCGTGGTGGATGCCGACGACGACGGAGTCGCCGACGCCACGGAGACGACGCTCGGGAGCGCGACCTTCGGGGCCAACGACGGTATCGCGGACATCACCGGCCTGTCGCGAAATCTCGGCAACGCGACGGCCGAAAAATGGTTGGTCGTTTACGACTTTTCCGGAGCATCCGTTGGAGGTCATACTTTCTCGGCCCGCCTCGCGGCTCCCTCTGATGTCAGCTCGAGCATCGGGTCACCCTACTTGTCTGGGTCGATCGATGGACCACCGGTCACCATCGCTGGGCGGTTGGTCGCAGAGCGAGGACCGGCGTCTTCTCCCGCCGTCGTCGTCGCGCCCTCGGCCACCGTGAGCCCGCTCCAGCTTCGCCTGCGAGCGCTCAACGAGAGCTTTCGGATCAGTCGCGTGACGGTCTCCGCGCAGGGTTCCATGAACGAGGTCACCGGCATCTCCAGCGTGCGGATCCATCGCGATGCCGACTCGAGCGGTGCAATCAGCACCGGCGATACGGAGCTCGCTTCGAGTGTGCTCACGCTCGACGATGGATCGGTCGCGCTCTCCTTCGCCCCCGTGACCATCGCCGCGAACAGCTCCCTCGATCTGCTCGTCTCCGCGAACCTCACAGCCGTTCCGAGCGGCGGTGACGATTTCCGTTTCATGGTCACTCTGCCTGGCCACATCGGCGCCGACGGCGTCGTGTCCGGGCCGATTCCAAGCGCGGGTCCGCGGGTGCTCACCGGTCTGCCGATCATCGGCAACACGGTGACCATCGGCGGCGCGCTCACCGTCGGGCCAGGCGCCGCGAACCCCCCAAGCTCGACCGCGCAACCGGGCACGTCCAACGTCCCCATGCTTCAGCTCTCGTTGAGCTCGGCGGCGGAGGCAATTGAAGTCTCGTCGCTCACGATCCAGTCGAGCGGCACGGGTGACGAGCTCGGTGATGTTGCACGCGCGCGCCTCTACCGCGACACCAACGGAAACGGAGTCGTCGACGCTGGAGACGTGTCGATTGGCTCGGCCGCGACGTTCGGAGCCGACGACGGCGCGGTGACCTTTGGCTTCGCGCCGGAGCTCGTTCCCCAAGGTGGGACGGCGTTGTGGCTCGTCGCCTTCGACTTCACCAGCGCGCCCACGGGCGGAGAGACGTTCCGCGTTCGTGTGCTGAGCTCGAGCAGCATGACAGCCGAAGGAAACGCGTCGCACGCTCCCGTGGTCGCCAGCGGAGCGTTCCCGATCCAGGGAGGGATCCGCACGCTGCTCGGAGGCTTCTCGGTCACGTTGGCGACCGCCAACCCTCCCTCTTCGAGATTCCAGCCTGGGCGCATCGGCGCCCCTGTGCTGGCGATTCAACTCGCCGCCCAGGGAGAAGACTTCGACGTGAGCCGCTTGCGGCTCAGCGCCGCCGGCACCCTCGACGATCGCGGGCACCTCCTCGCGGTGAAGCTGCATCGAGACCTCGGCGTTCCCGGCCAGCTCGACGGCGCCGACGTGTTGCTCGCGTCCACGACGTTCGATGTCGACGATGGCGCGGCCACCTTCGCGATCTCTCCAGCCGCTCGGATCTCGGGAGGTGCCGTCGAGCGATGGCTCGTCAGCTACGACGTGGCGACCTCGGTCGCGTCCGGCCTCACGTTTCGAGCGCGAATCCCGACGCAAGCCGACCTCACGGTTGCCGGGTCGTTGAGCGGCCCCGCATCACCTTCGGGCCTGCCGCTCACCTCGGAGCTCCACTCCGTCGGCGGTACGCTGGTCCTGTCCGCCGGTCCGCAGAACCCAGCGGGCGGATCAATCGGTCCCTCTGACGTCCAAGTACCGCTCGTTCAGGTGCGCGCAGAGGCCGTGCTCGAACCTGTGACCGTCTCTTCGGTGAGGTTCCGCGCCGAGGGATCAGGCAACGAGATCAGCGACGTGACCATCGCGCGTCTGTTCGTCGACGTCGATCACGATGGCACGGTCGATACGCTGAGCGATGTGGCTCTAGGATCCGAGCCCTTTTCGGCAGATGACGGTTCCGTCGTCTTCACGTTCACACCTCGAACGATCCCGGCAGGCGCGTCCGAGGATTGGCTCCTCGCCTACGATCTCTCGGGCACCGCGGTCGCGGGCTCCACGTTCGCTGCGCGGCTCGCGTTGCCGAACGACGTGGCCGCCAGCGCCCCGAGCGGACCGATCCCCGCCGCCAGCGGCGCGCCGGTCGTCGGTGGCGCCCGCCTCGTGCTCGGCTCGCTCGAGCTCGCTCGCGCACCCGAGAGTCCAGCCGCTCTGCTCGCCCCTCGCGGCGCGACCGCGGTGCCCGTCTTCATGATCGACGTCCGCGGCGTGTCCGAAGGCTTCGTCCTCGATCGCGTCGCGTTCGAAGCCGCCGGAAGTGTCGACGATCCGAACGACGTCACCGCGCTCCACCTCCTGCTCGACGCCGACCACTCCGGCACGCCTACCGCGGCGGATCTCACGCTCGGCGCGCCCGCTTCGTTCTCCGGCGACGACGGAGTTGCTTCGTTCGACGGGCTCGGGCTCGCGATCGGATCAGCCCGATCGAGTCTGCTCGTGGTCGCGGACTTCGCGACCACGGTCGAGAGCGGTCGGAACTTCAGGCTGCTCGTGCGAAGCGTTTCCTCGATTACGGCGACGGGTCTCGGAGGCCGGGTCGTCACGGATGCGATCGGGCTACCCATATCTTCGAGCCCGGTGACGATCGCCGGAACGATCGATCTCGCCATCGGACCTCAGCCTCCGTTTCCACGAGTGGTACGGCGCGGTGATCGCGGAGAGATCGCGCTCCAGCTTCGTTTCTCTGCGCTCACCGAGAGCGCGACGGTCGATCGCATCGACCTTCAAGCCAACGGGTCGTTCGACGACCCGGCGGCAATCGACCTCGTCGAACTCTTCCTCGATGCGAACTCGAATGGAGTCGTCGACGGCGGTGAGCCTCGGCTCT
>CAYXDO010000132.1:0-32195 GCA_964463485.1 uncultured Myxococcales bacterium | reverse complement strand
TTCGGAAGGCACTCGCGGCATGACCCTGATCCCTACATTCTGCACCGGGGAGTATGGCCCGAGTATGGCGGTTTGCGGGGCCGGCGTGAAATCTCGAAGCCGGGGTCGGGTCGCCGCGGGACCGCTCTCCGATCGTTGGCGGATGGCGTTATAGTGTATCATACACTATAAGGGTCTCATGGGCACGCGTTGGGCGCTCCTGGTCGCGTTGATCGGCTGTTCGGACGAGGTCGGCCGCAGCGCGCTGGGCATCACGGGCGGTTTCGAAGGCGCGGACGAGCACGCCTTCATGATGTCCTTTCGGGTCTTTGGCGTGCCCAACATGTGCAGCGCCGCGTTGATCGGGCGGAGGACGCTGGTGACTGCGGCTCACTGCGTGGACGCTTCGATGTACCCCGGCAACCCGACTCTCAGGTTTTCGGCGACGAATCGGCCGGATGCGCGCAACGCGGGCTCCGGGGCATTCATCGACGTCGTCGATGTCCGAGCCCACCCGGGATGGGGTTTGGGCGGGCTCGACAACGACATCGCGCTGGCGCTCTTGGCGAGTGATCCGGGCGTGGCTCCGAAGCCTTGGAATCAGGATGATGTCGCGCTGATGGTCGGCCAGCCGGCGAGGCTCCTTGGGTATGGGTACACGGTGCCCGAGGACTACACGAGCTGGGGCGTGCAACACGAGACTGCGTCGGTGCTCCACAGCGTGGAGTCGGCGTTCATGAACCTGAGGGACGGCGCGGAGCGTGGGATCTGCAATGGAGACTCGGGTGGGCCTACGTACATGACCTTCGCGGACGGGACGGAGCGCGTTGTGGGCGTGCATTCGACGGCTGAGTCGTGTTTCGAAGCTCGGGACGTGCGCCTTGATTTCCATCGTGAGTTCATCGAAACCTGGCTCGCCGAGAAAGAGGGCCCTCCGGCAGCGGCCGATGCGGGAGTAGGGCCCGACGGGTCTCTGACGGACTCGGGCGCGAGGCGAGCGGACGGCGGCATCGCTTCCGATGGCGGAAGTGCGGCGGATGGCGGGGTCGCGGCGGACGGCGGAATTCCTGATTCCGGTGCGTCCTCGAGTGATTCGGGTGAGTTGAGTTGTAGAGGCTGTCGAGACGGGAACGACTGCGAGCTGGGTGAGGTGTGTGTCATTTCGAGCTCGTCGAACTGCTGTGTTCCGGGCACGCGAACGGAGCCACCCTCGCCGACGCCGTCGAGCGAGGAGGGGTCGGACGACGAGCTCCGTACTCTTCGCGACGTCGATTCTTGTGCCGCGGCGAAGGGGCCGAGTTTGATGACTCTCGCTGTCGCCTTTCTCTTGGCGAGTCGAAGGAGACGAGCTCGGGTTTGACAACTCTGGCTGAGGTTCAGTAATCGGCGTTGTGCTCTTTGCTCGATCCTCTGCTCGACTTTCGGTGCTCACACTTCTCGGCTTGCTCCACGCCTGCAGCGATCGATCCGACCGGCCGAGGAGCTCCGCGCGCCCTGCGGTGCCGGTTTGCGGGGACGGGCGTATTCAGGAGGGGGAGCGCTGCGACGGCGTAGCGGTCGGCTCGGCGACCTGCGAGGGCCTCGGCTTCGGGCCGGGTATGCTAGGGTGCAGTCGCGACTGCGCCCAGGTGGACGCGTCGTTTTGTGGCGCGCCTGCTTCGTGCGGAGACGGAGCTCGAGCAGAACCCGAGATCTGCGACGCGAACGACCTCGCCGGAGCGACTTGCGGCTCGCTCGGTTATGGGCCGGGGACGCTCGCCTGTCGGCCGAGTTGCGGTGGGTTCGAGACGTCTGCTTGCGGCGCTCCCATGACGTGTGGTGACGGGGCGCGAAACGGTGTCGAGGCGTGTGACGGCACGGCCTTCGGCGGGCTGAGTTGCGCGAGCCTGGGACTCGGCGTTGGTACTCTCACGTGCGCGGGCACCTGTCTGAGCGTCGAAACCTCGGGCTGTCACGCGCCGACGGCGGACGCGGGGGTGACCTCGCCGAGTGATGCGAGCCTCGATTCTTGCGCGGGGGTCGACTGTTCGGGCCACGGGGTCTGCGCCGTCGCGGCAGGGCAGCCCCTGTGCGTGTGCGACCCGGGCTACGAGCCGAGCGGTCTCGCCTGCGCGCAACACGTCAACGGCGCGCCGGCGCTCGAAAGCTTGGAGCCCAACCCTGCCGAGCTGACTCAGGGCCAGAGCGTTCGTCTCACTGCGGTCGTATCCGACCCCGATGGGATCGGCGATATCGGGGGCGGTCGCGTCGAAGATTCGGTGGGCACGCGCCTCGCGCTCTTCACCCCGGTCGGACCTGGTCAGTACGAAGCCGCCGTGACTTGGGTGGACCTGCAGGAGAGCAGCAACATCGAGTTCGTGGGGGAGAGTGTCCGCGTGCTCGTCGTCGTGTTCTTCGACACGAGCGGAAACGAGACGCGCACCCAAACTCAGCTGCGCTTGCACTGCGGAAGCGCAGGCGTGACCGGCGCATGCGCGGGCGAGTGTATGGCGCTCGATACTTCGGAGCGCTGCGGGTCTTGCAGCCAGGGGTGCGGGTTCAGCGATCCGGTTCGAGAGTGGAGCGGTATGTGCGCTGGGTCGGAGTGCAGCTTCGAAGCGGCGCTGCCCGATGGTACGGGCGCGACGGAGTGCTACACGGGTTGCTCCAACCTGTTTCCCAACGCGGTGTGCGCTGGAGCCAGCGGGAGCACTTACCTCTTGGGTTTCATCGGCGCGATCCCGAACGTGAGTTGCGGTCAGCCGCTCGAGGCAGTCTACCCAACTCAGGTCAGGCTCAGCGACCTCACCTGTGAGTGCCGGTCGACCTCGGGTGTGTACCGTACTCTGGCCAAGCCGCGCTCGACGACTTGCACTTCCCTCTGCGCTTCGACCTACGGCGACCCTTGTTTTCTGCTCCACTTCACCGGGACGATTCCGAGCGGCGAGTCCGTCTTCGGTGCAGACTCGTGTGAGCCTCCGTATCTGCGGGCGTCGTGGGACGGCGTGGGGATCGGCGACGTCGTGGCCTACCAGGACAATCTCAGCAATCTCCGGTGCGATTGCCGAGTTCCTGCGCGGTGAGTCGTCGTTGGACGGAACGACGGGCGGAACGACGGGCGGAACGACGGGTCATGGGATCGGGTCCAAGCAGCCGCCGCTCCAATTCTGAGTGCAGTCGTGCACGGCTGCGCTCGTGACGACCGCGCCGCCTGGGAACGAGACTGTCGCGACCGTTCGCACCCAGTGCGGAGGTAGGTCGGTGATCGGGACTACGATCGGTGCCTGCCCGACGACGTTGAGGATCGCTTCGCCGTCGGAGCCAGGGGACCCAGATGTGCCCCAGTGCTCGACCATGACGGTGTAGGTGCCTGGTGCCGGGCGCGTGAGTGTGATGTTCTCCGGGCCGTAGCCATCGACATCATCTACGTCTTTGACGGGGTCGTCGGTGGCATCGCCCAACACGCCCCAGTCGAGGCCGCCGCCCAAGCAGGTCGTCCAGGTGCAGTCGGTGGCCGGATCGTTGATACGGCCGCCCTCCTGAATGAGATGGAGCTCCCAGTCGTCTCCCAACTCATCCCAGCTGATCGTGAGTCTGAGATCAGGCTCCGAGCACTCCGTGCTCACGTCGAACACCAACCGGTGCACACCCGCTTCGTTGCAGAAGGTGAGTGCGACTTGTTGGGCCCCGCAGAAGAGGGGCACCGTCACCGACCAGCCGCCGGCGTTCACCGGGACTGGCCCGTCGATGCGGCGGCCGCCCGCTCCGATCACCGTGTAGATCCCGTCGCCGGTGGCTCCCAAGAGGTTTCCAGAAAGAGTGACCGTAGTAACTTGGCCGAGTACGAGTTGGAACGAGCTCGGGGTTGGGTCGCTGGTCGGACAGCCCGCGCAATCGGTCGATCCGGCGGTGAGCGGCGGCTCGGGCGCGGCGCAGAGCGCTGGCTCCACATCGCCGTCTGGCCGGACCTCGGCGTCGGGCCGAACCACGTCCCCCGCGTCAGGCACTTCGATATCCAATCCGACGGCGTCTTCGGGTCGGGCGTCTTCGGGTCGGGCGTCTTCGGGTCGGGCGTCTTCGGGTCGGGCGTCCAGCCTCGGTCCCGAGTCAACTGCGAGCGCATCGGGTTGAAAGCTGGCGTCGACGACGGACAGCTCGTCCTCTTCGCAGGCGGACAGCGAGACGAGCGCGAATAGGACGGAGCCGACGAGAGGAGTTGGAGAGCGCACGCGGCCACCATGCCCCTGGTCGCGAGGCGTGTCGAGTCGACTCAGTCTCGCGGTCCCGCCGGATCGATGAATGACGAAGCCCGCCAGCCAGCGCGTGATGAGGCAGCCTGGGTTGCCTGTCAGTGAGCAGGTCAGTGAGCCGGGTCAGTGAGCCGGGTCCTGGTCGGGCGCGGCGGGCGCCTCGTCGGCGCGTGGCCAGAAGAATTCGAGGGGACGGGTCCAGAATCTTCGGAGGAGCGCGCGCGCGAGGTCGAACAGGGAGCTACCGGCGATCTCTTTTGCGCGCAGGGCCACCAGGAGGGCCAGCGCGAAGCTGACGGAGAAGTTCAGGAGTCCTGTGATGGCTACGCCAGCGAGGGCCCAGGCGACGCCCGCCTGGAGCGCCTTCTCCTCGAGAGCCGCCACGGCGAACACCAGCGAGCCGGTGGACAGCGTGACGTGCCGAACGTCGAGGGGAGCGCCGAAGAACTTCCCAACTATCGGGAGCATTCCGAGGAAGAAACCCAGCGCGATGTTGCCTCCGATTCCAGACACGGCGAGCTTGATTCGCTCGGCAAGCGCTCTGGCCCGCTCAGCTCTGAGTATGCGAACCAGGCGGCGGTTGCGCGCGAGCGCGTCAGGGAGGCGCCGAAAGGCGAACCAATTTTCGAGCCATCCGGCGGCGATGCTTGCTGCCCAAAGCATGACTCCGGTGAGCGCGGCGTACGCGATCGTTCCGCTCTCGAGCGGGTGGAGCGAGTGAACGACGTAGTCTGCGGTGTCGGTATCTAGGAAAGGCGCGCCGCGCGCGTAGACCCAAGCCACGTGGATCGCAAAAACCGCCGGAATGACTGCGCCGATGTTACCGAGGACCGCCGCGAGCTGCGACCGGGCCGTTCGCGCGATTTGGTCGACGAGCCCGTCGAGCCCCTCGGGACCGCGGCGAGACTCGAGCGACGCGGCGAGCGCGGCCGCTGTGACCGAGGGTTGCTTGGTCGCGAGCGTGAATCCGAGCGCCTGCATGGCGAGGAAGCTCCCCGCGTAGTTCAGCGAGGCGAATAGCCCTTCGAAGAACGGCGGAAATTTCATCCATCCCACGAAGAATTTCATCGTCGCAGTGACGGCGGTGAGCGCTCCGCCGCCCGCCGACGACCGGAGCATCTGGAAATACTCAGCGCGCGTTGCCGTGATGTAGTGACCACCTGCGTGGCCGGCCCGCTCGATGATTTTGCGCGCCAAGAGTCGGACGTTGCTCCCGAAGAGCTCGCGGAGACTGCGATCCACGACGCCGGCACGCACCAGGCTCCTCATCACGGCGAGCCCGTGAAGCCTCGTGAGCTCCTTGGGACCCTTGGTCGAGGTCAACAGCTCGACTCGCGAGAGCAGCGTCTCGATGAGCTCGATCCGAAAGACGAGGTCGACACTCACGCCTGCGTCCTCGAGGTGCCGCCGCACGAGCTCGAGGCGATCTCGACAGTCCGCGAGCACGGTCGACAGCGCCGAGTCATGAGGCGCGAGGAGACTTCCTGCACACTCACCTTGAAGTCGAACGAACGGAGACTCCGCGGGGTCGAAGTCTCCTGATCGCTCTCGCACGTCGGACTCGAGGCCGAGCGCCGCCGCACGAATCGAGATCAAGAGGACCGCCCGATCGAGGTCGCGCTCCAACCTCACCCACGCGTCCGGTCCAAGCCCAGGATCGAGTAAATCCAGGAGCCCAAACAGGAGCGCGGGCGGAGCTTCGTCGAGCCAGGCGGCGTCCCTTTGCGTTCGGAACAGCCGGAACAGGAGGTCGGTGAGGTCATGGTCGTCGGGCGGCGCCGGGAGCAGGGACCGCGCGAGTCTATCGAGGGCCTCGGCGGCGAACTGAGTCTCCCGCGGGATCCCGACTCGTACGAAAAGCTCGAGCGCCGTGCCGCGAGTCAGGATCTGCCGAACGAGCGCGCCGAGAGTGAGTCTGAGGCTCGGGACCTCCTTCAAGAGCTCCAACAGAATCCAAAGACGCGCTCCCGACGATCGTCCTGAGATTCCGGCGTCCGGCGGAAGCTCGAGCGAGCCCCCTCCTCGAAGCCATCGCATGAGTCGCTCGAGCCCCTGGTGTCGAAGCTCCGATCCGTCGGACTCCGTAGGAATGGCGGCGAGGATCGCGTTGAGCTCCGTCCCGACGCGGGGCGCGCGCGGCGCCCACCCTGCGCACCGGCGGAGCACGACGCTCGAAACGCTCCGAGCGACGTCCTCCGATGCGCTCGCGTCGTTTGCTGGCACCGCGGAAGCTTCGGTTTCGATCGCACGGGAGGCAAGTCAGAAACCAACCTGCTTTGGAAAACTGCGGCGCGCAGACCGTCCTTCGACTCCTTGGGCGCGCCACCAGGTCGAGAACAGAGAGTCCGATGGGTGCATCACGGAGCGAAGTGGAGTAGATTGTGGCCATGACACACCATGGGTGGTCTCCGGGAGCCAATGAACCGACTCCGGCGTGGGCTCCAGGAGCCAACGAAGAGCTTCCCGCGGTGGACGAGCGCTTGGCCGAGCCCGAAACGCGGTTCGAGGTCGTCGATGGAGAGCGCGTCTTCGTGATGCCGGCCAACGAGCCGCATGGCGCGGGACATTTTGGGCTCGACTATGTGCTCGCGGCTCATATCGCGGAAGGCTATCTCGGAGCGACCGATATGCTGACGAGAACCGGACCCGACAGCGATATCGCTCCGGATGCCAGCGTTTATCCCGCGGCTCGAGACCCAGTTACCGGTGGCCGGCTGCTCGAAGAGCTGGCGTTCGAGGTCGCGGATACTCAGACGATGGCGAGTGTCACGAGGCGAGCAAAGGACTTCAAGGCTCGTGGAGTGCGTCGCGTATTTTGCGTGAACGTGGCCAAGGGCAAAGTCATGGAGTGGGACGCAAAGCTGGGGGAATGGCGGATCAAGACCAAGCGGGCGTCGATTCGCGATCGTTGCTTTGTTCGTCCGCTCGCGATTGAAGCCCTCCTCGACGCCACAAGCCGCGACGACGCAGTGGCCAAAGCGCTGATCGCCAAGAAGAACGCGGTGATCGAGGCAGCTATCGAAGTCGGGAAACGGGAAGGCAAGTCGCAAGGTAAACGGGAAGGCAAGCGGGAAGGCAAACGGGAAGGCAAACGGGAAGGCAAACAAGAGGCAGTGCTGGAGGTTTTGCGGGCTCGTCACATCACTCTATCGGGCGAGCTCGAGGCGCGCATCTTACGTTGTCAAGACACCAAGCTTCTCAGCCTCTGGCTCGCTCGCGCCGCTGTCGTGCCCAGTTCGGACCAGATGTTCGGGACGGACTCGGACTCGGATTCGTAGTCATTCGGTCGATTTCATTCCACGACTGCACTCATCGTTTGACCTCGAGGTGAACCTCTCCGGCTCTGCCGACCAACTCGGTGCCCGAGGTCTCCTCGAGGTAAGTTGCCGATCCTTCGGAGCTTCGCAGAAAACGGTTGAAGAAGCCGATCGAGTAGGCGCGAACCAGGGGGAGGGCGACGGCGGCCGGCAGGTTCTCAGGGCCGCAGCCGTCTTCGAGCACGTTGCCTACGCCGTACTCATCGGCTTTGGCGATCGCGCCCGCGCTCAGGATACAAAGGTCGCTGAAGGTGAAGTGACCGGCCGTCTCGAGCTCCAGCGAGTATGCCGGAGCGCTCAGGTGTTCGTAGACCGACCTCGGATTCTCCGGCGGGAGAGTCTCGTCGAGCCGGCCGGCCTGAATGAATACCGGAATGCCGACGTCCTCGAGCTCCACGTCGACCTCGCGCCAAGTCAGCAGGTAGCCCGGGGGTGAGTGCGCCACGACGGCGTCGATCTTTCGTTCGATTCCGGACGAACGGATCGCCGTGGCCGCTCCGAGGGAGTGTCCAACGGTGCCCATGCGTTCGAAGTCGACGAGAGTCGCGATCGGGTCGTCGTCCCTGGCCCGGGCGCCGAGTTGCTCGATCACCACCGCGAAGTCGAGGGGTCGATCCAGGTAACTCTCGAGCACGTTCGAGAAGTCGAGGCGGTTCAGGGTCGAGAAATCGGCGAGGGTGTTGCCTTCGTGGTCGGGCGCAGCCACCACGTACCCATGGCTCGCGAGCCAGACGGTCAGGAAGGTGGACTGCACCCTCATCGCTCCATTTCCGTGACTGAACAGGACGAGCGGGAAGGGCCCAACCGATCGAGGTTCTGCGTCGCGGACCGCTGAGGTCGGAATTACTCCTAGCTCGTCGGGGGCGAAGTCGGCTCGGATATTCGGGTGCACCATGTCGATGATGGGGTACTCGAAGCCTCGGCCATCGCGCGCCTCTTCGCTGGCAGGGTACCAGACCTCGGTGACGACTCGTCTGGCGTGGCCGTTCGTGATTCGGCGTGGGTCCGTGAGCTCGTAGGTGGCGACGCCGACGGGGTACGGGCCGAGCTCCGCGGGGTTCGGAGCTGCTTCAGGACCGGCCGGCTCGAACGGGAGACTCTCTCCGCAGGCCCAGACGCAAAGGCCGAGGCTCACGAGATGGTAGATGAGTCGCTGGAAGATGGGTCGCTGGATGATGAGTCTCTGGAAGATGGGACGCTGGAAGATGGGACGCTGGAAGATGGGTCGCTGGAAGATGAGTCGCTGGAAGATGAGTCGCTGGAAGATGAGTCGATTGGGGCTAGATCGTCTCATCGGCCCACCACGGCGGCGAGCTGGTGAAGGCCATCGGTGACCACGAACGAGCTCGCTTCGAGGTCGTAGGTGTTTCGAACGGTCTGCCCGATCCTGAAGCTGAGACTATTCACGGGATTCACCACGCGCCCCTCGACGCCGACCAGGAGCAAGCCCGACTGGCCGCGGATCAAGCCCGCGGCCGCGCGTGTTCGTTCGAAGTCGACTGTTGGGTCGAGGGCTCGGCAGACCGTGATGAGCCCGTCGCCTCCGACCTTGGTGGACCCATCGCACTCGGCGCGGGCCGGAATGAGTCGGAATATGTCCGATCGGGAGCTGAACTCGGAGACGGTCGGCGCGAGATCGACGGTGAAGTCGAGGTGGCTCGGAATCCGACCGGACAGGAAGGAGACCTTCGGAGTGTCACGAGCGGTGAGGTCGGTGACGAGGTCGGCGATGTACGTCGAGTACCAGAAGGCGACACCCCGGAGCGCGCCGCCCCGAGTGGGTTCGACACGGACCAGCGCTCGGTCGCCCCCGACCCAGGCGATGCCGGCGGAGGCCGTCACACGTAGGAAGGAGGCGTTGGAGTCAGCGGCAGGGCGCTCCACGGGCGCGGTGCGTGGGTCGTCGAACACGAGCTCTAGGGGGGACGCGCTGAGGTCGGACGCCTCGAGGATCGAGATGGCGTTGCCGTGTGCGAGCACGAACCGACCGTCCAAGATCTCGGCCGCGCTTCGGACCGGCGCGAACCCATCGAGCCGCGTAGCGGACCACGACCCATCGGCGTTGGAGAGTGCGACATATCCCGTGAACCCATCGACGCTCCCGAAGACGAGGATTCGGCCGTCGGCTGCGGCGGTCGCGCCCAATAGCTCCGAGTCGGCCGTCAGAGGAGGGAGAGACTTCGAGCGTTGGGACAAGTGAGTTTGAGCGCAGGTCGCTCCAACCTCCAGCTCCAGGCTCGGAGCGTCGGTGCGGAGGATGGTGAGCTGGCTGGGGCCGGTTTGCGCGACGACGGTCTCACCCGCGACGAACTGAGTCTCGGCGATTTTCTCGAGCTCACCGGTGGGAGCTCGTCGCTGGACGGTGTGTTCGTCGTTGCCGAGAGCCAGGATCCAGTCGCCGGCGACCAGGAGCGAGTCCATCGGTCGGCCGAGCTCCGGGAAGAGAGCGTCGGGGCCGGTCCCGAGCGGGGTCGAAGAGACGATGCCGTCCGCGTCGAGGGTCAGAGCGCGGCCTCGAAAGGTCGCAGTCACTTCGCTCGCTCCGGGAAGCACGGCGAGGCTCTGGCAATCGTGGGCATCCGTGGATGTCACGGTCAACGTCGGATCCGCGGCGTCGAAGGAGGCGAGCACACCCACGCGTACGTTTTGGCGCAACGCGGCGCCGCACACGTACACTCGATCTGCGACGGCCTGGGCCGCGAGCACGTGCGTCCAGAACGCGAGCCCCCCGCCCGGCCACGGGATCGCCGGCTCGCTTCGAGCGGCGTCGTGCTCGTCGGCCCGACACGAGAACTGCTCCCCGTTCCACGCGAGGATCCCGCCGCGCTGCCCGATCGCGAAGACGGTGGAGCTGGTGCGTGCGAAGGCCGAGACCGACGAGCCGCGGCCTCCGTAGCCGCACTCTGCGGTCGAATCGAACGAAGCTCGGCGACACGCGATCCCATCGCAGGTGGCGATGGCCGGCTGGAACCCACCCAAGTGACTTCGCACGCCGCCTCCGACGTAGGTCTTATCGCCGAAGGTCTGAATCTTGGAGGGCAACATGTCGGCGAGGACGGGCAGCGAGGTGACTTCGATCGCTTCGTCGCCGAGCCGGACGCGCTCCCATCGCGAGCCGCTCGTTGCGGCGGCTCCGAGGTCAGAGGTGACCAAGAGGAACCCATCGCCGTCGGGTGCCCGCACGACGACTCGGAAGGGTCCCTGGAGGTCGCGCGTCAGGTTGGATGAGGGAGCTCCGGGACGAGAACCGAGGAGTTGATGCTCCCCTACGCGCAGAATATTTCCGCGCTCGTCCATGTCGGTGCCGTAATAACTCTCCGGAGACCCTTCCGGGAGAATGGGGCAGGTGGTGAGTCTCAGGCCCTCGGTGGGTTTGGGGTCCGACGGGACCGGGCAGGATCCCGGCCAGCGCAGCTCGGTCCCGAGCGTGAGGGTCTCGACTTGCGCGGGCTGCAACTCGTCTTCGACGAGGCCGGGACCGCGGTAGGTCGCGCGAGGGGAGACAAACAGCGAGCAACGATCTCCGGGATGGACGATGAGCGGCTGGTCGCCGACCGTGGGCGCGAGGCAGCCAGCGCAGGCGTCCGGGCGGGGCAGGGCGCGGGCCGGGAGAAACTCGGCGGTGGCGAGCTCCTGGGCAGAGATGGGTTGGCCGCTCGGGCCCATGAGGTCTTCGGGTGAGATGACGAAGACCGCGGCGATGGTCTCGGACCGGAGCTCGAGGTCGACCAGGGCGCCCGTCCCGGTCTCGACCGCGCCGACCCCTTCGGCGTCTCCGAACGCGACGATCAGCCGGCTTCCTGGAGGCGCCTCGATGAGTGCGACATTTCCGCAACAGATGTTGCCGCCGAGCAGCGCGATGGATCCGAGGAGGGCGCGGGTCTTGGGCTTTCGCGGGCGCATCTCGGTCAGCGGCCGACTTCGACGGAAAAATGCACGGGCCCGCAGATGGGTACGGCCTGGGGGCGATACTTCCACTGACGAATTGCTTCGAGTACGGACTGCTCGGCACCGACTGGCGCGGTGAGGATGCGGGTGCGTTGCGGATCGACGTTGCCGGACTTGTCGGTGCAGACCAACACGACGATGCGGAGCTTCTCACCGCGGTGGGCCGAGCGGACGGCTGCGGGGAGCTGGAAGTCCTTGCGAGTCAGGAGCTCCCGCTCGAGGACTCCGGCGGTGACTTTGGCCGGGCCCGAAGGTTTGGCTTCGACGGGAGGCGAGTCCGGCGGTGGGCTGAAGCCTGCGTCTGGAGTTGCGGCCAGCGGCGTACTCAGCGGCGTCGCGGGAGCTTGCTCGGGACGGGTCGCTGCGGCGTCAGGCGAACCGGTGACCCGGCGCTCATCGGGGCGCGCTCTGAGTGTGGCGTGTACGGTCACGCGGCCGACGTCTATGAGCGTTTCGACGTTAGCCGGCTCGTAACCCTTGAGCCTGAAGGTGAAGCGGTGCAGTGGGTCGGAGTCCTCGACCTCGTAGGTGTGGAGGAACGGCGTGGTCCCGAGCGACACGCCGTTTTCGTCGACTCGCGCTCCGCGCGGCGTGGAGTCGAAAGTCACCCTCGCTTGATCTCCGTCGGAGGAGACTCGTTCGACGCGAACCTCCGTGCGGGGCTCGGGGGCAGGTCGCAGGAGCCTCTCCCGGACGTCGAGGGCCAAGACCGCGAACACGGCGACGGCGGCGATCAACGCGGCGAGGGACACGGTGGCGATGATCCAAGGAACCTTGGAGGGCGAGGATGTCGCACTCACCGGGCGAGGCACGAGCTGGTTGTTGGAGGTCGCGTCGACGGGGACCTCGGCGAGCGGCCGAACCTCTCCGGTCTCGGTGGAGGCCGTGCCGAGCGAGGTCCCTCGCGGAGGCGCGCTCACCGGCGGGCCGCCCGGCTTGCCGAGGTTGGCGGGGAGGCGGATCGGGCCGGTGCTGCCGCTCGATCTCAGGCCGCCTGGGCCGAGCGCCCGGAGCTCGCCGAGGACTTCGTCCATGGACGAGTGTCGTGACTCCCGGTCCTTGGCGCAGCAGCGCAGAATCAACTCAGAGAGCGCCGGCGGGACCGGCCGACCGTCGGGTCCGGCTTCGATCGGCGGCAGCGGAGTATTCATGTGTTGGTACGCCAACTCGATCAGGTCCTTGCCGCCGAACGGCAGGCGGCCGGTCGTCATTTGGTAGAGCAGAATTCCAAAGGAATAAATGTCGGCTCGGTGGTCGACTTGGCCGCCCGAGATTTGCTCGGGAGACACGTAACGGGGGGACCCGAGGAATCGTCCGGTCTCGGTGAGCTCCAGGCGGTCGACGCCTTGGTTGAGCTGCGCTTGGGGATAGACGATCTTGACCAGGCCGAAGTCGAGGACCTTGACGTGCTCGCCATCGACCTGGTCGCCGCTGTCCAGAATCATCACGTTGCTGCTCTTCAGGTCGCGATGAACCACGCCTCGGGCGTGGGCCTCGCGAAGGGCCCGGCAGATTTGGGCGCCGATGTTGAGGACCTGCTCGAGGCTGGTGATTCGACCCTCGCTGATGACGTCGGCGAGTGAGCGACCGTCGAGGTGCTCCATGACGAGGAACATCTCGCCGCGCTCGGACTCACCGTAGTCATGCACGGTGACGATGTTGGGATGGACGAGGTGGGCCGAAATGGAGGCCTCCAAGAAGAAGCGCTGCGCGAAGTGAGGGTCGGACCAGCCTGCCTTCGGCGCGAGGATCTTCAGCGCGACGGGGCGTCCGAGGCCGATCTGAGTGGCCAAATAAACGATCCCCATGCCTCCGCGAGCGATCTCGCGTTCGATGCGGTAGCGACCGAGGATGGTCTCTCCGCGCCGGGAGGTCTCGCGGCTGCGCGGCGCCCGCGGGGGCCCGTCGTCGCCTTCGGGCGCTCCGCCCGACGCAGGCGGAGGAGGGTCTTCGGGCGCGGCCACGTTCGGCTACCTTCCCACGGGGATGTGGCGAGTCACAAGGACCACTGACGGTGCGACGAAATTCGCGGTGCCGGGCCGGAGTGAATCCCGTCGACCCCTTCGGCCGACGCAATTCCTGGCGCGGGGCAGAGGTGGGGGATCCTACCTCGCCTCGGCGGGGAGTGGACAAGATGCGGGCCCGACCCTACCCTGAGCTGGTGCGGTTGCGACTCGACGGCGTCACCTTCGCGTTCGCGCTCTGCTTGCCCCTGGCCGCCCACGCCGACCGTTTCTACTGCTGGGTGGATACCGAGGACACCGTTCATTGCACTGACTCTCGCCCCCCGCGCTCTCCCGAGATCTCACTTCAGGTCGTGCAATACGGCCACTCCCTGTTCTTTCCGGTCGACCTCGATACGTACGACGAGATTCTCCGCGACGCCGCAGCTGAGTATGATCTCCCCTTCGCGTATCTGAAGGCCATCGCCAAGGTGGAGAGCAACTTCAAACCCGACGCCGTGTCGAGGGCTCAGGCCAAGGGAATCATGCAACTCATCGATTCGACCGCAGCGCTCGTGAAGCTCGAGGATCCGTTCGATCCGCGGGCGTCGATCTACGCGGGCGCTCGCTACCTTCGGATCTTGGCCAACCGGTTCGACAACGACCTCGCGCTCACCGCGGCGGCCTACAACGCCGGTCCGGAGCGGGTGAAGAGGGCCAAAGGGATCCCGCCGATCCGGGAGACCCAGCGGTACGTCGAAAGAGTCCTGTCCGCGTATCAGAGCTTCTCTCGCAAGGGCTGAGCGGCCTCGCAGAATGTAACCTTGTTCCCAAAATAGGCGACCGGAGCGGGCACCGGTGGGCGAGGCCGGCCGAAAACGTACTCAACTACTCAACTACTAGGCCACCGAGCCCTTCCGAGGAGAAAGCCATGCAACTCGCCCCTACCGCCATGAAGCTCTACCGACAAATCGTAGCCGACAAGCCCGACCTCAAGGCCAAGGTCGACCAAGCGATGGGCTCGGCCCCCGTGGCGACCCAGCTGACCGCCGACAAGCTCACCCAGTTGCTCGTCGCGGCCATGCCGGAGCAGAAGTCGATGTTCGAGCAACTCAATTCGAACTGCCTCTGCCATCACCCAGACAAGACCAACGGCAAGTTCGTCTCCACCATCGCGTCTCTACTCATCGAGAAGGAACGAAACGCGGTCTACACTGCTCCGGCGGTGACTCGGCCGGCCCGGGATCCGCTCCACGCGGAGATCATCATCGGCAAGGACTCGGACTTCGTGATCTTGGCGAACGGAGCGGTGTTCGACCAGCAACGACGTCCTTTGGCCATGAAGGTGATCGCTCGGGAGCGAGCGGACGTCGCCCAAATCAAGAAGGCGCTCGCGGAGTTTCACACGCAATGGGGTGATCAGGCGGACATCGTGAAGGTCGCCAACAACGCTGCTTACCACAAGCTCGCGGATCAACAGGAAGGCGAGTTTCGATTCGGCGATCCGGTCGCGGTGGTGAGCTTCGACGGGAAGGCCAAGGAGCAAGGCCGCACCGGCATGGCGCGGCCGCAGAACCGCCAAGTCATCCACCTGTTCCACCCGAAGGTCGAAAACGGCGTCCACGTTCCGGACACCACCCGACCCGTAGGAGCGCCGCAGGTGGCGACCGGTCCGCAGCTCGATAACGCGCCGGTCCAGGTCTTCAAGGAGACCGTTCACTTCTCCCTGACGCCCAAGGCGAACATGACCCGCACCGCGGGCGCATGGCTCGATGAGCGACTGAGTGTGTTCGACGCGAAGATGAGCATCGACGAGGGGCTGCTGCTTCAGCCGGACGCGCACGCGAAGGCCACGTGTCTCAATTCGTCGATGGTCACTCAGGTGCCGGAGACCGACTTCAGCTTCGCTGGGTCTCCCGCGGCCTCGAGCCCGGTCGATCTGGGCCAGCACCAGGCCTGGACGCTCCAGAATCTGATCTCGCAGCCGGTGCGAGTTCTCGTGAGGAGCAACGCGACGACCACCGATCAGGCGACTCACGACTTCCCGATTCAGTCGCTGCTGTACCCGAACGCCGCCGACCTCCAGGTCGGGAAGGCGGCGATGTCGCCGTTCTCGGACACGAGCTGTCCTCTGGCCAAGAGAGCCGAGCTCGGGATCGACGTGGCGCTCGAGCCGCTCGCCGACGACGCGGAGAAGGACGGAGCCGCGGTGCACGTGCGATTGCCGAAGGGGCTGTTCTCCGCCAAGGGTGAGGGCAGCATGGCCGGGTACTCGGTGGAGATCGGCATCAACGACCTCAAGGGCTGGCAAGGGAGCGAGGCGGTGAAGCTCGAGAAGTCGAGCTCCGGTGAGTTGTGCTTCGAGCTGACGCTTCCGAACCTGACGGGCGCGATCAATCGAAACCTCGAGATCCGACTCCGGAACGAGAATGGGTTGCCCGCAACGCGGCTGCTCGTGCCGATGAAGGACGTGACCTGGGGTGAGTGAGCTGCGAGCTCACGAGCGCAACGCGCGCGCGGACGCAGATTTGGCGCGCCGAAGTCGGCAGGCTTTGCTCGAAAGGTTGACCTGGATCAAAGTTGACCCTGGTACAATTCAGCGGTGGACGGCGCGCGAGAACCAAATCCCCGACCGGTGGAGGCTTCGCTGCTGACGCAGCAGAGCGCCTGTCCCGTTCGGTCCCACGGACTCGAACCTCGTCGCCTCTGCGAGACGTGCAACGGGCACCCTCCGAGCTCGCAGCTCACCCTCCAAAAACGCGACGTGCTGTACCTCGAAGGGGACGAAGCGCGTTCGACGTTTGCGGTCGTGGAGGGCTATCTCAAGGAGAGCTGCACACTCGTCGACGGTCGCGCTCAAGGCATTCGGCTCGTTCGACCCGGAGATTTGATTGGGCTCGAGGCTCTAGTCGGGGCGCCGCTTCAGAGCACGGTCGAGTCCGTGACTCGCTCGCGGGTCTGCGTGGTCACGCGCACGGAGGTCGAGTCGACCATCCGCCGCGATCCGCGCCAGGGGCTCGCGATCACGCGGGAGGTGTCCAGGCAGCTCGTCGAAGTGAAGGCCGCGATGGTCCGTCTCGGAGCGATGACCGCGGAAGAGCGGATCGAGTCGATCTTGCGGGACCTCGCGCCGTCCAAAGGCGCGTGGGTCGAGCTGCCGCTGTCGCGTCAAGAGATCGCCGATCTGCTCGGGCTCGCGCTCGGGACGGTTTCTCGAGAGACGCAGCGGATGGCGCGGGAAGGTCGGTTCGAAGTTCGCGGGCGGCGGATTCGCTTTCCGGTTTGACGTGAGACCTAGCCTCGCGGGCTAGTCCATCTCGGGGTCGAGGCTGCCGCCTTGCGTAGCCTTCGAAGGAAGCTTGTACAGGTTGTCGAAGAGGTCGGTTCCGGTCTCGAGGTTCTCGCACCAGTCGATGAACTTGGACACCAGCGACTCGCCCTCGAAGATCGCGCCGTGCTGGGGCGCGATCATTCGGATGTCGAGCTCCCGCACCATCTTGGCCCACGCTCGGAGTGAGCGGCCGGAGGCCATGTAGCGCTTGTGGAAGCCGATCATCTGCGGCACGTGCGCGTCGAAGTCGGTGACCTGCAGATCGTCGACGCCCACGGAGGCTCCGAGATCGCCTGAGAACAAGATCTTCGAGACGGGGTCGTAGAGCTGAAAGTTGCCCGGCGAATGCAGGAAGTGAGCGGGGACGAAGACGATGTCGGCGCCTTCGAAATCGAGCACCATGCCTTCGTCGGGGATCGGTCGGAGGCGATCGGCGAGCAAGCGATCGATGCCGAAGTGGGGCAGAAAGCGCGTCCACAGCCGCGAGACCCACGCGGTCGCGCCGGTGTCCATGAGCCACGAGTTCAACGAGGTTCCGATGTCTGGGTCTTGGTGGGAGAGGAAGATGTGGCGCAAGTGTCCGCCGCCGAGGTTGGCGCGCGTCTCTTCGAAGACGTTGGGATAGACCTTGGGACCGCCGGGATCGAGGATGATGCCGGCGCGTCCGCGGATGATGAGGTAGACGTTGGCCTGCACGGAGAGGCCGCGCGTGAAGTCGTGGAGCAGAAGGTCTTGGTGATTGCCGTCGTCGTAGAGCACGCGGCCCACGGACGGCGGGGCGCCGCCAGCGTGCGAGGCGCTGCCAGCGTGCGAGGCGTGCGAGGGTTCGCGGGTGGCGGGGTGCTCGTGATGCTCGCTGGTGAGGGTGCGCGCTTCCGGCACGTTTCCAATGTTGGTGGCGGGCTTCTTGCGTTCGACCAAGGCCGTCCGCTCTGGCTGTGAGGCGTCCATGTGCACGACGGCCGTTCCGAGCTTTCGGTGCTCGGCTCGCTCGGCCATGAGCTTGAGCTCTCGATAGCGCGCGTCGCTGGTGGTGACGCGTCGGGCGGCCACGGCCTCCGCGTACAGCTCTTCGTCGGACTGAGCCGTCTTTTTTTCGAGCAACGGGAAGAGCACGAGCTCCTCCTTCTTCATGTGCAGTCCGAGCAGAGCGGCGAACGCCGAGAGGTTCTCGGTGACGTGTGTACGCGCTTCAGGATCGTTGTGAATCGCCGCGGGTAGCGCGCTCTTCGCTGCCGCGAGATATTGGCGGGAGAGCTCGTGCTCGCGCGTCATGACTCTGAGCGGCTGGCCAGGTGCTCCGGCGCTCGCGAGGTGGCGAAAGACGACCTCGTCTTCGACGCGCTGATGTGCCAAGTCAGCGAACTCTTCGAAGAACGTGATGGCCTCGGCTACTCGAGGCGCGTCGAGCGGCTTCAGCCAACCCTGAAGCTTGGCCACCATCTGGCGCATGTAGAGGTGGTCCCCGGTGAGAAGCTCGATGACGCGCATGGGATCTTGGGAACCTTAACATGGACGTAGTCCAAGGGCACCGGCGTCTTCAAGCTCCAGCTCGTCGTGGTCGGTGAAAGAAGCTCAGGGCGGTGTCGCCGTAGGTCCTCACGTCGTCGCACCGCCACGGCTCGGGGGGAGTGATCGGTTCTCTACGGGCGTGCTCCACCACGAGCGTCCCGTCTTCGGCGAGCAAGCGCGGCATCGCCCGGAAGATCGCAGGCGACACCTTTTCGACGTCGGCCCATGGGGGATCGGCGAGCACCAGGTCGAACGGACCTTCGAGCTTCTCGAGCGCTCGCTCGACCGAGATCGGCACGAGCGTCACGCGATCCAACTCGCCGAGTGTCCTGACGTTCTCGAGGATCGCGGCTCGGGCTCTCGCTGAGCTCTCGACACAGGTCGCCATGCTCGCGCCCCGCGAGATCGCTTCGAGCGCGAGCGCTCCGCTGCCGCTGTAGAGGTCGAGTACGTGGGCACCTTCGACGAGGTCGCCCAGAATCGAAAACAACGCCTCACGGACCCGATCCGCCGTGGGGCGAGTAGCGTCGGTCTTTGGAGCGACGAGCTTTCGACCGCCGTGCCGCCCCGCGACGATCCGCATCAGGTGGCCCAGCGTATGCGTGTCATTTCGTTGGGCACCATGACACCTTCGTGCTGCGGCACGATGCGCACGGTGTAGCCCACGCGGCCGCAGGTCGGGAACCGCATGTCGATCGAATAGCGATGGATTCCATCGTTGGAGCCCACGTGTTTCATCGAGACCGACCGAGCGTCGTGGATCTCTTCCTTGGCGTCCAACATGCCGTGGTAGAGCTGCACGTCCACGTCGTTGGGGGACAAGATCCCGAGCCGCACCGTGGCGGTGATCGGAAAGGCCTCCGCGTACCGGAGCTCACCGTGGTTCGGCGATTGGATCTCGACGACCTGCACGTCGTGCCACACCGACTCGAGGCGATTCTTCCAGCGAACGACGTCTTCGACCTTCGGAACGCTCGCGCTGCGCTCTGCAAATCGGGCCGCGGTGGGGACGTAGTAGTGTTCGACGTACTCCTTGACCATGCGGTCCGACGAGAAGCGCGCGGCGTGAGCCCGCATCGACGCCTTGACCATCGCCATCCAGCCGGTCGGACAACCTCGTGCGTCGCGATCGTAGTAGAGCGGCACGATCTGGCTTTCGAGCAAAGTGTAGAGCGCGTTGGCTTCGACGACGTCGCGGCTCTCGTCCCAGGGCTCGCCGTTGCCGATCGCCCAGCCCGTCCCGGGCTGGTAGCCCTCGGCCCACCACCCGTCGAGGATCGACAAGTTGAGGCCGCCATTGGGTACGACCTTCATGCCGCTGGTGCCGCTCGCCTCGCGCGGGCGTTGCGGAGTGTTGAGCCAGAGGTCGACGCCGCGTACGAGATGTCGCGCGACGGGAATCTCGTAGTCTTCGAGGAACACGATCGATCGCGCGAAGCGCTCGTCCTTGATCTTGGATGCGACCATCCGAATCAGCTCCTTGGCCGGGTTGTCGGCGGGGTGAGCCTTTCCGGAGAAGATGAACTGAATGGGTCGGTGCGCGCTCGTGACGATCTTGAGGAGCCGCTCGACGTCCTGAAACAGCAAGGTCGCGCGTTTGTAGGTCGCGAAGCGGCGGGCGAAGCCGATCGTGAGCGCGTCGGGATCGAGGGCGAGCAAGGAGCTCTCGATCTCGGTCTTCGCGGCGCCTCTCCGTTCGAGCTGCCACTTCAATCGCTTGCGTACGTAGGCGACGAGCTGCAGGCGCAGGTCGCCGTGAGCTCGCCAGAGCTCTTCGTCGGGGATCAGATCGATGCCGTCCCAGATCTCGGCGTCGGACGGAGCTTCGCGCCAGCCCGGGCCCAAGTACCGATCGAGCAGCATGCTCATCTCCGGTGCGATCCAGGTGTGCGTGTGGACGCCGTTGGTCACGTGGCCGACCGGCACCTCGTTCTCGGGCCACTCTGTCCAAGCGCCGCCGTCCGCGATCAGCTTGCGGCTCACGTGGCCGTGGAGCTCGCTCACGCCGTTCCTCAGGACCGCGTGTCGAATCGCGATCACCGCCATGTGGAGCGGCTCGCCCTGGTCGAACGGATGCCTGCGGCCGAGCGCCATGAAGTCGTCCATCGAGAGCCCGACCTTGCGTACGTACTCGCTCATGTAGCGCTCGACGAGGTCTCGCATGAAGACGTCGAAGCCTGCGGGGACCGGCGTGTGCGTCGTAAAGATGTTCCCGTCGTCCACGATCTCGCGCGCGATCTCGTACGAGATGTTGCGTTGCTGCATCAGGTGACGCGTTCGCTCGACGCCGAGGAAGCCTGCGTGGCCTTCGTTCATGTGGCAGACGGAGGGCTCGATCCCCATCGTGACCAAGGCGCGAAAGCCGCCGATGCCGAGGACCATGAGCTGTTGGATGCGGAGCTCCGAGCCGCCGCTGTAGAGCGCGCGGGTGATCTGGCGATCGTGATCGGTGTTTTCTGGAACGTTGGTGTCCAAAAGGAACAGCGGCACGCGCCCGATGTCCGCGCGCCAGATCTGGGCCCACACCAAGCGGCCGGGGAACTCTACGGAGATGCGCACGATGCTCCCGTCGGTGTGTCGCGCCGGGCGAATCGGCATCTTGAAGAAGTCGTTGGGAGGGTAGGTCTCGCCTTGCCAACCGGCGTCGTTGAGGTACTGCCGAAAGTAGCCCTCTTGATAGAGGATGCCGACACCGACCAGCGGAAGGCCGAGGTCGCTGGCGCTTTTCAGGTGGTCACCGGCGAGGATGCCGAGGCCCCCGGAGTAGATCGGCATGCAGCCGGTGATGCCGAACTCGGCGCAGAAGTACGCGATGCGGACGTCCTGGAGGTCTTTGTGGGCCTGCTGAAACCAGCGAGCTTCGTTCTTGTAACGCTCGAGCGACGCGACGGCGCGGGCGAGGTGCGAGAGGAAGGCGCGGTCGGTGGAGAGCTGTTGCAGGCGAGCCTGCGAGACTTGGCCGAGCAAGAGCGTTGGGTTCTGTCCGGTGGAGTCCCAAAGCTCCGGATCGACCCGCGCGAACAGCGACGCGATGTCCGGGTTCCAGTCCCAGTAGAGATTCAGCGCGAGGTTCTCGAGGCCGTACAGCGCCTGCGGGAGGTCCGGAGAGACGCGGATGGTTCTGAGCTTCGGTTTCACGGCGGCACTCTCCCTGCCGCCGAAAGCAGCGTCAACCGGCTCTCACTCCCAGACGCGCACGTTCTTTCCGCGGAGCTCCTCGACGAGCTTCTTGCGGTCGGGGCTCTTGCGGGTTCCGCGGAGATCGACGTCGGTGAGCTTCGGCAGATACTTCAGGCGCTCGAGGCCCACCGTGGTCACCGCCGTGGAAGCCAGCGAGAGCCGCGAGATCTCCTGCAGCCGCGACACCTTCAAGAGCGCGCGATCGGAAATTCGCGTTCGCGCAAGATCCAACACCTCGAGCGAAGGGACCCGCAAGAGATGGTCGATCTCGGTGTCTCGAATGCCCATTCCGCCGAGGTGGAGTCGCTTGATCTTCTTCAGGTCGCGCAGGCTCGTGAGCACCGCAGTGGCCACGTCGAGATCCTCGAAGTGGAGCTCCTCTAGATCCTTGAGCCAGCCCAGGAAGGTCCACTGCACCGTGCCGAGCGAGCGCCCCGTCGCCTTGATGTGCGAGAGGTCGAGCGTGGCCAACTTGATCAGCCCGCCGAGCGAATCGAGCTCCGAGCGCGGCGTGGATTCGCCCGGCGAAGGCGTCTTCAGTACGATCGACGATCCGCGCAGCGACAAGCCCTTCAGCGTCCGGACCTGCCCAATCGTGCGCAGGTGGATTCCAGTGAGCTGGCACCGATCCAGAATCAGGTGCTCGAGCGCGGTGAAGGACGACAGTGCGTCCATCGCCTCGGTCGAGATCCGCATGCGACGAAGGTAGAGGCTGGTGAGCTTCTTCCCCTTCTCGGCGACGAGCTTGGCGACGTCCTCGAACGCACCTTGCCCTTCGGGCGGCGTGGCCAAGGTGTCCGGCAAGCGCGACCACCTTCCGAGCGCCAGGTAGTGACCGATCTCCGCCTTTCCCTCGTCGTATGCGCGATCGATCGCCGAGCTGCCTCGAGCGTCCCGTAGCTCGATCACCGCGCCACCGAACACGAGCGCCCGCACACTCTCCATCTGGCCGCCGACGGCCGCAGCGATGAGCGGGGTGTTCCCTTCGGCGTCCGCGAGGTTCGGATTTGCACCCGCGGCGAGCAGCGCTTCGACAATGGCCTTGTGCCCTTTGCGAGCTGCGCGTCCCAGGATTCTTTCGTTCTTCTCCGACGCGATCTCGTCCGGATTGGCGTGATCCGCGAGGAGCTTTTTGACGCGGTCGAGGTCCCCCTTTTCAACCGCTTCGACGATGGCAACCATGCGGGCGCAGAATACTCCGTTCCTGGCCGGAGGTCGCATTTTGGGCCGCGCTTGAAGCGGCTCCTTTGACGAGCGAGTTTAACCTGCGTTTTGGTGTATTTCCTTGACAGCACTCTCGGCCTGCCCAATGAAGGCGCCGCCCGACGCCAGGTTGGGCTTAGGAGCAAGATCTCCAGACACATCATGAGGATTGCGATGACTCGAACCAGACGCCACGTCATTGGGGCGGCGATCGCGCTTTCGCTCGGGGGCACGGCATGCGCCGGCGGGCCCTTGATCGTGACGAGCGCGTCCAGCCGCGGCAGCGACATCAAATTCGGCTTCACACAGGCCGGCACCGGCCGGCAGGGCATCATCAAATGCACCGTGTCGGCCGAGGGGAACGCCGAGCAGTGCTCGGAAATCCCCGTCATCTTCGAGAACTGAGGAGAGTACAGATGAATCGAATTGTTCGTACGCTCCTGTTTGCGGCCTTGGTCGCGACGACCCTGTTGGCTTCGGGCTGTATGAGCCGCCAGCTCGTCGGCTTCACGGATCACCCGGCGAAGAAGATGCTGCTGCTCGAGACGATGGATCACTACAACTACGTGTTCGTCCAGTCGCTCCAGCACGTGTTTTGGACGTGTGAGGACAAGGGCACCAGCCTGACCTGCAAGCTCGCTTGCGGCAAGGGCACCGACCTGCAGTGCCCGACGGGCAGCGCGTTCTGGTCGGGCTCGGTCGGCTACGCCGGAACGAACGTGAGGTGAAGGTTTCATGAAGACGAAGATCGCCTTCGCCCTATTGGGCTTCGCAGTCGCCGCGAGCGGCTGTGTGACTTCCCCAAACGTGTTGATCGGCCAAGGATTGGTGGGCGAGCGAGTGGTTCGCTTCGCGATCCAGCCGACGGGACAGGGCACCCAAGAGACGGGTCAGCTCTTCAACTTACTGATGCGTATGTGCAACGCGAACGACAACGGCACGACGAGCGAATGCAAGGACACGATGCTGCTCGAGAACGTCATGCCTCGATCGGTCTACTAGGAGGGCCAGATGAAGAAGATGATTCTTGGCTTCGGCCTTCTCTTGTTGGGCGCGACGGGCTGCAAGACCACGTCGCGGTTCGTGACCGCGCAGCATTGGCATGACGCGGAGACCGTGTTCGTGGGTTACACCGAGCGAACGCAGTCGCAGTTCCTCGGCCTGAGCCTCTCCGATGAGTCGAGCGCGCACGTGCTGCGCTGCCGCGTTCAAGCGGACAACAGCGCTCAGTGCACGCCACAGCAGGCCGTCGACGCCGTCCTCGCACCCAAGTAGTCGCGTCTCCCGAAACGGCTGGAACGGCCGTTGCCAATTCGACCGGTGGCAATTCGACCGCTTCAACGGGCCCGACGGAGCTGTCTCCGCGGTATTGTCTCTCTGTGGAGCTTTTTCGGAACGCGATTTTTCGGAACGCAGTTCTTGGGATCCTGTTGCTCGGGTGCCCGACGGGGCTGCCTCCGCTCTCGCTCGATGGCTCGTTGGTCGACGCTGGCGGTGCCGATACGGGTGTCAAACCAGACTCGGGTGAGAGCCGAGACGCGGCAACAGACTCTGGCGTCGTCTGTGATGGGTTGGGCCAAGTCGGCTGCATCGCCCGGGGCTGTAGGCTGACAAAGTGCGGATGCCCAGGCCAGGAAGAGTTCATCTGCCATGCGAAGGACGATCCCGTGCAGTGTCCGACGATCGGGTGCCCGTCCTGCGCGGATCACGTCGACGCGGAGACATGTGAGCGCGACCCGCGCTGCGATGCGACGACCTGCACGGAGTGCGGGGTCGAGAAGCTGATCTGCTACGATCCGAACGACGGCATCCCGGGGTGTGGCGGCAGCGGGTCGTGTCCTGGCGAGTGCGGGGCGCTGAACGAGAACGAATGCAGCGGCTCTGGCGCGTGCTCGGCGTGCTACGTGGACAGCTGCCTGGTGAACGAACCAGCGCGTTACGAGGGCTGCGTCGAGCGAGGTACGAGCTGTCCGGACGCGCCGTGCGCGCCGTGCAACACGCTGGGCCGCGACGAGTGTCCATCCCACGCGTTCTGCGCGACGAAGGAGTGCTTGAGCTGCGACGGCGGGCTCGAGGTTTCGGGATGTTATGACGAGCGAACGAACCACCTGGTGTGCCCACAGTGCGCCGGTGGTTGCTCGGCGCACGACGAAGCGGGCTGTCAGGCCTCCAATCTCTGTCACCCGGTGTACTTGCTCGACCCTCCCGAGCAGTGCGGATGCTCTGGAGCGGATTGCTGCCCGCGCTATCTCGGCTGCGCCCCGCTCGATCGGGCGTTGTGTCGTCGCGCGGCTACGTTCTCGTGTGACACGCCCGCGCCCCGCTGCGACGGCGCGTACACCACCGCGTACGTCGCGACCTGCTACCAGGGCTGCGTCCTCGAGACGGACTGCGGAGTCCTTTGAAGCTCGCTTCGCCGCTCCAAAGCGGCGCAGAGGCTCGCCGCGACCTGCTCGTCTTGGTCGTGCTCAGCGCGTTCGCCGTCTGCTTCGTCGCGTGGCCGATCCTCGGGCCGCGGCTCGCCATCGGGCATGACGCCTACGCCTATCCGCCCCGCGTCGTCGAGTGGCTACAGAGCGCGCGCGAAGGCGCCTGGCCCCGCTGGGCGCCCGACCTGTCGCGCGGTCATGGCCAACCGCTGTTCGTCTACTCCCCCTTCGTATTCTACGCGGTGTCGGGAGCGCTGGCCTCGGTCGTCGACGACGTGGGCCTGGCGATCAACCTCGCGCTCGTCGGCTTCCTGTTCTTCGGCGCGGTCGCCTTTGCCGTCACGTGTCGCTCCTTTGGATTGGATGTGTTCGTCGCGCCGTTCGCGCTCTTGTGCGCGCCGTGGATCCTGGTCGATCTCTATGTTCGCTCGGCGCTCGCGGAGCTCGCGGCGATCTGTTTGTTCCCGCTCGCGCTCTTCGGTTTGAGCACAAAGCAAAGATGGCCGTTTGGCGTCGCCGGGCTAGGCCTCGCGGTCGCGACACACTTTCCGTCGGCGATGATCTTGCTTCCCGTCTTCGTCGCGGTGAGCTTCGCGCGAGCCTTCGCCGTGAAGGCTCGCTGGCCGCTGGTGAGCGCCGCCGTGGCCATGGGAGGCGCGGCGTTGGCGTCCGCGGCCGTGTGGGTGCCTCCGCTTTGGCACTCGGACGCTGCTCAGCTCGCCCGTGCGGCGTCCGCGTACACCGACTTTCGCGTACACTTCCTCGAGCTCGGACAACTCGTCCTCGGCGACTGGGGCTTTGGGCTGTCCGTGCCCGGCCCCGATGACGGCTTCTCGTTCGCGCTCTCTCCGCTGGCCCTCGGGAGCGGCCTCGTCGTGGTCGCGTCCAAGGATCGATGGCTCCGCACGCTCGGAGTCACCGCGATCGTGCTCTCGCTCATGGCGACGACAGTGTCCGCGCCGCTGTGGGAGCTCGTCCCGGCGCTCGGTCGCGTGCAGTTTCCGTGGCGCTTCCTCATGGCGCCCACGGTTCTGCTCGCCCTTTCTTTGGCCGCGGTTCCGAGTCTATTCGCCCACGGGCTGTTCGGATCGAGGATTTCGTTTGAGCACAAACGGACGGTCGCGAGGATCCTTCTCATCATAGGGATCGTGGGGTTCGCGCTTCCCAAAGTGCAGCCGCCGAGCCTGGAGCCGGTCGATCCCGAGCTGCTCGACCCGCGATCGATGGCGTCGAAAAGGATCGTCACCACGATCGCCGAGGAGTTCGAGCCTGTCGGCGTGTCACGTCCGGAGCCTCCCTGGAACGAGATCGCGAGGCTTCGGAGTGGAACGGCGAGCGTTCGGCTGGTTCGGAGAACTGCCACTCGGATCGAGCTCGCGATCGACGCGGCCGCGCCGAGCACGCTGGCTCTTTCCGTTCACGACTTTCCGACATGGCGGGGCAGCGACCAGAGTGTAGAGCTCTCGACCGAGCCCGAGACCGGGCTCGTGTCCCTGCGAGTCCCCGCAGGAGCGCGCTCGCTCGTGCTCGAGCTCGAACCGACGCCGGCCGAACGGGCCGCGAGAGTCGTCTCGTGTGCGACGCTAGCGGGGTTCGTGCTGGTGGGCGGATTGCGCAGATCGGCCAAGAAGCGCGCTTCGGATCGCGGCGACGGCGCGCGCGATGCCGTCGGTCAGTGAGCCGTCTCCGTCGGTCCCTATGGCCACAATCGTGAAGCGCGTGCCTACGCCGATGGAGCGAGCGAGGCGGATCGCGCGGTCGACGCCAAAGCCGTGCGTCGAGACGGCGCGCGGATCGACGATCGGGCTCGGCACGTCGAGCTCGAAGTCGAAGGACGACACGAGCCCGCGGGCCAAGCCGCGAGCCGCGTCCACGACGAACACGCGATCGTAGGTCGTGAGCGTGAGCAGCTCGAAGCCGTCGAAGATCCAAACGCAGGGCAGCTCGTCGGCGAGCGCGGCGGCGACAGCCAGCGCCGCGGTATCGTCGCCACCGTCCGGGTGTCCAAGGGCGGCGAGGCAGGGCACGACAAGAGACTAACTCGTCAGGCCCCGGATGATCTCCAGCAGATCCTTGGCCGAGAAGGGTTTGTCGAGCCGAGCATTGGGAACTCGCGCCAGAAAGGCCCGGGCCGCGTCCGTGAACGCTCCTCCCGTGAGAAACGCCGTGCTTGTCGCGAGCTTCGGAAACTCGGCCTCGATCTTCTCGAAGAGCTCCATGCCGGTCATCTCGGGCATCATCAAATCACAAACGAGGGCGTCGAAGCGCTCGCCGGCTCTGAGGAGCCCGAGCGCCTCGTTGCCGCTTCCGCACACGCGCGTGTCGCAGTCCGCGGAGAGCGTTCGGGCGATCGCCTTGGCCAGCCGGAGCTCGTCGTCGACGATGAGTACCATCGGGCGCTTGGACGTCGGGGCGGCCGTCGAGGGGCTCGGCGCTGGTTCGTGGGTGGGTGTCCGTGCCGAGTTGGTCGGCGCCGCGAAATGAGTC
Source organism: uncultured Myxococcales bacterium (assembly GCA_964463485.1). Classification (GTDB taxonomy): domain Bacteria; phylum Myxococcota; class Kuafuiibacteriia; order Kuafuiibacteriales; family Kuafuiibacteriaceae; genus CAYXDO01. Next base: position 4,637 of record CAYXDO010000132.1, on the reverse strand, counting down.
GACAGGCCCTCTTGCTGGGCCGCGGGCAAGGATACTCGAAACTTGGAGCCGCGACCCACTTCTGACTCGACGGTGATTTCGCCACCGAACCCGTGTAACAGTGATCTCGCGAGGCTGAGTCCGAGACCGGTTCCCTGGCCGATGGGTTTGGTCGTGAAGAACGGATCGAAGATTCGACCGAGCACGGCTGGCGGGATGCCCGAGCCCGTGTCGACCACGACGACCTCGACCCTTCCGTCTTTGACGCTGGTTTCAATCCGAATTTCGTTCGAATCCGCTCGCCCTTCCGGGATCGCCTGAGCGGCATTCACGAGAAGGTTCAGGAAGATCTGACTCAGGTGCGCTTCGTTGGCGGACACGAGCGGAAGGGCCGAGTAGTCGTGGACGACCCGGGCGCGGTGGCGGATCTCGTTCCAAGCCATACTCTCCGCGGTGCTCAGCGCTCGCTGAATGTCCACGAGCTCCTTCTTTTCGTCTCCATCACGGGCAAAAGTGCGGAGGTCCCGGACGGTCTTTCGAATGCGCTCCAGGCCCTCCTTGGCCTCCGAGAGCAAAGTGCGGGTCTCGGACTCTCCGGCGGGTCCGGGCGGTAGCCGAGCAAGCACGGTATCGACGTGCGCCATCACGTAACTCAGGGGGTTGTTGATCTCGTGGCCTATGCCCGCGGCGAGCGTACCCACCGCGGCCAGGCGATCCATCTGCATGAGGCGGCTCGCGATTCGGCGGCGCTCGGAAACATCCCGCGCGAACACCGCGAAGACCTTCTGCTCGCCGAAAACGACGGGTACGCCGAACGCTTCGAACCAGCCGGTGGAGCCACCACGCGTCACGAATCGGAGCTCGGTGGTCGGAGTCGGCTTCCCGGAATCCGGCGTCACGCCCATGCGGACTGCCCCTGCGGCCCGATCCTCCGGAGCTAAGAGCTCGAGGATCGGCGATCCGACGAGCTCACCCATCGAGGAGTATCCGAACGCGCTCACTCCAGCCGGATTCACGTATTTCAGCCGCCCGTCGTGATGAATGGCCACGATGTCCGGCGTGGATTCGATGAGCGCCCGGAAACTCTCCTCGGACCTTCGCAACGCGTCCTCTGCTGCTCGCCGTCGAGTCGCGTCGCGCAGCACGCCGATGTACGCGACGCCCTCCGCGCCATGAACGATGCTGACCGTCAGCTCGACGGCAAACTCGCTGCCGTCTTTCCGAAGCGCCTCCAGGTCGAGCGGCTGACCGATCGTGGACGGCGACCGTTGGGGTGACAGCGCGCCGAAGCGATCGGCGTGAGCTTCGCGGTAACGCTCCGGCATGAGTTTGGTCATGGGTTGACCGATCACCTCGTCGCGCGAATATCCAAACGTGCGCTCCGCCGAGGCGTTGAAGTGAGAGATCGTGCCATCACTGCGCATGCCGATGATGCAGTCGATGGCACCCTCGACCATTTCCCTGAATTGAACCTCGAGCTTTCTGAGTTGTTCCGCGCGCCGCTCTTCCTCGGTCAGATCTTCGATGGCGACGAGGAGCCCTTTGGTTTGGTCGCGGGGTGTCGCGGCGGCGAGGGAGATTCGGGCGGGTGCATCACTCTTGCCGCCATAACTCGTTCGACCCAAGATACCCGTGCGGGCCTCACCGGATTCGAGGACCTCGCTGAGTTGTTTCTCCGCGTCCGGGAAGGTCACGAGCTCGGTGAACGACAGACCGACGATCGGGTTTGCTCCCGCTTTGGAGAGCAGGCTCGCGTTCGCCGAAACGACGTGGTGGTCTGCGTCCAGAAGGAGCATCCCGATCGGGACGCTTTGGTAGAGTTTGTCGGCATACTGCCTTCGCCCTTCGAGCGCCTTGAGCAGTCGCTCGATCTCGGACGCCATCGCGCCGAGATCTTCTCCGAGCTCGGCGAGCTCGTCCGCGGCGGGGGCCAGCTTGATCTGAGATCGGGTCTGGGAGCGGCCCTGGAAGCTCGTCGTGATCGCGTGAAGAGCGCGGATCGGCGCCACGACGACTTTGCGCGCGATCATCATCCCGACGCCGAAGAAGAGGGCTGACAGCAGGAGCTGGGCGCCGAGTGAGTAGGTCGCGCGCCGTTGGAGTCGCGCGACCCGCGCCGCATGGGCGGAGACGATAGCGTCCGAGCGCCGAAGGAGCTCGGTGAGTTCCGGCTCGAGCCGCCCCAGCGCTTGGATGAACTCGGGTGTGGTGACTGGCAGGTTCGCGACCACGAGCAGGTCAGCTTCGACGTCTCGCCACAGCGTCTGGGCGAATTTCACGGCCGGCTGAAGCTCGTCGGGAGCCCGCTCGAGCTCCACGCCCATCACGAGCCCTCCGGTCTCGATGATGGAGAGCGACTCCCCGAACTGCGAGACCCGCGTTCGTAGGATCGGGCGGTCGGCTTCGTGACCTTCGCTGACCATCCGGACCTGGGAGGAGAGCTCGGCGGCCAACATTCGCTGGCGCCCGGCGATGTTTACGAAGCCCGCGTCGTCCCGGGTTCCTTCGAGATAGGAGAACGCTGACCAAACCTGCACGAGCGCCGCGAACAAGGGGAGGGACAAGAGGATGCCGATCCTGGTCGAGAGTGAGACGCGGAATCGGCTGGCCCGAGACACGGGGCATGCTCGCACAGATGCCACCGGACGTCACGGACCGGCCTGCTCGATGAAAAGGTCAGTATCCGAAGCGGACGTAGGAACGGGACGGAGTTGGAAGTCAGGACTCAGGAATCGTCAGGATTCAGGAATCGAAGTCAGCATTGGACTTCGGAATCGGAGCGTCGAAAGCGCAGTGTCGGAAAAGGAGTGTCGTAGATGCGCTCGAGTCAAACGAGCGATTGTTCGAGGGCAGATTCACCGTGAACTCAGGCGAAGTCATAACTCACACGCACTCTCTGCTCGACGCCCGCATCCAGTGCGGCCTGAGTTCTGCGATACTCCGATCTGGGCCAAGGAACACAACGTGCAGGTTCGAGGCGGATGCTGCAAAGAACCAGCTTTGCTTCGAGGCTCGCCGCGGTCGTGTCGCCGCTGCTCCTCTTCACACCCGCGTGCGATGAGAGCGACTCACCCGTCGACGTTGGTTTCGACGTTGGTTTCGACGTCCTTCCCGGCGACGACGTCGGTCCCCCTGACACGGGCGATGCCGGTTTCGAGGACGCTGACACGGGCGCGCCCGATGACGGCGCGACGGGGCCGCAGTATGAGGACAGCTGGACCTGTGTCGGCGATGTGACGTGGCCGGCGCCCGTGCGGATGGCAGGGTTGGTCCAACTCCGGTTCATTCATGTCGATGCGGCATGGGAGGAGACGCCCGCCGGAGATACTCAGGTCAAGGTATGCAGCGGGACCGATCCGGCTTGCCCAGCGCCCACCTTCACGGGGACGACCTCTGCCGGTGGGCTCGTCGATATCTCGGTCCCGACGCCGACTCCGCATGGGTTCGAGGGATGGCTCCGTGTGTCGAAGCCTGGGTACGTGCCGTCGTCGCTCTACCTTCTACCTCCCATTCGGGACAACTGGGTGCGATGGAGCGGGCCATGGGGGGTGCTCTCCCAGGCGACGCTCGTTGCGACGGCGAGCGTGGCGCTCGACCCGACGAAGGCCCAGGTCCTCGTACTCACCGCGGACTGCGACTACCTGTTCCGGGATACGCCTCCGTCCGCCACGAGCGAGCTCTCCGTCACCTTGGGGGGCCGGCCGGCCGATTCTCATGATCCGACCGACTACGCCTTCTTCTTCTTCAACGTCGATCCCGGCACGGTGGAGCTCGAGGCCAAGCTCGGGGAACGAGTCGTTGGTCGTACTCACTGGATGACTACGGCGGGCGAGCTCACCCAGGGCGTGCTCGGCCCCACGCCGATCGACTGAGCCGAGCGTTCTGCCTCTCGGGATCGTCGCTCAGAATCTCGGGCGAACTTCGGCAAAGATCAGCTCCCCGTGGGCTCCGCCGAGCCAGATCACGTCGCCCACCGCCAAGCCGAAATCGACCTGGAATTCGCGAAAGGGATTTCGCACGGGGACGACGCACCGGTTCTCGAGGACCCAGGCGGTCGAACAGTTCGGAACGTAGGCGGCCCTGTCCCTTCCGAACCCGAGCAGGCCCGACTCGCCGAGGCTGTACACCGGGAGCTCTGGCATCGCGACCCAGGCCGTCTTTCCGGTGACTCGGCCCGATGGACATGACTCGCCTTCTCTGGCGCGTGTGAGTATCGCGGCGGGTTCCAGCGAGTCGAAATACGGAAACGCATCCGTGAGCGTACTCTCAGTCCACTTGAACAACCAGGCCTGCGATTCCACCGCGACCGGCCAACTCATTACGCCCCGAAAGACCCGGCTCAGCTCCACGTCGCCCCCCCTTCGGACCGCGATCACGCCGAGCTCGTCGCGCCCGAGCGAGAGCTCGATGGAGCTCTCGGCGGGCGCGCAGCCGAGCACCCATCCGAGCGCGACCCAAGATCTCGATCGCGGACCGATCACTTCGGGCCACCAGACCACGGAGGGCGCTGTAAAATCGGCGCGGATAACCAAAATTGCATTGCTCGCGGGTGAATCGGGCACGGGCACGGGCGCGGACGGGCGCGGGCACGTCGTGAGTTTCCAAGCCATAACCCGGCCTAGCCGGTACCATAGAAGATCGACAAGGCGGGGCTGGCG
>CAYXDO010000131.1:0-32705 GCA_964463485.1 uncultured Myxococcales bacterium | reverse complement strand
TCGCGTCCAAAGTCTTGCCAGATCGTGCGCGAACTTTGGGAGAAAGAGACTATCGCGATAGCGCTCCGCGCCGTCCGACGGGTCCCGCGAAGGCCGTTGGCTTCAGTATTTGCGTGCGAATCCGGACGGACGTGATCCGAACCGTGAAGGACGCCGTCCTCGCGCTTGTGACCGAAGAGAAGCCTCAGCTCGGCGGCGGCGCCTTGGGCTGTCGCGGCGGTGCCACGTCGAGGAAGAACGCCGCGACATAGTCACGCTGTCGCGGAAACCGTTCATCCAGCGCGCCTTTCAAGGCCGCGAGCGCCTGAGCGGCCTCCAGGACCTGCTTGATCCCCGCCGTGACCAGGGCGTCCCGCTTCAACCTGCCGTCGGCCCGTTCATCAAGGCATTTCTGTTGAGTCTGCGCGCGAAGACTCATGTCCTTACCCACAGGTTCCTTCTCAACGAACTCAGGGAGGTCCGTGAGCCTCCCCACGGCTTCCAGGACTCTCTGGGGCTCGAGAGCGAGCTTCTCCTGGGTCAGCGTCTGAAGGGTCGGTCCGAACGCGTGGGTGTAGTCCAAGCCAGACTTACCTTTTAGAGCAAGCTTGGTTCGCGCTCGACCGTCCGAGATCCCGCGGTCGAGTACTTGGTCACCGATCTCCACTCGAGTTTGGAGCCTCGAGCCCTCGCCGAGATCGAAGTCCTCGAGTCTCCTCTTGGTCGCGAGGAGCGCCTCGAATTGGGGAACAAGCTTCGCCTTTCGCTCTGCGAAGAAGCTCCGGTCGGCGTCAGAGCGGTCGATATCGAGGTCCGACGCCGAATCCAGCGAATGAATCGTGTCCGAGATCGCCGAGAGCATGGTTTGAAGAGTTGAGTCAGGACCCGCAATCATGGCCATTCCCTCGCTCGATTCTCGCTGCCGCGCAATCCCCTGACCACGCAAATACGGGACAGCGGGTCTGAACACCGCAGCCTCGACCCTTCCGTCCTGCCGGGCGCGGACCAGCATCGCAATTTTGATCCTTCGGCCCTGCCCGGAGCGAACCAGCATCGCAGCCTTGTCCGTTCCGTCCTGCCCGGAGCAAACCAGCATCGCAGCCTTGTGCGTTCCGTCCCGCCCGGAGCGGACCAGCATCGCAGCCTTGTCCGTTCCGCCCTGCCGGGAGCAAACCAGCATCGCAGCCTTGGCCGTTCCGGTTTGCAGAGACCAACGTCGCAACCTTGGCCGTTCTGCTCCTCGGAGAGCTTGGAGTGACTCGTACTACTGTGTCACACGCACGTTTTTCGAGCACGAGCACGACCGCGAAGCGGCGACGGCAACGGCGCTCGGGCTAAAACGCGGCGCAGCGCTGCGAGTGTAGGGTGCCGACTTCCTCGAAGGTTTGATTTGGCCAGTCGAGTGTCGTAACCGTCCAGACGTCATCTCGATTTTCGAGCGCCCTGGTGTACTCAGCGGCGAGCAGCCCGAAGATGAAGACTCGCACGGTCGCGTTCGACACGGTCGTGGGCCAGGGGCTGTCGCCGTGATCGGCTGGATCATAGAGGTGTACGGCGATCGTGAACCGACTCGGCGGGACGTAACGTGAGTCTCCGTCGCCGTCGAGGTTGATGTTCTCGGGCCCAAACCCTTCGCGATCGTCGACATCGAGTCTCGGGTTCGCTCCTGGCGACTCAGGAAACCAGTTGGTCTGGCGTGGCTGGCCGGGCAGGCACTCACGATAGTGCAGATCGTCGGGGCACAAACAAAACGAGCCTCCGTCGCGGATGAGGTGCAGATCGAGATCCGAATAAGGATGATCCCAAATCAGCTCGATGCGGACGGCCTCGTCGGGAAAGGCTTCGACGACCGTGCGCGCCGGCGCGATGCTCTCGAGCCCGATCGCGTCGATGACGACGAGAGAGATTTCATAACGCCCAGCCAGATCGGCGAGGAACTCAGGGTGCGGCGACGCGCCAAACTCGAGCGTGGCCGTCGAGCCGGCGGGCTTCTGATCGATCTTCCAGCGATAGGTGAGGGGCTCGTCGGGCGGGACGTCAGGGTCATGGCTGCCCGAGCCGTCGAGCGTCACGACGGAAAAAGGCTCGACGGTCTGATCGGGTCCGGCCACGGCGATCGGCGGGAGGTTGGGCGTCGCGGAGATCGGGACGGCCAAGGTTCCGAGGCGGCCAGGCACGTTCTTCTCTTTGGTCACGTTGGTCTCGATCAACACACGCGCCGACGTGGTGGCGCTCGCGGTGGCGGGAAGCTCGGCGCGCAAGCTCACGCTCACTTGCGCGCCGGGACTTAGGCGCCCAGGGCGTTCAGGGCTCGGAGTGGAGGTCGTGACTCGAAAGGGCGCGTTCGGCGGATCGATCGAGATTCGATCGATGAGCAAGTCGTTCGTGCCGGTGGAGCGGATCGCGAAAGAGCCGAGGGCCACGCCTCCGGCTGGCACGAAGCCGAACGAGACCGAGGACGGAAACACTTCGATGTCCGGAGCCCGCGAGTCGCTTCCGCGACCGATCACGGTCGCGGAGAGCAGCGGCGCCTTCGGATCGTTGGTCGTGAAGGTGATGGTTCCCGTGGCGGCTTCGATGCGCACGGCGCGAAACCGAACCGGGATGTCCACTTTCGTGAGCCCGAGGACGTCGGTGGGACGCACGAGCGGCAAGAAGCACCCTCCGCAATCGTCGAGGACCTCGAGGCTATCGACGTGCGCGTCGGCCTTCTCGAGGTTTCGCAGCACGAGCGTCAGCGAAGACTCTTGGCCGAGCTCCAGCGTTCCGAAGTCGAGGTGTTGCGGATCGAGCTCGAGCAAGGGATCGACCGCCGAGACACGATCATCTTCGCAGGCCAGCAGCCCAGAGAGCACGAGCAAGGCCAGGTAGCTGAACCGCGGCGAGCGAAGCGAGCCTGCGCCGGGGAATCGTCGCAGGCGCGGGTAGGTCACCGGGTCCATCGACGGCTCCTTCGCAGCGCGAGGGCGAACATCGCGATCGTGATACTGAGCGATGCGGACTCTTGGCCCGAGGTCGCGCAGCTGCACCCTTCCTCCTTCGGGGTCACTGGAGGCTCGGGAGGCTCGACCACGCGCACGGACATGGGCTGTTGGGTGGTCCGGCCTTTGGCGTCCTCCAACACGACCAGGAAGCTCATGAGCCCTCCGGAGTCGACGTCACCGAAGCCCACAGGGATCTCTTCGGGCGTCCCGAGGAACAACAAGACTTCCCGGCCTCGTCGGTTTTCGACTTCGTAACGCATGCCCGCCGGCAAGGGCGAGGCCGACACGATTCGCCAAACGAACGGTGCGTCGCCGCGACGCGCTTCGGCGACCGCTTCATACGGCTCGCCCAAGGTCGCGATGGGGAGCGAGCTGGGCGTGATGCCGAAGCTCGCATCGGTCGCGATCTCGATGGTGAAGCGGGCGGAATCGGAGGGCGCGGAGATTCCTTCGAAGACCGAGATCGCGAAGGTCCAGGATCCTACTCGCTCAGGGATGCCCGCGATCTGCCCGTTGGACGCGAGCGCGAGGCCATCAGGGAGGCGACCGGCGCCGTCGATCAGCTCGAAGGTGACGGTCGAGGAAGCGATTCGCCCGAGCTCGGATAGTTGGACCACATAAGGCTCTCCGATCGTCGCGCGCGGGAGCGGAGCCGCGAGGATCGAGAGCCGTCCGCTCTCGATGATCGTCAGCGGGATCGATCTCTGGTTCGCGGAGACGCCGTCGGTGACGTCGACGTCGAGATAGAAGGTTCCGCGCTCGGTGGGCCGGCCGTGAAGATACCCATCTTCGTCGAGCGCAAGGCCGGGCGGAGGGTTCGAGGTGAGCGAGAAACGGACCGGCCCGGAGGCGCCCACGGCGACGAGGTGCTGTCGCTCCTCGACCGCCAGGCCCAGGCCCGGAGGATAGTCGCGCCCGACCATTCCGGGAATGAGCTCGCGCGTCACGAGCGTCAGAGGACCCGTGAGCTCGTCGATCTCGATCGAGAGCGCCCTTGTCCCTGACGCGCCTCCGCTGTCCGCGCGAAGGGTGAAATCGAAGCGACCCGCTTCGGACGGCGTCCCCGAGATGTGCCCGCGAGCGTCGATCGCGAGGCCTGTGGGAAGCAGTCCGGGCGAGATGGTCCACGTGAAGGAACCGTCTCCGCCGTACGCCGAGATCCACGCATCATACGTGAGCCCCACGTAGCCAGCCGGAAGAGACGTGGTCGTCACCATGACGGCCGCCTCCAGCACGACGAGCGGGGCGAGCGAGAGGGCAAAGTTGTCCGACTCGCTGCCCTCTAGGACGTCGTCGTCGGGATCGACCACGAGCGTGAGGTGGTAACTGCCGCCGATCAGATCTGCGGGCAGCGTAAAGCGGCGGTCGAGGCGCGTGGGGGCGGACGTCGACACCAGCGTGGTCAACGAGCCCAACGACAAGTCGTCCAAGGAAGGAACGTCGTTTGAGGACAAAAGAACTTGGAGCTCGGCCTCGGCGACCGGGAGCCCTCGGCTTGCGAGCTCGAGGTGGACGTCGATCGGGTCGCCGGGTCGCGCGGAGGTCACGTCCGTAGAAGCCGAGATCGCGACGAGGTTGGGCCGAGGATCGAGCAGCAGCGTCGACTGCGCAGCGCGGGCGATGTTGTTGCCCTCCCTTGGCTCATCGATTCGGTCGTCTGCATCGACCATCACGGCCCATTGATATCGACCCGGAGCCAAGTCGGCTGGAAGCTGCACACGAACGGAGTCGGTCCGCGTTTCGTAGGGGCCCAACGTCGTTTCGGGGGAGCTGAACACGAAGCGGCTCAGCTCCACCTCGGAGGCGGCGGAGATCGCGATTCGGTAGATGAACGGCCCGATCGAGCTCTCGTGCTGGCTGGAGTACGTGACCCGAACGTCGACGTCGGTGCCGGAGAAGGCGCGCGAGGGGCCGACCGTGGACACGGCGATGACGTCTTCGCCGGCGTCCTCGACGAGCTTGAACACTTTGCCCGAGAGCGCTGCGAGGTCGTCTCCGTCGCAGTCGGGCACGCAGTCGCGCAGAGGATAGCCGAGCTGCCCGCCTGGATCTTCGATGCCGATCGAGCCGCTGTAGCCGAGGGCGTCGGGCCCTCCGGTCCCGATGATCGGTCCGTAGCGAAGCTCGATTCGTCCGGCGAGCCCTTCGTACAGCCAAACCTGGGCGTCGATGGAGTGGCCTGGAGCTCCGAGGTCGTGAAGCCCATGATACTGAATCACCGCGGCTCGTTGGGGCGCTAAGCCGCGGATGATCAGGCTGGCGGCGTTTCGAGCGGGCACCTCCAGGTCGTCCCAGAAGACCGCGATCAACGCGTTGGGTGTTCCGGTATTTGGTATCGGGTCGTTCGAATACGCGGTCGCGTTCGAACCGAACGAGAGGTAGCCGTTCGTGGACACCAACACCTGGTCGTAGTCTTGGTCGAAGAATCGGAAGCGGAAGGGCAGGGACGCGAGCGCTTGGCCGTCGTCTTCGTCCGAGAACGCCAACGGCGTTCCACCGGTGAGGTTGGAGTAGGGCTCGACCGACTCCTCGATCGTGTAGGGGATCTGGGCTCGCGCGCTCGAAGCAGCGAGGGCGGTCGCCACGAAGCCCGCCGAGCTCCAAGCCTTGGCGTTCGACAGCTTCGGGCGCCTGCGGCAGAAGACGATCAGCGCTCCGATGGCCAGCCACGCCAAAGACGCGACCGATCGACGCGGAGAGCGACTCGAGAAGCGACAACTGCAGCCTTGCTCTGGGGGAGGCTCGACGACGGGTTCGGGTTCGTCGACGGCGAGCCCGAGCGCGACCTGATCGCTCTGACCGAAAGAGTCGACGGCGGAGACGACGAAGGTCGACACACCCGATGCCGCCGGGGTGCCCGTCAGGGTGCCGTCCAGAGCCAGCGCTAGGCCTTCGGGCAACGAGCCCCGCGCGATCGCGTACCGAATCTCGCTGGCCGACCCATCTGCTGAGACGGCCCGTACCCGCGCCGGCCCGTCGCTGCCCATGAACGGAACGCCCCGAATCCCCGGCGGCAAGGAGGTCGTCACGATGCGGACGCCTTCGTTGGATGCGACGTCGATGACGAAGTAGCTCAGGTCGAAGTCCTCGCGGCCGTCGACGACCTGTACGGCGAACGCAAAAACACCCACGCGAAACGGCGTCCCTAGGATTCTGTCTGCGTTGAGCGCCAGGCCCGGCGGGAGCTCCCCATCGACGAGCTCGAGCTTGAAAGGCGACTCGCCGTTCTCGAGCCGAAGCTGCTGGTCGTAGGCTCTGCCCACGACGCCCGAACGAAGTGCGTCGATGGAAAAGCGAACGCCGGCGTCCGGCCCGATCACGCGAACGGGAACGAGACGTTCGGCGAAGGCCCCGGTCGCGTCCGTGACGCGGAACGTGGTGAGACCGCTGGCGGCGCTGCGGGGTGTGCCGGACAAGTCACCGTTCGGATCGAGCTCGAGCCCTTGCAGCGGTCCCGTGGCGCTCCAAACGAGCGGAGGCACGCCACCCACGGACACGAGCGACGCCTGGTACGGACGGCCAGCCCAGGCGGGCGGCAGCGCGCGCGTGAGGACCTCGAGCTTGGAGGTTCGCTCGGCGACGAGGAGCTCCAGCGTACGCTGCAGCGTGTGCTCGCCGTCGGTTATGGAGATTTCGAAGGTCGAGAGCCCCACCGTCTCCGGGGATCCTGAAATGCGGCCGGCGGTCGTCAACGTCAGGCCGTCCGGCAAGGCTCCGCCAACGAGCTGGTATTGGTGCGGACCCCGGCCTCCCGCGGCCACGAGGTCGAACGAATAAAGAGCGCCCACCGTGGCGAGCGGAAGGCTTTCTGTCAGTAAGACGAGCGCTCCAGGAGCCACCGTGACGATCACGACCGAAGAGAGGTTGTTGGACTCGTCGAGCTCCGCCACGGAGTCTCGGGGGTCGAGCCGGTAGCCGAGATGATAACGCCCCGCCCCCTGTGCGAGCGGCACCCGGGCGACGTCGCTGCCTGCATCGAAACGGCCGGCCTCCAGCTCGATCGAGCCGTTCCCGATCACCACGTCGTCCGCGTCGAGCGTCGCGTCCGTGGACAGTACGATCTGGTAGTCGAGGCGCGCCGCGCTGTTGCCTGCGTTCTCGAGCAACCGATCGATCACGACACGCTCTCCGGCAGCGAGGTTCCCGCGGGTGGCCACGTCGAAGACGGCAAAATCGGCGGCCGGATCGCGAACGGTCACGCGGCCTTGTTTTCGCGTGATGTTGTTGGCCTCCTGTTCCTCGAGCACCGCGCTCGTCGAGTCTGCGATGAGCCCCACGTCTGCGGCGCCGGCCGGAAAATCCGCGGGGATGGTGACGACATGGCGCGCCGCGAGCGACTGTCCGGGCGCCAAGGCATGCGGTCCCGACTCGGCGAGCATCGGGTCGGAGACCGTGATGAGCTGGTTGTCCGAGAGGTGAATCGAATAGGAGAACGCGCGCACGCTCGCCCCACCGTCGTTCCGCACGATCACGTCCACCAGCGCAGGCTGTCCTCTGAACAACACGGACGGGCACGTCACTTCGATTGCGGCGAGGTCTGGGCCGACGATGCGTAGGGTCGTTGGAGACATCGCGCTGTTGTTGTTCTCGTTCGCTTCGTCCACCTCGTCGAGCGGGTCGACTCGACCCAAGAGGTGAAGCAAGCCGGGAGTGACCTCGGGAACGGTCGAGGTGACGGTGGCATCGACGTGCGAGCGACCGGCGAGCACAGCCGTGTAGGTCAGCAAGGGAACGTCGAACGCATCGAGGACGGTGTCGTCCGAGAGGAACAACTGCACGGTCGCTTGTTCGATCGGCGCGCCGCGATTCTCGATCGCGAGGTCGACGGAGAGCGTCTCGGTGGGTCCGCTCTGCTCGGGCACGTTCGAGATCGAGAGGGTCAGATCTGGTCCGACGATGAGCTCATTGGAGGCGACGACGTTGTTGCTCTCGTTGGCCTCGGTCAGCTCGTCGTCGGTGTCGACGATCGCGATCAGACGACGCAAGCCCATCGAGACGGCCGGAAAAGTCGCGGTCGCGGTGATCACGAGGTCTTGGAGCTCGGAGAGTGACGTTCGTCCGTTCGCGAGCAGCGTGTCGGTCGCGTCGAGGCGGTTGTCGGCGGAGACGTACAGGGCCCATCCGAGTTCGGAGATCGCGACGTTCTGGTTCTTGATGTGGAACGTCGCCGAGTACGAGGTTCCAGGGCTAGCTCCGGGCACGACGGCGTCGAATGCGGGCGTGGCGTCGGGCCCGACGAGCACGGTCAAGTCAGAGTAGGCGACGTTGTTCGCCTCGATGGTCTCGACGACGACATCATCAGGATCGAGCTCGACCGCGGTGAAATAGAGCCCTGGTGGTACAGCGGAGGGAACGGTCGCCGTGAGCACGCGGGTCATGCCGGCGTTTTCGGTGACGACGTCGAACGACGCGCGGCCGAGGAGGAAGTCGGCGGAGGGATTGAGGGAGCGATCGAGCGACAGGTAGACGTCCGCGTCGAAACCGGTCGGCGTGGGGTCAGGGCCGATGTTGAAGGCGTTCACCTCCACGGTCGTTTGAGCTCCAGGCATCGCGCGATCGAGGCCACGGCACTCGCCGACGAGCTCCGGCCCGCTCACCGGGCTGTACGAGATCACCGTCCCCGAGAGGGCGACGAGATCGGAAATGTCGCACGCGCTCCCCGACGAGGCCCCGCAGCCCAACGGCGCGAGCCCGTCGGTTCCGGTGTGGTCTTCGATCCCGACGAGCCCCGACCACGCGGTCGACGAAGGTGACGAAGTCACAGGTCCGTAGTGCACGTGGACCGTGCGAGTGGCCTCCTCGAGTCGGATCTGCACGGAGAGCTCGCTCCCGGTGTCACCGAGGCGCGCGACCCGGCGCCACTCGACCACGAGCTGACGATTGGGCGCGCTGCCTTCGAGCGCATAGAGCATCGCCGCTCCAGGAGACCAGAAGGTGTCGGCCGAAAGGTCGTCCCACCAAGCCGCGACGACGGCTTGTGGGGATTGGATGCTCGGGATCGAGTCCGGGTCGTAAGGCAGACTGCTCAGCGCACAGACGGCGTTCGTACAGGTGGCTTCGAGGCCGCAGCCCGAAGAGCAAGGCGGCGCGAACGAGATCGCGCCGTTCACGCCGACGTTCACACGGGTGTACGGGCGTCCGTAGAACTCGAACGTGAAGCCGATCGGGACGTCCTTCGCGCCGTCGTCCGTCGCGAAGCCAAAATTGATGGGAGCGCCCGATGCCAACGGCGAGAAGGGTGCGCTCGTGGTCCTCGCGACGTAGATCGACTGTGCCCAGGCGGACGGGGTCGTCAGCATGAACGTCAGCATGAACGTCCCGATCAGCGGCGCGCCGAGCTTTTTGCGCGAAGACATGCGGAAGGTGAGCATGGCCAGCACGACGAGTCCAAGGCCCAGCCGGCCTGAAGAGCTCGTTCGACAACCACAACCTCCGTCGTCGGAGGGAGCGGTCGGGGCAGCTTCGGCGGCGATCAACTGCGCGCTCTCGACCGTGTGTCCGGCGGCGTCCCCGACGCGCAGCACGAAGGGCCATACTCCCGAGGAGATCGGCAGACCCGTGATGATGGCCGCGCTGGCGAGGGCCGCGGGCCCGTCAGGAACCACCGAGAAGCCTGGCGGAATCGATCCCTCGACGATCGACCACGTGTAAGGTTTTTGGCCGCCCGAAGCGGAGACCGTGCCGGCGTAGACGGTGCCGACCTGAGCACGTGGGAGCACGGCACGATCGAACGAGAGCGCGGGGCCAGCGTCCGCAACCTCGATGAAAACCGGCGACCGCACGGTCACGCCGTGGGCGTCCTCGACGTCGAGCTCGAAGGCGAAGGCTCCGAAACGCGAGGGTGTGCCTCGGACGTGCTCCCCCACGAGCTCCAAGCCGAGCGGAAGATCGCTCTTGGCGCGGAAGACGTAAGGCGGCGCGCCGCCAGCAGCGATCAACTTCGTGTCATAGGCGACTCCGAGCGTGGCAGGTTCGAGGGCCGCGGAGATCAGCGTCAGGGAGGAGGGCGCGGCGGCGAACAGCTCGAGCCCGACGGCGTCCGCGGCTCCCGCAGCGTCCTCGACCTCGAGCGTGAACGCGATCGTTCCGATCGCGCGCAGGACGCCGAGGATCGTGCCGTCGCTCGCAAACGCGAGACCTTCGGGCAGCGAGGGTGTCGCGGCGAATCGATAGGGAGGCGCACCGCCGATCACGATCGGAGTGAACGCGTAGGGAGCTCCGAAGGCGCCGCTCGGTAACGTACTCGTGAGCACCTGGAGCTCGACGAGTGGGTCGGAGACGACGAGTGAGACGGCGCTCGACGCGCGCTGTCCCCCTTCTGCGGTGACCTCGAACTCCAGCGAGAAGGAACCGAGCTCCAGGGGAATGCCAAAGATCTCGGCGTGCCCAGCGTCGAAGCGTAGGCCCCGCGGGAGCAGCCCGCGCGTGTGTCGAAAGGTCAGCGCCCCGATTCCGCCGAGCGCCACCACCTTGGCGCGGTAGGGGATCGTGCGCGAGGCGGCGGGAAGCGAGTCCGCGATCGAGATCGCTTCGGAGCCGATCAGCGTGGTCGAGGACGCCGAGCGCACGTTGTCGAGCTCCGAAACCTCTTCGACCTCTTGGTTCGCATCCGCGATCGCTCCATACACCATGGTGCTCCCGCCGAGGTCGGCAGGGACGTTTGCCTCGATCGTCACCGTGGTGCTCGTGCCGGCCTCGAGCTCGATCCGCGTCGAGCCAACCTCACGATCGAAGGAGGTCGTCTCGGCATCGGAGCCGAGCACGACGGCGACGTTGGCGGCGGCGTCTTCGATTCCATCGTTGGCGATCGTGACGACGACAGGTGCGACGTCGCCGATGAGCGCGATCGTTGGAGCTGCAACGGATTGGACGACGAGGTTCGGT
Source organism: uncultured Myxococcales bacterium (assembly GCA_964463485.1). Lineage (GTDB taxonomy): Bacteria > Myxococcota > Kuafuiibacteriia > Kuafuiibacteriales > Kuafuiibacteriaceae > CAYXDO01. Next base: position 21,858 of record CAYXDO010000131.1, on the reverse strand, counting down.
CGTGGCCGTCGGACTCTCAGCGGGGCGGACCACGCGGCGTTGTTGAGCTCATCCCATTCGGCGAGTTGGTGCTCGTCGTCGACGGTCACGGCGACGACATACAGTCCTTCGGTGAGCTGGGTGGGCACGGCCGCCTGAAAGCTGACGGCGGCGTTCTCGTAGGGTCCGAAGGTCAACGGAGCGCCCCGGTAGATCTGCGCGGCGCCGACGGTCGTCGTGTTGGTCGCGGGGACGAGGTAGGCCGCGGGGACGGCTGGTCCGTTGGGGCCGTCGTGTTGGTTTTCGATGAACCCGAGGACGTCGATGGGTCGTCCGAGGAACGCGACATCGGGGGCGAAAGCGTAGGACGCGAGCAGATCGACGACGTCGGCTTGATAGACGACGCGAGTGCCTTCGAAGAGCTCGAGCTGGGCGGAGCCGCACGCGAAGAAGAAGTCGTCGCACGGAGGGAGCCACTCGCCGGCTCCTCCGAACGGGGCTTGAACCGCCGTGCGCAAAGCCATCGGAGTGGGCAGTCCGACCTGGTCCGTTCCCAGTCGCATGGGGCCGTAAGAGATCTCGACGCGGCCGGGCAGGCCCTCGTACAGCGAGACCCGGAAGTTGATCGCGCTCGAGGAGCGTACGTCGTTGGCCGCGCGTAGGTTTCGCCATTCGAAGTGAGCGGCGGCTCGCCCGGGCGTCGTGTCCATCCGGACATACAAACCTGCGTCGGGAGCGGGCGAAGGGATGGTGCAATCCGGACCCTCTGCGCACCAGTCGTACCAGAGCGGGGCGATCACGCCGTTGACGTTCTGAGCCGGCAGGAACTGAGGCGGAAGCGGCGTGACCGGAACAGGAGGTCGGAACACGGAGATGAAGCCGCGAATGCTCACGTAGACCGTCGGCGCGTACGCCCGATGGAACCGGAACCCGAACGGCAGCGGCACCGCGACGGTGTCTCCACCAGCCAGACCGTCGATCCGCGCGGCGTCCGCGAGCGACTCGTACGCTGTCGGTTCGCGGATAAACGCGTATGGCGCAGGTTGTGCGGAAGCCTTAGATACAGTAAGCGCCGCCAGTGATGTGACGAAGGTGGCGCAGGCCCGCCGAGCCTTCGAGGGCCTCACCGTCGTACCCTGCGCAGGAGCAACGCGAGGAGCAACCCGAGGAGCGCGGTCGCGTTCGAGTCGCGACGACCGGTGGCGCACGAACAGCCTTCGTCTCCTCCGCCGGTGACCGCTTTCTTCGCGACCACGATCGCGAACGTCGCGCGATCGAAGTCACCCGACGCATCGACCGCAAGCACCGTGAACGGGAACGCTCCTTCGACGACGGGCGTCCCTGAGATCACGCCGGAGCTCGAGTCGAGCTCGAGGCCAGGCGGAAGCTCTCCCAACACCAACTGGAACGTGACGCCGAGCGGCGCCGCTCCACTTCGTGTCACGGCCGTCAGTCGAACGTCGTTGCCGTCCTTGTCGGCGTAAGGTTCTCCGAGCGTGGCTTTCGGTAGCGGCTCGGCTTCGGAGACTTCGAGCTCGCCCACCTCGTAGATCTCGAGCACGTACGCGTTGCGATCGAGGAGGCCGCGGGAGTCGCGGACCTCGACGACGAACGGATATCGGCCCGCGACGGTCGGCGTCCCTACGAGCTTTGCGCCCTCGTCGATGAACTCGAGCCCTGGAACGCGCTGGCCTTCGATGGTCCAGAGCAGCGGAGGCGACCCTCCTTCACTCTCGAAGCGCGTCTCGTACGGCTCGCCCGCGACACCCGCCGGAACGTCGGCCGTCGTGATGCTCACGGTCGCAGCAGGGTCGATGACGTCGATCGCGAGGCGCGCGGTCACCGAGACCAGCAACGCGTCCGTGACCGTGACATCGAAGAGGTACGCGCCGGCGGAGCCTGGCGTGCCGGTCACCTCACCTTCGTGTGTGAGCTCGAGCCCGGCGGGCATCCCGGTGCCCGCCTCGAAGACGTACGGAGGCACACCACCCACCGCGATCACGTTGGACGAGTAGGCTTCGCGCTGGCGAGCGGGGGGGAGCTTCCCGCTCACGATCGACAACGGCAACGTCGGCGGTACGATCAACAAGGACGCCGACATCTCGCTGGTCTCGCCCCCCGAGCGCACGCGCAGCACGAAAGCATGGGCCCCCTGAGCCGCATCCTCGGCGACACCCGAAAGCTCGGCGCGGCTCGCATCGAAGCCAATGCCAGCGGGGGCGCTGCCTTCGCTCCACATCAACTCGTAGACGTACCCGCCCGAACCGCCGCGAGCGGCGAACCGGAACGTGTACGGGACGCCGACCACGGCGTTGGGCGGAGCTGGCGAGACGATCGCGAGATCTGCTCCCAACACGGTGATCGGGCTCGCGCTCAATCCGGTCTCGTCGCCCTCCGTGACCTCCTCGACGAAATCGTCGGGATCGGCGGTCGCGAACAGGAACCAGTTTCCAGACGTGACGGTCTGCGGGATCTCGACCCACAGCGAGACGAGCCGATCCTGGCTCGGCCCGATCTCCACGTCGGGACTGTCTGCCAAATAGACGTCCGACTCGTCGAGCGTTTGGTCAGCGCTCAGCACGAAGCGAACGTGCGTCGCGGCGCTCGTCACGCCCAGGTTCAGCACGAGCGCGCTCACCGGCATGACCTCACCCGCGGCGGCTGTCGCAGGCGCAGAGACTTCTTCCATCAAGAAGTCCGGAGCGGGCTCGCGTACCAGGATCGGAGCTGTGGAGGAGAGCGTGTTGTTCTCCACCGACTCCGAGACCACGAGCCCGCAGTCAGCGATCACCGCGACGAAGTAGTTGCCCAGAGGGACGTCCTCGCTCACGACGGCTTCGAGGTGAGCCGTGATCGACTCTCCGGCTCGCAAGAGCACCGGGCCTCGTCGAACGAACACGTGATCCTGCGTGAGGTCGAACTGCCGGTCGACCGACAACACCACGCAGATCTCGAAATCTCGAGCGACCGCGCCTCCTCGATTGGATATCTCTGCGTCGAGCGCGTACGGGAGGCCGACGAAAGCGTTCGTGGACAGCGTGTACCCGACCACCTCGAGATCGGCTGCGGCCAGGGTGAGCACGTTGGCGGTCCGGGCGATGTTGTTGGTCTCGTCGTATTCGGAGATCTCGGCCAGCTGATCGATCGCCGCGAGGATTCGGTAGGACGGCGGGCTGGGAATCGCGTCCGTGGGAATCGTCGTGTGGAACGTGTGCGAGCCAGAGAAGCCGTCGGGTAGCGAGACGAAGGTGCCATCGAGGCGGGCATCGCCCGGCGCGAGCACGTCGTCGTTCGACAAATAGACGTCGATACTCACGGGGCTGAGCACCGGCGCGCCGCGGTTGACGATGTCGACGCGAAGCTCGATGGCTTCGCCTGGCCCCGAGCCGAGCGGAGAAAACACACGCACCGAAAGGTCCGGTCCGCTCGCGAGGCCGCCTGGGTCGATCGCCGTGTCGTTGTCTTCGAACGCCTCCACGACTCCATTGCTCGCGTCGCTGATCAGCCCGAGGAAATACTTGCCGACGGGCAAAGGCGGCATCGTGAGCGACAGGACCTCCGACGCGCTCTCTCCCGCGGCGAGCGCAGGCGCGGCCCACGTCGACACCAACACGTCGAACGGATCGATCACCTCGTCGGTGGAGATGCGAATCTCGCCAAGCGTTGCGGCGGCCGATGCTTGGCCGAGGTTCGCGAGCGTCACCGTCGCGGTGAACACGTCGTTCGGGTAGGCGCCGTTCGGGCCGTCGATGGTCCCGAGGAGCTCGGGGACGAGCGGGCGCTCCAAGGAGATCGTGAGCCCCTCTTGCCACTGCGTGGACGAGCAAGTCCTAGGGGTGCAGGCACACGAGGGTCCGCACGAGCCACCCGTCTCGAGGAGGTTCGCTCCCAGGGTCCCGGTCTGATCTTCGATCACCGTGGCGCCTCCGGTCAGGAGCGCGGTCGGTCCGATCACGGCCCGAAGCGTGCCGTCTTCGAGGAAGCGCACTTGGAAGTTCGCGCGAGAGCCGGTGACGTTCGATCGTCGATAGTCCTGCACCTGGATCACGACCTCACGACTCGGCGCAGAGCCGAAGGTTCGCACGCGGATCTCGGGGTGGCGTCCCGTCGTGGGATCGGCCTGAAGGTTCGCCCACAACACACCGAGCGCGTCGTGGGGCCGGTTGGTGAAGCTCGGCACCTCTGAGGGTGGACCGAGGATGCCGACCGGAGGGGGCGGGGGGGCGGAGAAGGAGACGAAGCCGTTCGTGTACACGAAGACGCTGTCGAAGCTGCGACCGAACCACTCGACAGGAAACGGGAGCGGGACTTCGACCGCACCCTCGTCGGTGTCCTCGTAGCCCAGCGCGTAAGAGGTCGGCGTGTAAACCGTTCCCCCCGAGATCGGAGCGTAGCTCGCAAGCTCGACGGTGACCTCGTACGGAAGCGACGCGGCCCACGCCGGCCCCGCCGAGCAGAGCAGGGCTGCGATCATCGACCTGGTGGCGCGGTTGGAAGTCTCACGATCGAAGGAACGAAAGGGTCTCACAAGCACTCCGCGGAGTATCGAATCGCGATCTGCGTGCCGGGCTCTGGAATCGCCAGCGGCTGAAAGTTGATGCTGTTCGAGGCTCGGTCATAAGTCCATCGAACCTGGCCGGAGGGCGCTCGATCCGCCACTTGGACGCCGTCTACGAACACCTCCACGGTGCCTGCTACCGGCTGGTTCGTGAGGAAGAATCGAGATTTGTATCCGAACACGCTCAGGCCGAGGTTCTGCAGGGCGCGTGCCCAGTCCGCCGTGCAAATGGACTCGAAGATCCCGCCCGTCATGTCGGCCAGCGCGATGTAACGCGAGCCCGGATCGTTGCCGTTACAGCCTCCAGGCGCGTCCGCGACGATCGCCGATGCCGAGAAGAGATTGTTGTTCCTGAAACCTTTGATGCTCCTGAAGTAGTTTGCGTAGAAGTCGACCGAGCTCGGCGAGCTGTCTTCCTCGTCGGAGACGAAGATCAACGCGAGGTACGCGTCGGGCCGTAGGAAGCCCGCGTTCCAGCCGGTGGTGAGCGGCGACGACAGCGCCTGATACGCGGCCTGAAGGCCCTGCTCATTGCCCGATCCGTCGGTTCCTTGGTGAGCCAAGTGGCTGAAAGCGGCCGCGGGTGAGGGCTGCTCATCCGGCGTCACGAGGCGCCAGTCGGGGTCGTGTACGCCATCGGAGCTCCCGTCGGCGAAGTAGCCGCACGCACCCTGCGAGTTGCTGCCCGGTCGCATCGGCAGCAGCGGGCTCGGGCATCCGTTCCCAGGGAACTCGTCCTCCACGTCGGTGGACACGACCGCGATGCGGTAGTCCAGCGCCTGCGCGTCGGCGAACTGGATGAAGCTGACGAAGTTTGAGGTCAAACTATCTTGCTCCTCGGTCATGGAGCCGGAGTTGTCGATCACGAACAAGACGTCGACCTCGGGGGTCTCGAGCTGTTCGTAGAGGTCTTCGTTGACTGGGTTCGCGGAGGCCTCGCCGTAGAGCGGTATGACGTAGGGCTCCGCTCTGGCGCGCTCGAAGATGTGAATGGTTCCGGCGTCTGGACCGAGATCGCGAGCTCGATAGCGAACCGAGATCTCGATCGACTGGCCGGCGGCGATGGTCGCTCCGGCACCCGGTGGTGACGGGACGGTCGAAGGCAACCCGACCAGCTCGAACTCGTCGGACGTCTGAGGGCCGAGCTCGACGCGCACCACCGCGGTGCCCGTCGAGCCCGTGTTGTAGATGGCGATCGGTCGATCGCGAGTCGCGCACCCGGGACCGACCACGCCGAAGGCGAGCTCGTTCGGGCTGATCAACAGCGAGGACGTCGATCCGACTCCGCGCATCCCCACGCGGGCGTTGGGTCGCGTGACCGAAGGTGCGTAGAAGTCGAGCACACCCTCGTGAATCGCGGCGGTAGGAGGGACGTATTCGACGACGACTCGGTGGCTCTCACCCGCTGGAATCGTGAGCTCGGCGAGAGGTCCTTCGGCGAGCTTGAAGGCCGGAGAAGATCCCGCGAGGATCTCGAAGTTCTGGAGCACGCAGTCGGTGGCTCCGACGTTGGAGATACGAAGGCCCTGCGTCGTCGCGTGCAGCACTTGTACGAGCCCGAAATTCATCGGGTCGGGCGAGACGACGTAGTCGCACGGTGGAAGGTCGGCGCCTTCTCCCTCTACGGCGACGCGCACCTCCGGCTCATCGCCGTCGGAGCTCCTTACGACGAGGGAGCCCGTCGTGATCCCCAAGACCGCGGGGGTGAAGGTCACCTCTACGACCTCGAGCTCCGAGCTCGGTACGACAAAGGCCGTGCGGTCCAGAGTGAACGCGCTGCTCCCGGAGACCTCGTCGATCGCAGTGACCTCGAGATCGCTGTACCCCGAGTTCTGCACGATCAGCCTGCGCTTGGCCGAGGTGCCCAGAGCGACTCGGCCGAAGGTCAGCGTCATCGGTGAGACGTCGATGTCGGGTCCGCCGGCGGCCCCTTCGAGACCAATGACAGCGGGCGACAGGTCGCGGTTCGCGCGCGGATTTCGCCCCCGGATCTGAATCGAACCTCGCAGAACGCGTCCGACGCTTGCCACGGTGGGCGCGAAGTCGGCCTCGACCGTGAACTCCTGGCCGGGCACCACCGCGTTCGGCGATCCCGTGTATGGACGCACGGTGAACTCCGCGGGCGTGCCTGCGCCTGGACCCCATCCGGAGATCGACACGGACTCGTTGGTCGCGTTGCGGCACGTGATCGATCGTGTGATCACACTCCCGGGGTTCACGTCGCCGAAGTGAATCGCCTCGGGCGTGCACGCGATGGCCGCGTTGGATCCGCGTCCCAACAACGTCAGCGGCCGATCGCAAAGCGGGTCTTCGCAGTTGGCGATCAACCAGCGACCCTCATCGGCTTCGGCGCTGCCCGCCGGGTCCGGGACGTAACGTAGGGTCGCGCGAATCGAAGCCTGGGGCTCGAGCAGGCCTTCTACCAAGGATCCTGTCGCCGGGTCGAAGTCGGAGACCAGCTCGAAACGCCCACGCCCGTTGTTCGACACGACCGGAGCTCCCGCGCCGTCGAGGCGCGTGACGACAGGGACGGCGATCGACAGCAGATTCCGAAGCTCGACCTCGAGCTCTGCGTCCGTGCCCACGAGCACCTGGCCGAAATCGGCAGGATCGGGCGTGATCATGAGCCCCGAGCGAACGCCGCGACCACGAAGGTTCACGGTGAGCTGCGGTGTTGCGGGCACGTCGGTCGTCAACGTGAACGACGACTCGACGGGCGCTTCCATGATCGAAAAGGCACGGAACGAGACGGAGAGCGCCTGGCTTTGATTGGGCCCGAGCGCGAACCCGCCTTCGGGGACCGAAAACTCGTAGTCGCTGGCGGTGAATCCGGATCCGCGTTCGATCTTTTGAACGCGCACCGCCGCGGTGCCGGTGTTCTTCACCTCGAGCGCACGGGGTACGGTCATGCCAACTTGGACGTCACCGAAGTCGACGAGGGTCTCGAGCTCGATCTTCCCTTCGAGCTGGCCGAGCCCACTGCCGGCGTCGTCGCAAGCCCAGATCGGGAAGCAGATCGGGAAGCAAGAGGCGATCAACAACGCGCTCGGGAGAGAGACCCGGTTCAGCCGATACATTCATCCTCCAGGGCAGCGAGCCGAGGCCCGCCCACGCTCGTGGTCGAGCGCCACCTCCTCTACCACTACAGAGCCTGAGCGGGTCCCACATCGGCCGATGCCCGGAGATCGAAAGGTCGCGCCCGTCGACGCCGGGAACCTCAGCGCCCGTCGAGGCCGTCGTTCGTCGTCGTCGCCGTCGCAGCGCTTCGCCGGTCCCGGGAGGATCCTTGGAGCTCGTTGAGCAGGCGACGTGCTGCCGCGAGCCGAGGCCGTCGCTCGAGCACGAACTCGAGGTCCGCGCGCGCGCGTTCGATTTCCCGGACCTCGAGGAGCGCGCGGGCCCGGTCCACGCGAAAGCTCGTGTCTTCGGGAGCCAACTCCACCGCCCGATCGAGCGCCTCGAGCGCCCGCTTGGACTCTCCGGAACGCGCTTCCACCACGGACCGATATTTGAGGATGGCCGCCTGAGCCCTTCGTGTCGGCGCAGCCACGGCACCCAGCTGGTCGAGATAGATCTTCGCGTCGTCGAGGTCGTCTTCGGCGAGGGCGATGTTGATTCGGATCTTCAGGAACTCCGGGCGCTCCTCGGTGACGTCGTTTCTCGCCAGCATCTGCTCCACGAGCCGTTTGGCGTCGTCGCGTCGTCGCTCGCGCATCCAAATCCTGGCTTGGAGCAGCGTGGCTTTCGGGTGGCGCGGATCTCGAGACAAGACGAGCGCGACGAGCTCATGCGTGAGCTCCGTGTGCCCAGCCGCGTGGGCCGCGAGCGCGACTTGAAACAACCCGCCGACGGGGACCGAGTCGCGGTCTTGGACCGCAAGGTCCAGCACGCGACGGACCCAAGCGTTTCGTTTCTTCGACAGAGCCACCCGAACGCCGCGTGCAAGCTCGCCCTCACGAACGACGTCGAGCTCCGGTATCCTGCGAGGGATCGCGGCGACGAATTCCTCGGGCGTCGAAGCGAGCTCGAGGATGTGCTCGATGTACAGGTCACGACGATCGGCGCTCGAGAGATCCCACGCCTTGCGAATGGCCGAGAATCCCTGATTCCGGTGACCGGCGCGAATCAAGATCCGCCCGGCCGCCAGGTGCGCGTCCGCGTAGGTCGGGGCCAAGAAGAGCGCGCGATTCGTGTAGGCCAGCGCCTTTGGCAGGTCCGGCGGATGGTCGACCTCGGCAAGGTACGCGACCTGCGCGGCGACGTACCCGTTCGCCGGATGCCGCAGCGCGATCGCATCGTTCGAGACGGGGCCTCCGCCGGCCTTCTGTCGAGCTAGGACTCGCTCCGTACGGTTTCGTAGCAACGCCAAGTCTTCACCGAGATCTCCGTCCGCCAGGCCCAACCAGGTCGCATACACCAAGCTCGAGCCGATGATCGAAACCACGAAGAGTGGAAACAGAACTCGTTCGCGGGTGGGGAGACGGACGCGTCGAGTCGTCTCCACGCCTGCTCCCGCCAGGATCGCGACGACGGGAATCGCGACTCCGGGGAGCTCCAGGCTGAAGTCCACGAGGTTGTGAAACAACACCGCGACGCAGCCGGCGAGCGCGGCGAGCGTGAGCGGACGCCGAGTCTTTGCGATGCGAACGCCGACCGCGGCGCAGAGCCCGAGCAACGTGGCTGATCCCACGACCACGCCCCACTCCGACAAGACTTGCACGGCCAGGTTTTCGGGAAACACGAAGACCAACTGGATCGGCGAGGTCTTGTAGTGAGGGTAGACTGACACGAACGATCCGCGCCCGACCCCCGCGATCCAATGGTCCATGATCATCGGCCAAGCGTCGCGGATCCCGTCGAGCTTCACATCGAGGGCCTCGTTCGCTCCAGCGCCGAACTGCTGCAGAATAGCCTGGCCACGCCAAACGGCAGCGAGGGCGACCACCGAGAAGGCCACCGTGAAGATCGCCGACGCAGCGAGCTGGAAGACACGATCGCTGTTCTTCTTGAGCCTGAACGCTAGGATCCCGAGGACCGACAAGCCGAGCGCCAGCGCCATCAATCCGCCTCGAGAGAGCGACAGCATCGAGACAAAAGCACACGCGAGCGCGGCGAGGATCGCGCCGGTTCGTCGGTGTTTCGCCGCGTCTCCCATCGCGAGCCCGAGCGCGGCCAGAGCCGCCATCGTCATGAAGCCGGCCGCGTGGTTCGGGTTCGAGAACGTCGTCACCATGTGCGAAGCAGGCGACATCGTGTGAATCACGCCGAGCAGCTCGTCGACGCCCAGCACGCGGTGAACGAGGGCCAACAGGGCCGCCCCCAGGCCGCCAACGACGACCGGAATAGCTACGAGCTCTAGACCTTGGCGAACCCGGACTCGCTCGAACGCGACCACCGCCACGACGAAGTAGATGGCGAGCTTGGCGACCTCCCGAAACGTCGAGGTGACTTCATACGTGATCGGATTGAAGAGGCGGCCTACTCCCACGAAGGCCCGCACTTCGTGGGCCTTGCTGGAAACGACGGCGAGCACCGGGCTCGGGAGCGGGACCAGCTGAAACGCCGTGAACAGCGTGAGCGCCAGCAGCCCGAGCGCGAGCCCGTGTATGGATGCGCTCCGGCGCCGCCGGTAGTTCGTCGTCATCGTGGCCCCCAACGCCACCAGCGCGACGAACGCCAACCAGGGCAGCACCTGCGGGCTCGAGCTGCCGCCCAACAGCGGCGCGGTCGATATCAACAAAAAAAGCGCGACGTCGGCCACGCTGCCCGGCAGCCGACTTTTGCTGATTCTCGGGAGCCGCACGGCTAGCGGGCGGCACCTGCTCGTGGCCGCGCGTCCTGGATCGAAACCACGACGGCCTCATGCGAACCGACCGACTCGTCGCGCTCGACGAAGAAGTCCACGAGCGCGTCCCTCAGCAGCTCCAAGAAGTGGTCGAGCTCAGCGCGGTTCTTCCAGGTGGCGCCAGGAGCTCGTACGAAGAGCACGCGAAGGTCTCCGTAGTAGGCTTCGCCTTCCTCGAGGGACAATCGCTTCGCGTCGTCGTAGGGCCCGAGCGCCGAATCGAGGCGCCACGGTTGATCGCTCGAGTCCCCACCCCGCCGCCAATGCCGCACGATCTCGTGGGACTGCCTGAGCGCAGGGACCGACAGCCGCAGCTCGTCGAAGTGTAGGCTCGGCGCGATCGAAACCAACTCGTTCCAGAGCTCGTCCGTGTCGCGGGCCCTTCGAATGCGCCGTGCCGAGACGCGAATCGAGTCCCGCAAGGCGCCGGTCGGAAGCTCGCGCGGTCCAAGATCGGCCGTCCTCGGCGCACCCGCTCGTCGTACCAAGATGTAGACGACCACACCCACCGCGGACAGCGCGATCGCCCGACGCGTCGCGTCGTTGTCCAACAGCGCCAAGCCTCCCAGCGCGAAGGTCGCGCTCGCCGTGTAGAGCGTGAGCACCGCGTTCTTATGCGACAGGCCAAGCTCCAACAAGCGATGATGCAGATGCTCACGATCGGCCTGGAACGGATTCTTGCCCCGACGCACCCGGCGGACGACCGAAAGGGTCGTGTCCAGGATCGGCAAGCCCAACGCCAACACCGGAATGACCAGCGCCGCCAACGTCGCGCCCTTCTGTTGCGTCCACACAGAGATCGTCGACAACGTGAACCCAAGGAAAAGCGCCCCGGAATCGCCGAGAAAAATCCGCGCAGGGTTGAAGTTGAAAAAGAGGAACCCCACCACCGATCCGGCGAGGGACGCCGCGATCACACATATCAGCACTGCGTTGTCGAAAAGGGACACCCCGAACAACACGACGACGGCGCACAACGCGACACCCGCTGCGAGCCCATCGAGCCCGTCGATGAGGTTCAACGCGTTCGTGATTCCGACGATCCAGAACACCGTGAGGAGCAAGGAGGCCGCCTGCCCAAGCGCAATCGGCATTCCAACCGGATTCGAGAGGAGCTCGATCCGGAACCCAGCAAGCCACATCCCCACCGCGACGATCGTTTCCACGACCAACTTCAGGCGCGCTCCGGCTCCCTTGATGTCGTCGTAAACGCCTAGGGCGACGATACACAGCGCTCCTATGGCAAAGGCCAGCACGAGCGGACCGTCGGCGAACATCAGCCGACCGATTCGGTTCTGGTGCAGGAAAAGTCCGAAAAGCGGCACGAAGAAACCGATCACCACACCGATTCCGCCGATCCTCGGAATGGGCCGATCGTGGATCTTTCGAGCTTCGCCGGGTGCGTCCACGGCGTCGATGACATGCGCCAATCGGCAGACCAAAGGCGTCAAAGTCGCGGACACCGCTGCGGCAAGACCGAACGCGACGAGGTAGGTCACCACGACATAGGCCCCGAGTACCAACGCCGACCTAGGGGACCGGTCTCCAAAAGTCCATCGTAAAGGGCCGTGATGTCCCCTATGAGCCGATCAGCGGAGAATCGAGAGGCCACTCGGATCCGTCCTTCGCGGCCGGGCTTAGGAAGAAGCAGCGCCCTCGACATTGCCTCGGCGAGCCCGTGGTGACTTCCGCGAGAGGCCAAGATCCCGAGGTCTGGCGTCAAAAAGTCCCTGATTCCACCGACGTCCGTGGCGACCACGGGCAAACCAGACGCCAGAGCTTCGATCGCCGCGACCGGCGTTCCTTCGTTGTCGCTCGACAACACGAACAGATCCGCTGGCCCGTAGATCCGCGGAAGGTCTCGGCGCATCCCCAGGAGATGGACGTTCTTCGACTTGGCCGCTCGGTCCTCGAGCCTGGCCCGCTCCTCCCCGTCGCCCGCGATGGCGAGGTGCGCGTTCGGCCGCTTCTCGCGGAACAGGTCGAAGGCGTCGATCAGAAGATCGAAGCGCTTGATGGGCACGAGCCTCCCCACCGACACGATCAAGGGATCGGACGTGCCGATCGAGAGCTCCCCGCGAATGCCTTCTTGACCAGGCTGAATCGTCAAGAATCGGTCGAGGTCGAGCCCCAGGGGGATCAGCTTGACCTTGCGGCTCGGAGCGATCTTGTACCGGTCGACCAAGTCGTTGCGCTGGCGCTCCGAGATCGCCACGATGGCGTCCGAAAGCCCCGCCAATCTTCGCTCTGCTTCGACGAAACCCCTGGTACGCAAAGGAGAAAAGTAGCCGTCGAACACGTGGCCATGGAACGTGTGAACGACCAGCGGAACGGCTGCCAGCCGCGCCGCAATTCGACCCAGGGCGCCCGCCTTGGCCGTGTGGGTGTGCACGATGTCCGGCTTCAGGGCTCGCAAGCGCGACGTCAGCTTCTGAAGCGCGAGCCCATCTTGGATCGGATCGATCGATCGTCGCATGGTGTCGATGACCTCGAACTCCACGCCGCGCGAACGAGCGAAGTCGTCGAGCGACGCTTCGTCAGGCTCGAGCCCACCCCCGATCAACACAGTCCGGTAGCGTGACCCCACTCGGGCCGAGAGGCCCTCCGTCAGCAAAATCGTGTGAAGGCCGGGACCCCCGACGCAGATTCGGCTTTGAATGCGGACGACGAGGGGCAGGGCTAGTATCGGAATCCGAGGAAGAGTCGGACTTGATGGCGCTCGTAGTCGGAGAGCAGCTTGGAGGTTTCGGTCCCTTCGTCGCGCGCCTGGAGCAACAACTGATAGGCGATCGAGGCGCTCAGCCAGTTGTAGAGCCAGTAGGCAATGCGGCCGTCCACAGTGACCACCTCAGCCGAACGCTCGCCTTCGGCGAAGTTGCGAAATTGGTATGATCCAAAGGCGCGAAAGCTGAATCGATCGCCGATCGGAAGGCCCAGGCGAAGGCTGGCCGTGTCCGCCGTGTAAGCGTCGAGGTCGATGATCGGGCGTACCGCGCGCCGATAACCGGCCGAGACGAAGGTTCCACGCCCGAAGCTGTAGCGGAGGTCCAAGTGAGCGACCACCGTACGAATGTTGTTCGGGTCGATTCCGCCAGAGAAGAAAGACTGATTGGGCTCGAACAGCTCGGTGGCTCCAAAGCCGACGTCCGCGACCGCGCTCAACTTCGAAGTGAGCTGGCCATGGAGGCCCACCATGACGTTATAGGGAAAGGCGCGGCGCTGGTCTGAATCGTTGGCCGAGTAGAACGAGACATTCGACTGGAAGACCGCGGCCGTCTTCGGGAGGAACTTCAGCCGCGCGCTCAGGTGCATGCCGTGGTGGGACGCATCTGGAAGGTCGTCGTAGATCTCGAGCAACAGCGTGTAGCCGATCCGGAATTCCAGCGCGCCTCCGCCGGGAGCGAGCCGGAGCGTCGCCTGGCCGCTGTCGTGCCACTGAACGAAACGAAGCTCGTCGACGGAGACAGTGCCTTCTTCGTCGAAGAAAGTCGGCGTTCGTGTGAACGCGTTCTTCACCTCGACGGAGACCGGGCCCTTGCCCAGCTTCAGTGTCAGTCCGAGATCTCCACCGACTTGGTTCCCCAATTCCGTCGACTGAAAGTAGTGGTCGATCGAGATCTTTCCACGAAGCCCAAAGGAAATTTCCTCACCCGGAATCGTCAGGCTCAGCCGCGGTCGAATCGTCCCCTTCCAGTCTTCACTGCCGATCTGAAGGCGCTCCGGGTTCGTGTCGAACCCGGCGCCGAGGTCAAGGCCGGCGTGGAGCGCCGACTTCTCGCCAATCGGAATGCCCTTCGTCCGAGTCTCCATCTGCGCGTACGCGCTTGCGGTGATGAGGCTCGCGAGCGCCGCAAGGCCAATAGGCTCGAGTCTGCTCATGATTCCTCAGAAAGGACTTGCAATGGGAGGCACCGCTGGGCCGGGTGGCGGACCGGGATCTTCGGTGGGATCTTCGGTATCATCAGGCTCCGACCGAACCGTGACGCTGGTTTCGCCCTCGTAAACTTGCACCTTCCCGACACATTGCTCGAGCTCTGCCTTGAGCTTCTGGATTTTGCGGTGTGCGACGAGGACCTTCGTGTACTCGTGGTTGATCGCTCGAGGCTCGGCGCCCTTGGCAATCGCTTCGAACAGACGTAGCGCCGCTTGCTCCGCGATCTTGCCGAGACCCTTGATCTGCGTGGAGTTTTGCTGGACGCAATTGAGCTGAACGACGTCTTTGCCCGCTTGCGCTTGGGCCAGAAGCTCGTCGGCTCGCTTCTCGGTGGCGCGGATCTCCGCCAACATCGCCTCGGCCCGCGCTTTCTTTTCGTCCGTCGGGATCGACGCCGCTTCTTCCACGATCGAAAGGCTGGCTCGCGAACCGTCACCTTGCGGCTTCGGGTCTTGCGGCTTCGGGTCTTGGGCCCCAACGCGAGGACTAGCGACGACAACCACCGACACGGCGACGGCTGAAAGCAGCCCTCGCGTGCCCAAAACCCGGGCCCGCCACCAAGACGCGCAAGAACTCACGGTGACTGAGGGTCTAAGCTGATCCGAAACGGATGTCAAACCGGTTGGAGCGTCGGCGCTGGAATCAGCGACCGTCGACCTTCTGACGGAGCTCCGCCAGTCGTTTCAGGTACTTGGGCTCGACCTGGGCTCCGAGCTTGCTCAACGCGACTCTGGCTCGGTCCAAGGCTCCGCTGGCCACCGTCGCTTCCAAGACCAACATCAAGGCCGCTTGACGCTCGGTGTCATTCGGCCAGGAGGCTAACACGCGCTCGCCCTCCGCCTCGGCCCTCGCATGATCCCCACGAACCAACGCTTCCCGTGCACCGGCGAGCACCTGGTCCAGGCTGACGCCGCGCCCGCGCTGCACCACCTCGTTCGCGTGGTTCTTCACGCGAATGTTCTCGCCATCCCGAAGGACTTCCGTGCCCTCGAGCGCGTCACCGGTGACCTGCACCTCGCCGTGTCGAACATCTACAAATACCTGGGATCCCCGATACGCGATGGAAAAGTCGCTCTCCCGAGCCACGGCGACCACGCCCGGAGCCTTAACCCGCACTTCCCCGGATCCACCCGGGGACGTCGGAGCTGCGACCGAGAGCTCCCCCGATTCGATCTCCAGGCCCACGTGCGGGCCGTCGGTTCGGAGCTTCATTTTACTCTGCCGCGCCAGCCTCAGCTTCGGGCCCTTGGGCAAGTCGAGCTCCAACGGCACATCGTTCGTGGAAAGGGTGGCCGCGTTGGATCGCGCCGCCACGCTGCTCGGAGCTGCGGTGGGAGTGTTCGGAGCGGCGTGATCAGCAGGTGTCGGCCAGAGCCAGACGGCCGCGGCCACGGCCGCGGCCGCTGCCACTGCGCCTCCGATCCATGACCAAGGCGGTGTCGGACGAGACGCTAGCCGATCGTGTGCGTTCGATTCGAGCTCGGTTCGGACGCGAACGGCCATGCGTTGCCAGGCCACGTCGTCGAGCCCCTTCGGAGAAATTTGGAGCATCACACGTCCGAGGTGACCGATCCGCGTCAACTGCCGACGACACGCCGCACAGTCGTCGACGTGTCGCTCCAACACGGCTCGCTCGGCCGGATCGATCTCGCCGCGAGCAAGGGCATGCAGCGCTGCCGGCTCTGGATGTCGCGTGCTGCCCACTCTTTCGGATTGTGCCCCCTCGCACAGGTTCGATTCAATCCTCGAAATTCGGGCAAAAACCCGCCTGGAGGACGCGCTTCTAGGAACGACGCCCGATGGTGTATCTTTCCGTCGTGGGTCGCCGTTTGGAGCGGCTGCAGGACGGCTGGGATGCTGGCATTCCGGACGAAGCCTGGCCTGACGCCATCCCTGTCGCTGTCAGGATTGACGTGCGTTCGCTTGCCCATCCTCGAGTCGTAGCGACGCTCGAGCGCTGGCGCGAAGACCTCGCGGGGGCCGACGATGGGCGCGCGCGGATGGCCCGGCTGCGTCTGACCGAGGTGGGCAAGTCCATGATCGGAGGAGGCGGTGATTTGGCGCGGTTCCGCGTCGCGAACCTCGAAGAAACCGAAGCCGCCCCGGACTTTCCGATGGACCAAACGGTGGCCGCTCCTCTCGCAGCGCCCGCCACGGCCGAATCCGTGCGGCAGCGTCGAGTGACGGGCCGCGACCTCGAGGAGACGATAGCCCCAGCGGAGCTCATCGATCGACCTCGGATCTCCGAGAGCAAGAAGCGTCCGGTGCTGCGGGCCAAAGGAAAGACCAACGTAGCCTCCGAGCCAGGGACGGCCAAACCTGCGGCGCCTTCGATGCGCGCGGCCGCTTTGTCCCGCACGCTCGATCTGCCGGCCGGCACCGTCGAGGCGATAAGGTTGCTCGAGGCCGCCCTCGACGACGAAGAAGCCCAGAAGGGATCGAGCAGGAGGAGCGAGCGCGCCAAGCCGAGCAGGGTGGAGGAGGTCAAGGCGGCGCAGCCGCTCGTCGAAATCTCCGACGAAGACGAGCCGCCGACGGCGACGTTTTTTCTCGCACAGGCCGACGGCAAGCCCGCCGCGGAGGCCCAGGTATTGGCGCTGTACGAAGGGATCGCCAATCTCTGCGCCGAGCTGGTCCCGCTCACGTTCGAGCGCCGACAGCGGAGGTTCTGGGCCCACTGGCGCGAGGCTTCCGGCGATCGCGGCGTGCGCAGAAAGGCCGCCGATCAGATCCTCAGGACCGCTCCCGACTTCGTGACGCTCGTGGCCGGCCTCATCGCCGAGGTCTTCGATTTCAGCCAAGCGAGCGTTCGAGGGATCGTCGAAGTGCTTGCGGCAGAGGCGCCGCCGCGCGCGTCTGCGCGCCCGAGCGAGCCTGCGCCGGCGATGCCGCTGGTCGGATCTTCGGTTCCGATCGACGGGATCGAGTAGCCTGCCGGTCAGCTTGGAGGCCGTGTGGCGCGACTTCTTGCCCTCTCTCCGCGCTCATCCCGTGTAGACTCCGCGCCGTGACCGAACCAACGGCTCAAGCGCCCGCCGAAGCGGGCCCGATAGGGAGCGCTCGAGAGGTCGGGCGTGTCTTTCAAGCGTTCGCGCGAGTCGTTCGATCCCGTCCGCTCTACCGCGGCGCGCAGTCCGTCGTGCTCGGGAAGATGGTCGCTGACTTGAAGTCGAAATTCGACGAAATGCTCCGGAAGTTCCCAGACGTTCAACTCAAGATCCGGCCGAACGCGTTTCTGTTCGAGGACGAAGTCGTCCTCGAGGAAGCGAACCCAGACGAGTCGATTCCCTTCGTGCTGTTTCGCGACGGCATTCGTCGCATCGACTTCGCCCAGGGACTCACCAGTGAGGAGCTCGACACGCTGATGGAAGCGACCGCGCGCGGCTGGAAGAGCACCTCCATCGGAGACGACGTCGTCTCCTTTCTTTGGCAGCACCCGCTCGAGCACATTCACTACGTCGTCGTCGACACCCAATTCACCACGAGCGACGGGTCGGGGACCGCAGGCCAAGCCGATTCCGGGGCAGAAGCGCAGCTGGATGATTTGCTGATTTCCATCTACGGCGCGGGCAACGACGACGTGGGTGCAAAATCGGTCCACGTCGATGGCACCGACATCCCTGCGAAGCTGATCGTCGACTCACTCGAAGACGTGGAGGAGGGGGCTCCGGGGTTTCGGCCGGCCCGCCAGCTCAAGCCCGCCGCGTACTCATCCTCGTTGCTCGAGGAAGCTCAATCGGAGCGCCCCGAGCATATCGAGTTCAGGCTCCTTTCGTGCGCGCTCGACACTCTGGCTCAGTTGCTTCACAAGCAGGACAGCGAGCAGCTCCGGAAGAGTCTGCTCGATTTGTACGACCTCTCGCTGGTCGAGGGCGACTATCGGCGCGCCGCGCGCGTGATCGCGTCGGTCAAGTCGCTCGCAGGGATCGAGTCGGTTCGACCCCTGTCCGACAGATGGGTCGAAGAAGCCGTGTCCGAGACCCGGCTGCGCCAGGTCGCGGCGTCGGGGATCGTCGGCGCGACCAAGCAGGTCGTCGAGGACCTCGTGGTCTTTTTCAGGGCGTGCGGTCGCGCCGCAATCCCGGCGATCTTGGCGAGCTATCCTGCGGTCGAAGACCCGCGACTCAGACGCGCGCTGTCACACCTCGCCCTGCAAATCGGCTTCGAAGACTTGTCGGCGATTCGAGGGCTCCTCACCGATCCTCAGGCTTTCGTGGCGCAGGAGGCGCTTTTCTTACTCTCGCAAGTCGCCACTCCCGAAGCGCACGCGCTCCTTCAGGAAGCTCAGCAGCACCCGCAACCCGCCGTTCGAATCGCCTTCTTGAGTCTGGCTGCGACATTTTCGTCGAACGAGATGATTCCGATCGCTGCCGCGATGTTGCTCGACCCCGACGCCAAGGTCGCTCGCGCGGCCGCGAACGTACTGGGTACCATCAAAGACGACCCCCGCGCCATGGAGGCTCTTCGCGTGGCCGCCGAAGCGGACTCGTTCGTGTCCAGGGAGGCCGAAGTCAAAGACTCCATACTCATGAACTACTCGCTTTTGGCGAGGAGTCGCGCGCTGCCCCTCTTGGCGACCTACATCAAGAAAGGGGAGGGTCGGCTGGTGAAGTCGGAGGTCGAAGACCTCGCGGTGGCCGCAGTCAAGAGTCTCCGAATGGTCGCCACACCCGGCGCCGTCCAGGCCCTCCGAAAGGCCTACGCGGTGAGCAACCGACGCGTGAAGGAGACCGCGAAGGAAGTCTTCACGCGCATGCAGGAGGAGTCCAAGCAATGACTTCGCCAGCGGCGGATCGCGGCACGCAGAGCCCCAAGATCGTGGAGCAAGCTCGGAATTTCCTCTCGAGCTTGTTCATGGGGCTGCGGACCGCCCACATTCACGACCCGTCGAACAAAGCGTTCGAGGCGGCGATTCGCAATGTCCGAGACGCTGGCGACGCGCTCTACGCCTCCACCGGTGGGTTCTCGATTCAATTCGTGGAAGACTCCGCCTTCCTCAACGGACAGCGTATCAAGTTTGCCAGCGGCAGCTACGAACCCATGCGGGAGCTGCGGCGCATGCTCGAGTCCAAAGCCCTCGGCGGGATCGACATGCGCGCGGCGCCCACGTTCGAAGGCGTCAAGAACCTCATGGTGCTCTTCATCCCCAAGTCGGAGTTGAGGCCCGACGCCCAGACCCTCGGCTTCAAGCTCCTTGGCGTCCAGACCTTCTCCGAAGGCGAAAAGGCCGGTCTGAAGATCGACCGCCGAATGTTCGCCCTGCAGTGCTTCGGAAAGCTCATCCTCGCTCTGCGCGAACAAAAAGATAGGTTCGAGCGCGATCGCGAGGTCGACTGGGGCACCGGCGCCACCTCCGCACCCAAGCTCCGCACCGTGCGCATCGTACAAGATCTGATCGAGCTGACCGAAGACAGGCTCGACTTCCTCCTCAAGCTCAGCGCCGCGAGGGTCGGTGCGTCCCCCGCGGAGCTCCACGGCGCCAACACCTGCGTCATCTCGCTGGCTCTCGGACACGCCCTGGGTCTGGCTCGCCTCGAGCTCGTGGAGATCGGCATCGCTGCTTTGTTTCACGACGTCGCGCGAATCACCGGGACGAACCCAGGCCCGGAGGCCCCGCCCGGAGGCTACTCAGAGGCCGTCTTCAACGAGGATCGCAGCCCCACCGACGCGGCGTTCATCAGACTGCTCTCCCAAACCGGAGTGGCCCCGGCGACGCGGCTCCGGTCGATCATCGTCGCGGAGCGCCGAGTGCGCGCGGGCGATGAGTTTCCTTGGGGCAAGCCACGACCGGCCCCCCACGTACTCTCTCGCATCGTCGGCTGCGCCTCCGCTTACAGCGGTCTGACCACGGGCGTACTCTGCGAGGACCGAGCGCGCCGTCGCCCGCTCGACGCGCTGGCGATCTTGATGAACGATCCGGTTCGTGTGGACCCTCGGGTCCTCGACCTCCTCATCAACGTGCTCCGAGCCTATCCGGTGGGTTGTGAGGTGCTGCTCGACGACAGCCGCCGCGCCGTGGTTCGCGCTCATCGCCCCATGGGTCGATGGGATCGGCCGGTCGTGACTTTCGAAGACGGAGTCAGCCTCGATCTGATGGCTGAGTCCGGGGGGCGATTCGAACGACGCATCGAGTCGACCGCGCGGTACGCCGGCCTCGAGCCCAAGCTCGAGGGCCTCTTTCGCGACGAGGCGCTGGAGGTCCAGGCCGAAGCCGTCGCGATTCCTTCACTTGCCGGCGAGCAGGCGGATCGAGCGCCCGAGCTCGACGACTCGGAGTCAGACGACTCGGATGACTTGGTGCTGGCGCTGCCCGACGAAGCCGTCGAGGCTGCACCGTCTCCGGCGGACACGCCCCCGAGTGATGACTTGCGGGACGCAGACTTCGGCCAACAGCATGAGGATGACGATCCCTTCCCGAGCGGCAGCCTCGACGACGACGACATGAGTCCCGCGGTCCGCGGTGTGGTCGAGCGAGTTCGCGCCAACCGTGAGCTGAGCCGTCCCGCCGAGTCGCAGGCGGCGTCGCCCGAGCCGTTTACGGAGCCCGATACGCCGCCCGAGCCTTTGGGTGTGCCACCCGAGCTTCAAGGATGGAACCCTCCGCCAGACTCGGCCCGACCCTCACGCGCGCCTCAGAAGCCCGAGTCGCGGCCGCGGATCGCCGCGATCGCGCTCGTCGATCGCTTCGGATTCTCGGTGCTCCCGGAAGGCAAGCGGGTCGGGGTCGCGGTCGAATATCGGGGCCTCGACCCCGAGGACGAAACGCCCCTGAGCCTCCGAGTCCTGGACAAGGACGAGATCGGTGACTCCATTCTCCCCGTCGAGGCTCAGCTTCGCTTGTTCGAGCGGGAGTGTTTGCTCGCTGCCCGGATCTCTCATCCCGGGCTTCCACGATTGCTCGACGTGGGTCAAAGCGCTTCCAAACGCTACGTCGCTTACGAGCGTGTCGATGCGGAGACCCTCGAAGCGGCCATGGGTACCGGGCAGATTTCGAACCGCCACCAGGCCCGACGGATCGTTCGAAGCCTCGCCGAGGCGCTCTCTCACCTTCACGAACGCGGAATTGTACTGTGCGATCTCCGACCTTCGAAGATCTTACTCTTACCTGATTTCTCGGTAAGAATCGCCGATCTCTCGATGGCGATGCTGATCGGAGAGGCGCCCAATCCGCTCTTGAACTCTCTGCCTACGCTCCTCGCGCCCGAGTTCCTGGTGGGGTCCGCCTACGAGCCGCGGGCCGATCAATTTGCGCTCGGATGCCTCTTCTACCAACTTCTCGCAGGACAGCCGCCGTGGCCCGGCAACTGGGCGGTCGTCGATCAAACTCATGCCGCGCCCCGTCCTCTGAAGGACCACGGGCCGGTGATTCCAGACGTCGTCGCTCGGATGATCGAACGAGACCCAGCCAAGCGCTACGAGAGTTGCGACACGGTGGCTCGTCACCTCACCCGGTGCGTGGCGCTAGGTCGCCGGAAGCCGGCAGGATGAATCGGGCGCAGATCCGCCTGGCCATGAGTCTTGGAATGCTCACGAAGATGTGCC
>CAYXDO010000130.1:22376-32961 GCA_964463485.1 uncultured Myxococcales bacterium | reverse complement strand
TATTTCCGATTTGGTTGTCGCAAACCAAATCCAATCTCCCGCAGGCTGCTAGGGCCACGGTCGAGGACCCATCGCCCCCCGTCGGAGCGCAATAGATTTTGCGGCCGTCTGAGAGCTCGTAGCGGTCCTTGGGGAGGATGTCGTCGACCGTGAACCTCCCGGGCTCCGCCTGGCGGGCGTGACTGCTCATCACACGAGCTTACCTGGTTGCCTGCCCTATCGCAACTCAGGAGGTGACTCGACGGACCTCGCGAACACCGCGGAGAGCGCGGGGCCGTCAGCGAGCTCAGGTCGCCCGCGTTCGCTCGATCCCCGGATAGGCTACTTACTCTGCGCCCTGGGTGAGTTGGCCACGACTTTGCGCTCGGGTCGTCCCACACGGCCCAGCACTTCAGCATCGATTACGGCGGAGGCCGAGGCTGTTACGGACGGCTCTTCGTGAGCGACGGCCAAGCGCTCCTGAGAATCCAGGGGCACTCCCAGCGAGTCGGCGCTCACTTTCAACAACTCATCGTCGAAACGTGGGTCGACGGCAAAAACACCCAGGCCGATATCCAGCGACGTGATCGGCCTGTCGCTTCGAGGCTCTTGGTGGAGCATGCACGGCATGAGTTTCGGAGCCTCTCTCAGCGAGCTGCTGAGTTGAAGGCAGCCGCCTGAGTTCATCCGGACGACCGCCAGGCGAATGGCGGCGGATGCCATCAGTCTGTTCGATGGCCCTGGGACCTCGACGGTTGACTGGGTATGGGTCGTGGGTGAAGCTGAGTCATGGTTCAAGCGCGATCACTGGTTCGCCAGCCACATCCGGTTCGAGCCGTCCAGAAGCTGGAGCGCCGAGTCCATGCGGTCCCGGATCCGGAGATCGATGCCGACCTGGACGTGCCCGGATCGGAAAAACACAACGCAACCGGGCGAAAGCTCGCGGAGGCGTTCGAAACGGTCGCTCGCAGCCGTCGCTTGCGAGTCTTGAACGACAACCCCGTTTGGTACTTTGCGCTCGATACGGGGCTCCAGAAGGTCTTTTTCTGCGATGCCGCGCTCGCGAGGACCGAGGATCCAGCGACGATTGTCGCCGACGATTTGAAGCTCGTCGTCGAGGTCGTCAGCACGAATGATCCGCGGCGCGAGAAGAAGGACACGATTCACCAGAAGGCGCTCAACGAAGCGAACGGCGTGCCTGAGTTCGCGCTCCTCTTCCCCGAGCTCGATGACCCGCGGACGTTCGAGCTCTACCGGCTCGGTGACGACGGGAAATACGTCGTGGTTCCGCTCGACGCGCAAGGCCGAGTTGAATCCTGGAGCGTGCCGGGCTTGAGCTTCAGGGTGCTACCGCCGGTGCAGTGGCAGAAGGTGGGCTTCAAGGTGCAGGTCTACGACGCGGACGAGCTCCTCGTGGACGCCGATACACAGCTCGCGCGCGCGCGTAAGCTCGAGGTCGAGAAGACACTCGCCGAACGCGAGGCGGCAGGCGCAAAGCAGGAGGCCGCGGACGCAGAGAGAAAGGCCGCGGACGCAGAGAGAAAGGCCGCGGACGCAGAGAAAAAGGCCGCGGACGCAGAGCGGAACGCAGCGCTCGCGGTCGCAGAGAAACAGGCCGCCCTTGACCGAGCTGCGGCTTTGGCCGCGAAGCTGCGGGCGCTCGGCATCGACCCCGAGGCCTGATGCCGGAGGCCCGAGCGGACGATGAGCACAGCGCGGCCGACGGGCCTCAGCCTGATGCGCGCAACTCGAACCGGCCTCGCAGACCATAGACTTGAGGCTGTAGGTCCGGAACGAGATGGTGGGCTTCGAGAAGAATCTTCGCGGCGCTCGACGACTTTCGGAAGCAGTAGCTCAGGAACCAAGACTGATTTTGGAAGTCTGATTTCGAAAGGCGGACGTTCGGACCGCCGCGCGCTTCGGGTTTCTCGGCGAACGTCACGCCGCGCTTTGCTCCGGTTTCCGGGGTCGTGACCAAAAATGGAGACTCCGACGCGGGGGGTGCTCTAGCATGAGCATCGTGCCCCCTGCGCCGCGATCCCGCACCAGAGGACCCGTCTTCAACTTCGAGATGATGTTGAGCCTCCTCCGGGAGGCCGGCGCCGTCGCCGAGCCGGAGATGCAGGACCTCCTCGCCAAGGAGGAGACCCTGCGCACGAAGTTCCTTCGCGAGAAGTTCGGGCCCAACGCGCTCAAGACCAACAAGGACTACATCGTGTCGCCCCCCGAGCTCGTGGAGGCCGCGAAGATTCAGCACCCCGACGCGCGCGGTCGAATCATCGACGAGGACATCATCGCGCAGCTCCTGTCCCAGGCCACCGGCATCCCGTACAAGAAGATCGACAACCTCGAGCTCGACATGGGCTTGATCACGAAGTCGCTCCCGAAGGGCTTCGCGGCCAAGCACTTGCTCCTGCCGCTCAAGAAAGCTGGAAATCAGCTCACCGTCGCCATCTGCGACCCGTACGACACGGCGGCGCTCGAGGAGTTCTCGCGGGCGACTGGTACGGAAGTCTCCGCGGTCGTCTCGAGCAAGAAGGACATCGTCAACGTGATCTCGCAGGTCTACGGCTTCCACCGGGCGGTGAGCGCGGCCGTCACCGACCTGGATGCCGGCGCCAAGCTGCTCAACCTCGAGCAGCTCGTTCGGGTTCGAAGCTCCGAAGAGATCGACCCAAGCGACCAGAAGATCGTCGCGGCGGTGGAGTACTTGCTGAACGCCGCGTTCGACAACCGAGCGAGCGACATTCACATCGAACCGAAGCGCGAGATCTCGCGCCTCCGGCTGCGCATCGACGGCGTGCTGCACGACATCAACGAGATCCCCGCGGCGGTACATCCGGCATTCATCGCGCGCATCAAGATCTTGGCGCGTATGGACATCGCGGAGAAGCGGCGCCCGCAGGACGGCCGTATCAAGACGCAGCGCGGGGAGCGCGAGATCGAGCTTCGTGTGTCGTCGCTGCCGACCGCGTTCGGCGAGAAGATCGTCGTTCGTATCTTCGACCCGCAAGTGCTCCTGGCCGAGGTGATCGACCTTGGCTTCACGCAGAAGGAGCGTGACACCTACGAACGGTGGATTCAGCAGCCGCACGGGCTCGTGTTGGTCACCGGCCCGACCGGAAGCGGCAAGACGACGACGCTCTACTCCACGTTGAAATATCTCGCGAAGCCCGACGTGAACATCGTGACCGTCGAGGACCCCATCGAGATGGTCTACGAGCCGCTGAATCAGGTGGCGGTGCAGACCAAGATCGACGTGACCTTCTCCGCGGCGCTCCGGACGATTCTGCGCCAAGACCCCGACATCATCATGGTCGGCGAGATCCGGGATCGCGAGACGGCGTCGATGACCGTGCAGTCGTCCCTCACTGGGCACCTCGTGTTCTCGACCCTGCACACGAACGACACGGCTTCGTCGGTGTCACGCATGCTCGAGCTCGAGGTGGAGCCCTTCTTGTTGTCGTCGGTCCTCACCGGCGTGCTCGCGCAGCGGTTGATGCGCAAAGTGTGCACGGAGTGCGCGATCGAGAAGGTCCTGTCCGAGGAGCAAGTCATCGCGCTCGGCATTCCGCTCAACCCGGGTGAGAAGCGCCGGCTGCCGGTGAAGATTGGGGAGGGATGTGTGCGTTGTCGGCACACCGGCCTCTACGGCCGAACCGGCATCTTCGAGATGCTCGATGTGTCGGTGAAGATCCGGAAGCTCATCAACGAAGGCAAGGACAGCAAGGAGATCTCGAAGGCGGCGGTGGCGGACGGAATGACCACGCTGCGCCAGGCCGCGATCCGCAAGCTGGCCCAAGGCATCACGACCTACGAAGAGGTCTTCCGAATCACGGGCGAGACCGCATAGCTCGGCCTTCTCCCGGTGCGAGCGATCACCGCGGAAAACGATTTCACCGAACCTTCGAGATGAGGGTAGATTGCGCCAGGTTTTGGGTCGTCGCCGGTCGAGCCTGCCGCGGTGACCTGACGTTGGAGACACGGCTCGACGTCCCGAGGGACGGAGGAACATTCGATGATACGAAATCTTCTCAAAGGGATCACTCTCGCAGGGACCTTGGCGGTCACGGCGTGCGGGGGCGGCCCGGATATTGACCAGGTCAAAGCGGACTTCGACAGCCCGAGCGGCAGCGTGAGCGACAAGTCCACGATGCTCAAAGCGAGTGAGTCGCGAGATGCGTCCAACCCGGCGCTCAAGGTCGCGGGCGGAAGCTCGGCGTTCACTGGCGGTGTCGGTCTCACCATGGCGGACGCGAAGTGGTCGCGGCTGCACCCGGCCAACCTGCTCAAGAACCACATCGCGAATTCGATCGCGATGCGGGGCTCGCCGGAGAAGCTCGCGGCGCGGCGGTTTGGCCAGGCGGACATCTCCGCGGACGTCGATCTCAGCGCGGGCGGCTGTTTCAACCCCGCGGATATCAGTGGTTCTGGGAGCGTCGGTACGGACGGAAGCGCCGAAGGAAGCTTCAGCTTCTCGATGGATCTGTCGTGCGTCGGTGGCACGGGCTCGGTCGACATCGACGGCGAGTACGAGGTGTCGCAGACGAAGCTCTACTACCTCGTGGAGGAGACGTTCGCTGACGCCTGCTTCGAGGGCAACTGCGTGAACGGCTCGCTGTTGGTCGAGATGGATGCTCCGGAAGGCCTTCAGATCGGGCTCGGCGGATCCGGCGGGTCGCTGAAGATGCTCACCGCGTGGGACCTGACCGCGAAATGGACCGAAGCCGGCGCGAGCCACGAGGCGTCGACCAAAGGCGGCATGCGTGTCGCGGCCAGCAGCACGAGCGGCGAGCTCGAGTACCTCGTCTACGTCAACGACGGAGGCGGCAGCGAGGTGACCTACGTTCTGAAGATCAGCGCCAACGAGAACGGCGGTTCCTTGAGCTACAAGGGCGGGAACGGTGAAGTGAACTGCACCGTAATGGCCGACGGCTCCGGAAGCTGCACCGGCTCCGGCGAGCTCAGCTGGACCGCGGACGAGGTCGCGGCCGCAGCGGCTGACCTCGAAGACGACTAGAGCGCTCGAAGTTGCAGGTTCGAACGAGCACGCCCGCTAAATCAGCCCTCTTCGCCTCCCCACCTTCTCGAATGCTTCGATCGCCCGGCTGATGTGCTCCGGCTCGTGAGCCGCGGAGATCTGGACGCGGATCCGCGCTTTGTCCTTGGGCACCACCGGGAACGAAAATCCGATCACATAGATCCCTTCGGCGAGTAAGTCGTCCGCCATTCCGGAGGCCAGCCGCGCGTCGCCGAGCATCACGGGCGTGATCGGGTGGTCGCCTTCGAGGATGTGGAAACCGAGCTTCGACATCCCGGTTCGAAACTGGCGCGTGTTGGCCTCGAGCTTGTCTCTCCACTCGGTGGATGCTTCGAGCATCGAGAGTACCTCGAGCGAGGCGCCGGCGATGGCGGGAGCGACGGTGTTCGAGAACAGGTAGGGCCGCGAGCGTTGGCGGAGGAGGGCGATGATCTCCTTTCTGCCCGTAGTGAATCCGCCGGAGCCGCCTCCGAGCGCCTTTCCGAGCGTCGAGGTCATCACGTCGACGCGTCCCTGAACGCCGGATCGCTCGGGGGTGCCGCGACCGGTTCGGCCGACGAAGCCGGTGGCGTGGCTGTCGTCGACCATGAGCATCGCGCCGTAGCGATCGCAGAGGTCGGCGATGCGATCGAGCTTGGCGTAGTAGCCGTCCATCGAGAACACGCCGTCGGTGGCGACGAGGCGCAGCCGCTTGGGCTGGGTCGCCACGAGGTGCGCTTCGAGCTCGTCGAGGTCTCCGTTGGCGTAGCGCAGTCGGTCGGCCTTCGAGAGCCGAATGCCGTCGATGATCGAGGCGTGGTTGAGCGCGTCGGAGATGATCACGTCGCGGTCGTCGACGAGCGTCTCGAAGAGCCCCCCGTTGGCGTCGAAACAGCTCGAGTACAAGATCGTGTCTTCCGTGCCGAGGAACCGGCTGATCGCGGCCTCGAGGCGCTTGTGGAGGTCCTGAGTGCCGCAGATGAAACGAACGGACGCGAGGCCGAAGCCGTGGTCGTCGAGAGATTGCTTCGCGGCGCCGATCACCCGCGGGTGGTTCGCGAGCCCGAGGTAGTTGTTGGCGCAGAAGTTGAGGACGTCGCCGCCGGGGCTCGCGTGGATGCGAGCTCCCTGGGGGCTCGAGATCACACGTTCGCGTTTGGTCAGGCCTTGCGCGTCGATGTCCGCGAGGGCGGCGCTGAAGATCGTGCGAGCGTTTTCGAACATGGGCGATGAAGAACGCGAGCCGAGGTCGGGGTCAACTGCGCGGCGGAGAGCTCGATCAATCTTCGGCGATCTTTATCGTCGTCTCGTCGATTTGAACGATGTCTCCGGCCTTCAGGAACGCCTGGAGCTTGGGCAATCCGTTCACTCTCGTGGCCGATGAAGAACCGAGGCGCACGAGCAACAACGAGTCTCTGACCATGACGAAGAGGCTGTGCCGACCCGCGACGTAGCGCCCTTTGATCTGGATATCCGACTCGGGGTCCTTGCCCAAGATCGTGACGGGCTCGGTCAACGGACCGGAGAACAGCTTCTTTTCGTCGTGAAAGACTTCGACGTAGAACCGCCGAGACGAGCGCTTCTGAGCTCTCTTTCGAAGGTTGTGGTCGATCTCGTGTTTGTTCACCGTCATCGGCTCGAGCACGCGCGAGATCGACGACTGCGAGCGTTTGAGGAGCGCCGACTCGTCTTCGGGCGGATCTCGATTGATGGGATCGTAGAGGTTCGATTTCTCGTCCCTGGCCTTGTACCACTCGTCGAGATCCTCATCGGGCGCGGGCATCTCGTTGCGGTCGGGCACGTCGACCTCGTCAGGACGACGTGTCCGCTCTTTGGTCGATCGTTTGGGGCGTGAGCGCGGATCGCCCACGGGCGGAGGTCGCTGGGAGGCTCCGCGTCGCTTCGGGGGCTCGAGCTTGGGGCGCTCGGGGGCGGGCTTCGATTCCTCGCCGCGGCGCCGAGCTCGATCGCGTGCGCGATCCGGCGGCTCGACGATCGGCTCGCCTTTGGCCTCGCCGACGAACCCAGGTCGAGCCGGTGCGCTCGGCCGCTCCTTGTTACGGTCCTCCTTACGCTCGTCCTTACGTTCCCGTTCGGGGGCCTGCCGCGAGCGCTCGGCGGGCGGAGCGCTCGGGCGGTCTCGCTCTCGGGGCCGCGCCATCACGGGCGGCGCAGGCGTCGCGTCGCGCTCTGGATCCTCCCAATCTTCGGTTGGTCTGACCGGCTCGTCGGACTCGTCTCCGTAGGCTGGAGGCATCATCGTCTCTTCGATCGCGATGTCTCCGTTGCCAGCACGGTCGCCATTTCGAGGGTTGATGGCGCGGACAGCCTGTCCCGCGTGGACGGAGTCGGGTCCGGAGTAATCGGTCGAATGGGACAGGAAAAGGATCGAGTACTCGGCGAAGTTCAGCACGTCGCCGTTGGTCAGGTCGTGATTGCCGCGGATTCGACGGCGATTCACGTAGGTTCCGTTTTGACTGCCGAGATCTTCGAGCCGCACCCGACCGCGATCGTCACGGACGATGCGGCAGTGGTTTCGCGAGAGGCGACGCTCGGGGATCTGAATGTCGCACTCCTTGGCGCGCCCGACCGTGCAATCGCCCGATTTCAACGGGAAGCGCTGGAGCTCCATGTCGTTGTACTTGAGGACCAAGAGCGGGACGCTTTCGTCTTGCTCTTCGTCTTCAGGTGGGGGAGGCGCCTGGCTCGGGACGGGCTTGGGCGCGGCGCGGACCTTCGGGCGCTCTACGCTGCCGGCTTCGTCTTTGAAAACGAACTGATACGTTCCCAGCGTGATGCGGTCTCCATCTCCGAGCTCGACGGGATCATGGATCCGCTTTCCGTTGACATAGACTCCGTTCTGGCTCTTGAGGTCTTGAACCGCGTAATTACCCGAACGAAATTCCACTTGGGCGTGCTGGCGCGAAAGGGCGAGGTTGTTGATGACGATGTCGTTCTCTTGGGAGCGCCCGATCGTGGTGACGCTCCGGCCGAGCACGAACTTACGGACCTCGCGGTTCTCGAGGACGAGCGTCAAGTACGCCACGCAGCGAACAAGCTACCACAGCGAACGCACCTTCGCCGGTTCGTGGACGTCCTTTCGAGCTGGGCTCGTCCTTTCGAATTGGGCTCAGAGAAACACGCCTGCGCCCAAAGAGCCGCCTCCGCCCAGGTAAACGCCGCGCTCGGTGTCGAGCCCTAGCCTCCCTTCGAGCCCCACGCGCACGAACACCGCAGCTCCCGGCCGCAGCCACACGTCGAGCGTGCCGAGCGCACCGACGCGGAATCGGCGAATGTCTTCGGCGACGGAGCTCGGGGTCACCTCGAGCGTCCAGCTCTCCCCGAACACACCCACGGTGGGAACGATGAACACGTCGGGCAACAACGCTCGCAGCGGCCCTGGGCCGAAGAGCTGCCCGAGGCGAAGGTCCAGCCCTACGCCATCGGCCCCGCGCGATTTCACCGACACAGTTCGATCACCCGACGGCGCGTCGAGGTGGTACGTGCGCCCGAAGTCGGCCCGGGTTTGTGACCACGAGAACCCGAGCGCGTAGATCCGGCCTCCCGCAGCCTGGTAGCCCAAGACCGGCGCGATCGTGAAGCGACCGCTCGGCGCGATGGCGCCGGTGCCGATGGTGTCGAGCGGCTGCTCGAACCAGGTCAGACCGCTGTCGAACGGCTCGAACGAGAGCGTTCCCGAGGCGCTCACCAAGACGTGCGATTCGTCGAGCCAATCTTCACGGTCGGCGTCGGTCGTCGTGGCGGCGTGATCGAGCGCCGCGCGACCCTCCGCGGATCCGTCGGTTCGCCGAGGGAACGACGCGAACATGTTCGCGACGAACGCACTCGACGCGGCGGTCGCGAGCGTCTCACCCGACAGTGGGGTCGCACCCACGGGATCCACGTGGCCGTAGGCGAGGAACGGATGGCCAAGCGTAAGGCGCGCATCTTCGGGGAACTCGGGGGCCTGCCGGGACCAAACTCGAGCTCCAGAGGCGACATCGAACAAGAAGGCCTGACCGACCATCAAGCGGCCCGTGCGAGGCACGCTGCGAAAGTCCCGAATGCGCTCCTTGCCGAGCGCGGTCTGACGAACGACCACGCCGGCGCCTTCGTCGATGGCGAAGCGATCCACGGGAACGACGCGCACCACCAACAAAGCGTCACACCCCGACGCTTCAGCGAGCGCGTTTCGGAGGGTGGCAGGCGCGATCGAGGCCGCGGCCGAGGCCGTCGTAGAGGATCCGCACGGTTCGAGGCCGAGCTCGGAGAGGCGATTCGAGAGCAGCCGGCGAACCGGTTCGGCGTCGCCCACGGACGACTCGCCGCCGATCCGCGCCGAGAGAGGCTGATCGAGCTGGGGTGGCGAGAACGCGGACAGCTCGAGCTTGGATTCGGTGGTGGTCGGCGGAGCGACGACGAGGATCGTGGACACGCGTCGAATCGCGATCGATCCGAGCGCGGCGTGAACGAAGTCGCGGGCTTCGATCCCCGATCGTGCCGACGAGCTGGCGCAGCCCGCGGTCAGGCACAGCAGCAAGAGGGCGCGCTTCATCTCTCTCAGCTCTCCGCGCATACGAGCATCTCGAACTCTCGCGGCCCGTAGTAGAGCTGTCGGCGAACGCACCTCGATCCGGGTACGTCTGGGCAGTCGATTCCGACCGACGTGCACGGGCGCGTGCAGCGCCGCTCGTAACAGAGCCCGCTCGCACACGCGTCATCTCCCTCGGGAGTGTTGTCCGGACAGACCGCGCCGAGCGGCAGGCGATTCGGACCGGGCTTGGCGCAGACCAACACGTGTTCATCGGCACCCTGGTAAACGGGTCGCCACACACAGTCGCGATCAGCCTCGCAGTCAGAGTCGAGGGAACACCGCGGCTGGCACTGGTTGTGCGCCGGCGCCGCGTCGCGGCCGATCGAGCGGGCGCACGCGAAGCCCGAAGGACAAGATCCAGGGAGATCGGCCCGGCAAAAGGGCGAGCAGGATCCGGTCGCGCAGTCTCCGTTCCGGCAATCCGAGTTCGACGTGCAGGCTTCGAAGTCGTCGGCCGATGCGAGCAGGGCCGGCGCACACAACGTGTCAGGTTGGTTGTCGGGAGCCTGGCATACGAACGCGCCGCAGGGAGCGTCGTCTAGGCAGCGAGCCTTGAGGGTGCAGCTCGGTCCGTCGATCACGCCGTCGCAGTCGTCGTCCAACCCGTTACAGGTCTCGGACGGTTCGCACGACCGCACACGGTCGATACACACGGAGGTCTCGGCGGCGTTGGACGTGCCTTGGTCCACGCCGCCCCGACAGCTCTGGTGAGTTGGACAGTCCGCGTCGGTGATACATCCGTTGGAGCAGTAGCTCACGCCCAGGGTGAGGTCCGCGACGCAGCGGAGCGATCCGCAGTCGAGGTCGGTGGAGCAGCGAGCGTTCGGCGTGGCGGCGGGGAGCGAACAGCCGCCGAGGGCCACGAGGATCAGGGCCGCGCGCATGGTTCGCGCCATTGGACACCCGAGGTCGCCATAGCGGGCAGGAAACTGAACAATGTCTGCGAAATGCGTCCGGAGAAAGCTGGATCCGCCTGGAGCATCAAGAAAACC
>CAYXDO010000130.1:14503-22276 GCA_964463485.1 uncultured Myxococcales bacterium | reverse complement strand
AGGAGCATCAAGAAAACCAGGAGCATCAAGAAAACCAGGAGCATCAAGAAAACCAGGAGCATCAAGAAAACCAAGCTGCGTTGGGAAACCTGCATATAAGGGAAAGTACAGGCTTCTGGTTCGTCTGTAGGCTTGTCGATTTTACATAACGTCTATTATCAGACATAAATCGATCCCGGATAGTAGGGTACCTGCCGAGTTTTGCTGCCGTCGGCTTTCGTGGTGTGGTCGCTCGTGCTCGTGCGGCGCCCTACACTGGTCGTTGCGGCGCTCGTGATCCGCGAGGGACGAATCCTCCTCGATCGGCGGAAGCCAGGCGGCACGCTCGGCGGGCTGTGGGAGTTTCCAGGCGGCAAGGTCGAGCCGGGCGAGACCCACGCGGTCGCGCTCAGGCGCGAGCTGCACGAGGAGCTCGGCGTGGACGCCAACATCGGCGCCGAGGTCAGGCGGCTTCAGTTCGCGTATCCAGACTTCGACCTCGAGCTCGTCTTGCTCCGGGCCGACGTGACCGGCGAGCCGCGACCGCTCGAGGTCGACAAGGTCGGCTGGTTCACGGTCGCCGAGCTCGGTGAGCTCTCGATGCCGCCTGCGGACCTACCGCTGCTCGCGGACGTTCGCTCGATCGTCGAGGCCGAGGTCGGATCGAAGTCGCCCCACTATCGGGACGAGACGAAAACCGGGACGGGTGATTGAGGTCGCCCCGGGTCGGACTCGCCGGAGTCCGCGAAGCTTAAGCGCAGGCGATCTGGAGTCCGCGAAGCTTACGCGCAGGCAAGATGCCTGCGCTCCCAGGTCGGACGCCCGCGCTACGCCGCCTCGATCATGAAGTCGTTGGGGTCGTGGGCTCGGCCGGAACGCCACAGCTGTCTCGCGGTTTGGAAGATCCGGTGTGCCTCCGTTGGATCGGTGGCTCGTCGGACCCTCTGCGTCTCCGGTCGCTGGTCGAGGTAGCCGGTCCCTTGGATGTGACAGAGGAACGACGCCCTCAGGCGCGCTTCCACCTTCCGCACTCGTGAGCGCTTCCAACCCATACGCCTGGCGGTGTCTTCCTGGGAGCACAGCCCCAGAAACCGGAGCTGGAAGAACTGCGCCTGTTCGCGGTCGAGCGCTCCCACGAAGGCGCCGATCAGACCGCAGATTTCGAGGTTCTCGACTCGGGTGCCGCACTCCGCTTCGACCTTCGTGTGGGCGGCGATACGGTGGTTCATTGCCCAGGTCTCGGAGGTCGCCGACTCGTCGAACGGGGTGTCGCGGTGGAAGGCGTCTCCGACCGGGATGTGCCGAGCCTTGAGCAGGATGTCGTTGATGACGGCGTTGCGGGCGATGGTGAACAGGTAGTTCTTGAAGGGCCGTACGCCATCGTAGCTCTCGCGAGCCTTGAGCCCGAAGGCTCGGCGAAAGGTCTCCTGGATGATGTCTTCGAGGTCGTATTCGGCGCTCACTCCGCGGAAGTACAAGTCTCGACCGTCGCTCTTGAACGCGAAGCCTTTGACCACGAAGTGTCGGAGCGGTCTGGCGTAGGCTCGATAGACGCGATCGAGCGCCTCGGCCACGCCCTCCCGGTATCGCGAGAGAAACGTTGGGTCGTCCTTGAACGGATCTGCCACGGCACCTCCAAACCGCCCTGCTCGAGCGATGGGCCCTGCCCAAGCACGGGGCGTGCTAGACTCGGGGCGAGGCCAAGAAGCTATGAGTTACAGGTGGTTAGACACAACGCCGACGGCACGCCGACCCAACCGCGACATTCGTGTCAGGGAGCGCCACGAGGATGTGTGACGTCGTCAACCCGTGATCAGCGAGTAATCCCCGATCCTTCACCGTAGCGAAAGAACATCAGGGAGCCGCGGTTCGTGAGGATCGCGAGGTCTTTGCGCAGGCGCGCAGGCGGCGACAGGACGCCGGACGGCCCGACGGAGAGGAGCTGCGTGGGCTTGCCGGTGACTGCGTCCAGCACCGGGATCACGCCGGAGGAGGACGCGAAGCCAACCATGCCGAAGCCAAACGGCATGGGCGCGCTCAAGAAGCCCTTGTGGGGTCGGTATCGCCAAACGACCTGCCCTTTCGGTCCCAAGCCCACGGCGCCACCGTCCGTAGCGATCACCCGGCCCATCACCAGCGTCAGGCCGGTGACGCCCGTGACGGCGGGCTCCTTCCAGCGAACGCGGCCGTCGTCCGGGTCGAGTCCGAACAAGCCCGAGTCGTAGTTGGCGGCGAGGAGCTCGCCGTCGGGGGTCAAAAGCGGAGCTGCGTCGACGTCACGAAACGGCCTGCGCCCTGACGTCAGCGTGGCGGTCCACCGCACTTCGCCGTCCGACAAGGCGATCGCGGCGAGGGAGCCGTCTGGGAGCCCCGTGTAGAGCTGTCCTCGCGCCTCGTCGACGGTGACCGCGGACTGGCCGAGCACGGTGATGCCTTCGGGACGCGCGCGCTTGAAGCGCCACCGCACGCTCGTCGCGACGACGTCGACCGCGGTCACGCCGGCGGGCCGCACGGGCACATACGCGACGGTGCCGGTCACGGTGATCGCGCCGCCGATCATGCCGCCGAGGTCGAGCCTCCAGCGTTCCTTGCCGCTGTAGGCCTCGAGCGCGACGAGGTGTGTGCCGACGCCGGCCAAGAGGAGCTCTCGGTATTGGGCGAACGAGTGGCCGGAGCGGCCGACGTGCACGTCCCAGAGGCTCTTGCCGGAGTCGATCCATCGGGCGTGGAGGTCGCCGTCTCGAGTGGCGGCGAACGCGAGGGAGCCGTCTTTGCTGATCATCGGCGCGGTGGCCTCGAACGGAGGCGCTTCGAGCGGCTCGAGCTCCGGGCCGAGCGAAATCAGCTTGCGCAAGCCGAAGACGCGAAAGAGCTCCGAGGGATCCGGCTTGACCCAGCCGAGATCGCTCGGCGTCTCAGCCAGGGCCGCAGGCGCGGCGAGCGTCAGCGCGAGAGGAAGCCGCGCGAGCTTCATCAGGATCGATCTGAGAGGAGATTTCACGTTCGAGGCTCGTCGACGCGAATCGTCACTTCAGAGCGGCGAGGCGACCGTCGATTTTTTCTCGGAGCGGTGACTTCGGGTAGTTGTCGGCGATCGCTTTGTACGCAGCGATGGCCGCGTCCTTGTTGCCCTTGGCCTCGTTCAGGCGACCGAGGTGATAGAAGCCGTGATCTCGGTAGTGTTCGGTGGGCAAGGTGGAGAGTCGCTGGAAGTAGACGAGCGCGCCGTCGACGTTTCCGGTCTCTTCGGCGGCGTAGCCGGCTCCTTCGAGCGCGAGGAACAGCAGGTTGTCGTCGGGCTTGGCGGCGTCGATGAAGGACTTGAAGGTCTTCTCGGCGTCGGCCGGTTTGCCGGCGCGTCGCAAGAGGTCGCCTTCGTACAGCTTCGAGAGCTCGGCGATCCCGGTTCCGGGCTGTTCTGTTTGAAGCTTCTGAAAGGCGGGCACGAGCTTGTCGGCGGCTGCCTGCGCGATGGCGGCGGTGGTCGCGGTGTCGGCCTTCTCGAGCGCGTCGCGATACTCTTTCACCGCGTCGGTGAGCCCGGTCGTAGCCTTGGCGCGCGAGCCTTTCATCTGGCTCTGGATGACGATGACGGCCACGGCCAGCAAGAGCACGCCGCCGAGCGCAGCGCCGAAGAGGCGCGAGTTCTTCTCGATGACGCCGGCGTATTCTTGAGCTCGCTCGAGGAAGGGGTCGGGCGGAGCGAGCGCGGCGAGCTCTTCCGGGAGCTCGACTCCCTCGAGGTCGTCCTTCGCGGACTTCTTTTTCGCCATGGGGACCTCTCCTTTTCGCGGCCACAGAGACATGTCAAGCGGCGCGGTTGACGCGACGCCAAGGGCGTGACCACGACCTCGGAATGCGGGCGGTTCTCGCGCCGTGGCTCCTCTTGATTTCGGGAGTCGCGAAGGCCGCGCCCGGCGAGCTTTTGGCTGTCGCCGAGCTCGGAGCCGCTTCGGTAGACCTCGGCGATCACGTGGCGGTCGGCGGAGAGCTGTCCGTGGGTTATGGTCTGCTCGAAGGCATCACGCTCTTTGCCTACGGCGGCGTGTTTCCGGTGATATCGTCCGAGCTGATGCTGACCTCCGGCGGTGGTCTGACGGTGGCGATCGATGTGCTCCGTACGGTCCCGTTCGTCGAGGTCGCGGGGGGAGTGGCGCTTCGCGGAGGCCGAACGAGCGGGACCTTCCGAGCGGGTCTTGGGGCCGATTACTTCGTGACGCCCGAGCTCTGCGTTGGTCTGATCCTTCGGTACCATCCCATCAGCAGCGAGGGGGAGCTCCTGAGCGGTCACGCGCGGCTCTCCTACCGGATCGAGTTATGAAGCGCGCGGTCGTGTTCGACCTCGACGGCACGCTCGTCGACACTGCGCTCGACCTCGCCTTTGGCGTCAACGCGGCCTTGGCCTCGCTGGGACGACCTCCAAGGACGATCGAGCACGTCCGGTCGATCGTGGGCCACGGGGTGGTGAGCTTGTTGTCGAGGGCGCTCGACGTGGCGGAATCCGACGACCTCGTACACGAAGCCAAAAAAGTATTTGATGTTGCCTATTTGGAGCACGTCGCGGTCGACTCGAGGCCCTATCCCGGCGTGGTCGAGGCCCTGGAAGGCCTCGACAGCCTGGGCTTTTTGCTTGGCGTAGCCACCAACAAGTCGCGCCCCTTCGCCCTGCCGCTCCTAAGAGCCATGGGCCTGCCGCACCTGTCCGCGATCGCTTGCGCGGACGAGTGCGCGGTTCGCAAGCCGAACCCGGCAGTGCTCGCGCTCGCTTGCGCGCGCCTCCGCGTGCGCCCTGTAACCACGCTCTTCGTAGGCGACTCGCCGGTGGACATCGAGACCGGCCGAGCTTTTGGCTCGCGCGTCGCCGGGGTGACCTGGGGCTTTCAGGCGCAGGCGCTTGGCGCACTAGGAGCTCCGTTGATGCGTACGCCCGCGGAGCTGCTCGGGTTCTCGCGAGCTTTACTTCGTGATTTCGACCGTGCATGAGCCCTCGGTGCTGATCGAGGACATCCTCGCCTGCCCTCGCTGTCGAACGCCCCTGGTCCCCGCGAAGCTCGTGTGCAGCTCTTGCGGCTTCGAGGGCCGTCGGTTCGGACAGGGTTCGGTGGACCTCCTCGACGAGGCGTCCCTCAGCGATCACGATCGTGAAGAGATCGAGACCCAGTCGCACTCCGTCGGCGCTTACTACGAGAACGAGTCGAAGCTCAGCTTCCACTGGGATCGGCTCTCCGCCTACGACCTCTTCGATTTGCTCGGGCTTCCGCCAGGCCTCGTGCTCGATCTCGGGTGCGCGACCGGAGCCGCTGGGTCGGCGCTCAAGGAACAGGGTCACAAGGTCGTGGGCGTGGATCTAACGGTCTCGTGCCTCGTCACCGCTGAGCCTCGCATGGACGCGGTGGTCCGCGCGGACGCCACGCACCTGCCCTTCCGCGACGGGGTCTTCGACGCCATCGTGGCTCGCGGGACCTTGCACCACGTGGACACGCCGGAGCTCGTGCTGAGGGAGTGCCGCAGGGTCCTCAAAAACGACGGGCGCGCGCTGTTCCTCGACCCACGGGCGTTCGCGTGGCTCGAGCCGATCAAAAAGGCGATCCGGCGCAGCGACCCTGGGTTCTCGCACGATCACCGAGCCTTTGGGCGCTCAGAATACCTCGCCCTCATCGGCTCGGAGTTCGAGCTCGAGTCGGTCCGATCGCTGTATCCGGCGACGATTTTGCTCGCCGTCGCCTCCGACTTGGTGCGGCTGCCGGAGGCCCTCCCGCGGAGGCGATCGGCGCAGGCGCTGCTGTCGATCGACAAGAGGCTCAGTCAGACGCCGCTTGCCCGGCTCGGACACATGCTGGTGGTTCGAGCCCGTAAACGCTGAACCGCGGCGAACGCAGTGAGCCTGCGGCGGTGATACACTGAAGGGGAAAAAGGGTCCGCGTTCTCTACGAACGCGGACCAAGGACAGGGAGGGGAACGATTGACAGAAGGAAAACATGGGCGAAGCCCGCGATCGGATGGGGGGGGAGCCGTTCGCGGGTCTTCGCCCTAACTCGAGGTCCACGAGCCCCGCGGGGGGGCAAGGCTCACTTTCCTCGAATCTCTGCCTTTGCACACGGTGTGCCAGGTCTCCAGCTCGCACGAACCTTGGACCATGCGGAGAGTCTTTTCGGAAAATGAGGCCGATTAGCCTCGATTAGCGTGGTATGAATGCCGCGTATCACACACCGGTTTCTGTATTCCCGGACAAGATCTCGGATCTTCAAGGGCTTCAACCCATGGACAAGTGTGGCTCAAACGCCGCATTCTGTGCCCATGGTGACCGTGCTCATAGCCGACGATGATCCCAACACACGGTACCTGCTGGAGATCTTCTGCCGTGGCCGCGACGACCTGAAGCTCGAGTTCGCCGAAAACGGCCAGGAGGCCCTCGACCGACTCGCCAAAGGCGGCGTCCAGGTCCTCGTCACCGACATCCGAATGCCGGTCATGACCGGCGACGAGCTGCTGGAAGCGGTGAAGAAACAATTCCCCGGAGTCCCTGTGCTGATCATGACGAGCTACGGCTCGATCGAGGACGCCGTGGAGTTCGTGCGCCGGGGCGCCGACGACTACCTCACCAAGCCGATCACCAAACAGGTGTTCATGCACCGGCTCGATCGGGTCGTCGAGGGCGTGAAGCTGGCCGATCAAGTCCGGGAGCTGCGCGCGACCATGGCGCAGGGGGCCCAGATCATCGGCAAGAGCCCGTCGATGATCGAGCTGCGCCAACGACTTCCGACCGTCGCACAGACCGAAGCGTCGGTCGTCATCTACGGGGAGTCGGGGACCGGCAAGGAGGTCGTCGCGCGGGTGCTGCATGCGCTCTCCAAGCGCGCGAACGCTCCGTTCGTCGCGGTGAACTGCGGCTCGCTTCCGGAGGCGCTGCTCGAGTCCGAGCTCTTCGGATACAAGAAGGGCGCGTTCACGGACGCTCGTTCGGACACGCCGGGTCTCGTCGATGCGGCCGATTCGGGGACGTTGTTCCTCGATGAGATCGGCGAGATCGCGCTCTCGGTGCAGGTGAAGCTCCTGCGATTCTTGCAGCTCAAAGAGTACAAGCCGCTCGGCAGCCCCAAGAGCAAGATCGCGGACGTACGGATCATCGCGGCGACCAATCGCGATCTACGGCGGGCGGTCGCCGAAGGCACGTTTCGCGAAGACCTCTTCTACCGGTTGAACATCGTCCCGCTCACGTTGCCGCCGCTCCGAGACAGGCCGGGCGACGTGTCCCTGTTGGCCCGGCACTTCCTGGAGCGCTTCAATCGGCAGTTCGGCAAGCAGGTCGAGTTCTTCACGCCGGAGGTCTTTCGCAAGCTCGAGGCCTACAACTGGCCCGGCAACGTCCGCGAGCTCGAGAACAAGATCGAGCAGCTCGCCGTCATGTCGGACGGCCGGATCCGATCGGAAGACGTGAAGTTCTCCGAGACTCGGGCCACGCGCTCGGACCCCCGAGAGCTCGGCAGCTATCAGGACGAGAAGCGCCGGCTGCTCGACCGCTTCGAGGTCGAGTACCTGACCACGTTGCTCGAAGTGAGCGAAGGGCACCTCTCCGACGCCGCCGAGCGAGCTGGGCTCGACCGAAAGAACCTGTGGATTCTGATGAAACGCCACGGCTTCGAGGCCCGCACCTTCAAGGCGCAGAAGAGACCGAAGAAGCGCACGGAAGCGCGAGCTCGCACGACGGACTGAGGGCGGATCAGGATCCACGGATCAGGATCCACGGATCAGGAGCCACGGATCAGGATCAAGATCGGGCACGGGCACGGGCAC